>NZ_JBVJCB010000009.1:0-415444 GCF_055589025.1 Streptomyces sp. NPDC041968 | reverse complement strand
CTCGCGAGGATCTCCGCGAGGTGCAGTGTCCGCTGCGGGGCGTCCTGGCGGCGCAGCATTCCGCCGAGGTGCATCAGGCAGGAGTTGTCGGCACCACACAGCACGTCCGCGTCGGTGGACAGGGCGTTGCGGATCTTGTCGTGGCCCATCGCCGCCGACACGTCGGCGTTCTTCACGGCGAACGTGCCGCCGAAGCCGCAGCACTCCTCCGCCCCCGGCAGCTCGACCAGCTCCAGCCCCTCGACCGCCTCCAGCAGCCGCCGCGGCCGGTCGCCCAGGCCCAGGCTCCGCAGCCCGTGGCAGGTGGGGTGGTAGGTGACGGTGTGCGGGTAGTACGCCCCCACGTCCGTCACCCCGAGCACGTCGACGAGGAACTCCGTCAGTTCGTACGTCTTCGGCACCACCGGCGCCAGGGCAGCCCCGAGCGTGTCCCCGCGCCCCTCGGCCCGCGCCCGCTCGCCCATCCGCGGATACAGCTCCCGCACCATCGCCCCGCACGAACCCGAAGGCGTCACGATCGCGTCGTAGGACCCGAAGACCTCGGCGAAGCGCCGGGCGAGCGGCTCCGCCTCGTGCCGGTACCCCGTGTTGTAGTGCGGCTGCCCGCAGCAGGTCTGGGCCATCGGGAAGTCGACCTCGACGCCCAGCCGGGTCAGCAGCGCGACCACGGCCCGGCCGGTGTCCGGATACAGCGTGTCGTTGACACAGGTCAGAAACAGGGCGACACGCATCGCGGCTCCTGGGGTCGGTCCCGTCGACCGCGCGGGACGTCTTGATCACCGGACGAAACGCAGGGTAGTCCGGATACGGGAACGGGGGGAGGAGAACGCCGCGGGTAATGTGAACGTCTCCCGGCCGCCCCGCGTCGCTGGCCCACGTTCCCCGACCCGACCCTGGAGGTCCCTGCCCGATGGCCCATTCGGTGGGTATCAAGGATGTCGCCCGAGCCGCCGGAGTGTCCGTGGGCACGGTCTCCAACGTCATCAACCGCCCCGACACCGTCGCCACCGAGACCCGGGCGCGGGTGCTGTCCGCCATCGACCGGCTCGGCTACGTCCGCAGCGAGTCCGCGCGCCAGCTCCGCGCGGGCCGCAGCCGGATCATGGGGCTGCTCGTCCTGGACATGGGCAACCCGTTCTTCGTCGACGTCGCCCGCGGCGCCGAGCGGGCCGCACGCGACGCCGGTCTCGGCGTGATGGTCTGCAACAGCGCCCAGAACCCGGGGGAGGAGGCCGAGTACCTCTCGCTCTTCGCTGAACAGCGGGTCCGCGGCGTCCTGCTCACCCCGGCCGACGCCACCGGCCGCAACATCGAGGGCTTCCGGCGCCACAACATCCCCTTCGTCCTGGTCGACCGGGTCGCCGAGGGCACCACCGAGTGCTCCGTCTCCGTCGACGACGTCGCGGGCGGCGCGCTGGCGGTACGGCACCTGGTGGACGCCGGCCACCGCTCCGTCGCCTACGTGAGCGGCCCGCCCGGCCTGCACCAGGTGCGCGACCGCCGCACCGGCGCCCTGCGGGCGCTGGCCGAGGCCGGACTCGGCCCCGAAGCCCTGCGCGAGCTGCCCACCGAACGCCTCGACGTCGCCGCCGGACGGGACGCGGGCGCCCGTCTGCTCGGTCTCACCGACCGTCCCACCGCGGTGTTCTGCGCCAACGACCTGCTCGCGCTCGGCGTCCTCCAGGCCCTCTACGCGGCGGGCGTCCGCGTGCCGGAAGACCTCGCGATCGTCGGGTACGACGACATCGAGTTCGCCGCCGCGGCGGCCGTCCCGCTCACCTCCGTGCGCCAGCCCGCCGTCACGATGGGCGCCCTGGCCGCCGAGCTGCTCCTGGAGGAGACGGACCTCCAGGGAACCGAGCGGACCCACGCGCACCGGCGGGTCGTGCTCCAGCCCGAACTGGTGGTACGGCGCTCCAGCCTCGTCGCCCGCTGACCGGCCGTTCAGCACGATTTCACGATCCCGGGGGTCGGCGGCCGCAGGGTCGTGTGCTGAACTGGGGCACGGCCGAGAAATCTTCACCGTCGGATCCGTCCGCCCAGGGAGCCCCGTTGAGCGTCAGCTACCGCCAGCCCGGCGTCGTCCTCACCGACCGCCGTTTCACCGTGCCCCTCGACCACGCCGACCCCGCCGGCGAGACGATCGAGCTGTACGCCCGCGAGGCCGTCGCGAGCGACAAGGCGCACCAGGACCTGCCGTGGCTCGTCTACCTCCAGGGCGGCCCCGGCTTCGGGGCGAACCGTTTCGTCGGCCGGCCCTCCTGGCTCGGCCGCGCCCTGAAGGAGTACCGCGTCCTGCTCCTGGACCAGCGCGGCACCGGCGCCTCCACGCCCGCCAACCGGCAGACGCTCCCGCTGCGCGGCGGTCCGGCCGAGCAGGCCGAGTACCTCACCCACTTCCGCGCCGACGCCATCGTCCGGGACTGCGAGACCATCCGCCCCGGGGTCACCGGCGGCGCCCCCTGGGCCGTCCTCGGCCAGAGCTTCGGCGGCTTCTGCACCGTGGCGTACCTGTCGCTGGCCCCCGAGGGTCTGAGCACCGCCCTGATCACCGGCGGCCTGCCCTCCCTGGACGCCCACGCCGACGACATCTACCGGGCCGCCTATCCCCGCATCGAACGCAAGGTCCTCGCGCACTACGACCGCTACCCGCAGGACGTCGAACGCGCCCGCCGCATCGCCGACCACCTGCTCACCCGCGACGTCGTCCTGCCGAACGGCTACCGGTTCACCGTCGAGGCCTTCCAGTCCCTCGGCGCCATGCTCGGCGCCGGCGACGGCAGTCACCGCCTGCACTTCCTCCTGGAGGACGCCTTCGTCCGCACCCCGCACGGACACGAGCTGTCCGACGCCTTCCAGGAGCAGGCGCAGAACCTGCTCTCGTACGCGGGTCACCCGCTCTACGCCCTCGTCCACGAGGCCATCTACGGCCAGGACACGCGCCCCACCGACTGGTCGGCGGAGCGGGTCCGCGCCGAGTTCCCGCGCTTCGACGCCGCCAAGGCGCTGGCGGGCGACGAGCCGCTCCTGTTCACCGGTGAGTCCGTCCACCCCTGGATGTTCGACTGCGACCCGGCGCTGCGTCCGCTGCGCGAGACCGCCGAGCACCTCGCCGCCCGCACCGACTGGACCCCGCTGTACGACCCCGCCCGCCTCGCCGTGAACGAGGTACCGGCCGCGGCGGCCGTCTACCACGACGACATGTACGTCGACACCGCCCACGCGCTGACCACCGCCCGTGCCGTCCGCTCCCTGCGCACCTGGGTCACCGACGAGTTCGAGCACGACGGTGTGCGGGCCGGCGGACCCCGGGTCCTGGACCGGCTGCTCGCCCTCGCCCGCGACGAGGGCTGACCGGCGCCGCGGCCGGCTCTCCGAATCCCGGGTGGGCGCCGGCGCCCCGGGTTACTGTGCGGGCATGACGGAGCCGACGACCACGCAACTGGAGCCCATGCCCGGCGACTGGCGGCGCGCCCTCGCCGTCGTCGCCCACCCCGACGACCTGGAGTACGGCTGCTCGGCGGCGATCGCCTCCTGGACCGACGAGGGCCGCGAGGTCGCCTACGTCCTCGCGACCCGCGGCGAGGCGGGCATCGACACCCTGGAGCCCGGTGCGTGCGCGGCCGTGCGGGAGCGGGAGCAGCGGGCGAGCGCGGCCGTGGTCGGGGTGGGCGAGGTGGAGTTCCTCGACCACCGGGACGGTGTCATCGAGTACGGCATCGCCCTGCGCCGCGACATCGCCGCCGCGATCCGCCGGCACCGCCCCGAGCTGGTCATCACCCTCAACCACCGCGACACCTGGGGCGGCGTCGCCTGGAACACCCCGGACCACGTCGCCGTCGGCCGCGCCACGCTGGACGCGGCGGGCGACGCCGGCAACCGCTGGATCTTCCCGGAGCTGACCGAGCAGGGCCTCGAACCCTGGGACGGCGTGCGCTGGGTCGCGGTCGCCGGTTCCTCCTCGCCCACGCACGCGGTGGACGCCGGGCCCGGACTGGAGCGCGCGGTCCGCTCCCTGCTCGAACACCGCACGTACATCGAGGTGCTCACCGACGAGGACCCGGAGACGTACGTGCGCGGATTCCTCACCGGTTACGCCGAGGCCGCCGGCGAGCGGTTCGGCGGGAGGCCGGCGGTGACCTTCGAGGTCTTCGCGCGCTAGCGCAGCCGCAGCTCACCGCGGCTCCGGGGCGGTGCAGGCACCGTACTGCCGGGGTCAGTCACCCACCCGGTGCACTGGACAGCGGGGCGCTGGGGCGGCCTCCTCGGTGACGGCCGCGCGGGCCGGGTCCGGGCCGCCCCGGTGCTCCAGCCGCAGGCGCAGTCCCTCCGGCATCAGGGTCAGCCGTTCGGTGACCCGCAGCCGGTAGTCCGGCTCGGGCCGGAGTTCGTAGCGGCGCAGCAGCAGCCCGAGCACCAGCGTCGCCTCGTGCAGCGCGAACTGCCGTCCGATGCACGCCCGCGCCCCCGTCCCGAACGGCTTGAAGGTGTGCGGGGCTCGCGCGCGCACCGCCTTGGCGTCGAAGCGGTCCGGGTCGAACTCCTCGACGTCCGGCCCCCACACCCGCGGATCGCGGTGCAGCATCCCCGCCAGCACCAGCGCCCAGGCACCGCGCCGCATCGGATGGGTACCGCCCAGGACCGTGTCCGTGCGGGCCTCCCGCGCGAAGGCGGGCGCGGTCGGCCACAGCCGCAGCGACTCGTCCAGCACCCGGCGCACGTACCGTAGTTTCGCCACCTGCTCGTAGCCGGGCGCCTCGGTGTCGCCCCACACGCGGTCCACCTCCGCCCGGGCCCGGGCCGCGACCTCGGGGTGCTGCGCGAGGTAGTGCAGGGCGAAGGAGAGCGCCCCCGAGGTGGTCTCGTGGCCGGCCACCAGGAAGGTGATGACCTGCCGGCGGACGTTCTCCGGCGACAGCCGCTCGCCCGTCTCGGGGTGGGCCGTCTCCAGCATCCGGTCGAGCAGGTCGCCCGCCCCACCCGTGCCGCCCGCCGCGCGACGGGCGCGGACCAGGTCGTCGACCGTGCGGTTGAGGTACGCGATGTCGGCGGTGTTGCGACGGCTCGCGCCGCGCAGCAGCCACGGGGCCAGCGGGCCGGGCACGGTGTTCAGGCGCTGCGCGTAGCTGAGCGTGCCCACCATCGCGGTGACGAAGGGATGGGGGCGGGACCGCTCGAAGGACCCGAAGTCGTGCCCGAACCCGGTCCGCGCGATCGTCTCCAGCGTCAGCTTGGTCATGTCCCCGGGCACGTCCACCGTCCGGCCCGCCGTCCGCGCCCGGTCCCAGTGGTCCGTGAGCCGTGCGGCCACGTCCAGCATCATCACGTGGTAGCCCGCCATGGCCTCCCGGCTGAAACCGGGCGCCAGCACGTCGTGCGCGAGCTGCCAGTTGGACTCGTGGTTGTACGCCGTGAACAGCCCGTCCCCGGCGACCGGCCGCAGGTTGGCCACACCGAGACCCACGTGCTTGGCGAACCGCTCCTCGTCCGCGAGGTCGGCGGCGAGCTCCGCGCCCCACACGAAGACGAACTCGTTGCCGAAGGCCCGGCGCCGGAATATGGGCCCCAGCCGCCGGGCGTAGCGCAGCGAGTCCTGCATCGGGGTGTGCCTGCTCGCCCCGACCACGTCCCCGAGCAGGGGGAGCCGGTACGGCGGGCGCGGGATGCGGTGCAACTCGGGCCAGCCCAGCTCGGCGCTGCGGAACCCCTTCGGCAGCCCGTCCGCGGCCAGTCCGTTCGTCGTGCTCGCCATGACGCGATCTCCCTTGACCAAGCGGCGTGTTGCACGTGCAGAGGCAAGCGTGTTGTACATGGATTCAATAACGCGCCCAGTCTCGTCCCGTTGTTGAACCGGCGTCAAGTAAGGTGCGGGCATGGCCGCGAACCAGGGCGAGCGCACCCGCCGCAGGCTCAGCACGGGGGAGCGCCGGGAGCAGCTGCTGTCGGTGGGCGCGCGGTTGTTCTCGGAGAGCCGCTACGACGAGGTGTGGATCGAGCAGGTCGCCGAGATCGCCGGCGTCTCCCGCGGGCTGCTGTACCACTACTTCCCGAACAAGCGGGACTTCTTCGCGGCGATCGTCGAGCGCGAGAGCGAGCGCATGCTGCGGATGACCGCGGCCGTGCCCGGCATGCCCGTCCGGGAGCAGCTCACCGCCGGCCTGGACGCGTACCTGGAGTACGTCCGGGCCCACGCCCACGGGTACCGCGCCTTCCACCGGGCCGACGCGGCCGGGGACCAGGCGGTGCGCCGGGTCTACCGCCGGGCGCTGGCCGCGCAGGAGCGGCAGATCCTCGCGGCGCTCGCCGCCGATCCCGAGTTCGCCCCGGTCCTCGCGGAGCGGGCCGACGTGCGGCTCGCGGTGCGCGGCTGGCTGGCGTTCACCACCGCGGTCTGCCTGGAGTGGCTGCGGGAGTCGGAGCCGACCCGGGAGCAGGTGCGCGACCTGTGCGCCCGGGCCCTGCTGGGCGCCATCGCGCCCTGAGGGCTCCCGTCGCACCGCCGAACGCGTCCGCACGTCGCTGACGTGCGCCGTCCGGCGCGGTGAAAAGGTCTCGCAAAGATCACGCGTCCTGGTTGGCCCACGCCTCGATCTCCGATAAGTTAGGTGAGCCTTACCTAATGAGCTAACGCTTGATGATCTGATGACGGAGGTTGGGGATGGGCGACCACCACACCACCTGGACGGCCGCGCCCGCCGCGGCGGAGCAGGCCCGCTCCGTGCTCGCCGCCGCCTGGTCCTGCGCGGTGACCGCGGAGGGCGGCCGCGAGGAGTTCGTCGGCGCGCACACCGTGTCCGACGACGGGCGGGTGCTGCTGCACGTGCCCGAGGACAGCGCGCTGCTCGCCGCGGCGATCTGCGCGCCCCGCGGAGAGCCGTCCGCCGTGCTGGAGTTCGCCGACGTGGCGCCCGTCCCGGTACGCGGGCGGATCAGGGCCCGGCTCTGGCTGGCGGGCTGGTTCGCCCCGGACGACGGTCACCTGGCCTTCCGGCCCACGCGCGTGGTGCTGCGCCGTCCGGCCGGTGCGGTGGTGGTCGGCCTCGACGAGTTCGTCGCCGCCCGGCCCGACCCGCTGGCCCTGGCGGAGGCGCGACTGCTGACCCACCTCGCGGACTGCCACGGCGACGCGGTGGAGCGGCTGACCCGGCTCGTCGACGCCGACAGCCTGCACGGGGCGGTCCGGGTACGGCCCCTCGCCGTCGACCGGCACGGACTGACGCTGCGCGTCGAGCGCGCCCGCGCCCACGGTGACGTACGACTGCCCTTCCACGCCCCCGCCGACGACGTCGCACAGCTCACGGAGCGGGTGCACGTGCTGCTGGCGCAGGCGAACGCCACCTCCTGCCCGCGGGCCCTGCAACGGCAGCGCACGGACGGCGACGGCTGAGGAGGACGGCTCGCCCACCGGGCGCGGCGGCCCCCGCGCCCCGGCGCCCGTCCTCGCCCGCGTCTACCAGTCGCCGTCCTCCACCGGCGCGCCCGGCGCGCCCGGCGCGTCCTTCAGCGGCCGCACCTGCTGCGTCGCGGGCGCCTGCCACGGTTCGTGGTCGTCCCCGATCCAGTCACCGACCGGTTTGACGTCCTGGAGCCGGCCGGTGGGCGCGAGGTCGTCGGCGCCCTGGTCGTAGTAGTCGTACCAGGGCAGACCGGCCTGCGTGTACGCCGCCCGGTCCACGGGTGAGGGCGGCGGGGCCTCACCGGTGATCCGCCGCCACTCGGGCGGCGTCACCAGGTGGACGAAGACCCGTCCCGCGGGCCGCTCGGCCCAGTCCGCCAGGGGCCGTTCGTCGCGGTAGACCTCCTGCCGCATGGAGCCTCCGACGCCCAGCCCCATGGCCGGCGCCGACCGGGGCCGTGCCGCGCCCGAGCCGGCCGGGGCCGCCGGAGCGGCCATCGGCATCGCCGCCCCGTACGCCCCGCCGGAACGGGCCGCCCTGCGCGCGGTCTCGGCCCGGCGCCGCTCCTCCTCCCGCCAGCGGGCCAGTGCCGCCCCGCCCAGCGGAAAGGCCTGCAACTGGAGGCCGCCCCACACCTCCTCGCCGGTGACCTGGCCCTCGACGGTCGCGCCCATGCCGAGCGGCACCGCCACGAACTGGCGGACCGTGCCCGTGCCGGAGTTGATGCCGTCCAGCCAGGGCTGGCGGGGGAGGACCACGTAGTTCTGCGGGTCACGGGCCAGCCGGTCGCTCCACGGCCTGCCCGAGACCGCGCACACCTTGCCCACCCCGACCTGGAGAGCGGCGGGCTCCGTCGTACCGGCGAAGCTCAGCCACATGGCCTCCCGCAGGTACACCGGCAGCATCACACCGCCGCGCGCCCGCCACGCCTCCGGCACGGTGTCGGCGTAGTCGGCGACCCGGCGGACCGGGAACTCGCCGAGTCCGGGCGGCAGCGGGTGGGTGCCCGTCTCGGGCAGTCGCAGGGTGCGGATGAAACGCACCGCCGCACCGCCCGGCAGCAACAGCCTGTTCCCGTCGATCCGCACGCTCGTGTCGGTCATCCGTCCGCCCCCTCGTCCCGTGGCGGGCCCTCGGCGTCTCCACCGTCTCCCGCCGTCCTTCTCCGCCGTCACCCAAGCACGAGCACGGTCCCTCACCCAAGCCCGGTCCCGCGCCCAGGCACGAGCACGGTCCCTCACTCAAGAACGACGCCCGGCGGCCTTGCGGTTCCGCTTCCGGAGCCGGGAGCGTGCCCGGTCCCGCAACCGGGTCAGCCGCGGCATGCGTTCGCGCTGCTCGCGGGTGTGGCGGTCCAGCTCCTCCAGGAGCCGGCGGGAGCGGTGCTCGGTGTCCATCTCGTCGATGATGCGGTCGACCTCGGTCAGCACCGCACCCTGCAACTGCCACTGCCGGGCGTCGCGCCGCACGTCCTCCAGGAGCAGCTGGGCCAGTTTGTCCCGGGTGACCGCGGCCTGCCTGAGCTCGGCGGAGAGGCGCTCCTCCGCGGACTCCGCGTCGTCGCTTGCGCTGGTGGTGACCAGGACCGCGAAGCTGACCACGGCGTCGGCGATCTCGGACAGGAGCTGCTGGATGGTGGCACCGGTCTCGGGCGGGAACAGCGGCTCCGGCTCGCGCACCTTCGCCAGGTCGGTGAAGGTGCGCGCGAGGACCCGCATGACCACGGTGCAGATCTCCAGGGTGTCCAGCCCCGTCCGCAGCACCACCCGGTGCAGCAGCCCCTCCCGGACGCGGGGATTGAACCGCAGGCTGTCCTCGGCCTGCCGCAGGTCCTCGTCCACCTCACCGATGTCGTGGTCGAGGCGGCGGGCCTCGTGCAGCCGGGCCGCCGCCTCGTGCCAGGGCGTACTGTCGGCCGCCTCCTCGCCCATGCGCAGCATCAGCTGCCGTACCCGCCGGGCCAGGCCCTCGATCGACTCGCCGGCCTGCTCCACCCAGACCGGAGGGGCCAGGACCAGGTTGAAGGCCAGTCCGACGATCGCCCCGATCAGCGTTTCCACCACCCGCGCCCACGCCAGGCTCCCGTGCGAGGTCACCCCGAGCACGAGCATCGCGCTGATGGCCACCTCCGCCACGAACTCGTGCGCCCGCACCAGGTGCCCCACGCCCAGCGCCGCCACGATCAGCAGGGCCAGGCTCCACCAGCTCAGCCCCACCAACTGGCTGAAGGCGATGGCGACCAGGACACCGGCCACGACGGCGTTCACCCGGCGGAAGCTCATCTTGAGCGTGGCGTACAGGGTCACCTGCACGACCAGCAGCGCGGTCAGGGGCGCCGTCAGCGGCGCGGCCGACTTGTCCGGTGTCAGCCGCACCGCGATCACGTAGGCGATCGACGCCGCGGCGGCCGACCGCAGCGCCTGCACGACCAAGGGGTCCCTGAGCCACTTCACCGGCTGCACAGCCGACGCGGCGCTCTCACGTACATCCCGCATCCTCGGGCTGTTCCCTTCCCCGGGCGCATCGAACGTATCCGGACAGGACGGTAACCGGACATAGGGGGTCGGGAGGGTTCTCACGCGCCGCGCGCCGCCGGGCGTCCGAGAACTTCAGGCGGCCACCTTGCCGAGGAACGCGGACAGGTTGCCGAGGGTGCGGGCGACCTGCTCCTCCAGGGTGAGGCTCTCCTCGAAGCGGGCGCCGCCCTGCGGGGCCTTCCTGCCGCGCAGGTACAGGGAACAGGCGAGGTCGGTGCACATGTACAGGCCCACCGAGTCGCCCTCCCGGCCGGCCGGGCCCGCCTTGCGTGCCGTCATCAGCGACACGCCGCCCCGGGGATGGGTGGTCAGGCACAGGGCGCACATGCTGCGTTGGAGGAAGCCCGGCCGGGCCTGCTGGAAGCGCAGGGCCACGCCGGTGAGCCGGCCGTCGTCCTCGGTGACCAGATAACTGCGGTCGGGGGCGCCGGGATCGCGCCAGCCCAGGAAGTCGAGATCGTCCCAGGGCCGCTGGTCGAGATCGCGGGGGACGGACAGGCGCTTGGCCTCGCCCTTGGTGCAGTTGATGAACGAGCCGCGGATGTCCTGCTCGGTCAGTGCTTTCACGGGAGTCCCTCCGGAGGGCGACGTGCAACGGCAACCTAGGGTTCCTAGGTTCTTGCCTAGCGTACGTAGGGAGGGTGGTGCGGAGCCACCCCATTTCCGCAGGCGCGAGTTCATAGCATGAATTAAGTAAGGAGGGAAGTCGCGTGCCGCAGCCGCCCAGAGGTATGTTGCAGACCGGGCACATCATGGGAGGCGCCACATGGCGGGGCGGAACGGGCGCACGGTGCGCGACCTCAGGAGGGCCAACCGTACGGCCGTACTGCAACGGCTCTACTTCGAGGGACCGCTCAGCCGCTTCGAGCTGGGCCCGGCGACGGGACTGAGTTCCGGCTCCGTCAGCAATGTCGTCGCCGACCTCGTCGCAGACGGCCTGGTGGAGGAGGCAGGCAGCGTCGACTCCGACGGCGGAAGGCCCCGCACCCTGCTGCGGGTGGCCCCCGGCAGCGGCCACATGATCGGCGTGGACGTCGGGGAGACCCGGGTGCGCGTCGAGCTGTTCGACCTGACCCTCACCGAACTGGCCCGCGCCGAGCGCCCGCTGACCCAGCAGGGCTACGACGTCGAGGTGATCGTCGGCCACATCCGCGACGGCATCGCCGAGGTGCTGGCGACGGCCGGACTCGCGCCCGAGCGGCTGCTCGGCGCCGGAATCGGCGTGCCGGGCATCGTCGAGTACACGCCCGACCGGGGCGCCGTCGTGCACGGCCAGACCATCGGCTGGGACGCGGTCCCGCTGGAGGCGCTGCTCCGCGCCGGCTCCCCGCTGCCCGACACCGTCCCCTACTTCATCGACAACGGCGCCAAGACCCTCGGCCAGGCCGAGATGTGGTTCGGCGCGGGACGCGGCGCCCGCAACGCGGTCGTGGTCCTCTTCGGCTCAGGCGTCGGCGCCAGCCTGGTCACCCCCGAGGCCGAGCACGGGCGGGCGGTCGAGTGGGGCCACCTGACGGTGCGGGTCAGGGGGCGCCGCTGCCGCTGCGGTGCGCTCGGCTGCCTGGAGGCGTACGCCGGTGCCGAGTCGCTGCTGGCCCGCTGGCGGGAGGAGGGCGGCCGGGTACCCGAGGGCACCGACGAGGAGACCGCCCTGACGGCGCTGCTCGCCGCCGCCCACCCGGCCGGCGGCAAGGAGCCCGACCCGGTCGCGCTCGCCGTCCTGGAGGAGACCGCCGAGTACCTGGGCGCCGGCCTGTCCGACCTGATCAACCTCTTCCAGCCC
Organism: Streptomyces sp. NPDC041968; assembly: GCF_055589025.1. NCBI lineage: Bacteria > Bacillati > Actinomycetota > Actinomycetes > Kitasatosporales > Streptomycetaceae > Streptomyces > Streptomyces sp. NPDC041968. The sequence goes on along the minus strand of NZ_JBVJCB010000009.1, from coordinate 403,727 downwards.
GAGCGCATCCTCATCGGCGGCTGGGCCGGACTCCAACTCGGCACCCGCTTCCTGCCCGCGGTGCGCCGGCACGCGGTGTCCTACGCGCTGCGCCACCCCGCCGAGAAGGTGACGATCGACCTCGGGCGGCTCGGCCCGGACGCGGTGACCGTCGGCGCCGCGATCCTGCCGCTCGCCGACTTCTTCGCGCGCGGTGGCCGGCGCCCCGAACCGGCGCCCGACTACCCGGTTCCCGCCTGGCGCACCGCACTCGAGGAGCGGGCGCCGCACTGATGTTTCGCCGGTCACCGCGGAGGTACCCGATGCCGCTCGGACCCCTCGGAGGACCGCGGAAAGGAAGTGCGCCGTGACCGACCACCGCCTCGAAGGACCGGGCGAGACCGGTGAGCCCGTCCCGCGGGACATGCCGGACCAGCAGGCCGGCCCCGGGGACGACCCGTGGGAGGCAGCCGCCCCCACCCGCGAGCAACTCGAGCAGGGACAGCGTCCCGAGGACGCCGACGAGGACACCGACGACGGGGCGACGGACGCCGACGACGCCGACGTCCCGGACACGGACGAGGCGGGGACGGGCCGTCGGGGCGCCCCGCGGGCGGGCACCCTGCATCCCGAGCATCCGGTGCCCGACGAGTCCTCCGGCTGACGCCCGCCCCCGGCGGCACGGGGCCGGTGTCCGCGGCGGTGCGGACACCGGCCCCTTCCGTGTGCGCGGGGTCAGCCGACCTTGCGCCCCCGCAGGGGCTCGGTGGCGGCTCCCGCGCCCTGCTGGAAGCCCTCCAGGAACTCCTCCAGCACCTCGGTGGCCGTACGCACCGGTCGCCAGCCCAGCTCGGCGCGCGCCCGGGTGCAGTCCATGAGCGGCAGCCGCAGCACCGCGTCGAACAGGTGCGGGGAGGCGGGCAGCAGCCGCAGCCCCCACGCGGCGGCGACTGCCGAGCGCGCCGCGGTGCGGGGAAGCCGGACCGGGCGCTTGCCGACCATCTCGCCGAGCAGCTCCGCGTCGACCGGAGGCTCGGCCGCCAGGTTGAACGGGCCCCGGGCGTCCTCGGACCGGACCGCCAGCCGGTACGCGTTCGCCGCGTCGTCGGTGTGCAGGGCCTGCACCCGCAGGCCGGGGACGTCCGGCAGGACGGGGAGCAGGTCCGGACGCGCCAGCGGCCCCGGAAGGAACCTGCCGCCGAAGATGCGGCGCTGCTCGCTGGCCGACTCCCGCTTGAAGAGGAAGGCCGGACGCATCCGCACCACCCTCACACCGGGGTGGTCGCGCTCGAAGGTGTCCAGCACCCGCTCCAGATAGGCCTTCTCCCGGCAGTACGCGGCGTCCGGCCAGCCGTGCGTCGGCCACGACTCGTCCACGGCGCGGTCCTTGGGCCCCGGTGAGTAGGCGCCGACCGACGAGGCGTGCACCAGTGCCGGCACCCCGGCCGCGGCCACCGCGTCGAAGACCCGGAGGGAACCGAGGACGTTCGTGCGCCAGGTCGTCGCCGGGTCGTGCGTCGGCTGGAACGCCCAGGCCAGATGCACCACGGCGTCGGCACCGGCGATGTGGCCGCTCAGGTCGGCACGCTCCGAGGCCAGGTCGACGGCGGCCCACTCCGTCTTCGGCGGTGACCACCCGGGAACCCGCCGGGCCAGGCCCAGCACGGACCCGACCTCCGGATCCTCCGACAGAAGCCGGACCACGCTGGTGCCCACGTTGCCGGTGGCACCCGTGACCACGATCCTGCTGCCCGCTGTGCTGCTCACCTTGCGCTCCTCTCTGCCGCGTACCCGCGCCAAGGGGCACCGCGTACCCGCGCGAAGGGCACCGGGTACCCGTCCCGCCGGAGGGGCACGCAGGGCGCGCAAGGAGAAGCCCCGATCGCGACGGGGGAATCACGATCGGGGCGGTCGAGGGCGGGTACGGATGGCGGTCGCCTCTCGGCGAGACGCTCCACAGGGCTTCAGCCGAACGATCGTCCCTGTGGGCAGAAGGTGAGGCCCGGGGACACTGTCCCATCCGTACCCACGGCTTCTTCAACGGGGAAGCGCCCGCCGGTGTTCCACGGTCTGTCGCGATATGCGGTGATGTGGGTCACTGCGACTGGGGCTCGGGGACGATCTCGGCCCACAGGTTCTCGGCTTGGAGCAGCAGCGTGCCGAGCACCGCGGCGTGAGCGGCGCCCTGCCCGGCCTGCTCCCGCAGCCCCTCCTGCAACCGGTGGTGCAGTTCCCGCATGGTCGCCTCCGTCGCCTCCTCCGGACCGGCCCGGTCGGCCTCGCCCAGCAGCCGGTCGGCCTCCGTCCGGCAGGCGTCGCCGATCAGGCACAGCAGCCGCGCGCACAGGTCCAGCACCGGTCCCTCGGGGGGAGCGGGGGTGCGGTGCTCGTCCGCCGCGACCGACAGGGTCCGGACCAGGGCCGTGATGTGACCGGTGACACGGCTCCACCGCTGGTCCTCCTCCTCGGGCGGGACGGCGTCGGGCACCCGGTTCAGCACCCGCAGCGGGCCCGAGGTCAGGCGCAGGCTCTCCTGGCTCCAGGACCGCGCCGACCTCAGCGCCTCCGCACGCCGCTGCAGCCGCGCGGAGTCACTCGACCAGCCGGTCGCCGTCTGCGCGTCCCACTCGCTCTTGCGCATGTCGTCCGCCACGGAGTGCAGCACGTCACCCGCCTCCCGCGCCAGCGCCGACAGGTTCTCCCGCACGTCCCGCAGATGGATCGGCGGCAGCACGAGGGCGTTGACCGCCACGCCGATGAACGCCCCGAGCGCCGCCTGCCCCAGCCGGTGCCCGACCGCCGAGGCCGACACGGCCGTGCCGGAGAGGAGGACGAACACGGCGGTGGTGGCCGCGTAGATGCCCTGCTGCCCGAAGCGCGGCCAGTTCGCGACCAGCATGAGCACCGGCAGCGACAGTGCCAGCGCCCCCGTGTTGTCGTCGGTCAGCACCTGCGCCCCCGAGGCCAGCAGCGCCCCGGCGCAGATCGCCGCGAACTGCTGGGCGGCCAGCCGGACCGAACTGTAGACGGTGGCCTGGACGAGGACGAGCGCCACCCAGGGGGCCATCAGCGCCATCGGATCGTCCATCCAGACACCCGCCACGAGCCAGGCGAGCAGCGCGGCGCCGGCCGCCTTCAGCGACTGGACGACCAGGTCCCGCTCACGGCCCGGCCCCCGGCAGGCGGCCAGGGCGGCCCGTCCGACGGCCGATGCCTCCCGCCACCCCGCGTCCCACGGCCGCCATCCCCTCAGTTTCTGCCTGCCCGTCTCCGTCACAGCGGTCATGCGGTACCGGGTATCCGCGTCACCGGCCGGCACGTCCGTACGTGACGTACACCTCGGCGGCTCATCCGAAGGGGCTCCGCTCCAGGGAGGCGAGCAGGGCGGCCGGGTCGGCGTACACCGCGTCCGCGCCCGCCTCCTCCAGGTCGGCGCGGGGCAGCCCGCCGCACAGCACGGCCACGCACCGCACCCCGGCCCGGCTGCCCGCCCGCATGTCCCAGACGGTGTCGCCGACGAACACCGCCCGCTCGGCCCGGACCCCGACCAGGTCCAGGGCGTGCTCGACCGGCTCGGGGGCCGGCTTGCCCGCGTCGACGTCGTCGGCGCTCGCGGTGGCGGCGATCGCGTCGTCCGCGTCGATCGCCCGCCGCAGCGCGCCCAGCTCCGGCCCGCCCGCCGAGGTGGCGAGGACCACCTTCCAGCCGTCGCCGGCCAGGCGGCGCAGCAGCGCGCCTGCGTCCGGCAGGGCCGGCAGGCGGTCGAAGTACTGCCCGTACAGCGCCTTGTGGGCGGCGCTCAGCTCCGCGTCCTGGTCCGTGTCCCGGTCCTCGCCCAGCAGATGCGCGACGAGGTCGGTGGAGGCAAGGCCCACGGCCCGGTGGATGGCGTGCATCGGCACCCGGTGCCCCGCCTGCCGGAACGCCTCCCACCAGGTCGTCACATGCAGGTGATTGGTGTCGACGAGGGTCCCGTCGACGTCGAACACGGCCGCCCGTTCCATGCACTGTTCCTCTCGTGGTCCGTGGATCGTCCGGCGGGTACCACGTCAGCGGCCCGCCACTCCGGACGGTGTACGCCCCTCACGGGTCCAGGTCAGCAGCTCTTCCAGCGACCACGTGGTGACCACGCGCTCCGCGGCCACCCCGCACTCCTCGGCCCGCGCGCACCCGTGGATCTGCCAGTCCAGCTGACCGGGCGCGTGCGCGTCGGTGTCCACGGAGAACAGCACGCCCGCCGCCACCGCCCGGCGCAGCAGCCGGCGCGGCGGGTCGAGCCGCTCCGGCCGGCTGTTGATCTCCACGGCCGTCCCGGACTCCGCGCAGGCGGCGAACACCTCGTCCGCGTCGAACTCCGACTCCGGCCGCCCCCGCCCGGTCAGCAGCCGCCCGGTGCAGTGCCCGAGGATGTCCGCGTGCGGATCGCGTACGGCGGCCACCATGCGGCGGGTCATCGCGCGGGCGTCCATCCGCAGCTTGGAGTGCACGGAGACCACGACCACGTCGAGCCGTTCCAGCAGTTCCGGTTCCTGGTCGAGCGAGCCGTCGTCGAGGATGTCGCACTCGATCCCGGTCAGCAGGCGGAACGGCGCCCAGGTCTCGTTGAGCGCGGCCACCACGTCGAGCTGCTCGCGCAGCCGCTCGGGGGAGAGGCCGCGCGCCACCGTCAGCCGCGGCGAGTGGTCGGTCAGCACCGCCCACTCGTGCCCGAGCGCCGCCGCGGTCCGGCCCATCTCCTCGATCGGGCTGCCGCCGTCCGACCAGTCGGAGTGCAGATGGCAGTCCCCGCGCAACCGTTCCCGCAGCCGCTCGCCGCCCTCGGCGAGCGGAGCGTCGGCCCCGCCCTCCAGCTTCTCCAGATAGCCCGGCACCTCCCCGGCCAGGGCCTCCCGCGCCACCTGCGCCGTCTTGGGTCCGACACCCTTCAGTGACTCCAGGGAGCCCGCCCGCTCGCGCAGCTCGGCGGCCGACAGCTCGCCCAGCACCCGGGCCGCGGTGCGAAAGGCGCGGACCCGGTACGTCGGCTCCTGGGACCGCTCCAGCAGGAACGCGATCCGCTCCAGCGCCTCGACGGGTTCCATCGGCGCCTCCTCCCGCTCCGGTGCCACCGACTGCCACCGGGGCAGCGGAGCCTTTCGCGCTCCCTCACACTCCTCCGGCATGTCCAGGGTTCCCCAGCCGCCGGGGCCCCGCACCACGGAGGGGCGGTTTGTGCGCACCGCACCCGGGTACTGCGACGCCCCGCGTGCCGCTCCGAGCGCGGGGCCGAGGAACCGAGGAGCGCCGAAGAGGAGGTCCGCCATGCCCAGCCCCAGCCCGTCCGACGCCAAGGTGGCCGTCGTCACCGGCTCCGACTCCGGCATCGGCCGCGCCACCGCCGTACGCCTGGCCGAGGCGGGGATGGACGTCGGCGTCACCTGGCACACCGACCGGGAGGGCGCCGAGCGGACCGCGCGGGAGGTGCGGGCCCTGGGCCGCCGGGCGGAGACCGCCCAGGTCGACCTGGCCAGGCTCCCCGAGGCCGCGGACACGGTCGACGAGCTGTGTGAGCGGCTCGGCCGGATCGACGTCCTCGTCAACAACGCCGGTACGGGCACCGCCACGCCCTTCCTCGACCTGGGCCTGGACGACCTGCGGCACGTTCTCGACGTCGACCTGGCCGGTCCCTTCCTGTGCGGGCAGAAGGCGGCCCGGCGCATGATCCGGCAGGGGGATGGTGGCCGGATCGTCAACGTGACCTCGGTCCACGAGCACCAGCCGCGGGTGGGTGCCGCCCCGTACTGCGCGGCCAAGGGCGGGCTCGGCCTGCTCACCCAGGTGATGGCGATCGAGCTGGCCGAGCACGGCATCACGGTCAACGCGGTGGCGCCCGGCGAGATCGCCACGCCCATGACCGGCCAGGAGGACACCGACCCGCACACCGAGCGCCGTCCGGGCGTGCCCCTTGGGCGGCCCGGTGACGCGCGCGAGGTCGCCGCGGTGATCGCCTTCCTCGCCGGGCCCGACGCCGGCTACGTCACGGGGGCCTCGTGGAGCGTGGACGGCGGCATGCTCCGGATGGGCCCGATGGCCGGATCCCATCTGACGAGCGACGCCTGGCGGCGGCCCTGAGCGGGAGCGGAGGGCCCGGCCTACCCTCGATGCATGACCGAAATCGACACCCCGCACATCGGCAGACCGCGGATCGTCGTGCTCCGGGTGCAGCCGGGTACGCCGCCGTTCCGGATCGTCGAGATCGACGGCCAGGTGGTCGGTGAGGCCAGGGCCGTCACCGACGTCCTGGAGGCCGCCGCGGCCTTCGGCATCACGGTCCACGACCTCGACGACCCGGACGTGGTCCGCTGGGTGGGCGGCGACAAGTTCACCTGGGCGCCGCGCTGAGGCCGGCCCGACGACGCCCTGCCGCCCGACGGGCGGACACGGCAGGCGTCGGACGGGCCCTCGCCGCACCCGGGTGCCTCAGCCGACCGTCCACTTCTGGTTGGCGGCGCCCGTGCAGGTCCAGATCTGCAACCGGGTGCCGTTGGCCGCGTTGTTGCCCGCCACGTCGAGGCACTTGTCGGCCTGCGGATTGACGATGTCGCGGGCGCCGGTGACGACCCAGCGCTGGGCCGCGCTGCCGTTGCAGTCCCACAGCTGGACCACCGTGCCGTCCGCCGTTCCGCCGCCGTTGACGTCCAGGCACTTGCCGAGCGCCCGGACCGTGCCGTCGGCGCCCACCGTCCACCGCTGGGCCGCCGTGCCGTTGCAGTCGTAGAGCTGCACGGGGGTGCCGTTGGCGGAGTTGGCCGCGGCGACGTCCACGCACTTGCCGGCCAGGCCGCGGATCGCGCCGCCCGTCCCCGAGTCGCTCGTCGTCACCGACACGTGGTCCACCACCAGCGACTGCGGGAAGACCGTCGAGGCGTCCGGGTCGCCGGGCCAGTAGCCGCCGACCGCCAGGTTCAGGATCAGGAAGTACGGCCTGTTGAACACCCACTGCTTCCCGCCCAGGTCGGCCGGGGTGCGCCGCTGGTAGACGTTGCCGTCGACCGACCAGGTGATGGAGTCGGGCGCCCAGTCGACGGCGAAGGTGTGGAAGCCGTCGGCGAAGGCCTGGCCGCCCGGCAGGGTGTAGCCGGCGCCGATGCCGCCGGCGCCGGAGTAGCCGGGGCCGTGGAGCGTGCCGTGCACGGTGGAGGGCTCGAAACCGACGTTCTCCATGATGTCGATCTCGCCGGAGTCCGGCCAGTTGACCGGGGTGCCGAGCATCCAGAAGGCGGGCCACATGCCCTGTCCGCGCGGCACCTTCATCCGGGCCTCGACGTGTCCGTACTGCGCCGTGAACTTGCCGGAGGTGTTGAGCCGGGCGGAGGTGTACTGGCAGCTGCCGTACCAGCACTGGTAGTTGGCCGGGTTCTCCTTGCGGGCCGTGATGACCAGCTGGCCCTGGCCGTTGAGCGCCGCGTTCCGGTTGCCCGCGGTGTAGTACTGCCGTTCGTGGTTGTTGACGTTGTCGCCGGTCTCGATCTGCCACTTCGAGGAGTCGACGGCCGCGCCGGCGGGTCCGTCGAAGGTGTCGGAGAACGTCACGGCCGCGGGCGCGGCGGCGGCGGATCCGGCGACTTCGGGGCCAGCCTGCGCGGGGCCGGACACCAGGGAGGCGGCCAGCCCGGCGGACAGGGCGGCGGCGAGGAGACATCTGCGGAGCAGGCGTGGACGGGCCACGGCTCTCCCTTCCGTACGGCGTCCCGGGGAGGGGAGCGCCGACCGAGGTGGGGGGTAAGGGGGTCTCCTCTTGATTTAAGTAGTGAGCTAAGGGGTGGTCAATACCTTGGTACGGACCAGTTGACCTTCCCTCAGTCGCGGGGCTTGCGCGCGTGCACCGCGCGGCTCATCCGTCGGCCCAGGAGCAGGTAACCGATCAGCGCGCCCGTGCTGTTGAGGATGACGTCGTCGATGTCGAAGGCCCGACCGGTCACGAGGGCGCCCTGCGCGAACTCGACCAGCAGCATCACGATCGCCGTCAGCAGCAGCACCCGTAGCAGCCCGCGGGTACGCGGGGCGACGACCGGGACCAGCACGCCGAAGGGGACCCCCAGCAGGATGTTGCCGCCGATCTGCTTGACGGCGTCGCGCAGCGCGGGCTGGTCCAGATAGGCCCTCAGTGACCTGCCGGGGTGCATGTTGGTGTGCGTCAGCGCCTCCGACGCGGGGGAGGGGTTCAGCGTCAGTCGCGCCAGCACCACCGCGAACGCCACCATGAAGACGAAGGCGCACGCCGTCGCCAGCAGGCGCAACGGGAGGGGGAGCGGGCGCCGTTCGCGACGGTCGGGCGCCTCCGCCTTGGTGGGGCGGGGGCGCGGTGTCTTGGCGGCGCGGGGGCGCAGCAGGGAACGCGGCCCCGAGGCGGCACGAGCCATTCGGTCCTCCAGTCGTCACAGTCTTCGCGTGGTGGGCCGGTCGCCCGCCGATTCGCCGAGGATGCCGGTCGGGCCGTGGGGTCCGGTCCAGGGACCCGGCCGCGTCCGCCTCCTCCGTTTTCCCCCGCCCGGCCGGGACACTCCGGTCACCGCCGGGCCCTCGCCGCCCTGACCCGACGGGTGCTCAGGACCCGTAGGTCACCTGTACCTTCTCGAAGCCGAGGGAGCGCAGCAGGCCCCGGAGCATCGCCGTGGTGTTGGTCTCGGCGCGGACCCTGAGTTCGCTGTCCTTCGCCGCATCGCCGATGTGCCGGGCCGCGAGCTTCTGCACGGCCTGTTCACCGTTGGGGTTGTCCGAGAACAGATCACCGAGGCGGTCGAGGAGCCCGCGCTGCTTGGACACGGCGTAGGAGCGGTCGGGGTCGAGGGCCGGCTCACCGAGCGCGGCGTGCGGCAGCCGCAGCGTGGCCGAGGTGCGGTCGTCGTCGACCGTCACGTCGTCCTCGCCCACCTTCCCGAGGTCGACGTAGGCGCCGACGGTGCCCGCCCCGACGTACAGGGTGCGGCTGCCGCGGATCGCGTCGGGCAGGAACTTGGTGTCCTTCTCCAGGTCCACGACGACCTGGAAGTTGCCGGACGCGGCCTCGTAGCGGCTCATGTCCTGGATGGACTCCAGCAGCGCCGGACCCGAGCGGTCCTGGGTCTCGGTGCCGAACAGGTCTTTGAGCCCCGGTACGACACTCAGCCGCAGTCCCGCGAACAGCACGACGAGCACCAGCACGAGCGCGCCCAGCACCTTCGCCCAGCCGGGCACCCGCCCGGGGAGCTTCCTGATGGGAGTCGTCATCGACGGCCCTCCTTCCTACTGACCGGATGCCCTCCATCTCCCGGGGCAGACCGAGGAGTTGGCGGTGCCCGGAGCAGCGGCGGGGGAGCGGGGGAGCGCGCGACCGCCCACGTCAGTGCGGCGGCTCCAGCGGACGGTCCCCGGACGGCCGGGAGGACCACAGCGCCTCCCCGCGAGTGAGGCCCGGCAGCGCCAGCTCCGCCTCCCGCACCCGCCGGGCCGGCAGCTCGCCGGTGATCAGCCAGCCGTCGGCGCCGCCGGTGGTGCCGGTGAACTCCGCGCCCAGCGAGGCGAGCCGGGCCGTCACGGGCGCCAGCGCATCGGGGGGCACCTCCGCTTCGAACGCGTGGAGCGGCTCGTGCAGCCGGGTCCCGGCCCGCTCCAGGGCCCGCCGCAGCACGATCCGGGTCAGCCCGCGGAAGTCGGCGGCGGTGCTGACCGGCGAACTGAACCCGGAGCGGGTCAGCGTGACCCGGTAGTCCGTGACCGGCGCCCCGGTCAGACCGGTCAACAGGGTGGCGTGGACCGTCTCCTCGACGGCCTGGTGGAAGGCGCGGGGGAGGGCGCCGAGTTCCGTCTCGTGGGCGAACACCCCGCCCGAGCCGCGCGGGCCCGGCTCCACGCGCAGCCCCACGGTCGCCCAGTACCGGGTGCGGTCCAGCCACGGCATCTCCTCCGCGGCCTCCCCGGTGCCGGCCGGACGCTCCAGGAACCGGGCGCGGCCCGGCGCGAAGTCCGCCTCGATGCCGAAGTCCTCCGCCAGCGTCGCCGCCAGCACCTCCATCTGGACCTCCCCGTACAGGAGCAGCGTCGTGGCGCCCGACGCCGCCGGCCGGACGTGCAGCAGCGGGTCCTGGTCGGAGAGGGCCAGCAGGGCGGCGCGCAGCGGCGCGGCCTGCTCGGGGTGCCGGGCCCGGACCAGGGTCTGAAGCGTCGGCGGCGCGAACTGCGGGGCCCGGTCGGTCCGAGCGCCGAGCCGGTCGCCGACGCGCAGGCCGCCGGGCACGGTGAGGGCCGCGATGTTGCCGGCGGTGAGCGTCCCGGGCCGGCCGATCACGTCGAGGCGGGTCACCCGGCCGGAGACCTCGGTGGTCCGACCGTCGGCGTCGCGCCGCAGGAAGGTGAGCCGTTGACGCGGGCGCACCTCACCGTCGTGGAGCCGCAGGTACGCCGTCCGCTCGCCGTCGGATGCGGGGCGCACGGCGAAGACCGTGCCGCGCGGGCCCGCGGCGCCGCCCGCCGGGCGACAGGCGGGCGGGACCAGCCGGACCAGGCTCCCGACCAGCTCCGCGACGCCCTGCCCGCCGAGGGCGGAGCCGTGGTGCAGCGGGTGGAAGGAGCCGTCGGCGGTGCGGGCCGCGAGCGCGGCGGCCAGCTCCCCGGCGGTCGGTGCGGGACCGTCCACCAGTGCGGCCAGGATGTCCGGGTCGACCTCGGCCAGCGCCTCGGCGGTCCGCCCGTCCGGCGGGCGGGGCGCGACGCGGGCGTGTCCGGTGCCGACGTCCGTGACCTCGGTCAACGGCGCGACGTGTGGCGTCAGCAGGCGCCGGACGTCGGCGAGCAGCTCCTCGGTGCGCGCCCCGGTGCGGTCGATCTTGTTGACGAAGACGAGGGTGGGCAGCCGCAGCCGCCGCAGCGTGCGCATCAGCACCCGGGTGCGCGCCTGCACGCCCTCGACCGCGGACAGCACCAGTACCGCCCCGTCGAGGACCTCGAGGGCGCGCTCCACCTCGGCGACGAAGTCGGAGTGCCCCGGCGTGTCGATCAGGTTGACCTGGGTGTCGCCGACGGTGAAGGCGGCGACGGCGGAGCGGATGGTGATGCCGCGGCGGCGCTCGATCGCGCCGTCGTCCGTGCGGGTGTCGCCCGCGTCGACGCTGCCGAGCCGGCCGGTGGCGCCGTGATCGAAGAGGAGCCGCTCGGTGAGACTGGTCTTACCGGCGTCGACGTGGGCCAGGATGCCGATGTTCAGGGTGTTCGGGACGTGCATGCGGTGTCGAGTCCTCGGGAACCGTGGGCCGGAAGGGGCACTGGGTGATTCCGAGGAGTCGGCGCATGCGGGGGATCCTGACCTGAGGGGACACGGGCGGCCTCCATCATGGCCCCGGCCCCCGGGGCCGCGGCAACCGAATATCCGTAAGCTGAGTCCCGGCCGGACAGCATCCGGACAGGATCACGCGAGGAGCGTCCGTGCGAGACATCGCCGTGTTCAGCGGTAGCGCCCACCCCGAGCTGGCCCAGGAGGTCTGCGCGCACCTGGGCGTTCCCCTCAGCCCCACCCGGGTGAGCCGGTTCGCCAACGACTGCCTGGAGGTGCAGCTGCGGGCCAACTGCCGGGAGCGGGACGTCTTCCTGGTGCAGCCGCTGGTCAAGCCGGTCCAGGAGCACCTCGTCGAGCTGCTGCTGATGTGCGACGCGGCCCGCGGGGCGTCGGCCGGACGCATCACCGTCGTCATGCCGCACTACTCCTACGCCCGCTCCGACAAGAAGGACGCGCCGCGCATCTCGCTCGGCGGACGCCTCGTGGCGGACCTGCTGGTGGCGGCGGGCGCGGGCCGGGTGCTGGCCATGACCCTGCACTCGCCCCAGGTGCACGGCTTCTTCTCGGTCCCGGTCGACCACCTGCACGCGCTGCGTGAACTGGCCGCGCACTTCCGGCGGTACGACCTGTCCCGCACCACGGTCGTCTCGCCGGACCTCGGCAACGCCAAGGAGGCCGCCGCGTTCGCCCGGATGCTCGGCGCCCAGGTCGCGGCCGGCGCCAAGCAGCGCTATGCCGACGACCGGGTCAGCATCAACGCCGTGATCGGGGACGTCGCCGGGCGCGACGTCATCGTCCTCGACGACGAGATCGCCAAGGGCAGCACGGTCCTCGAACTCCTCGACCGGCTGCGGGAGGCGGGACCGCGCACCATCCGCCTCGCCTGCACGCACGGGCTGTTCGCCTCCGGCGCCCTCAAGCGGCTCACTGACCAGCCGGACGTGCTGGAGATCGTGTGCACCAACACCGTGCCGGTGCCGGCCGACGACCACACGGAGAAGCTGCGCGTCCTGTCGATCGCCCCCGCGCTGGCCGAGGCCGTGCGCCGCATCCACAACGGCGAGTCGGTCAGTGCCCTGTTCGACCCTCCGCCGGGCGGGTGACGCCGAGCACCTCCTCCAGGGTGGCCCGCGGGGGCAGCAGCCGCGCGAGGCCGGTGATCCGCAGCATGCGCAGGGTCAGCGGGTGGGTGCACACGAGGTGCACCTGCCCGCCGTGGTCCAGCGCCTGGCGACGGGCCCGGTAGAGCAGTCGCAGGCCGGAGCAGTCGAAGAAGTCGACCCCGCCGAGGTCGAGCACGACCCGGGCGCCGGGGCGCCCCGCCTCCCGGTCCAGGTGCGGGGCGACCTCCGCGGCCGACGCGATGTCGATCTCACCCCGGAGCTCCAGCACCGTGTGCCCGCGTTCGTGGCGCACGTGCAGATGCGGGGTGGACGACGCGGGTTCCTGCCGCACGGCGACCTTGCCTCCAGCCTGTTCCGGTGGCTCAACTGATGATTCCGCCCCGGAAGTTACCCCGATCGAGCGAGTTTGAGCATGTTCGATTGACATATGTCATCGAAATTTGCTGGGCAGGCCGATCAGTCGACCACGAGGACGATCTTGCCCGTGGTGCGGCCGGCCTCGCCCAGGGCGTGCGCCTCCGCCGCGTCGGCCAGCGGGAACGTCTTCGCGATGGTGGCCCGCAGCTTCCCGGACTCGACCAGGTGGGCGATCTCCCGCATGTCGGCCCGGTCGGCGTCCACGAGCATCCGGACCGCCCGCACGCCGAGCCGCTCGGCCTCCTCGAAGAACTCCTCCGAGCCGACCGGCAGGATCGACACCACGATCCCGCCCGGACGCAGCACACGCAGCGAACGCAGGGACGTGTCACCGCCGATCGTGTCCAGGACGACGTCCACGTCCTTCACGGCCTCGGCGAAGTCCGTCTCCCGGTAGTCCACCGTCTCGTCCGCCCCGAGGGAGCGCAGGAACTCGTGCTTGGCCGCGCTGGCGGTACCGATCACATGGGCACCCCGGGCCTTGGCGATCTGTACCGCCACGTGCCCCACCCCGCCGGCCGCCGCGTGGACCAGCACCCGCTGCCCCGGCCGGACGTCCGCCCGCTCCACCAGGGCCTGCCACGCCGTCAGCGAGACCAGCGGGAGCGCCCCGGCCCGGACGTGGTCGACCCCGGCCGGCAGGGGCACGAAGGTGCGCGCGGGGGCGGTGACGTACTCCGCGTGGGAGCCGTGGCCGAACGGGTAGGAGAGCATGCCGAAGACCTCGTCGCCGGGCCGGAAGGCGGCGACGCCGATCCCCACCGCCTCCACCACCCCCGAGACGTCCCAGCCCAGCACGAACGGCGGCTCGCCGAGGAAGCCGCCGTTCGCCCGGTGCTTCCAGTCGGTCGGGTTCACCCCGGCGGCACGCACCCGGACCAGCACCTCGTTCGGACGGGGCTCGGGGCGGTCGACCCGTACTTCCTTCAGGACCTCGGGACCGCCGAGGACGTCCTGGCTGATGGCTCGCATGGTGTTCACGTCGCTCATGGTCACCCAGCTTGCCTCGCCGCGCCACGTCGGGGGAACGGTGCGTTCGCCCGCTGCCGGAGCGTGACGGAATCCTCACTTCCGCAGCACCCCGGAATTGATCTTTTAGGGTTCCCAACCGATAAGCTCCCTGACGGCGCTGCGAGTTGACACGGCCGCGACGGGTCGGCTCGCGATGCGCACTCACGAGTGCGGTCCCCCTTGCACACCCCCCATGTTCGATCGTTCTGGTTCGAAGGATGCAGATGGAACTCGCCACTCCGCCACCGGCGGCGCGGGCCCCTGTCGCCTGGTACAGCTGGTGGCTGATGCCGCTGGGTCTGGGAGGCGGGACGGTGGCCGCCACGTTCATGAGCCCGGAGCGAATAACCGCGGCCGTCGCCGGTGTGGTGGCGACGGCCGCGGGCACCGTGTGCGTTCGCCTTCTGCTGCGTACCCGCGCCCGGCTGCGCCGGGCCGAGCACGCCCACCGTGCCGCGCAGACCGAGCACGCGCAGCAGTGGCAGCGGCATGTGGCCGGCCTGGAACGCACCTTCGCCGCCGAACGTGCCGCCCTGGACGCGCAGCTCACCGAACAGGCGCGGAGCCACGAGGCGCGGCTGACGGAACACACCCGGGCCAGCGAGGACCGGCTGGCCGAGCAGGCCGCGACGTACGAGACCCGCCTCGCCGAGCAGGCCGAGGCATGGCAGGAACGGCTCGGTCACCAGCTGGCCGCGGTGACCAGGCTCGCCGACGAGCAACTGCCCGACGCGATGCGCAGACTGCGCGCCGGCGACGCGATCGACGACATCCTGCCCACCGTCGAGCAGTGCGCCAAGGTCGGCGCCGAGTTGCAGGCCGGACTGCGCAAGGTCCTCAGGACCGCGCTGATCGGCGTGGAGGCGGAGTTCGACCGCTCGACCTCCGCCGAACAGGCCGTCATCGGCGTGGGCAACCGCATCCACGTGCTGACCAGCAAACTCCGCGGCCGTCTGCACGAACTGCAGGGCGAGCACGGACGGCTGCCGGCCGTCGCCCGGGGACTGATGGAACTCGACCAGGCCATCGGCCCCGCCGACTGTCTCGCCGCCAGCATCGGTGTGCTCGGCGGCTCCGACCGCCCGGGCCGGCAGTGGCAGGAGCCGCAGCGCCTGTTGAGCGTGGCGCGCGGCGGCATCGGCCGGATCAAGGACTTCCACCGCGTCGAGCTGCGCCACCTGCCCGAGCTGGGCGTGGACGGCGGCCTGGTGGACCACCTCACGCTGGTCTTCGCCCACCTGCTGGACAACGCCGCGCGCTACTCGCCGCCCACCGAGCCGGTCGTCGTCTCCGGCAAGGAGGTCCCCAACGGCGTCGGCATCGAGATCCAGGATTCCGGCAAGGGCCTCAGCGAGGAGAAGAAGCGCGAGGCTGAGCAGGCCCTGGCGGGTACCGCACCCGGCCCAGGGCTCGGCGGCATCTCGGAGGACGCCAACATCGGCCTCCGTGTCGTCGGAGCCCTCGCCCGTCGCTACGGCATTCGCGTGACCTTCGCGGACTCGCCGTGGCTGGGGACGTCCGTCGTAGTCGTTGTACCGCACAAGTACTTCAGCCCGCTGCCGGCCGCCGCCACGGCGGGTGCCGCCGCGCCGGAGACCCGGCCGGCCCTCACCGCACCGCGGGCCGGCGTGGCACCGGCCCTCGCCGCGTCCCCCGCCGACACGGCACCGGCCCCCGCCCCGGCCGGCGGCGACCCCGCCGGGACGACCCCCGGCGGCCTGCCCAGGCGCCGGAGCAGGCGTGCGGAGCCGGTCGCCGGTGCGGCACCGGCCCCCGAGCCGGCCGCGCACGCCGTGCGACCGGACCCGGCCGCCTGGGCCGCCGTTCCGCCGGACGCCTCCTTCGCGGGTCTCGCCGCCTTCGCCACCGCCGGACGCGATCCCGGCACGGCGACCGGCGCCGCCCCGCCCGCCGAAGTCGCCGACGTCCCCGATCCGATCACCGGTGGCGCGTCCACCGGGCACCGCACCGAAGAGAGCGACTAGTCCCCATGACGCACCAGGGAACCGACGTGAGCTGGGCGCTCCGCGACCTTGTGGAGTCCATCCAGGAGATCCGCTTCGCCCTCGTGGCCTCCAGCGACGGCAAGGCCATCACCTCCTACGGCGCCGAAGACCCCGACGACGTGGACCGCTTCGCCGCCGTGGTGGCCGGACTGCAGGCGCTGGCCCAGCCGGTCGCCGAGCAGTTCCCCCAGCACGCAGGGCAGTTGCGGCTGGCGATGATCGAAGTGGACGGCGGACACCTCTTCGTCGTCCGCGCGGGCCTGGAGACGTATCTGGGCGTGCTCGCCCGAGAGGGCCTCGACCAGGGCCTGTTGGGCCATCAGATGCGCGACATGGCCCGCAGGATGGGTGAACTCCTCGGCACCACTCCGCGCCAGGAGGAGCACTCTGGATGAGTGCTCCCCGCCGACCGACCGATCCGTCCGGTCTGGAGCGCTACTACGTCCTCACCGGAGGGCGCAGCGGACCGGGCGGTTCGGCCTCGACCCTCGACGTGGCGACCCTCGTCGTCTCCCGGGCCGTCCCCTTACCGGGCATGCAGCACGAGCACGAGGAGATCCTCCGGCGCTGCCGCGAACCGCTGTCGGTGGCCGAGCTCGGCGCCCACCTCCACCTGCCGTTCAACATTCTCGCGGTGCTGCTGTCCGACCTGCTCCAGGCGGGCCGCGTCGAAGCCCGTGATCCCATCCCGGCGCACGGCGCCGGCCGCGGGCCCGACCTGGCGCTCCTCGAGGAGGTACTCAGTGGACTTGAAAGGCTTTGACCGACCGGGGTCGCCGACGGCCGGGGAGACCCGTTCGGTGAAGGTGATGATCGCCGGCGGCTTCGGCACGGGCAAGACCACCATGGTCCGCTCCGTCAGCGACATCAAACCGCTGACCACCGAGGAGACCCTCACCCAGGCCAGCGCCGACGTGGACCACCTCATCGGGGTCGCGGACAAGACGCAGACCACCGTCAGCCTGGACTTCGGCAAGATCAGCCTGAACGACACGCTCATGCTCTACCTGTTCGGCACCCCGGGGCAGGAGCGGTTCTGGTTCCTGTGGAACGGGCTCTTCAAGGGGGCGCTCGGCGCGGTCGTCCTGGTGGACACCCGGCGGCTCGCCTCCAGCTTCCGGGCGATCGAGGAGATGGAACGGCAGCGGGTGCCCTTCGTCATCGCGCTCAACGTCTTCCCCGACTCCCGTCCCTACCCGGTCGAGGAGATCCGCGACGCCCTGGACATCGGGCCGCACACCCCGGTCGTCGCCTTCGACGCCCGGGACCGCACCGCCAGCCGCGACGTCCTGGTCACGCTGATACGGCATCTGAAGGACCGCTCGGCAGCCGCCCTGGAGCCCCGATGAACGACGCCCGGACCACCGCCGGCCGCACCGGCGGCGGCTGCCCCGTCGCCCACGGAGAGGGCGCCACCCGGCTCTACGGCCCCGAGGCGGCGACCGACCCGCACGACATCTACGCCCGCCTGCGCAAGGAGCACGGACCTCTCGCCCCGGTGCTCCTGGAGGGCGACGTGCCCGCCTGGCTGGTACTCGGGTACCGGGAGAACCGGCGGGTGCTGGACAACCCCCTCCAGTTCAGCCGCGACTCGCGGATCTGGCGGGACTTCCGCGACGGCCGGGTCGAGGCGACGTCCCCGCTGATGCAGATGGTGGGCTGGCGCCCCGACTGCGTCTCCCAGGACGGCGAACCCCACCGCCGGCTGCGCGGGGCGGTCACCGACAACCTGTACGCCGTGGCCGGCCGGGGCATCCGCCGGCACGTCACGCACTTCGCGCACAAGCAGATCGACGCGTTCGCCGACACCGGCCGCGCGGACCTGGTGGCCGACTTCGCCGAGTACCTGCCCATGCTCGTGCTCACCCGGGTCTTCGGACTCGCCGAGCGGGAGGGACGGAACCTCGCCGAGTCCAGCAAGCAGGTGATCAAGGGCGGAGCGGACGCCCTCACGCACAACGAGCGCATCATGGGCATCCTCGGCGAACTCGCCGCGCGCAAGCGGCAGGAGCCCGGATCCGACTTCACCTCCGGTCTCATCGAGCACCACTCCGGACTCGACGAGGACGAGATCGTCAACCATCTGCGTCTGGTCCTGATCACCGCCCACACCACGACCAGCAACCTGCTGGCACGGACGCTCCAGCTCGTCCTCACGGACACCTCCTGGCTGTCCGGTCTGGTGAGCGGGCAGCTGAACCTGTCCGCGGTCGTGGAGGAGGTGATGTGGAACTCCCCGCCGCTGGCGGTGCTGCCGGGCCGGTTCGCCACGGCCGACCTCGAACTCGGCGGCTGCCCGGTCAGGAAGGGCGACCTCCTCGTGCTGGGCCTCGCGGCCGGCAACCACGATCCCGAGGTCCGGCCCGACACCGCCGTCTCGGTGCACGGCAACGCCTCGCACCTGGCCTTCAGCGCCGGCCCGCACGAGTGCCCGGGGCAGAACATCGGCCAGGCCATCATCGAGACGGCCGTCGACGTCCTGCTGCACCGGCTGCCCGGGCTGCGCCTGGCCGTGCCGCCGGCCGACCTGACGTCCACGGCCTCCACCTGGGAGTCGCGGCTGGACAGCCTGCCGGTGGAGTTCACCGTCTAGGACCCGGCCCCGGGGCCCGTCCCGCCCGGCCGGAGTGCCCCGGCCGGGCGGGACGCGCCCTCACACGGTCAGCAGGTCGTCCACCGAGCCCCGCCCGGCCAGCTCGGCCGTGGCCACCGGGCCGTCCTTGGCCGCCGCGTAGCGGCCGGTGGTCAGCGCCCACTCGTAGTTGCCGTTGATCCAGTGCTGGATGGCCTCCACCCCCATCGCCACCCGGGCCCGCTCGTCCGCGTCCAGGCCCAGCTCGTCGCACATCAGCGGCACGCGGCTCTCCAGGGCGACGTACTCGTCGAGGCGGGCGGTCGTCATGCGGTACGCCTCGTCGGCGGCCTCCTGCCACGAGCAGCCCCGCTCCCGGTGCAGGACGGCGATGAGGTTGTGGCCGTCACCGCGCCGGCGCTCGCGCTCGAAGGAGTGGATGTCGTTCATGAACCCGATCGTGTCCGCGGCCAGATCCCGCAGCCGCTCCATCAGCGGGTGCGCCATCGCCGCGGCCGGCACCTCGAAGCGGCGGCTGCGCTCGCCCGCGTCGATGCTGTGGTGGATGCCGACCGTACGGCGCCGGAAGACCGCGTAGTCGTCGAGTCCGAGGGATCCGGCCCGGCCGCCGGCCGCCAGGTCGACCTCCTCGCAGTGCGCCACCAGGAACCTGCCCCAGGAGGCCGCGAACCGGGACATCCATGTCAGGGACATGCCATCCGAGAGGTGTTCCCAGACCTCCGCCCAGGCCAGGGTGATGGGGCACTCGACCCGGGGCGGGGTGCCCGCCGGACGCAGCGGTGTGGCGATGAGCTCCCGCGCCACCTCCGCTATGCGCTCCGCGCGGTCCGGCCGGCCGGCGTCGAACTGGTCGTCGAAGAGGAAGGCCAGGGAGAACCAGTTCATCAGGACGACCATGTCGTCCGCCGACGCGTGGGGGTAGGTGCGGGCGGCGGCCTGTGCCAGGTCCCAGGACCGGTACTCCTCGAACCCGATCCGGCTGCGGACCAGGCCCCGCTCGCGCACCCAGCGCAGGTGGCGGTCGCGGGCCCGGGCGAGATGCGGGCTGACCGGGGTGTCGAAGGGGAGGTCGAAGCGGACGTCCTGAGACATGTGTTTCCTTTCGGGAGACGAGACGCAGAGTCCCCCCGCCCCTGCGAGCGGACGGTGGCGAGACCGTCCGCACACTCGAACCGGGCTTCCCGATCCGGAAGTTGAATCGAGAAGCGATACGAGGCTGCCCCGACCATAAATGATCTACGCGGCACCCGGTCGTGATCTTGGTTACTGCTCACGCCGCGGGGGCCGCGTACACTCCCGCGCCTGCGACCTGCCGCGACCCGCGGCGGATCGCCGCCCCCCCGCCCGGGCTCGCGCCCCGGCCTCGGCGCACGCAAGTCCTGCGCGACACGGGCGAGTCGGAGCGCCGCTGCCTCGCGCGCGACGGCGGTGGCCGCCCCCGACTGATTCGGCCGGGCCGGGATATCCGCAAGGTACAGGGCGCGGGACACGTACGCCCCGCGGCCCCGAATCCTCCGGAGGAGACATGGCACTGGTCAACGCGGGCGTCGTGGTGCTCGACTGCGCCGAACCCGAGCGGCTCGCCGAGTTCTACAAAGAGCTGCTCGGCGGGGAAGAGACCGAAGCGACCGCCAACCGGATCGAGATCCGGGGAGCCGGCGGCTTCCGCATGGCGTTCCGGCGGGACGTGAACGCCACCCCGCCGAGCTGGCCCCGCCCCGAGAACTCGCTCCAGGCACACCTGGACTTCGTCGTGGACGACCTCGACGAGGCCGAACGCGGGGTCGTGGGGCTCGGCGGTCGCCCGCTGGAGGCCAAGGACGCGGTCGGCCCGTACGAGGAGCGGGGCTTCTCCGATCCCGCGGGTCACTCCTTCACGATGCGCCGCGGTGTCACGCCGACGGCACCCAAGCAGGGCTAGCGCCTGCCGGGTGCCGTCGGCGACGGGGGGCCGGGCCCGGGGGTCCGGTCAGTCCCGGCCGCCCTTTCCGTCGGTCGGCCAGACGCCCGTCGAGCGTTCGATGGCCTTGGCGCCGGTCCGGTCCACCGCACTGCGCACCGCGGCGAAGATGGCGCCCTGGATCGCGGCGGCCAGCAGGATCTCCCCCCAGCCGCGGTCCGGGTCCAGCGCGTCGGGCGCGTCGTCCTCGTGCCGGAGCACCTTCCAGGTCTTCTGGAAGGCCATCCCGGCCAGCGCACCGCCCGCCCAGCCCAGTACGAAGCCGACGGGCTTGTAGGCGAGGGGGAGCGTCTTCTTCTTTTTCTTGCCCACGTGGGTCTCCTTGGATTCGGATGCGTGTGTCGTCGGTCGGTCGTACGGTCAGGGCCCGCCCGGTGGCGGAACCGCCTCGTCGGCGCGGGCCGGCGCCGGTGGGGTCCCGTCGCCGAACGGCCGCCCGCCCAGCTCCTGCCGGTGATGGGGCGTGAGCCAGCCGGACAGGTCCGGGCCCAGGGGCACGATGGCGGTCGGGTTGATGCCGGTGTGCACCTGGTAGTAGTGGCGTTTGATGTGGTCGAAGTCGACGGTGTCGCCGAAGCCGGGCGTCTGGAACAGGTCGCGGACGTACCCCCACAGCACCGGGTTCTCCGTCAGCTTCCAGCGGTTGCACTTGAAGTGGCCGTGGTAGACGGCGTCGAAACGCACGAGTGTGGTGAACAGCCGGATGTCCGCCTCCGTGATCGTGTCACCGACCAGGTAGCGCTGCCGTTCCAGCCGGGGCGCCAGCGCCTCCAGGCGTCGGAACACCCCCGCGCACGCCGTCTCGTACTCCTCCTGACCGGTGGCGAACCCCGCCCGGTAGACGCCGTTGTTGACGTCCTCGTAGACGTCCGCCATCACCTCGTCGATCTCGTCGCGCAGGGCGTCCGGGTACAGGTCGGGTGCCCCCGGCCGGTGCAGGGACGTCCACTCGGTCGCGAGGTCCAGGGTGATCTGCTGGTAGTCGTTGGTGACCAGCTGCCCGCTGGGCACGTCCACGACCGCCGGCACACTCACCCCGCCCGGGTAGCCGGTCTCGCGTCGGTCGTAGGCCTCGCTGAGGAAGCGGATGCCGAGCACCGGGTCGCGGCCGCCGGGGTCCAGGGTGAAGCGCCAGCTGCGGTCGTCCTGGAGGGGGTCGGCGACGGCCAGGGACAGGGCGTCCTCCAGCCCGAGCAGGCGTCGTGCGACGAGGGCGCGGCTCGCCCACGGACAGGCACGGCTCACCACCAACCGGTAGCGGCCGGGCGCCACGGGCCAGCCGTCCCGGCCGTCCGCGGTGATCCGGTCCGCGAAGTGGCTCCTGGACCGCTTGAACGCCTTCCTGCCGTAGCCGCTGTTGCCGGGCGTTCCGCCGTCACCACTCATGGCCCCGCCTTCCGGTCGTTCGTGTGCTCCCCAGGACGCGTTCCCCGTTTTCGGCGGTCGGCACTGGTGGGCCACCCACAAGGGGGGTGTGAGCCCGGTCGGCCGAGGGCAGTCGGGCCCTCGTGACTGGGACAGCTTCGGAAGACAAGAAGGATCACGGGACCGACCACGGGACGGTGCGGGGGAGCGACGACGGGACGGGCCACGGGACAGCGGCCCGCGAGGCCGACGCCGGTGCCGACCGCAAGACGCGTGTCACGGTACTGGTAGCGCTCGCGGCCAACCTGGTGATAGCCGCCGCCAAGGCGGTGGGGGGATTCGTGGCGGGCTCGCCCGCGCTGCTGTCGGAGGCGGCGCACTCGGTGGCCGACAGCCTGAACGAGGTCTTCCTGCTCGCCGCCCTGCGTCGCAGCCGCCGCCCCGCTGACCGCCGACACCCCTTCGGATACGGCAAGGAACGGTTCTTCTGGTCCTTGCTGGCAGCCGTCGGCATCTTTGTCATGGGTGGCTGCTTCTCCTTCTACCAAGGGGTCGAGGCCCTGCGCACCGGCGCCCAGGAGGAACTCGGCGGCTACGTGGCCGGGCTGATCGTGCTCGGCGTCGCCCTGCTCGCCGAGGGAGCCTCCCTGCTGCGCGCCCTCCACCAGGTGCGGGGCCAGGGCGGGCTCGCCACCGGGCTGCGCGACCCGGCCCTGCGCACGGTCGTCGCCGAGGACGGCACCGCGGTGCTCGGCGTGACCCTCGCGATGACCGGAATGGCCCTGCACATGGTCACCGGACAGGTGGTGTGGGAGGCCTGCGCCTCGCTCGCGATCGGCGCGCTGCTCGTGTACGTGGCGTACCGGCTGGGCCGCGAGGCCCGCGACCAGCTGATCGGCGAGGCCGCCGACCCGGAGGCCAGCGGCCGCATCCGGGCGCTGCTGTGCGCGCAGCCGGAGATCGACAGCGTCGAGGCCCTGTTCACCATGAAGACGGGGCTGGACTCCACCCTGGTGGCCGCCCGCATCGACCTGGTGCCCGGTCTGGACAGCGAGCGGGTGGAGGAGGTCGCCGTGCGCATCAAGGGCTCGATCGCGCGCACCGTGCCCGAGGCGCGGCAGATCTTCCTCGACGTCACCGACCGGCTCGCCGAGGAAGCAGCGGAAAGCCCCGCCGCGACGGGGGAGCGCGGCGGGGCCTGAAGCACGCGTTCCCGGCATCGACGGGACCATGCGCACGGCTTTCGGGGGAACTTCCGCCCGCCGGCTCAGTCCCCGTCGACCGGGTCCAGGACGAACACCGGGATCTCCCGGTCCGTCTTCTTCTGGTAGTCGGCGTACGGCGGGTACGCCGCGACGGCACGCTCCCACCATTCGGCCTTCTCCGTGCCGGTGATCTCACGGGCCGTCATGTCCCGTTTCACCGGGCCGTCCTGCAGCTCCACGTGGGGGTCGGACTTGATGTTGTGGTACCAGACCGGGTGCTTGGGCGCCCCGCCCAGTGAGGCGACCACGGCGTAGCGGCCCTCGTGCTCGACGCGCATCAGCGGTGTCTTGCGGATCTTGCCGCTCCGCGCGCCCCTCGTGGTGAGCACGATGACCGGCATCCCCGTGTCCATGAGGGTCGTGCCCTTGGTACCGCCGGAGCTCTCGTAGAGCTCGACCTGTTCGCGCACCCACTGCGTCGGGCTGGGTTCGTACTCGCCGTCAAGAGGCATGGCATCCGTCCCATCATCGAGTCGTACGGCTGACCGGCACCGCGGTGGACCCGGCGGCGCCGTGTCCATCCTTACCGCATTACCCCCGTGCACTTCCCGCGGCGCAATGACCTCACGCGTCATCGCGCCACCGGCGGGCCGTGCGGCACACTCGTCCTCGTCCGCACGACGACCCAGCCGAAGGAGACGCCGGCCATGACCACCGCCACCGGTGACGTGACCACCACCCGCGCCACGGTCGAGGAGCTGCTGCGCAGGATCGGGCAGGGCGACCCGGACCGGATCGCCGAGCTGTACGACGAGTCGGCCGACTGGCGGCTGAGTTGGCCCGAGGACGAGCACGGCCGCGCCGCCACCCCCTGGATCCGGCACCGGCGCACCCGGGCGGACGCCGCCGACCACTACCGCCTGCTCGCCGCCCACCATGTGCCGGGCCGGGCGGACACCCGCATCGAGCGCGTCCTGGTCGAGGGTGAGGACGCCGTGGTGCTCGGCGAGATCCGGCAGACCGCCGCGACCACCGGGCGCTCCTATCGAGCCACCTTCGCCCTGCACCTGACCGTGCGGAACGGCCTGGTCGTCCGCCACCACGTGTACGAGGACAGCCTCACCGTGGCCCGGGCGTTCGCTCCCTAGGCCCGCCCGGCATCGGTTCGGCCCGTAGGCAACCTCCACCGACCCGGCCGAACGTCACGTCGCCGGGTGGATGCCCCGGGTATCCGATGACGAGGGCGCACCCTCCTCCGCCCCCGCGGCGGCCAGCAGGACGCGCGCCGCCTCGCGGGCCTCCCGGGCGGGACCCGTACCTCCCGCGACGCCCGCGGTGACCATGGCACCCTCGGCCAGCAGGAACAGCTGCCCGCCCACCGCGGCGGGCAGTCCCGCGTCGGTCGCCAGGCGGTCGAGGAACGCGCGGAACGCCTCCTTGTGCGCCCGCACCCGGTCCGCCACCGGCGCCGAGGTGGCCCCCAGTTCGCCGTACGCGTTGATCCACGCGCAGCCGCGGAAGCCGGGCTCGGCGAACCACTGCCCGAGCCAGTCGAAGACGGCCAGGATCCGGGTACCGGGCTCCGCGTGCCGGTCGACGTACTCCGCCAGCCGTCCCCGCCAGCGGACGTCACGCCGTTCCAGATACGCCACCACCAGCTGCTCCTTGGCCGGGAACAGCCCGTAGAGGCGCTTGAGGGAGACACCGGAGTCGCCGCGGACGTCGTCCATGCCGACGGCCTGGACGCCCCGCGCGTAGAAGAGCCGCTCCGCCGCGTCCAGCACCCGCTCGCGGGCGGCCTCGCCGTCCATGGTGACCCCTTACCGGAAGCGCCGTGTCCCTCCCGCGCGCTCCGACCTGCTTCCTTGACGGGAGAACGCACGTTCTCCTACCGTAGCAGCCGCATGCGAGAACGTGCGTTCTCCACTGCTCTCCCCGGAGGTTCAGCCATGACGACCGACCGTCCGCCCCTGCCGCCGTTCACCCGCGAGACCGCCGCCCGGAAGGTGCGGGCGGCCGAGGACGCCTGGAACACCCGCGATCCGCACCGGGTCGCGCTCGCGTACTCCGAGGACTCCGTCTGGCGCAACCGCGACACGTTCCTGACGGGTCGCCCGGCCATCGTCGAGTTCCTCACCGCCAAGTGGGCGCGTGAGCACGAGTACGCGCTGCGCAAGGAGCTGTGGGCCTTCGACGGCAACCGCATCGCCGTCCGCTTCCGCTACGAGTCCCACGACGCCGACGGCCAGTGGTGGCGCTCCTACGGCAACGAGCTGTGGGAGTTCGACGAGCACGGCCTCATGACCCGGCGGGAGGCGAGCATCAACGACGTGGCCATCGCGGAGTCGGACCGCCGCATCCGCGGCCCCCGGACCGTTCAGTAGGGTTCCGGGGTGAGCGAACAGGCCGGGAGCGCCGCGAAACCCTTCCTCTACGTCGTCGTGTGCGCCGCCGGAGTGGCCTCGGGCGTCACCGGGTTGATCACCGCCGCGCGGCAACGCGGCTGGGAGGTCGGCGTCTTCGCGACCCCGGTCGCCATGGACGGCTTCTTCGACACCGCCGACGTCGAGGCACGGACCGGCCGCCCCATCCGCTCCGCCTGGCGCCGCCCCGGCGATCCGCGGCCCTTCCCGGCGCCGGACGCCGTCGTCGTCGCGCCCGCCACCTTCAACACGGTCAACAAGTGGGCGGCCGGCCTGGCCGACACCCTGGCCCTGGCCACCCTGTGCGAAGCCTGCGGACTGGGCGTCCCCGTCGCCGTACTGCCGTGCGTCGCCGACGCGCTGGCCTCCCACCCCGCGTACCGGGAGAGCCTGGCGCGGCTGCGCGGCATGGGTGTGCGCTTCGGCGACCCGTACGCCGGGGAGGCGGCAGCGGACGGCACCCGACCGGACTTCGCCTGGGAACGGGCGCTGGACCTGCTCGAACCGCGCTGACCCGCCCGGCCTTCGAGTCCGCACCAGGACGTACGCTCGCGACTGTCACCGATGATCCCGAAGACAGGAGCGGCAACGATGCAGTACGTGAAGCTCGGCGCGACGGGCCTGGACGTCTCGCGGATCTGCCTGGGCTGCATGACCTACGGTGTGCCCGACCGCGGCACGCACGAGTGGACCCTCGACGAGGAGGCCTCGCGTCCGCTGATCCGGCAGGCGCTGGACGCCGGCATCACCTTCTTCGACACGGCCAACGTCTACTCGGACGGCACCAGCGAGGAGATCGTCGGCAAGGCGCTGCGCGACTTCGCCCGCCGCGACGACATCGTGCTCGCGACCAAGGTGCACGGCAGGATGCGGCCCGGACCGAACGGCGGGGGGCTGTCCCGCAAGGCGATCATGACCGAGATCGACCACAGCCTGCGCCGCCTGGGCACCGAGTACGTCGACCTCTACCACATCCACCGCTTCGACCCGCACACGCCGGTCGAGGAGACGATGGAGGCGCTGCACGACCTGGTGCGGGCGGGCAAGGTCCGCTACCTCGGGGCCAGTTCGATGTACGCCTGGCAGTTCTCGAAGATGCAGTACACCGCCGAGCGGCACGGCTGGACGAAGTTCGTGTCCATGCAGAACCACTACAACCTCCTCTACCGCGAGGAGGAGCGGGAGATGCTGCCGCTCTGCGCGGACCAGGGCGTCGGCGTGCTGCCCTGGAGCCCGCTCGCCCGCGGCCGCCTCACCCGCGACTGGGACACCGCCACCGAGCGCAGCGCCACCGACACCTTCGGCAGCACCCTCTACCAGGAGGGCGACCGCGCCGTGGTCGACGCCGTCACCCGCATCGCCGGCGACCGCGGCGTGCCGCGCGCGCAGGTGGCCCTGGCCTGGCTGCTGCACCGGTCCACGGTGACCGCGCCGATCATCGGCGCCTCGAAGCCGCGGCACCTCGAGGACGCCGTGGCGGCGGTCGAACTGACGCTGACCGAGAAGGAGGTCGAGGAGCTGGAGCGGCCCTACGCGCCGCACCCGATCGCCGGTCACTGATCCCCCCCGGGGGAGCGCCCCGTGATGTCAGGGCCCGGTCCCCGCTTCCAGGGCGGTGACGGACACGGACGACCCGTCGCCGCCCACCGGGACCTCACCGGCCGTCCACGCGACCTCGATGGGGTCCCGCTCGTCCGGCGGGGTGACGAGCAGTGCCGCCGGGGTCGCGGTGCGGGCGCCGCTGATCTGCGGACTGGAGAAGGACAGCCCGGCCCACGCGCTCTTTCCCGGTGTCAGCGTGAGCGTCTCGGGGGAGGAGGGCACGCGGTCGGGGTCCGTGCCCAGCTGCTCGCCGGACGCGTCCACGAAGGCGGCGCCCGGATGGCCGTACACCGTGCAGGTGCGGTCGGAGGTGTTGGTCAGCACGATCGGGAAGTTCCGCTGGCCCGCGCCCGGGTCGACGCGGCCGACGGCGGCCCGCAGCTCGGAGGTGTGGCAGCGGCCGTCGGTGCGGGCCGAGGCGGAGGCCGACCCGGCGGTGTCGCTGGGCGTGGTGCCGTCGGCGGGCGCGGTGGCGCTGCCGACACCGGAGTCCGCCCCGGTCGTGCCCGGGGCCTCGGTGGCTCGCGGGGTGCCCGGGCCCGCCGTACCGCTCTCGCTCCCGCACGCGGTCAGTACGCCGAGGACCGCGAGCGCACTCGCCAGCAGGGCCGTCCGGCGCAGGGGCTGGGACGTGTTCGCCATCGCTTCTCCGCACTCCCGTGAGGTCCCGCGCACGGCCCGCCGCGCGGGACGGCACCGTACGCCCTGTGCCGTCGAGTGTCCCGCCGCACGGGCCGGGAAACGAGGGCGCGCCCGGTACCCGTCCAGCCCGCGCCCCTAGGGTCACTCCTCGCCGAGCAGCCCCAGTTCCGCCCAGATCGTCTTGCCCTCGGTCGTGTGCCGGCTGCCCCAGCGCTGGGTCAGCTGGGCCACCAGCAGCAGACCGCGGCCGCCCTCGTCCCAGGTCTTGGCCCGGCGCAGGTGCGGCGCGGTGTGGCTGGTGTCGGAGACCTCGCAGATCAGCGTCGCCGTGTCGTGGATCAGCCGTAGCCGGATGGGCGGGGAGCCGTACCGGATGGCGTTGGTGACCAGCTCGCTGACCACCAGCTCGGCGGTGAACGACGCCTCCAGCAGGGACCAGACGGACAGTTGCTCGACGACCTGCTTGCGGACGGGGGCGACCAGCGACGGGTCGTTCGGGATGTCCCAGGTGGCGACCTGCCCGGCGGGCAGCCCCCGGGTACGGGCCAGCAGCAGGGCCACGTCGTCGGCGGCGCCGCCCGACGGCAGCAGGGCGTGCAGCACCCGGTCGCACAGGGTGTCCAGCGAGTCGGTGGCAGCGGCCAGCGCCTCGCGCAGCAGCGCCTGGCCGGCGTCGGCGTCCCGCTCCCGGCTCTCCACCAGCCCGTCGGTGTAGAACGACAGCACGCTGCCCTCGCGCAGCTCCAGTTCGGCGGACTCGAAGGGCAGCCCGCCCACGCCCAGCGGCGGGCCGGAGGGCAGGCCGATCTGCCGGGGCGGGCCGTCCGGCGGGACCAGGAACGGTGCCGGATGCCCGGCCCGGGCCAGCGAGCAGCGCCGCGACACCGGGTCGTACACCGCGTACAGGCAGGTGGCGCCGACCTCGCCGGTGCCGTCGTCGCCGGACTCCTCGGACAGCCGGACGACCAGGTCGTCGAGGTGGGTGAGGAGTTCGTCGGGCGTCAGGTCGATGTCGGCGAGGGTGCGGACCGCGGTGCGCAGCCGGCCCATGGTGGCCGAGGCCTGGATGCCGTGGCCGACGACGTCCCCGACGACCATCGCCACCCGCATCCCGGACAGCGGGATGACGTCGAACCAGTCGCCGCCGACCCCGGAGCGCGCGGCCGGCAGATAGCGGGAGGCCGCCTCCACCGCCGCGGTGGGCGGCAGCCAGCGGGGGAGCAGGCTGCGTTGCAGGGTCAGCGTCGACTCCCGCTCGCGGGAGTAGCGGCGGGCGTTGTCGATGCAGACGGCGGCGCGGGCGGTGACCTCCTCGGCGAGCAGCCGGTCGTCGTCCGTGAAGGGGTACGGCCGCCGGAACCGGGTGAACACCGCGACGCCGAGGGTGGTGCCGCGGGCCTGCAGCGGCACGGACATCGTGGAGTGGATGCCGTACTCCTGGACCCGCCGGACGCGCAGCGGGTCCCACTCCCGCCAGCGCTCCAGGTCGCCGCTGGGCACCTCGGCGATGATCGCGCGGCCGGCGACCAGACACTCGGCCTGGGGCGACCCGGCCGGGTAGACGTCCAGCCGTCCCGGCTCGACCACCGCCTCCGGGCACCCCGGGTTGACCGACTGGTGGGCGGCCCGGCGCAGGCCCACCGGCGGCGCCGGCGCGGCGGCGGGCTCACCGCCGTGCTCCTGCGCGTCCAGCAGGTCGACGCTCACGAAGTCCGCCAGCGCGGGGACGGACACGTCCGCCAGCTCCTGTGCCGTACGGGTCACGTCCAGCGTCGTGCCGATGCGGACGCTGGCCTCGTTGACCAGGTGCAGTCGCTCGCGGGACAGGTGCTGCTCGGTGAAGTCGTGGGCGCTCACGCAGGCGCCGCGCACCCGCCCGCCGGCGTCGCTGAGGGGCGCGATCCGGGCGTGCCACGCGTGGGCGCGGCTCTCGCCGGTGGCCTTGAGGTGGGTGTGCATGTCGTCCGTGCGGCCGGTGTCGAGCACCTGCCGCAGGCGTCGTTCCAGCTCCGTGTTCTGCGGTCGGCTGCCGAGGTCGGTGGGCCGCAGACCGCGGACGCGGTCCGCCGGGAGACCGAGGAGCTGGGCCATGACGTCGTTGACATCGCGCAGCCGAAGCCGGTCGTCGAAGATCATCGTGGCGCAGGGGGACTGGGCGAGGGCCGCCGCGACCAGCGGGTCCTCCGGGCGTTCGGGGCCGCGGTCCAGCGGGGAGACCGCGAGCCATGTGCCGGGGGCGCCGTCCGGTGACGGTCTGCGGTGGGCGAGCACCCACACGGAGACGGTGCGCCCGTCGCGGTGCCGCAGGGCCAGCGTGCCGTTCCAGCGCTCCTCGCCGGGGCCGGGCCGGGGGTCGTCGGCGCCGTCGGCCAGCAGCGCGGCGGCGGGGCGTCCCACGACATCGGCGGCCGGATGGCCCAGCAGCAGGCGGGCGCCCTCGTTCCACTCCCGCAAGGTGCCGGAGTCGTCGACGACGACGCGGGCCGTGGCGGCATCGTCGGACGGGTTGACCGGACTCATCGTCGCCACTCCATTGCGCACACCCATGGTGAACAGCGCGTCACCTGAGGACCAGCCTAGTGCGTCCGCGCTCCGTACGGACCCGAACCACAGGGCCCGCGGAGCCCCGTCGCCCCAAGGGCCACCGGGACGGCGGGCCGCACGGGACAGAAAAGGCTTTCTGCGCTCTTGACGAGCACATGTGGCGCGACGTCAGAATCTGTTTGGTCGCGATCAGTTGCGAGTGTTTCTGAGCTCTGTTGTCCTGCTCTGTTGTCCTGCCGAGGGAGATCCGCCATGACGGTCACGCGCAGAACGGTTCTGATCGCCTCCGCCGCGACACCGGCGGCCGGAGCGGTGCTCGGCGCCCCGCCGGCCTCGGCCGCGGACACGTCCGGGGTCCGTGCGGGCCGCGGCGTCATCCCCCTGCGCGACGGCTGGCGCTTCCTGCTCGCCGACCCCGACGGCTCCGCCGGCGACACGACCGGCGCCGCCGACCCCGCCTACGACGACTCGGCGTGGCGCGAGGTCGCCGTCCCGCACGACTGGAGCATCGAGCAGGCGCCCACCACGGAGTACGGCACCACCAGCGGCACCGGATTCCTCCCGGGCGGCCTCGGCTGGTACCGCCTCGCCTTCACCCTGCCGCCCGCCCTCGCCGGAAAGCGGATCTCGGTCGAGTTCGACGGCGTGTACATGGACGCCCACGTCCACTGCAACGGCCGGGAGGCGGGCCGCCACCCCTACGGCTACACGGGCTTCGCCCTCGACCTCACCGACCTGGTGCACACCGACGGCCGCACCGAGAACGTCCTCGCCGTGCGGGTGCGCAACCGGCTGCCCAGCAGCCGCTGGTACTCCGGCAGCGGCATCTACCGCGAGGCCCGCCTCGTCGTCACCGAACCGGTGCACGTACGGCGCTGGGGCACGTACGTCACCACACCGCGGGTGAGCGAGGAGCGCGCCGTCGTCCGGGTGGCGACGTCGGTCGTGAACACGACCGGCACCGCGCGCGAGGTCGAGATCCGGTCGACGGTCAAGGACTCCGACGGACGCACCGTGGCCCGCGCGACATCCACGGTCGACGTCACCACGGACGCGAGCGAGACGCACGAACTCACCGTCGAACGCCCCCGGATGTGGGACTTCGCGACACCGCACCGGTACGCCCTGCACACCGAACTGCGGGTGGGCGGGCGCGCCGTAGACACCTACCGCACCCCGTTCGGCATCCGCACCTTCCGTGTCGACCCCGAGGAGGGATTCCACCTCAACGGCAGGTACGCCAAGATCAAGGGCGTCGACCTGCACCACGACCTCGGGGCGCTCGGCGCCGCCGTGAGCACCGACGCGATCCGCCGCCAGATGACCCTCATGAAGTCGATGGGCGTCAACGCCTTCCGGACCTCCCACAACCCGCCCGCGCCCGAGATGATCGAGGTCTGCGAGGAGCTGGGCATCATCATGCTGGTGGAGGCCTTCGACTGCTGGCGCACCGGCAAGAACACCTACGACTACGGCCGGTTCTTCGACGAGTGGTGCGAGACGGACGCCACCGAGATGGTGCTCGCCGCCCGCAACTCGCCCGCCGTGGTGATGTGGTCGATCGGCAACGAGGTCCCCGACTCCACCTCCACCGCCGGGCTCGCGATGGCCGACCGGATCATCGACGCGATCCGCGCCGCCGACGACACCCGCCCGCTGGTCATCGGCTCCGACAAGTACCGCCGCATGCCGGCCAAGGGCTCCGCGGCCGACCTGATGCTGGCCAGGCTCGACGGTCTGGGCCTCAACTACAACACCGCCAGGTCGGTGGACGACCTGCACGCGGCCTACCCGCACCTGTTCCTCTTCGAGTCCGAGTCGTCGTCCGAGACCTCCACGCGCGGCACCTACCAGGAACCGGAGCACCTCAACACCGGGGAGAACCACGCCCCGGGCAGGCGGGCCACCTCGTCCTACGACAACAACCTCGCCTCCTGGACCATGAGCGGCGAGTACGGCCACAAGAAGGACCGGGACCGGAAGTGGTTCGCCGGCCAGTTCCTGTGGTCCGGCATCGACTACATCGGGGAGCCCACGCCCTACGACGTCTTCCCGGTGAAGGCCTCCTTCTTCGGCGCGGTCGACACCGCCGGCTTCCCCAAGGACATGTACCACCTGTTCCGGAGCCAGTGGACCCACGAGCCGATGGTCCACCTGCTGCCGACCAGCTGGAACCACCGCGAGGGCGACACCGTCGAGGTCTGGGCGTACGCGAACGTCGCCACCGTCGAGCTGTACCTGAACGGGAGGTCCCTGGGCATCCGCGCGTTCGACACCAAGAAGACCGTCGACGGCCGCTCCTACCTGGAGACCACCGAGGCCACCGGTGACGACAAGACCTTCACCGACGGCCCCTACCCCGGCAGCTACACCAGTCCGAACGGCAGCGCCGGCAAGCTGCACCTGGCCTGGACGGTCCCCTTCGAGCCGGGCGAGCTGAAGGCCGTGGCCCGGCGGGACGGCAGGGTGGTCGCCACCGACGTCCTGCGCACCGCCGGGACCCCGTACGCCGTGCGCCTGACGCCGGACCGCGGGAGCGTCGCCGCCGACGGCCGTTCCCTGGTCTTCGTCACCGCCGAGGTGGTCGACCGGCGCGGCGTGGTGGTGCCCGGCGCCGAGCACCTGCTCTCCTTCGAGGTGGCGGGCGGCTCCCTGGCCGGAGTGGACAACGGCCGCCAGGAGAGCGCCGAGCGCTACCAGGCCCGTACCCGCACCGCCTTCCACGGCAAGGCCCTGGCCATCGTGCGGTCGGGCACTGGGCCCGGGACACTCCGGGTCACGGCCCGCGCGGACGGGCTGCGCACGGGCACGGCGACCGTGCGCACGCGCCGGGCCGAGGACCCGGCGACCACGCCGGCCCCCCGCTTCCGCGCCGATCACCCGGCCCCCGTGGCCCACCCGCACGCGGACGCGAGCTACTCCGGCCGCCCCGACACCCTTCCCGGCGCCATGCTCGACGGCGACCCGGCGACCGGCTGGTCCAACGGCTTCCACAAGGCGGCGACCGCCCTGCTGCCCGCCTTCGAGGGAGCCCGCGGCGAGGACTGGGTCTCGGTGGACCACGGCCGCCGGCGCACGTACGACCGCCTGGAGGTGTCCTTCACCGTCGACGGCCGCCACAGCCTGCCCGCCACGGTCGAGGTCGCCGTCTGGGACGGCCGCGCCTGGCGCGCGGCGGAGGGGACGCGGACCGACTGGGCGACCGCCTCCGACGCGCCCACCGTCATCACCTTCGACGCGCTACGCGGCTCCCGCGTCCGGCTCACCATGACCAGCCGCCACCCCGGCGAGGTGGAGGGAGCGGTCCGCATCAGCCGGCTGGAGGCGCCCACGGCCTGACGCCGTTCACGGGGTCCGGACGGGAAACCAGTCCCGTCCGGACCGTTGACGGGGTGTCATGTCTGCCACAAGCATGGCCTGCGATCCCTTTTGGGAGCGCTCCCATCGATGGGGGGCGCCCTCCCATCGACGTGAGCGTCACCCCCCGCACCTCCCTTGAGGAGCCCAGACGTGAAAAGACGCAGAACCGCACTCGCCGTCTCCCTGACGGCCCTGCTGGCGGCGGCCGTCACCGCGGTGCCCGCCGCTCCGGCCGGGGCCGAGGAGACCGAACAGGTCAGGAACGGGACGTTCGACGACGGCACCGCATCCTGGTGGTCGAGCAGCAACGTCACCGCCGGCGTGTCCGACGGCCGGCTGTGTGCCGACGCCCCCGGCGGCACCGCCAACCGCTGGGACGCGGCCGTCGGCCAGAACGACGTCACCCTGGTGGCGGGAGAGTCGTACCGGTTCTCCTTCTCCGCGACCGGCGCGCCAGCCGACCACGTGGTCCGGGCGATCGTGGGCCTGTCGGTGGCCCCGTACGACACCTACTACGAGGTCAGCCCGCAGCTGAGCGTCTCCGGCAACACCTACTCGTACACCTTCACCTCGCCCGTCGACACCACCCAGGGCCAGGTCGGGTTCCAGCTCGGCGGCACGCCCGACCCCTGGCGGTTCTGCGTGGACGACGTGTCCCTGCTGGGCGGGGTGGCGCCCGAGCCGCACGTGCCCGACACCGGGCCGCGGGTCCGGGTCAACCAGGTCGGCTACCTGCCGTCCGGCCCGAAGAACGCCACCCTCGTCACCGAGGCCACCGCGCGCCTGCCGTGGCGGCTGAAGGACGACGACGGCCGGACCGTCGCCCAGGGCTGGAGCGTGCCGCGGGGCGTGGACCCCTCCTCGGGACAGAACGTCCACTCGATCGACTTCGGCCGCCACACCGCGCGCGGCGCGGGCTACACCCTGGTCGCCGACGGCGAGACCAGCCGCCCCTTCGACATCGGCACGGCCGCCTACGAGCG
This sequence comes from Streptomyces sp. NPDC041968, assembly GCF_055589025.1. NCBI lineage: Bacteria > Bacillati > Actinomycetota > Actinomycetes > Kitasatosporales > Streptomycetaceae > Streptomyces > Streptomyces sp. NPDC041968. The sequence goes on along the minus strand of NZ_JBVJCB010000009.1, from coordinate 369,223 downwards.
GCTGCGCACCGACTCCGCGAAGTACTACTACACACAGCGCAGCGGCATCGCCATCAGCGACGACCTGCGCCCCGGCTACGCCCGCCCGGCCGGGCACGTCGGCGTGGCGCCCAACCAGGGCGACACCGAGGTGCCCTGCCAGCCCGGCGTGTGCGACTACACCCTCGACGTCTCCGGCGGCTGGTACGACGCCGGCGACCACGGGAAGTACGTCGTGAACGGCGGCATCTCCACCTGGGAGCTGCTCAGCACCTACGAGCGCTCGCTGCACGCCCGCACCGGGGAGCCGTCGAAGCTCGGCGACGGCACCCTCGCCATCCCGGAGAGCGGCAACAAGGTGCCGGACATCCTGGACGAGGTCCGCTGGGAGCTGGACTTCCTGCTGAAGATGCAGGTACCGGAGGGCCGGCCGCTGGCCGGCATGGCCCACCACAAGATCCATGACGAGGCGTGGACCGGGCTGCCGCTGCTGCCCGACGACGACCCCCAGAAGCGCGAGCTGCACCCGCCGACCACCGCGGCCACCCTGAACCTGGCCGCGACGGCGGCACAGGCGGCCCGCCTCTACCGCCCCTACGACCGGGAGTTCGCCGCGAAGGCGCTCGACGCGGCCCGCGCCGCCTGGACCGCGGCCCTCGCCCACCCGGACGTGCTCGCCGACGAGAACGACGGCATCGGCGGCGGGGCCTACCCCGACGGCCAGGTCGAGGACGAGTTCTACTGGGCGGCGGCCGAGCTGTACCTGACCACGGGGGAGCGTGACTTCAAGGACCACGTGCTGAACTCCCCGGTCCACACCGCCGACATCTTCGGCCCGATCGGCTTCGACTGGGCGCGCACCGCGGCCGCGGCCCGGCTGGACCTCGCGACCGTGCCGAACAGGCTCCCCGGCCGGGACCAGGTCCGCCGGTCCGTCGTCCAGGGCGCCGACCGCTACCTGGCCACGCTGAAGGCGCACCCGTACGGCATGCCGTACGCGCCCGAGGGCAACGTCTACGACTGGGGCTCCAGCCATCAGGTCCTGAACAACGCCGTCGTCCTCGCCACCGCCTACGACATCACCGGCGGCTCGAAGTACCGTGACGGTGCCGTCCAGAGCATGGACTACATCCTGGGCCGCAACGCGCTGAACATGTCGTACGTCACCGGCTACGGCGAGGTCAACGCCCACAACCAGCACAGCCGCTGGTACGCCCACCAGCTCGACCCGTCACTGCCCGCGCCGCCCGACGGCACCCTGTCCGGCGGTCCGAACTCGAGCATCCAGGACCCCTACGCGCAGAGCAAACTCCAGGGCTGTGTCGCCCAGTTCTGCTTCATCGACGACATCCAGTCCTGGTCGACCAACGAGCACACCATCAACTGGAACGCCGCACTGGCCCGGATGGCCTCCTTCGCGGCGGACCAGGGCTGACCGCACCACTGCTGTGCCGGCCTCCCGCGGTACCGTCGTAGCACGGCTCTGACCTGCTGCTATTTACGGGTCAGTACCCGCGCGGTACCGTGGGAGGCATGCCAGCCCTGAACGTGGAGTTCAGCGACCGCGAGCTAGAGGACCTGCGGCAGATCGCCAAGGAACGCGGTACGTCGATGAAGGCGCTCGTGCGGGAGGCCGCCGCCGCCGACATAGCCCGGCACCGGGCGCTGCAAGAGGGTGCCGAGGCCTTCCGCCGGTTCTTCTCGGCCCACGCCGACGAGTTCGCGGCCGCCTTCCCGGACGACGAACCACCGCCCGTCCAGGGCGAGGGGCGGGCCGCCTGACCCATGGCACCGGTCCTGCACATCGACGTGCCCTGGCTGCTCCAGCGTCACGAGGAAGTACTGCCGGAGCAGCCCGTCGTCAACGACTTCTCCGCGCTGGTCGCCGCGGTCGCCCGGCACCGCGTCGACCCGCCCCGCCTCGGCGTGGACTCCGACCCGGCCTGGCGGGCCGCCGCCCTGCTGCACGCCCTCGCCGTGCTCAAGCCGCTTCCCTCGGCCAACGCCCGCTTCGCCTGCGCGACCGCCGTGGCCTACATGTACGCCAGCGATGTCGGCATCGACCCGCCCTACGGCGCCCTGGTCGACCTCGCGCGTGACCTGATGTCCGGCAAGGCCGACGTCTACGGCGCGGCCGACCGGCTCCGTTCCTGGCAGATCTGACCGGTGGACGCGCGGATTAGGCAAGTCGGGCGTACGCGAAGGACCGAAAGCCCGTGTACGGCCCATGAATTCCCCGGAATCTGACCTTCTTTCAAAGAAGGCCCGGGTCTCCCGGTCGCCTTGTTGACCATGAGTGGTTTGTGCGAGAGTGAAGCACCCGTGCGGGGGGTAAAGGCCGGGTCTCGCACGCGCTTTGACGGACCGGGTCCGAATTTCGCCATGGCGAATTCACGCTCCCCCGCCGCGCCGAAAAGGTATACACCATTCGGGTCTCCTTTTCGGCGATCAGGACTTCTGCGTCACCTGCGCGTGGGAAGGAACAGTCTCAGTGCCCACCCCCCACCCCCCTCGGCCCGCGTACCCGCCCTCCGGCGGGGAGTCCGGGGAGTCCGACGAGCTGCTGGCCGCCCGGCTGAGGGACGGCCCGGAGAGCGCCGCCTCCCGGGCGGCGGCGCTGCTGATGGCCCGCCACTGGCAGCCCGCCCACGACTACGCGACCATCTGCCTCGCCACGTCGGCACAGGTCACGGCCATGGTCACCGCCGCCGCCTGGCACCGGGTCCTGGACCGGCTGGCGCACGGGGAACCGGCCACGGCCCTGCGCCCGAGGCTGCTGGTGGCCGTCCGGGACACGGTCCGGCAGTGGTCCGCGGACGAGGGGGTGTCCAGCGTTCTCCCGCACCTGCTCAAACCCGCCGGGGGACGTGGTATGCGGGCGGCGAAGTCCCTGACTCCGGAAAACCGCACCCTGGCCGCGCGGGCATTCGCGTCCCTTCCCGGTCCGGCCCGCTGTTTGCTGTGGCACACGGAGGTCGAGGGTGAGCCCATAAGTGTCCCGGCCGGGCTGCTCGGCATGGACACCGACACCGCGTCGGCCGCCCTCGCACACGCGCGGGAGAAATTCCGCGAGGGTTGTCTGGACGCCCACCGGCAGCTCGCGCCGACCCAGGACTGCCGTTTCCACGGCCGGCTCCTCGACGTCCCCATCCGCCGGGGCGGAGCCCTGCTGCCGGACGTCCGCAAGCACCTGGCGGACTGCAGGCACTGCCGGCACGCGGCCGAACAGCTCGGCCACTTCGAGCGCGGACTGGGCACGTTGATCGCCGAAGCGGTCCTGGGCTGGGGCGCCCGGCGCTATCTCGACTCCCGGCCGGCGCGCGCGACCCTGGGCACCCTCGCCAAGGGCGCCGCACGGCACCGGGGCGGGCGCCCCCGCCTGCTGGCCCGCGTGCCCCTGCCCGTGCGCCGGCTCCCCGGTTGGCCGCGCTCCGGCCGCTCGATGCTGAGGCAGTTCGGCGCCGCGTCCGCCGGGGTGCTGTCCATCGCGCTGGTGGTGAGCGTGTGGTCGTACGACGGCGGTGGCGCCGACCCGGCCGCCTCCACCAGCGCCGTCGGCGGCGACACCGCCGCCTCCGGGACCAGCCGCCCCGAACCGCCGGGCTCGGCGGGACTGCCCACGGCACCGGACCGGACCCGGCTGCGCAACGTCGCCGCGGAACTCTGCCTCGACGTGCGCCGCGAGCCGAAGGCCGGCGCGGGCGTCCGGCTGGCGGCGTGCTCGGACGCGTGGACCCAGCAGTGGACCCACGAGGACGACGGGCTGCTGCGCAGCGTCGCCGACCCGGGGCTCTGCCTGGACTCGCAGGCGGACGCCGGAGTCGTCGTTCTGGGTGCCTGCGCCGACGCCGGCACCGAGCGGGGCGCCGACGTGCGGTACGACCTCACCGGTGAGGAGGAGCTGGTGCCCCGCCGGGACCGGCAGCTCGCCCTCGCCGCCACCTCCACCGCGCCGGACGCCGACGTCGTCGTCAAGGTGCGCGACGGTTCCCCCGGCCAGCGCTGGCGGACCGAGTCGGTGCCGACCGCGGACGCCTCCCTGTCCATCGCCGACACCGGCGCCCCGGACGCGCGGACCGTGGAACTGCCGGGCGGCTGAGGGCCGTACCGGGCCCACGGGCAGGAGGGGTGGGTGGGCCGCAGCGGGGCGGGCTCTCGGCCGCCTCGCTCCACGGAGTCGGTCACCCGGGATGCGCGACGAGGTCGTCGGGGCCCGGGGTGGCCGGTGAGGAGTGCCCCGACAGGGCCAGGGTCAGGTCGAGTTCGGCGAGCAGGCAGCGGATCACGTGCTCGACGCCCGCCTGTCCGTCGAGGCCCAGCCCGTAGACGTAGGGCCGGCCGAGGAGTATCGCGCGCGCCCCGAGCGCCAGCGCCTTGAAGACGTCGTCACCGGTGCGGACACCGCTGTCGAACAGCACGGTCAGCCGGTCGCCGACCGCCTCCACCACCCGCGGCAGCGCGTCGGCCGCCGCGACCGAACCGGCCACCTGACGGCCGCCGTGGTTGGAGACCACCACACCGTCCATCCCCGCGTCGGCCGCCATCCGCGCGTCGTCCGGGTGCAGAACCCCCTTCAGCACGATCGGACCGTCCCAGTTCTCCCGCAGGAACGCCAGATCGGGCCAGGACTTGGCGGGATCGGAGAACATGCCGACGAAGTGCATCACCGCCGCGTTCGGGTCCTCGTGCACCGGCTTCGCCAGACCCGCCCTGAACGCCGGGTCGGAGAAGTAGTTGGCGGTGCCCACCCCGTGCAGGAACGGCAGGTACGCCTGGTCGAGATCGCGCGGCCGCCACGACAGCAGGGGCGTGTCCAACGTGACGAACAGCGCGCTGTACCCGGCCGCCTTCGCACGGCCCAGGAAACTGCGGGCCACCTCCCGGTCCTTGGGCCAGTAGAGCTGGAACCACCGTTCGGCGTCGCCCATCGCCTCGGCGACCTGCTCCATGGGGGTACTCGACGCCGAGGAGAGGACGTACGGCACGCCCTGGGCGGCGGCGGCCCGGGCGGCGGCGGGCTCCGCGTCCGGATGCATGATCGACAGGACCCCGACCGGCGCCAGCGCCAGCGGGGCGGGCAGCGGGCGGCCCAGCACCTCGACCGACAGGTCCCGCTCGTGCACGTCCCGCAGCATGCGCGGCACGATCCGATGCCGGTCCAGGGCCGCCCGGTTGGCGCGGGCGGTGCTGCCGTCCCCCGCGCTCCCCGCGACGTACCCCACGGGACCGGGACCGAGCCGCCGCTCGGCCAGCTCCTCCAGCCGGGTCAGATCGGTGGGCAGGCGCGGTACGGCGCCCGTCATCCCGTTCAGATAGATCTCGTACTGGAAATCCGCCCAGTGCTTCGCCATCCCAGGCTCCCGCCTCTCGTCGTCGAGCTCGCGCCGCCCAGCACCATACCCGCGAGTATGTCGAGGCGGCCCGCCGGGCGAACGGGTCTGTTTCGGGAGTGTTTCAGGCCTATCGGTGAACGCGCGGATCACGCCATCCGGCCAGTTCACGCCTCAATGACCGATCAAGAACCGCCCTGTTCCGGACTTGGAACGTTCGAATTCCGTGACTTCACGCCACTGATTCAATACGCAAGGTTACCGAAACGCATGGGGTCGATATGAGTTTCGGCGACGGACTAGGCAGACTCGCGCTCGCCGTACCGGCACCGACCGAGCCGGGCCGGCATCTCCCTCGAAACGAGCGGAAGGATGCACACAATGCGGAACACCGCGCGCTGGGCAGCGACTCTGGGCCTGACGGCCACCGCCGTCTGCGGGCCCCTCGCCGGGGCCTCACTCGCCTCCCCGGCCACCGCCCCCGCGTCGCTCCACGCCCCCTCGGCCCTCGTGCTGACCATCGGGCACGGAGAGAGCGCTGCCACCGCCGTACCTGTACGCGCGGTCACGTTGACCTGCGCGCCCACGGCCTCCGGAACCCATCCCGCCACGGTCTCGGCCTGTGCCGAACTGCGCGGCGCGGGCGGTGACTTCGACGCCCTGGCGGCGGACACCGGTGTGATGTGCACCCGGGAGTACGCCCCCGTGGTCGTCACCGTCGACGGGGTCTGGCAGGGCCGGCGCCTCTCCTACGAGCGCACCTTCGCCAACGAGTGCGTGAAGAACGCGGGCAGCAACAGCGTCTTCACGTTCTGAGGACCGGGACCGCCCGGCCCGTGCGGCGTGACCGGCGGCTCGCTACTGGGGAGTGCGAGCGCTGCCGTACGGAACGCGCGGTCCCGCACCGGGGACGGCGGACGGAGTGGGGCCGTCCGCCGTTCTCCGCTGTCCGGCGACCGGAGCCGACCGGCCGGTCGTCCGTCGCCGCCCGGTCAGTCCTTCGCCGGCGGCCCTTCGCCGGTGCCGGACGTCCTGGCGCGGTGGCTGGTGTCGCACCAGGGGAAGCGCCGGCTCCGCCGACAGGTGCACAGGGCGACCTGGAAGCGGTCGGAGGACACCGTGGTCCCGTCCTCCAGCTCCACCTCCACCGGGCCCTCCACCAGCAGGGGCCCGCGGCGCTGCACCTTGACCCGGCGCGCGTCACCGGTCGGGCGGGGAGTCTCAGACGGGGAGTTCGGCACGGACGACCACCAGTTCCTCTTCCTTCTCGGCCAGGGACAGCAGCCCGCGCTGCCGCAGCCAGCGCTCGCGGCCACGCACCACGGGCCCGAAGGCGATCCGCTGCCGCCGGGTGACCGCCGCCTTGAGGCCGGCCTCGCGCAGCTGCGTGACGGTCCGCTCGGGATCGCTGAGCGCCGACTGCACCAGCAGCAGCACACCGCCGGGCCGCAGCAGGGCGGGTGCCTCGCGGCAGATCCGGTCCAGGACCAGTCGGCCGTCGTGTCCCGCGTCCCAGGCCCGCGCCGCGCCGCGCGGCGGGCGGCCGCCGCCCGGAGCCGGGACGTACGGGGGGTTGGCCAGCACCAGGTCGAAGGTCTCACCGTGTACGGGCGTGAAGAGGTTGCCGTGCCGGACGCGGATCCGCAGTCCGGCCCGGGCGGCGTTCACCCGGGCCGCACAGACCGCGCGCCACGACACGTCCACCGCGGTCACCCGTGCGCCCCGTCGGGCCGCGGTCAGGGCCAGTGCGCCCGTGCCGGTCCCCACGTCCAGCACGGACGCGGCCGGGGGGAGCGACTCGTCGGACAGCGCCCCGGCCAGCAGGGCGGTGTCCTCCTGAGGGGCGTAGACGCCCGGAAGCACCATAAAGTTCACGGAACCCACGTACCCCGGCAATCACGAAATATGGGAGGTTTCGGAAGGCTCGTGGGGCACCCGGGGCAGCGGGGTGCGCAGGGACGAGCGACCGGCCCGCCAGTCGGCGAGCAGCCGGGCGCCGAAGCGGTCCTCCAGGTGGCCGGTGGCGTCGATGCCGAAGGCGACGTCCGCCGCGAGGTGCGGTTCCTGCTCCAGCAGGCCGTCGATCACCTCGTGCCGGACGATCTGCTCGTGCACCGCGTCGGCCTCGACGTGCTCGTCGTAGAAGTGCTCGGCGGCCGGTCCGGCGCCGGTGCGGCGCATCGCCTCGGCGAGCCGCCGGGAACCCGGCGACGAGGTGATCTCGACCGCCGCGAAATGACCCACCAGAGCGCCGCGCAGGGACCGGTGCAGGCCGAAGAGGGACATCATGTTCACCGTGGCCAGGCACTCGGCGGACGCCGCGTCCAGGTGACGCCCGTACGTGGTGTCCAGACCGAGGTCCGTCATCAGGTCGGCGAAGAGACGGGCGTGCACCCGGTCGGGGCGGCCGCCGCCGTACTCGTCGAACTCCACCGCCGCCATCGCCGCCTTCGCGCGCCCCCACAGCCGCGGCAACACCCAGGCGTGCGGGTCGGCCTCCTTGAGGTGGTACAGGGAGCGCTGGGCCGCGTACTCGCGCAGGTGCCACAGCTCGCCCTCGTCCCGCAGGAAGTGGCTGACGCCCTTGCCGTCGACGGGCTCCACGAGCAGGGCCCCGACCGCGTCCTCCACGGTGTCGTGGACCTGGGTGTCGGCGCGCAGCGCGGACAGGAAGCGGTCCTCCAGCGCGGCACGGGTGCGTAGCAGGTCGGGGTCCCATTCGAGACCGGGGGACACCCCGGCGAAACCCCGGTAGTGCAGCTCGTAGCACTGGTACAGGGCGAGCTGGAGGTCGTCGCCGTAGGCCGGGGCGGCGGCCGCGGCCTCCGGTGCGGGCAGCGGGCCGGCCTCGAGCAGATACGCGCCGACGGCCGCGGAGAGCGGGCCCCGGGCCGTCGGCAACTGTGGTCCTTCGCGGTCGTACTCCATGGCGTCGCGAGTACCCGGCGCTCGCCGTGGCACCCCCGGCGGGACGGAGTTCCGCGTCACTCTCCCTCCGCGTCCTGCTGCGCGGCGGTGTTCGGCGAGGTGGCGTCTCCCGCCTCGCCCCGGCGCGGTTCGTCGTCGGTCTCCGCGTCACGGGGCCTGCCGTCCCGGACCTCGCGCAGGACCTCCTCGACAGCGGTCTCGGGCTGCTCGTGGGCGTGTTCACCGTTGCGGGACACGGGTGTCTCCTCTCCTGGTAGGGGGGTTCCGGCTCGTTGGGTCGTTGGCCTGCTGGTTGCCGGTCGCTCGTGCGGGCGGTGCGGGCGCGTGCCCCTCAGCTCGTGGTGGTCGCGACGTGCAGGGGCACCGGGGCCGGTGCGGTGACCTCGTCGCTGCGCCGGGTCACCTCCGCCCACCAGGACGGCCCGTCCTCGATGTGGCGCAGCAGGATGCCCTCGCGGATCGCCCAGGGACAGAGCGTGACCGTCTCCAGCCCGGTCAGCTTCATCGCGGTGTGGCCGACCACCGCCCCGGCCACGCTCTGGGCCGACCGGGGCGCGGAGATGCCGGGCAGCCGGGCCCGCTCCGCGGCGGTCAGCGCGGCCAGCCGGCCGGCCGCCTCGCCGAGGTCCGAGCAGCGCATCTGCCGCTCCACGAACGGGCCGTGCCGGCCCGGCGACGCCCCGCACAGCCGTCCGAGCTGCTGGAAGGTCCGTGAGGTGGCCGCGGCGGTGCGGGGCCCCTCCCAGCGGATCCGCGCCGCCACGTCCCGCAGCTGATGGCGGACGCTGCGGCGCAGCGCCCGTATCTGCTCCGACGGCACCGCGTCCTCGCCGCCCTCCAGGAACTCGTGGGTCAGCCGCGCCGCGCCGAGGGGGAGTGAGGCCACGAAGTCCGGCAGCCGGCCGCGGCCGAAGGCGACCTCCAGCGAGCCGCCGCCGATGTCGAGCAGGGCGAGCGGACCGGACCGCCAGCCCATCCAGCGTCGGGCCCCCAGGAAGGTCAGCTCCGCCTCCACCTCGCCGGGCAGGGTGCACAGGACGACGCCGGTGCGGTTGCGGACGGTGCGCAGCACCTCGTGGCGGTTGGGCGCGGCACGCACCACCGCGGTCGCGAAGGCCAGCGGACCCGCCGCGCCCCACCGGGCCGCGGTCCTGTTCGCGCCGTCGACCGCCTCCACCAGCCGTTCCACGGCCTCCTCGGGCACCGGTTCCCCCGGCTTGACCTGCTCGGAGAGCCGCAGCCGCCACTTGGCCGTGTGGACCGGCAGGGGGACCCCGCCCTCCGCGTCCGCCACCATGAGCCGGACGGTCTTCGACCCCACGTCCACCACGCTGATACGCATGAGGGCTCAGGTACCCATTAACGCGCCGGTCCAACGGGCGCCGGGGGCGAGGAGGCCGGAAACCCGCGCCGGGCCGTCCGGCCCCCGGTCAGGCCAGCTGCCGCCGCACCAGCTCGTGCAGCCGGCCCCCCGTGTCCGCCAGCAGCTCGGCCGGCGGTCCCTGCTGGGCCACCTTGCCGTCCTCCATCACGATCACGCGGTCGGCGTCCAGCACCGTGGACAGGCGGTGCGCGATGACGACGCGGGAGGCGTTGAGGGCCTTGGTGGACTCGATCACCGTGCGCTGCGTCTCGTTGTCCAGGGCGCTGGTCGCCTCGTCGAAGAAGAGGATGCGCGGCCGGCGGATCAGCGCCTGCGCGATCATCAGCCGCTGCCGCTGCCCGCCCGAGACGGCGCCGCTGCCCGACACGATCGTGTGCAGGCCCATCGGCATCCGCCTGATGTCCTCGGCGAGCCCGGCCATCTCGGCCGCCGCCATCGCCTCCTCCGGCGTATAGGCCTCGGTGCCGCAGATGACGTCCAGGATCGAGCCCGTGAAGGGCTGGGCGTGCTGGAGCACCACCCCGCACTGCCGGCGCACCGCCGACTGGTCCAGGGCGGCGAGGTCCTGCCCGTCGTACAGGACGCTGCCCGACAGCGGCCGGTCGAAGCCGATCAGCAACCTGAGCAGGGTCGACTTGCCGCAGCCGCTGGGACCGACGACCGCCACGAACTCGCCCGGCCGCACCTCGAAGGACACGTCGTCCAGGACCAGCGGCCCGTCGTCGGTGTACCGGAACGACAGCCGCCGCGCCTCGATCGCCCCGGACAGCGGACCCGGCCGGGTGCTGGCCGTGCGGACCTCGGGCGTGGCGTCCAGGACCGGCCTGATCTCCTCGAAGAGCGGCAGCGCGGCCACCGCCGACACGAAGGCGCCGGTCACCTGAGTGACCGAGGTGAGCAGCATCGTCACCGACGCGTTGAAGGTGAGGAACTCGGCCGCGGACATCGAACCGCGCGCCGGACCGGCGAGCAGCATGAACATCAGCAGCGTGCACAGCGGCAGGTACACCGCGCCGAGCACCGCGTTGAGGTTCTTGACCCGCCCCGCCCGCTGCTGGAGCTCACGACTGCGCGCGAACTGCTCGGCCCACGCCGCGTACGCGTAGTTCTCCGCCGCCGCGACCCGCAGCTTGGGAAGCCCGCGCAGGGTCTGGAAGGCCTGGTTGTTCAGCTTGTTGGTGAGCTGGACCAGCCGCCGCTGCCAGCGCACCTGCCAGAGCCCGAGCCCGAGGAAGACGGCGGCGACGACCACCAGCATGCCGATCGCCGCGAGCGCCATCGGCACGCTGTACCAGAGCAGCAGCCCCAGGTTCATCGCCCCGACGGTCACCGACTGCGCCACGGTCGGGCCCACCCCGGCCAGCAGCCGGCGGATGGCGCTGATGCCCATGGCCGCGCTCGCCAGCTCACCCGTGGAGCGCTCGGTGAAGAACGTCGTCGGCAGCCGCAGCAGCCGGTCCCACACGGCCGGCTGGAGGGTCGCCTCGATGCGGCCCTCGAGACGCAGGATGGTGAGGTTCTGCAGGAGCATGAAGGCCGCCGCGACGACGCTGCTCAGCATCACCGCGAGACAGACCTGCACGATGAGCCCGGTCTGCGCCTTCGGCACGAACTCGCCGAGCACCTTGCCGGTGGCGATCGGCACCAGCGCGCCGATCGCCACCGTCACCAGCCCGCTGAGCAGCAGGGCGGTCAGATCACCGCGGGTGCCCCGGAGGCAGAACCGCAGCAGCCGCAGCGGGCTGAGCCGGCGTTCGGGCAGCGGCCGGTAGAACATCACCGCGCGGGGCTCGAACTCCTCCGCGTTCGCCTTCTCGACCGGCGTCTCCCGGCCGGTGGCCGGATGGACGGCCACGTAGCCGCCGCGCCGCCACAAGAGTGCCACCGGCGCGCCGGACAGCGCCCGGTGGCCGACCAGCGGTCCGACGTCGTCCCGCCACCACCGGCCCTCCAGCCTGACGGTCCGGGTGCGCAGGCGCGAGGCGACGGCGACCCGCTCCACCGGGTCGATCCGGTCGCTGCCGGTGTCGCTCCGCGCGGGCTCGGCGAGCGGGATGCCGGCGGCACGGGCGACCAGCTGGCAGGCCGCGTACGTGGCGTCGGCGTCGGCGGCCGTGGCGCGCTGCCCCGACGGCTTGCCGATGGAGGCCAGCAACGTCCGGTCGGCCTGGGCGCGCACCGCCTCGCCGGCCTTGATGCCGGCCGCCGTGCGGGTCTCGTGGGTGCGCTCCAGCTGTTCGATCCAGCGGTCCAGCGTGGTCAGCAGCCGGTACTGCTGGTCGACCATGCTCTGCCACAGCGCCGGGTCCATCAGCAGGTCGGCGGCGGCCTCGTCGCCGTACACCGCGCCGTACTGCACGCTGCCCGGCGGGACCTGCATCCAGAACACGTCGTCGTCCGAGGGCGCCGCGGTCCGTTCGTCGGCCATCGGCGCCTGGAAGAGGACGGTCAGGCCGCGGCCCACCCCGAGGGCGAGGGCGTACTCCAGCGGGCTCGTCGTCGGCGGAACGTACTGGGGGTTGCCGTACTCGTCGTACGACCACGTCTGCGTGTGCGCCGGCTGGTACAGCTCGCGCAGGCCGATGCGGTGCACCACGCAGTCCCGCAGTGGACGCGCGACCAGGGTGTGCTGGGGCCCGGTGACCGGCCCGAGCAGCACCGAGCCCGCCTCCAGGCGGCCCAGGTGGTGCCAGTGCCCCTGCTGCCCGGCGTCCACCGCGAACAGGTCCACCGCGCCGGACGCCACCAGCCACAGCACCTGCGGGCCCTCCAGGTCGAGGCGGCCGAACCCGGCGCAGTCGACGCGCGTGCCCAGTGAGCCGAGCGCCCCGAGGACGACGTCGCCCTGTCCTTCGTGCACCGCTGTCATCTCACCGCTCCCTGACCAGCGCCGCGTACGCGCCGCCGTGCGCCACCAGCTCTTCGTGCCGTCCGCGCTCCACGACCGTGCCGTGGGCCAGGACGACGATCTCGTCGCTGTCCCGCACGGTGCTCAGCCGGTGCGCGATCACCACGCAGGCGCAGCCGCGCCGGCGCAGGTTGTCCATGACGACCTGCTCGGTCTCCGCGTCGAGCGCGCTGGTCACCTCGTCGAGGACGAGGATGCTGGGCCGGCGCACCAGGGCCCGCGCGATCTCCAGGCGCTGACGCTGCCCGCCGGAGAAGTTCCGGCCGTCCTGCTCGACCCGGCTGTGGATGCCGCCCGGACGGCGCGTCACCACGTCGTACAGGGCAGCGTCCCGGAGCGCGTCCACCACGGCGTCGTCCGGGACCGACGGGTCCCACAGCGCCACGTTGTCGCGGACGGAACCCTCGAAGAGGAACACGTCCTGGTCGACGAAGGAGACGGAGGACGCCAGGGCCCCGCGCGGAATGTCCTCGATGCGCTGCCCGTCGACGCGGATCACCCCGTCCCACGGGGTGTAGAGCCCCGAGATCAGCCGGGAGACCGTCGACTTGCCGCTGCCCGAGCCGCCGACGAGGGCCACCTGCTGCCCCGGCCCGACGGTCAGGTCGAAGCCGCTGAGGAGGGGCTTGTCGAGGGGGTTGTAGCCGAAGGAGATGTTCTGCAGCTCGACATGTCCGTGCAGCCGGCGCGTCGAGTCGACCCCGCCGGGGCGGTCGTAGAGCGGGTCCGTGCGGAAGTTCTCCACGTCCTTCAGCCGGGCCACGTCGGCCGCGAAGTCCTGGATGCGGCCCGCGACGCCGTTGAGCCGGGTCAGCGGGGCGGTGAAGCGGACCACCAGTGCCTGGAAGGCGACCAGCAGGCCCACCGAGATGTGCCCCTCCACGGCGCGCATGCCGCCGATCCACAGGATCAGCGCGCTGTTGAGCGTCGCGAGCGTCGGCGCGACCACGCCCAGCCAGGCACTCGGCACGCCGAGCCGCTGCTGTTCCTCCAGCGTGGTGGCGTGCTGCCCCGCCCACTTGCGGAAGTAGCCGTCCTCCCCGCCGGTCGCCTTCATCGTCTCGATCAGCTGGAGGCCGGTGTACGCGGTGTTGGTCAGCCGCGCCGTGTCCGCCCGCAGCTTCGCCGTACGCGTCGCGCGCAGCCGGATGACGATCCGCATGGCGAGGATGTTGAGCAGGGCCACGCCGATGCCCACGAAGGTGAGCTGCGGGTCGTACGTGTACAGCAGTACGGCGTAGAGCACGACGACGATCGCGTCGACGCCCGCGGCGGCGAGGTCGCGGGCCAGCGTCTCGGCCACCGCGTCGTTGGACTGGAGGCGCTGCACCAGGTCGGCGGGGCTGCGCTGGGAGAAGAAGGTCACCGGCAGCCGCAGCAGGTGGCGCAGGAAGCGGGCGCTGGAGAGGGTGGAGGAGATGATGCGGCCGTGCAGCAGGTTGGCCTGCTGGAGCCAGGTCAGCACCACGGTGAGCAGGACGCAGGCGGCCATCGACGTGAAGAGCACGCCCAGCAGCGAGGTCTGCCCCCCGATCAGGAACATGTCGATGTAGGTGCGGCTGAGCGCGGGCACCGCGGCGCCCACCGCCACCAGCAGCAGACTCGCCAGCACCGCCGCCGGCAGGGTGCCCGCGGTGCCGCGCAGCCGGGCGGGCATCGCGCCGAGCACGCCGGGCTTGCGCCCGCCCCGGGTGAAGCCGTCGCCGGGCTCCATGGTCAGGACGACGCCGGTGAAGCTGGTGTCGAAGTCCTCCAGGGTCACGAAGCGGCGGCCCTTGCCCGGGTCGTTGATGAACACCCCGCGGCGGCCGAACCGCCGGCCCACGCCGTCGTAGACGACGTAGTGGTTGAACTCCCAGAAGAGGATGGCCGGTGCCGTCACCTCGGCGAGGGCGGCCAGGTCCATCTGCATGCCCTTGGCGGTGAAGCCGTAACCGCGGGCCGCCTTCAGCAGGTTGCTCGCCCGCGAGCCGTCCCGGGAGACGCCGCAGGCGATGCGCAGCTCCTCCAGCGGGACGTGCCGGCCGTAGTGGCCGAGCACCATGGCGAGGGAGGCCGCGCCGCACTCCACGGCCTCCATCTGGAGCACGGTCGGGGTGCGGACGGTCCTCGCCCGGCCGCGGCTGGGCACCTTGCGCTGCGGCGGGGCGGCGCGGCGTCTGCCCCGGGTCTCCTGTGCGGTGGTCACGGCAGCAGCCAATCGAGGGGACGCTCGTCGGCCAGCCGGACGGAACCCGAGGCCATGGTCATGGAGGTCAGGCCGAAGGGCGGCCCGTCCGCGGACGACCACGCGTAGCCGCTCCGCGTGGACTTCGAGGTGGTCAGCCGGACCGTCACGGCCACCGGCCTGCCCTTCTTGGTGAACTGCTCGCCGAGCTGGCTGTCGCCGAGGAAGGCGGAGATGGTCTGCGCCGACTGGGCCGAGCGGTCCACGGACTGCACCTTCCCGTGCAGTACGCCGTACTGCTGGGCGGGGACGGACTGGACGGTCAGGTCGACTGAGGCGTGTGCGGGGATGGCGGCGGCCTTCTCGGCGGGGACGTAGACGGTGGCGTAGAGCGGGTCGCCGGCGTGGGCGACCTTCTCGACCGAGGCGACGTTCGCACCGGTCTGGATGATCTGGCCGACGGTGGCGGCGAGCGCGCTGACCCGGCCGGCGTCGACGGTGCGGACCACGCTCTCGCCGTCGGTGGTGCGGACCTTCAGCACGGGCGAGTCGGCGGGCAACCGCTCGCCCTGGCGCGCGAGGACCGCGGTGACCTGGCCGGACACCGGGCTCTGCAGGAGGTAACTGCCCTGTCCGTGGGTGAGGATCGCGGGCGCCTCGACGGTGGAGGTCACCGAGCCGCCCACCGCCCACACACACGCGGCGGCCATCGCGACGAGGGTCACGGACAGCACCACCCAGCCCTGCGGGCGGGCGAAGCGCACCGGGAGGTCGAGCTCCTCCGGTGACTGGAGTTTGGCGAGGGCCTGTTGGCGGAACTGCACGTCGGACGTATCCCAGGGTTTTCCGGCGAAGCCACGGAGCGAGCCGTGGACGGAGCCACGGAGCGAGCCGTGGAGGGAGCCACGGAAGCCGTGGAGGAACGGCCGAAAAGCCCCGGAGCCTGGGTGGCTCCGGGACTCAGCGGCACAGAGGCGCGATCAGAGACCGGCGACCAGGTTGGTGACCGGGGCCGTGTTCAGGCCGGTGACGCCCTCGACGGTGCCGATCGCGGTGTTGAGCAGGCCCGAGACCGGGGCGATGCCGTCCACCAGGCCGGTGACGGTGCCGACGGCGTTCACGGACAGACCGCCGGAGACGTTGTCGAGCTCGGCGTCGGAGATCTCGACGGTCTCAACCTGGGGGGTGGAGTTCATGATGGAACTTCCCTTCGTATAGCCATTTCACAAGGGGGGAGCGGCCCCCCTCTGGGGACAGATGACGGCCGCGACCGCGGGCGCCGGGCGCCCCTTTCCGGAGCCCTCCGCGGCCCCCGCGGTGCGATGGATCAAAGCACGCGGCCGGTCCGCGGTTCCACTCAATCACCCCCTCCCACCTGGGCACTTGCGGGGCTTGGGCAACCATCCGTGCAGGGACGCGCACGCCTTCGCGGCCACTTCTTCACACGGCCCGCGACATCGGCCCCCGCGAGCCCTTGCCCAGGGGCGGTGAATCCGGCACTTCGGTCCCGGGGGCGCGCCGGGCGCGGTGCGCTTGTGCAGATCCCCCAGTGGGGGTGACCGGGTTGGGCATGCGATGTGCAGATTCGCTGAAGCCGGGATTCCGCTCCCTGATCGGAACGGACCGTCGCCACCCGGTCGCGGAGCGTGTCGTTCCGGCGTGTTTGAACGGCCCGTCGGGCCCGTGCGTACCAACAGCCGTCCAGGCGCCCCCCCCCGACAGCTGCCGGACCGGCGGCACGGACCCCGTCCCAGGAGGTCGAGAAGGTTGAGTCACAAGCGAATCCCGAAGCGCAGGGCAGCGCTCGCGGCAGGCGGCGTGGTGGCGCTCGGCGCGGCCGCCTTCCTGCTGCCGAACGCCAACGCCTCGCAGGACGGCGGATCCGCCGGCGGCACGGCGGCGCCGAGGACCCTCAAGGCGGCGGACGCGTCGGATCTCGCCTCACAACTCGCCGGCCTGCTCGGCGACGCCTTCGCGGGCTCCTACTACGACGCCGGCGAGCAGCAGCTCGTCGTCAACGTCGTGCCCGGCGACAACAACCAGGTCATCGTGGAGGCGAGGAAGGCGGGCGCGGACGTCCGCGAGGTCGACAACAGCATGGGCGAGCTGCGCGGTGGCGCGCGGACCCTGAAGTCCGAGGCGAGCGTCCCGGGCACCGCGTGGGCGATCGACCCGCGCACCAACAAGATCCTGGTGACCGCCGACAGCACCGTCACCGGCGCCGCGTGGGACCGGCTGGAGTCCACCGTCGAGGGTCTCGGATCCGGCATGGCGACCATCCGGAAGTCCGCCGGCACCTTCAAGACCTTCGCCTCGGGCGGGGACGCCGTCTTCGGCGGCGGCGCGCGCTGCTCCCTCGGCTTCAACGTCACCGCGGGCGACGGCGCGCCCG
The DNA here is from genome assembly GCF_055589025.1 of Streptomyces sp. NPDC041968. Lineage (NCBI taxonomy): Bacteria > Bacillati > Actinomycetota > Actinomycetes > Kitasatosporales > Streptomycetaceae > Streptomyces > Streptomyces sp. NPDC041968. The sequence goes on along the minus strand of NZ_JBVJCB010000009.1, from coordinate 352,135 downwards.
CCTTCCTGACGGCCGGTCACTGCGGTGTCGCGGACGACCAGTGGTCCGACGCGCAGGGCGGACAGCCGATCGCCACCGTCGACCAGGCGGTCTTCCCCGGCGAGGGCGACTTCGCGCTCGTGCGGTACGACGACCCGGCGACCGAGGCGCCGAGCGAGGTGAACCTCGGCGACCAGACCGTCCCGATCAGCCGGGCCGCCGAGGCGACGGTCGGTCAGCAGGTCTTCCGCATGGGCAGTACGACCGGACTGGCCGACGGCCAGGTCCTCGGCCTGGACGCCACCGTCAACTACCCGGAGGGCACGGTCACCGGCCTCATCCAGACCGACGTGTGCGCCGAACCGGGCGACAGCGGTGGCTCCCTGTTCACCCAGGACGGTCTCGCGATCGGGCTGACCTCCGGCGGCAGCGGTGACTGCGCCGTCGGCGGCGAGACCTTCTTCCAGCCGGTCACCACCGCCCTGGAGGCGGTCGGCGCCACCCTGGGCGGCGACGCGCCCGGCGCGGGCGAGCAGGCGGGCGGCGAGCAGGCCGGTGCGGAAGAGGGCGGCGGGGCCGGTGACGCCGTCGGCGGTGGCGACCAGGCCGGCGGCGGACAGGCCGGTGACGACGCCGGTGCGGGCGCGGGCGACGTCGGTGACGGCACGGGCGCCGGCCACGAGAACGGCTCCGGATCGACGGGCTGACCGTCCGGCGCGAACGCCTCGTGACCGCGGGGCGACTCACGCACCCGGCCGGCTCCTGAATGGACGGCCGGCGGTGGGCGGCCCGCTCCTCCGGCGGGAGGGACGGACCGCCGCCCGCCGGCACCGTCACCCGAGCGGCCGAGCCGAAGGCCGGGGGAGCGGGGCGCCGGGCCGGCCCCGGCCGGACGGCCACCGGGGTGGAGCCCCGCCTCCCGCCGGAAACACCCGTCCCGTCCCGGCCGAGACCCGCGGCCCCGACGGCCCTCCCCGCGAACCCCGCCTCAGCCCCGCGCCCGGAGCAGCATCAGGGCGATGTCGTCGAGGCGTTCCTCCGCACCGGCCACGTCGCGCACCAGGTGGTCGGCGAGCGCGTCCAGCGGCAGGCCGCCGGCATCGGCCAGGCGGTGCCCCAGGTCGGCGAGGGCGTCCTCGAAGTCCGTGCCGGGGGACTCCACCAGGCCGTCCGTGTACAGGGCCAGCAGGGAGCCGGGCGCCAGGTCGATCTCCGTGCACGGGTACGCGGCCGAGGGGTCGATGCCGAGCAGGGGCCCGCCGGCGACGTCCAGCACCTCCACCCGCCCGTCCGGACGGCGCAGCAGCGGCGGCGGATGTCCCGCGCGGGCCAGCGTCGCCCGACCGCGGGCCGGGTCGAGCCGCAGGTACAGACAGCTGGCGAACAGCTCGGTGCCCAGGTCGATCAGCAGCCGGTTGGTGCTGCGTACGACCTCCTCGGGTGCCTGGCCGACGGCCGTGTACGCGCGGACCGCGGTACGCACCTGCCCCATCAGCCCGGCCGCCGTCACGTTGTGCCCCTGGACGTCCCCGATCACCGCCACCGGCCCGCCCCCCGCCGGCACCAGGTCGTAGAAGTCGCCGCCGATGTCCATGCCCCGGGTGGCCGGCAGATAGCGGGCCGCGGCCTCGACACCGGGCAGGGCGGGCAGCGTGTGCGGCAGCAGGGCGTCCTGCAACCCGTGCGCGAGGCGGTACTTGGCGTCGTAGACCAGGGCGCGGTCCAGGGCCTGCGCGACCAGCCCGGCCAGGCTGGTCAGGATCGCCCGCTCCTCCGTGGTGAAGGAGTGCGGTCGCGCGTAGGCGAGGACGCAGGTGCCCACCGGCCGCCCGGAGGCGATCAGCGGCAGGAACGCCCAGGCCGCGAACCCGTCGTGGGTGCCCCGTCGCGCCGGGTACAGACGCTCCAGCTGCTCCCAGGACTCGAAGAACGCGGGCACCCCCGTCCGCAGGACCTGCGCGCCCGGGATCGCCTCGGTGAGCGGGGTCCCGTCGAAGCGTTCCGCGGCGTGCGGGTCCGGATAACCGCGGTGCCCGAGGACGTGCAGCCGCCCGGCCCGTGAGCCGAGGACGACCAGGCCCTGGCTGCCCACGGTCGGCGCGATCTCGTCGGCGATCAACTGCACCACGTCGCGCACCCCCACCGCCTCGGACAGCGCGCCGGTGAGGCTGACCACCTGGGAGATCGTCACGAGCCGGCGCGGGACGGCCCCCTCCGGCGCCGCCCCGGCCGGTCCCGGCCGCGACACCCCCCGGGCCCGGCTGATGCGCACGCTGAGTCCGGTCCGGGTCGGATAGAGGCGGAACGAGAGCCAGTCGCCGGGCGGACGCAGCGCGACGAAGGAGGTGGTGTGCTGACTGAGCAGCGCGGCCCGGTACCGGTCCTCGTACACCGGGTCGTTGAGCCAGGGCACCGACGTCCACAGCTGGGTGCCGATCAGCTGCCCGACCGGTACGCCCATGAGTTCGGCGGCGGCCGGGTTGGCGAACCCCACCCGGCCGTGCAGGTCCAGGGAACACAGCCCGTACGGCAGCCGCCCCACCATCCGCACGGCCTCCAGCGAACCCAGCGTGCCGGGCGCGCCGCCGACCACCGGGGCGGCCAGCAGATCGGGCTCCGGGTGCACGGGCACGCTCGCCGCGGCCGCCCGCTCCAGCCGCACCGCGAGCCGCTCGCAGGCCGCGGTCAGCTGCCGGTGCTCCCGCTCCGACAGCTCCGTGGAACGTGCACCGGGCCAGGTCAGGAACACCGCACCGTACGCCGCGGTCCCGGTCGCGACGGGCAGCGCGATCATGGCGAACGGATAGGGCAGGACCACCGCGACCCGGGGGTAGCGCCGCGCCATCTCCTCCTCGTCGCCGACCCAGACCGTCCGCCGCTCACGCACCGCGTCCGCCACGGGCACCGGCGCGTGCAGCGTCACCCGTTCCCAGGGCGCCGCGAAGGCCCTCGGCAGGCCCGCCATCACCGCCATCTCCAGCACCGGCGGATCGGCGCCGAGCAGGTAGACCGCCCCGGAGTGCGCGTGGACGGCCTCCATCATCGAGGCCAGCGCCAGGGACAGCACCGGATGGCCGCCCGGCGCGCTCTCGGCGCCGGGCGCCGCGGCGGAGGGCTGATCGTCGGCCACGCCGACCACCTCCTCGCACGCCCGTGCACGGCAACCCCCGGATTCAAATCTCCTCCCCGCGGGCCCGCCGCGCACGGCGAGCACGGCCCCGGCGGGTCCCGGCGCGTGCGGCCGGCCCCGGCGCCCACCTCTCCCGCGTCGGGCGGGGCGCCCGGAGGGCCCGCCCGTGCCCCGTTCCTCCGGTTCCCCGCGCACAGGGGCTGCGCTGATGTCCCATAAGCGCTGTAATGGCGGCGTGGTCGGTGAGGGCGCTGTGGGACGCGGATCGAGGACGCTGCGTGCCGAGGGTGCCCTGAGGGCGATCGCCTCCGCCCCGGACACCGGCGAGCGGCTGCGCCGGGTCCTGGAGCAGGCACTGGTCTTCGCGGGCGCCTCCTTCGCCGCCCTCTACACGCCCGGCGGCAACCGCGAGCTGCTGTGCCTGGCCGAGTCGGCCGGCGTGCCCCGGACCCTGTACGGCGTACGCGACGGCTACCCCGCGGCCGGGGGCTCCCCGGTCGCCGACGCCCACCGCGGCGGCACACCCGTGTGGCTCGGCCCCGAGGAGTTCGCCGGATCGGCCGAGTCGCGGCACGTGCCGTCGAGCGGCTTCTCCCTGGCCGCCCTCCCCGTGCACGGGAACGACGGCGGCTGTCTGCTCGCCCTGACCGAACGCCCGGACGGTTTCGACGCCGAGGACCGGGCCTGCCTGGAACTGGTCGCCGGTGCCGTCCCCTGCCCCGCCCCGGCCGCGGCCCCCGAGGGCGAGGAGCTGCGGCCCGGGGCCTTCACCCTCGCCATGGACACCGGCCGGGTCGAGGTCGGCGACGACATCCTGCGCCTGTTCGGCCTCGCGCCCGGCGAGTTCGACGGCAAGGTGGAGACGCTGCTCGCCCTGACCGTGCCCGAGGACCTGCCCTCGCTGATGTCGGTGACGGAGGCCGACCACCTGTCCATCGGCGAACGCGAGCTGGAGTTCCGGGCGCTCCAGCCCACCGGCCCACCGAAATGGCTGAGGTTGAGCGGACGCCTGCTGCCCGGGGGAGAGGGCCGCCCGGCCCGTCTCGCCGGCACCGTCGTCGACGCCTCCACCCTGCGCCCCGACGTGACCGACGTGGCCCGGGTCCAGCGGCTGGCCGCCGCGCTGGCCACCGCGGGCACCGTCCGCGACGTCAGCCAGGCCGTGGTCGCCGCGCTGCGCAGGCCGCTGCGCGCCGACCGGATCGCGCTGGCCGAGCTGGAGAACGACCGGCTCGTCGTCACCGTCCTCGACCCGCCCGAGCCCGAGTCCTGGCCCGAGCTGTGGCGGCTGGAGTGGCGCACCGAGTGGCCCGACGCGCCGGTACGGGCCATGCCCACCCTCGCCGCCGCGCTGCGCGAGGGCCGCGCCCGGATCTGGCCCGCCGGCACCGGCGAGCTGGAGCCGGCCCTCGCCGACGTCGGCCCCGGGGGCCTGGCCGTACTGCCGCTGCCCGCCGGCGGCCGGATGGCCGGCGCCTGCCTGATCGGATGGGACACCCCGCACGACTTCGGCCCCGACGAACGCGCCCTGCTCACCGCCTCCGCCGGCCTGGCCGGGCAGGCCCTGATGCGCGCCCACGCCTTCGACGCCGAACACGAACTGGTCGGCATGCTCCAGCGCCAGCTGCTGCCGCGCCGCCTGCCGAAGCTGCCCGGCGCGGTCGCCGTCGCCCGCTACCTGCCCAGCACGGCCGGACTGGAGCTGGGCGGCGACTGGTACGACGTGATCCCGCTGCCCGACCACCACGTCGCCCTCGTCATCGGCGACGTCCAGGGCCACAGCGCCGCCGCGGCCACCCTCATGGGCCAGATGCGCACCGCCCTGCGCGCCTACGCCGTCGAGGGCCACCCGCCGGACGTGGTGGTCTCCCACGCCAACCGGCTGCTCATGGACATGGAGACCGACCTCTTCGCCACCTGCGTCTACGTCGACCTCGACATGGAGGAGGGCTCGGCCTGGTGCGTCCGGGCCGGACACCCCCCGCCGGTGCTGCGCCACTCCGACGGCACGACGGAGATCGCGGAGACGGAGGGCGGCCCGCCGCTGGGCGTGGTGACACAGGCCGACTTCCCGATGAGCCCGCTGCGGCTGCGGCCCGGCACGCTGATCGCCCTCACCACGGACGGGCTCGTGGAGTCCGCCGACGCGGACATCGACGAGGGCATGGACCGCTTCGCGCACGCCCTGGCCGGGTCCGATCCCACCCACCTCGGTCTGGTCGCCGACGCCCTGCTCGGCAACGCCCGCCGCAGCGACGACGTCGCCCTGCTGCTGGTGCGCTACGACGGCATGGCGGTGCGCCCCCTGCGGGAGAGCTGGTCGGTGTGGCGGCTGCCCGAGGCGGTGCGGCACGCCCGCCGCTTCACCCGGCGCGTCCTGCGCTCCTGGGGCGTGCCGGACGACGACATCGACGGCGTCCTCCTCGTCGTCTCCGAACTCGTCACCAACGCCCTCGTGCACACCGACGGCCAGGTCCGTCTCGACCTGACCCTGATCAACGGCAGGCTGCGCGTCGCGGTCGCCGACGCCTCGCCCCGTACGCCCGTCAAACCGACCAGCATCGGCTGGGAGGCCACCGGGGGACGGGGCATCCTCCTCGTCGAGGCGATGTCGGCGACCTGGGGGACGCTGCCGGTCAGCGGGGGCAAGCAGGTGTGGAGCGAGATCCCCCTGCGACGCGCTCCCGCCCAGGGGGCGCCCCGCGCACCGGCGACCGGTGTTTCCCCGGGGCACGCCCGGGGACCCGCAGGGTGACGGTCCTCCTGGACGCCGACCGGAACAGAAGGAAGATGATGCACCCATGACCACCGAAACCGGCGACAAACCCGTCGTCCGCCGTCTGGAGACGGGGTGGTCGACGGCCCGACGCCTCAGAGGCCGGGGCGCGGTACGCACCTGGATACCGGCCGTCGAGGACGACGGCGCGACGCGCGCACCGCGGCCGGGACAGGAGTCGAACATCGTCAGGGGCGAGGACTGACCCCGCCCCGGGGGCGGCAGCATCCGCCCGGCGCGCCGGCCAAGGAGCCGGCGCGGTGCGCGTCCGGGCCGCCCGCGGTCCACCGCGGGGCACGCGGCTGAGGGCCACCGAGCGGCGCGGGTGACGTCGGCGGGCGGCGTACCGCGGATCAGCAGTGCGTCTTGGCCAGCAGTTCCAGGATCTCGTCCGTGGTACCGGTCTCGCCGAGGCGCGGGAAGATCCGCTCGACGCTGTTCCGGTGCGCTTCGGCGTCCATGTCGCTCATGGCGTCGGTGGCGAGGGTGACGTGGTAACCGTGCTCGTGCGCGGCGCGGGCGGTCGACTCCACGCCGATGCTCGTGGCGATGCCGGTGAGCACGATCTGGGTCACCCCCCGGCGGCGCAGCCGGACGTCGAGCCCGGTGCCGTGGAAGGCGCCCCAGTTGCGCTTGGTGACGGTGAGGTCGCCGGGGTGACCGGCGAGTTCGTCGACGACGACGTCCCAGCCCTCGGGCCGGGGGCCGCCCGCGCCACCGGCCTCCGTACGGCCGGGTACGGCGTCCGCCCCGTCGGCGGCGAAGGAGACCCGTACCAGGACCACGGGCAGGTCCCGGGCGCGGAACGCCTCGGCCAGCCGGGCGCTGCGGGCGACGACCTCGGCACTGCCGTACGGGGCGGTGGGCGCGGCGACGATGCCGGCCTGGAGGTCGATCACGACGAGGGCGGTGCGGGGATCGAGGGAGGTGACTGCCATGAGGTGGTGCCTTTCAGGTGGATCGAGAAGCGCCGGCATCCGGCCGGGTGAGCCGGTCCAGCAGGGCGAGCGCTCGCAGGACCGTGTCCCGTTCCTCCGCGGTGCACCGGTCCTGGAAGGCCCGGGCCAGCCACTCCTCGCGTACCTGCCGGTCGCCCTCCATGCGGGCGCGGCCGGCCTCGGTGAGTGTGACCAGCTGCCGGCGGCCGTCCTCGGGATCGGGGCTGCGGCGGATCAGACCGTGCCGGTCCAGGGCGGCCAGCGTGGCCGCCATCGACTGCGGGCGCACCCCCTCGGCGGACGCCAGCGCACTGGCGGTCGCCGCGCCGTGCTTGCCGACCAGGGTGAGCGCCGACACCTGGGGCGGCGTCAGGTCCTCGTCCCGGGCGACCTCCCGGATGCGGCGCCGCAGCCTGCTGAAGACCACGCGCAGCTCGTGCGCGGCTCGGGCGGCGGTGTCGGAGACGTCCTCCCCGGTGCCGACGGCACCGGGCCCGGGACCGCCTCCGGCGGCATGCGCGTCCATGCCCTCACCCTAAAACCGACAGGGAGGACTGTCCAGTTCGGACTGCGCAGTTCTGCCTGGCCATCGTCCGCGGGGCCACCGGCGCCCGTCCGCCCGTAGGCTGGAGGCGTGCGCCTGCTGCTCATGTCCGACACCCACCTGCCGAAGCGGGCCAAGGAACTGCCCGCGAGGCTGCTGGCGGAGATCCCGCGCGCCGACGTCGTCGTGCACGCGGGGGACTGGGTCGACACCGACACCCTCGACCTGCTGGAGAGCCGCAGCAGGCGACTCGTCGGTGTGTACGGCAACAACGACGGACCGGACCTGCGGTCCCGGCTGCCCGAGGTGGCCCGGATCGAAATCGGAGGTCTGCGTCTCGGCGTCGTCCACGAGACCGGCGCAGCCCAGGGCCGCGAGGCACGCTGCGCCGCCCGCTTCCCGGACTTCGACGTCCTGGTCTTCGGGCACAGCCACATCCCCTGGGACACCACCGCCGGGACCGGCCTGCGCCTGCTCAACCCGGGGTCGCCGACCGACCGGCGACGGCAGCCGTTCTGCACCTACATGACGGCCGGGGTCACCGGCGGCAGGCTCCAGGACGTCGAACTGCACCGGCTGCCGAGACGGTAGGACCGCCGGCTACTCGTCCCAGGCCTGGATGGTGGTCTGCTCCACGATCTCGCCGTCCCGCAGCGACAGCATCGACTCCGCCAGCACCCGCACGCCGTCCGGGTACGTGCACTCCTCGGCGAAGGCGACCTGGTCGCCCTGGACGACGCACCGCGCCAGCCGGTGCGTCATGTCGCGGGTGTAGACGTCGTCGAGCATCCCGGCGATCTCGTCCCGGCCGCGCAGCACCTTGGGGCGGCTGGGCTGGTCGTACCGGTCGACGACGCGCACCTCGGCGTCCTTCGCGTAGAGCGACACCAGAGGGGCCGCCGTGTCTCCCTCGATGCCCCGGCGCAGGGCTTCGACGTCGAAACCGGAGCTTGCGTGGGTACCCATGACGTCCTCCTCCGCAGTCCGGCCCGCCCGCGGAGGGACGAGCCACCGGGCCCCCTCCTCCTAGCCCCCTCCTTCGAGCCTCCTCCGTCCGGGGGCCCGCGGCAACGCGGCCGGGTCACTGGTCCTGACGGGTGAGCGGGACCAGCCGCCCGTGTCCGCCACCGGCCCGCCGGCGTTGCACCGGGCATGATCTCAACACGACGTATCGTCGCCGCTGTCGGGCTCGCCGCCGGTGTGACCGGCCTCGCCGCGCCCATGGCGAGCGCGGCCGACGGGGGCGCGCCGGGCGCCGACAAGCTCAGCGTGCTGAAGACGCTGGACTCGCTCGCGGTGAGCGACGTGCCCGCCGAGGACCGGGCCGAGCTGCCGCGGCCCTCCCAGCAGCTGCACCGGCTCCAGGACCTCAACCAGCTCCAGCAGGTCACCGGCCTGGTCTCCCCGGTCTTCGGCGTCGTCCCCGCCCTGGGCTGACGACCGGACCGCACCCGCCGTCGAGGGCCGCCCGGCAACGGGCGGCCCTCACACGTGGGCGACGGCGGGCGCGCCCGCCGTCGCCGCGGCGCCGACGTGCGTACGCCGTCGTGGCACCCCTCGCCGACCGGTTGCGCGTAGGGTCGGACGGAACGTGGAACGGCCGAGGAAGGGGTTCACAGACCATGGCGCAGGAAGTACGCGGCGTGATCGCACCGGGCAAGGACGAACCGGTGCGGATCGAGACGATCGTCGTGCCCGACCCAGGCCCGGGCGAGGCCGTGGTCAGTATCCAGGCCTGCGGGGTGTGCCACACCGACCTGCACTACAAACAGGGCGGCATCAGCGAGGAGTTCCCCTTCCTGCTCGGACACGAGGCGGCGGGCGTCGTGGAGTCGGTCGGCGCGGGCGTCACCGACGTGGCGCCCGGCGACTTCGTCATCCTCAACTGGCGTGCCGTGTGCGGGAAGTGCCGGGCCTGTCTGCGCGGGCGGCCCTGGTACTGCTTCGACACCCACAACGCCGAGCAGAAGATGACCCTCGCCTCGACCGGCCAGGAACTCTCCCCGGCCCTCGGCATCGGCGCCTTCGCCGAGAAGACGCTGGTCGCCGCCGGGCAGTGCACCAAGGTCGACCCGGGCGTCCCGGCACAGGTGGCCGGCCTGCTGGGCTGCGGGGTGATGGCCGGCATCGGCGCCGCCATCAACACCGGGAACGTCGGCCGTGGCGACACGGTCGCCGTCATCGGCTGCGGCGGCGTCGGCGACGCGGCGATCGCCGGTTCCCACCTCGCCGGGGCCGCGAAGGTCATCGCCGTGGACATCGACGACCGCAAGCTGGAGACCGCCCGGGGCATGGGCGCCACCCACACCGTCAACTCGCGTGAGACCGACCCCGTCGAGGCGATCCGCGAACTGACCGGCGGCTTCGGCGCCGACGTCGTCATCGAGGCGGTCGGCCGCCCGGAGACCTACCGGCAGGCCTTCTACGCCCGCGACCTGGCCGGCACCGTCGTCCTGGTCGGCGTACCGACCCCCGAGATGAAGCTGGAACTGCCCCTGCTCGACGTCTTCGGGCGCGGCGGGTCGCTGAAGTCGTCCTGGTACGGGGACTGCCTGCCCTCCCGGGACTTCCCGATGCTCGTCGACCTCCATCTCCAGGGCCGCCTGGACCTGGACAAGTTCGTCACCGAGACCATCCGGCTCGACGAGGTGGAGCAGGCCTTCGACCGGATGCACGCCGGTGACGTGCTGCGTTCGGTGGTGGTGCTGTGATGGTCGCCCGCATCGAACGCCTCGTCACCTCCGGGCAGTTCAGCCTCGACGGCGGTACCTGGGACGTCGACAACAACGTCTGGCTCGTCGGCGACGACCACGAGGTGATCGTCATCGACGCCGCCCACGACGCCGACGCCATCGCGGAGGCCGTCGGGGACCGGCGGCTCACCGCCATCGTGTGCACCCACGCCCACAACGACCACGTCAACGCCGCGCCCGCCCTGGCCGAGCGCACCGGCGCCACCATCTGGCTGCACCGGGACGACCTGCCGCTGTGGCGGCAGACCCACCCCGACCGGGACCCCGACGCCTGGCTCTCCGACGAGCAGGTCATCGAGGCCGCCGGCGCCGACCTCACCGTCCTGCACACCCCCGGGCACGCCCCCGGCGCGGTCTGCCTGTACGACCCGGGCCTGGGCGCCGTGTTCACCGGCGACACCCTCTTCCACGGCGGCCCCGGTGCCACCGGACGCTCGTACTCCCACTTCCCGACCATCATCGACTCGATCCGCGACCGGCTGCTCGTGCTCCCGCCCGCGACCAAGGTCCTCACCGGCCACGGCGACCCGACCAGCGTGGGCGCCGAGGCACCGCACCTGGAGGAGTGGATCGCCCGCGGGCACTGATCCGTCCAGCTGGGACGGGGGAGCCCGGCGAGCGGTCCGCGGTAAGTACGGGACACGCGTAAAAGGTGACAGGAGTTGTCCGGCTTCCACGGCACTCTCGATCACGAGACCGCTCGCGCGGACACGTGAACGAGGAGAAACGGGAGGCCGGACATGTCACGGTCACTGGAAGGCAAGGTCGCACTCGTCGCCGGGGCGACCCGGGGCGCCGGACGCGGTATCGCCGTCGAACTGGGCGCGGCCGGGGCCACCGTCTACGTCACCGGGCGCAGCACCCGCGCCCGGCGCTCGGAGTACGACCGCCCCGAGACCATCGAGGACACCGCCGACCTGGTCACCGAGGCCGGCGGCCACGGCATCCCCGTACCCACCGACCACCTCGACCCGGCGCAGGTCGCCGTGCTCGTCGACCGCGTCGCCCGCGAGCAGAACCGCCTCGACGTCCTGGTCAACGACATCTGGGGCGGCGAGAACCTCTTCGCGTGGGACAGCCCCGTCTGGGAGCACGATCTCGACAACGGACTCAGGCTCCTGCGGCTGGCGGTCGAGACCCACGCCATCACCAGCCACCACGCGCTGCCGCTGCTGCTGCGCCACCCCGGCGGGCTGGTCGTCGAGGTCACCGACGGCACCGACGACTACAACCGCGACCACTACCGCGTCTCCTTCTTCTACGACCTCGCCAAGACGTCCGTCCTGCGCATGGCCTTCGCCCTCGGCCACGAACTGGGACCGCGCGGTGCCACGGCCGTCGCGCTGACGCCGGGCTGGCTGCGCTCGGAGATCATGCTCGACCACTTCGGCGTGCGCGAGGAGAACTGGCGCGACGCCCTCGACCGCGTCCCGCACTTCGCCATCTCCGAGACGCCCCGCTACGTCGGCCGCGCCGTCACGGCCCTCGCCGCCGATCCCGACGTGGCGCGCTTCAACAGCCGGTCCCTCTCCAGCGGGGGCCTCGCCCAGGAGTACGGGTTCACCGACCTGGACGGCAGCCGCCCGGACGCCTGGCGCTATCTCGTCGAGGTCCAGGACGCCGACAAGCCGGCCGACGTCACGGGTTACCGCTGACGGGCGGCAGCGGCCACCGGGCGGGGTGCCCCGGCGGCAGGGCCAGATCCTGGCGCACGGCCGTGTAGTAGCCCTCGCGTCCGGCACGCTGCCGCTCCAGCAGCGCCTGCCACGCGTCCGGGTCGTGCGTCTCCTCGCGCAGGAAGCGTTCCATCTCCATCACCGTCACGACCCAGGCCCGTGCCTTCTCCACCACCTCCGCACTGCCCAGCAGGAGCAGCGCCTCGCCGGCGGGGTCCCGGGCGAACGTGGCCTCCGCCTGCGCCGACGCGGCCTCCTGGGGAGACAGGGGGTGCGGGTGGGGGTCGTTGCCGAGGTGGGCCGCGATCCGGTACGTCAGCGTGACGGACTTCTTCAGTGTCCGGGCGTAGTCGGCGTAGACGGCGAGCCGCCGCTCCTCCCAGCGTGCCGCGGTCTCCCGGCGGAACCGGGCCCCGTCGCTGCGGACCACCGCGAGGTACGAACCGAGCGCGCCGATGACGACGCCGATGAGAGCCGGGAGTTGCTGGAGGAACGCGGACATGGAGGCACCGTACTGCCCGCCCGACCGGCGCGGCAGTACGGTCGGGCCCATGACGGAGACAGGGCGTTTCGCGGACCACGGGGTACTCGTCACGGGCGCGGCCCGCGGGATCGGCGCGGCCACCGCGCGCCGGCTCGCCGCCGAGGGGGCACGAGTGCTGCTGACCGACGTCGACCCGGACGCGGCGCGGCGGACGGCGGGGGAGCTGGCGGAACAGGGGTTCACCGCGGAGGCGTTCGCCTGCGACGTGGGTGACCGGGCGTCCGTCGAGGCGGCCGTGGCCCACGCCGTGGCCACCTTCGGCACCCTGGACGTGCTGGTCAACAACGCCTACGCGTGCTCGCCCGACGCCCCGCTCTTCGAGGACGGACCGGACGAGGTCTGGGCCCGCGACCTCGACATCACCCTCACCGGTGCCTACCGCTGCTGCCGGGCGGCGCTCCCGCACCTGGCGGCCTCGGGGCGCGGCGCGATCGTGAGCATCGGCTCGGTCAACGGCGTCCAGGACTTCGGCAACCACGCCTACAGCGCGGCCAAGGCCGGCCTCGCCTCGCTGACCCGCACCCTCGCCGGCCACGCCGCACCGCGCGGCGTACGCGTCAACCTCGTGACGCCGGGCACCGTGCGCACCACGGCCTGGGAGGGGCGGGACGAGGATCTGGCGGCGGTCCGCCGGCTGTACCCGCTGGGCCGGGTCGGCGAACCCGACGACATCGCCTCGGCCGTCGCCTTCCTCGCCTCGCGCGACGCGGCCTGGATCACCGGCACCACGCTGGTCGTCGACGGCGGTCTGACCGCCGTCAACACCGGGTTCCGGCAGGCCGTCCGGGAGTGGCACGACGCCGGCTGAACCAGCCCGCCGGGCCCCGGCGCCCGGTCGCCTTTGTCACCGTTTCGTCGCGACGTGGCCGTGGCGGGCAACCGAAGCCGCCGGACGTCGGTCTAGCAGTCGGGAATCGCACCACGGGCGACCTTCCGCCCACTTCCGACGCTTCGACGCGAAAGGCTGACCGCCATGGGGGACATACGCAGACGGGGTGCCGTAGCACTCGGGGTCACCGCGCTGGTGGCGCCGCTCACACTCGTCCTGGGTGCCACGCCGGCCCAGGCGGCGAGCTGCACCACGCAGACCGGCCCGTACCAGAAGAAGGTGGAGAAGTTCCTCGGCCGCCCGGTCGACGGCAAGCAGTCCACCGCCGACTGCAAGGCGATCCGCGCCTTCCAGACCAAGCACGGCATCACGCCGAACATCGGCTACGCGGGCCCCGTCACCTGGGGCGTGATGGACCTGATGCAGAAGCAGAAGGCGGTCGGCAAGACCCCCAACAAGTCGGGCAAGTGCCCGGTGAACAAGGGCCGCATCGCCTGCGTGGACCTCACCCTCCAGCTGAGCTGGATCCAGGACGGCAAGAAGCTCGTGTACGGACCGGTGCCGGTCCGCACCGGGCGCAACGGCCACGAGACCCGCACCGGGCTCAAGAAGGTCTACTGGCGCAACATCGACCACCACTCGACCATCTACGACGTGCCGATGCCCTACAGCCAGTTCTTCGACGGGGGCCAGGCCTTCCACTCGGCCGGCGTCAGCATGTGGAACCCGCCGGGCTCCCACGGCTGCGTCAACATGACGAAGACCGACGCCAAGAAGTACTGGTCGCTGCTGAAGAAGGGCGACGACGTCTTCGTGTACGGCCGCAAGCCGGGCACCTGACGGACGGGGCGCCCGGCCCGCGCCGTGTCGCGGCCGGACCCCGGGCGCCCTGGTGACGCGGATCACCGACTTGCCGCGCGGGCGGCACTGGTGCCGGGGGCGGCGGGGATGTGAAGGAGCGGGCCGTGTGCGGTGGGACACAGTCTCCGGTAACGAACTCGTCGACAGGTCTTGACAGATGGGGTGATCGACGTGATCAGTAACACGGTCCCTTATGTCCGTTTGGGTCGCGATTACTCACATCGTCTTCACGCCCGGCGCCGTATGCTTCACAGCATGTCCACCACTGTTGAACCTTCCTCCGAGCGATCGGCTGCCGAGGTCAACGAGGAGATCCGGGCCCTGTGGCTCCGGTCGGGCGGGACACTGAGCGTCGAGCAGCGCGCGGAGTACCAGCGGCTCGTCCTGGAGTGGGCCGCCGCGGCCCCGGACCCGGTGCGGGCCGCCTGACCGGCGCCCGACACTCCTCGGCGCATCGGATCACCGGCCCGGGGTCCCTCCACCGGAGGGGTGCCCTCCTCATGACCACGGACGACGCCCGCCTCGCGTACCTGCCGCGGGGCGGGCGGGCCGGGGCGCCGCCCCGCGGTCCCGGCCGCCCGGCGGGTCACCCCCACGTCGCCGAGTAGTGCCGCCGGTAGGACTTGCGGTCCTGTTCCGCGCGGATCCACCGGGTGGCCACCAGGGCGACCGCACTGCCCGCCACGACGAGCAGCCCGGGACCGACGTTTCGGCGGTCGGCGAGCCGGGAGAGCAGGGTCGAGCCGTCGATGCCCGTCACAGGCGCCGCGGCGCCCGGTGCCGCGGCGCCCGGAGCGCCCGCGCCGCCACCGGTGGCGGCCGGTGACGAGGGCGCGGCCCCCGGCGCCGCCCCCTCCCGCGGCGAGACGAGCAGCCGGACGCCGAGCGACGCCATGGCGTCCGGCAGCGGCTGGAAGAAGGTCGTTCCCCCGTTGTCGCAGTCGCCGCTGCCGCCCGACGTCACCCCGAGCGCGAGGCCCTCGGAGAACATCGGCCCCCCGCTGTCCCCGGGTTCGGCGCACACGTCGGTCTGGATGAGGCCGGTCACCGTGCCCTCCGGGTAGTTGACCGTCGCGTCGAGCGCGGTCACCCGGCCGTCGCGCAGCCCGCTGGTGCTGCCGCTGCGGAAGACGCGCTGCCCCACGGCCGGTTCGCCCAGGCCCGTGATCCGCACGCCCTTCCCGCCCCCGACCGCCACCACGTCGGCGCCGTCGCCCGCCTTGCCGTTCGCGTACTCCACCAGGGAGAAGTCGTCCCCGGGGAAGCTCCCGGCGACCGTCATGCCGACCTGCCGGCCACCGCCGTCACCGAACCAGACGGACCCCGTCGGTCCGCAGTGACCGGCGGTCAGGATGAACTCGCTCCGCCCGTCGGTCACGTTGAAGCCCGCCGAGCAGCGGCCCGCCGTGGAACGGATGGGCTCGGCGCCGTTCAGACGCGTGGTGAACTCCCCCTCGGAGCGCTCCATGCGGACGAAGCCCCCGATGCCCTCCGCCACGCCCGTCAGGCGCGACCAGTCGGCGGCGGAGACCGTGCTGTCACCCCGTACCACCACCTCGTTCGCCCGGTAGTCGAACGCCCAGGCCGTCCCGGGCACCCGCGGGGCCGCACGCAGCGTGGCGGCCGCCGACGTCAGCTCGGACATGCTGTGCCGTACGACCTTCGGCTCGGCGCCGGCCCGCCGCACCTCCTCGGCCGTGCTCCCGTCGGTGACCGCGACGACGGGCCGCCCCTCGGCGTCGAGCCAGTGGCCCGCCGTCCGGGAGGCGCCCAGCCGTGACACGAGCCCGGCGCCGGTACCGGACGCCGCCCGTACCGTCGTCTGCGGCACGGTGGACGGGCCGGGCGGTTCGCTCGCGACGGCCCGGGTGACCATCGTCCCCCCGAGCAGGAGCCCTCCGACGGCCGCCAGCCGTGCCACTCGCCGGACGATGCGACGTCGTGCGTGCCTCATGCATGCGCTCCCGAACCCGACCACGCGGCGTCGCCGCCGCGGGGGCCTCCGGACGTCGAGCGCCCCCCTCCCATACGCGGCCGGGCGCGCCGGTGTTCACCGGCCCGGCGCTCTCGTCCGGCCGGGGGCGCGTCATCCCCCGCGGCCCCCTATCTTGAGCCCCATGACCAGCATCCCGCAGCCGCCGCCCGCTGGACCGAACCCCCTGCGCGCGCTCACCCTCGACCAGCTGCGCCGCCGTACGAGCATGAAATGGCGCACCTACCCCCCGGACGTGCTGCCGCTGTGGGTGGCCGAGATGGACGTGCCGCTCGCCGGCCCCGTCGTGCGCGCCGTCACCGAGGCCGTGCGGCTCGGTGACACCGGCTACCCCGCCGGCACCGCCTACGCCGAGGCCCTGGCCGCCTTCGCGGGCGAGCGGTGGGGCTGGGACGGCCTCGCCGTGGAACGCACCGCGATCGTGCCGGACGTGATGCTGGGCGTCGTCGAGATGCTCCGGCTGGTCACCGGGCCCGGCGATCCGGTGATCGTGAACCCGCCGGTGTACCCGCCGTTCTACCAGTTCGTGGAGCACATGGACCGGCGGATCGTCGAAGCACCGCTCGGCGCGGACCTGCGGATCGACCTCGACGTGCTGGAGGAGGCGTACCGGCGGGCCGTGGCCGAGGGCGGGCGCGCCGCCCACCTGCTGTGCAGCCCGCACAACCCGACCGGCACCGTGCACACCGCCGAGGAGCTGGCCGCCGTCGCCGCCCTCGCGGAGCGGTACGGCGTGCGGGTCGTCGCCGACGAGATCCACGCGCCGGTCGTCACCGCGAGCGCGCGCTTCGTGCCGTACCTGAGCGTGCCCGGCGCCGAGCGGGGCCTCGCGCTGATGTCGGCGTCCAAGGGCTGGAACCTGGCCGGGCTCAAGGCGGCGCTCGCCCTGGCCGGGCCCGGCGCCGCCGCCGATCTGGACCGGATGCCGGAGGAGGTCGGTCACGGACCGAGCCATGTCGGCGTCCTCGCCCACACCGCGGCCCTGCGCGACGGCACCGACTGGCTGGACGCCGTGCTGGCCGGGCTGGACGAGAACCGGCGGCTGCTCACCGGACTGCTGGCCGAGCACCTGCCCGGCGTGGTCCACCGCGCCGGTGAGGCGACCTTCCTCGCCTGGCTCGACTGCCGCGCGCTCGGCCTCGGCGACGACCCGGCGGAGGTCTTCCTCGGCCGCGGCCGGGTGGCCCTCAGCTCCGGCATCCCCTTCGGGACCGGCGGTGCGGGGTACGTGCGCCTGAACCTCGCGGCCTCGCCGGAGGTGCTCACGGAGGCGGTACGGAGGATGGCGGCCGCCCTGGACTGAGCCGAGTGGCCACGGACCGCCCCCGTACCGGGGGTTGGCGCCTAGACTGCGGGATCATGGACGACGCCTCACTGGACCGGCTCGGCGCCGGCAAGTACCTGCTGGTCACCACCTACCGGAAGAACGGCACGCCGGTCGCCACCCCGGTGTGGGTCGTACGCGACGGGGACGCGCTGGGCGTGTGGACGGCGGCCGACTCCTGGAAGGTCAAGCGGGTCCGCAACCGCGCGGACGTCCTGATCGGACCGTGCGACGTGCGCGGCAGGGCCACCGGCGAACAGGTGCCGGGGACGGCGGAGATCTGCGACCCGGCCGCCACCGGCCGCTACCGCCGGCTGATCGCCCGCAAGTACGGCGTCGTCGGCCGGCTCACCCTGCTCGGCAGCCGGCTGCGCCGGGGCCTGGACGGCACCGTCGGCATCCGGATCGTCCCGACGCCCTGACCGGCCCTCAGGTCCAGGCGCGGTACGGCTCGTCGACCAACTGGAAGACCGGTTCGCCCCGCACCGGGTCCTTGGCCGTGGACAACCGCACCCGGTCACCGCTGTGGATGCCGATGAGCGGGCCCATGACGCGGCCGCGCAGCACGAAGCCCTCGGCCATCTCGATCAGGGAGACGTTGCGCGCGGCCGGGGTGTTGCGGTGCACGACCGTGGCGTGCCGCACCGTCCCCGCGCCCTCGCTCCGCTCCGTCCGCAGTTCGCTGCCGCGGCAGACCGGGCACAGCACCCGGTGGTACATGGTCGTGCCGCACCAGGTGCAGCGCTGGAAGACGATGGCCTCGGTGCCCGGCACCTCGGGGTCGAGCAGGCCCGTCGCGGAGCCGGCTGCCTGCTGGGCGACGTTTCCTGAGTGGTGGTACACGCTGCAACTCCCTGCACTCGGGCCGGAATCCCGCGTGCGCGGTCGACCGGGCACGCGTGTGCGCGGTCGCCGTGCCACCGTGCACGCCCACAGGGTATGGCACTCAGTGCCAGCCGTAAAGGCACTCCGTACCCTCGATTGTCGAGGTCGTCAGCCGTCCCGTCCCTCGGGGGCGAACGCGGTCTCGACCTCCCGTACCACCTGCCACAGCGGCGTCCCGCGCCGCGCGACGACGACCACCACGTCGTCACCCGCCCCGGCCGGGGACGCGGCGGGCACGTCGCCGAAGGCGGACTGCGCGTACCGCAGCGCGTGGTCCACCGCGGCGCCCGCGTCGTCCCGGCCCTCCGAACGCAGCCAGGAGCGCAGGGCGTTGTTGTGCGCCGCGACCACCGCGGCCGCGATCACGTCGGCCCGCAGGGTGCCGTCCGGCAGCCCTCCCAGGCGCCCGCGCAGGTACTCCGCGAGGGCGCGCTCGTAGCGCCAGACCACCGAGAGCTCGTAGGCGCGCAGCCCCGGCACCTTCTTGGTGAGGTGGTAACGCTGCACCGAGAAGGCCGGGTTCTCGGCGTACATGCGCAGCACGAGCCGGGCCGCGTCGCAGACGCGCCGCACCGGGTCGGCCTCGCCCGGGGAGTCGGCCAGGAAGGCCGTCATGTCGGCCAGGCACCGCTCGTGGTCGGGGAAGACCACGTCCTCCTTGGAAGGGAAGTAGCGGAAGAACGACCGCCGACCGACACCGGCGAGCGCGACGATGTCGTCGACGGTCGTCTGTTCGTAGCCCCGCTCCAGGAACAGCCGGAAGGCCGCCGCGACCAACGCCTCCCGCATCGGCGGCCGGGTGCCCGCCGCGTCCGCCCGGTCCCCGCGGCGGGGCGCCGCGCTGCTGGAACTCATGGAGGGGAAAGTAGCAGCTCACCGACGTGCGTGGCACTCAGTGCAGCCAGTGGGGGAACTGAGTGCTCCGCTCGCTCGACGGTGCCGGTCGCATACGATCATTTCCGGTCAGCCCCCGAGGAGTCCCGCATGCCGTCCGCCCGCCCCCGCCTCCTGTACGTCACCGACCTCGCCTACGAGGCTCGCGGACGGCGCTACTGCGACGAGGACATCTTCCTGACCTCGAGACTGCGCGAGGACTTCGATCTGGCGCTGTGTCACCCGGGAGAGGCGGCGGCGCTGCTGGACGCCTTCGACGCCGTCGTCGTCCGCAACAGCGGTCCGGTGCTGGGCCACCAGGAGGCGTACGACGCCTTCCGCCGACGCGCGGCCGAGCGCGGCACCCGCGTCTACAACCAGCTCACCGGCCGGGCGGACATGGCCGGCAAGCAGTACCTGATCGACCTCACGGCCGCGGGCCACCCGGTGATCCCGACCGTCGGGAGGTCCGAGGACCTCCACCTGCTGCCCCCGGCCGACGAGTACGTCGTCAAGCCCCGGCTCGGCGCGGACTCGGTGGGGCTGCGCGTCGTGGCCACGGACCGCGTCCGGGAGACGGTGCGCGCCGGGGCCGGGGACCTCCTCGTCCAGCCGCGCATCGACTTCGTCCACGAGATCTCCTTCTACTTCGTCGACCACGACTTCCAGTACGCCCTGCACGCGCCGCGCCCCGACCGGCGCTGGCAACTGGAGCCGTACGACGCGTCCGAGCGGGACCTGGCCTTCGCGCGGCGCTTCATCGAGTGGAACGGCATCGACCACGGCATCCAGCGCGTCGACGCCTGCCGGACCCCCGGCGGCGAGCTGCTCCTGGTCGAGCTGGAGGACCTGAACCCCTATCTGTCACTGGACGCCCTCGACGAGGCGGGACGCGTCGCGTTCGTCACCGCGCTGCGGGCCGCCCTGTGGCGCCTGCTCGCGACCGGGACCGCCCCGGCCGACAGGACCTAGCATGGCCGCCATGGACGCGTTCCTCACCCGGCTCGACCCGGAGATGTGTGTGGTGACGGCCGAGGCGGACGGGGAGCGGGCGGGCTGTCTGGTCGGCTTCTCGTCGCAGTGCTCCCTCGATCCCGTGCGCTTCGTCGTGTGGCTCTCCGAGGTGAACCACACCTTCCGCGTGGCCCGGTCCGCCGACGTCCTGGCCGTCCACCTGCTGGCCCGCGACCGGCGCGCCACGGCCGAGCTGTTCGGCGGGCGGACCGGTGACCGCGTCGACAAGTTCCAGCAGGTCGGCTGGCGCCGGGGACACGGCGGGGCGGTCGTGCTGGAGGACGTCGAGGCGTGGTTCGTGGGCCGCGTCGTCGAGCGGGTCCCCGGAGGCGACCACGTCGGTTTCGTCCTCGACCCGGTCGAGTGGGGCGGCCGGGAGGCGTCCGACGCACCGCCGCTCCGCCTCGCCGACACCCGCACCATCCGGCCGGGGCATCCCGTGGACTGAGGGCTGAGGGCTGAGGGCCGAGGACTGAGCGCTGAAGGGCGAGGGCTGAGCACCGCGGAACATCCGCGGCGGCCGTCGGAGTGCCGTCGGGTCAGCGCCCGGTGGCCCCCCGCTCGACCAGGGCGTCGGTGACGGCTCGCACGCTGCGTGCGATGTGCTGCAACTGCATGACCTCCGCCGCGTAGAGCTTGATGGTGTGCTCGATGACCGACTCGGGCAGACCGAGCCGGGGCAGGTCGGCCCGGGCCGTCTGCAGCGCGGTGCGGGCCACCCGGACCTCGTGCTGGACCTGGATCTGCGCGTGGCGGGCGAGCAGTACCGGGTGGCGGATCAGCGCCGGGTACCCGGCGTAGCGGGCCGGCACCAGCTCACGCAGCCACTTGGCCGCCGAGCGCTCCCAGTCGTAGCTGCCGGGGGTCTTGACCTGGCAGGGCCAGTCCGGACTGAGGCGCGTGGTCGTCAGGGGCATGATCATCGCTTCCGTGTGCGGCGTCGACGGGTGGGGCGACGGGTTGGGGCGGTCCCGGTCCAGGGGACGACCGGGACCGCCACGGGCGCTCGCGCAGGCGATGCCCGACGGAACATCCCGGGTGCGCCGGAGCGGGTAGGAGTCGGCGGCCTGGGATGTCCACGCAGGTGCGGACGCGCTCCGGGGCGGCCGGGTCGCGATCCGTGAGCAGTATTTATATATGCCATCCGGTTTGCAAGACGTATGAAAACATTCATGCCTGCTGTGACCCGGAAGGTCCCGTCCGTGCCGCCCGATCGCCGTGCGGATCCCGTGAAGGAGGAGACCGGCTCAGTCCCGGAAGAAGAACTGGTGCTGTTCGGCGACCTGCTCGTACTCCTCCAGGCGGGCCTGCGTGCGCTCGGGATCGGCGTCCGTCATGGCCTGGAGCAGGGCCGCGCACATCACCCCCGGCGCCGCGTAGGAGTCGAAGACCAGACGCGACCCCGTACCGGTCGCGAAGGTCACGTCGGCCTCGTCCACCAGCGGGCCGAGCGCCAGGTCGGTGATCAGTGCCACCCTGAGCCCGGCGCCGCGGGCCACGCGGACGGCGCCCAGCGTCTCGTGGGCGTGCCGGGGCATGGAGAAGGCCAGCACCCAGGTGCCGCCGGCTTCCCGGGACTGGAGCAGGGCGTCGTAGGCGACGCTGCCGCCCCGCGTCACGAGCCGCACGTCGGGGTGGACGCGGCGGGCGGCGTAGGCGAAGTACTCGGCGAGCGAGACGGAGATCCGCAGACCGAGGACGGTCAGCGGTGCGGAGGCGGCCAGCTTGCGGCCGAGGTCGATCACCCGGTCGGCGTCGGCGAAGTCGCGCCGCAGGTTCTCCAGGTTCTCGATCTCGGCGTCGACGGCCGCCTGGAGTTCGTTGCCCCGGTTCTCCTCGGCCGGGGCACCGCCGCGGCTGCCCAGCGCGATCGACTGGAGCCGCTCCCGCAGCGCCGGGTAGCCGCTGAAGCCGACCGCAGAGGCGAACCGCGTCACCGACGGCTGGCTCACGCCCACCCGGTCGGCGAGGTCGGTGATCGACAGGAACGCCGCCTCGGGGAGGTGCTCGATCAGGTACTGCGCGATGCGCCGCTGTCCCGGGGAGAGGCGGGGCCGGTCGAACAGCGTCCTGAGCCGGGACGTGGCGGAGACCTCCGCCTCGGGTGCCGCCCGTCCCGAGGTGATCGCCGATGCCTGCGCGCGTGTCTGCTGCGGCGATGGCACGGGTGCGCCTCCTTTGTCTCCCACGGAGGTCAACATAGCTCACTCCCCGTGTCCGGCAGGGTGGCGTCACAGGCCGCCGCCCCCCCGCGCGCGGGCCGGACCCCGCGGCGCCCGGGACCGGTCTCCCCGCCGCGGGGGATAGCACCGCGCTCCGCGGGAACCCGCCGCCCGTAAGCAGTCGCAGCAGGCACGAGGAGAGGCAGTCATGACCGTCCCGGAAGAGAACCGGCCGAAGACCGACACCACCGACGACGTGCTCGGCCGGCACGAGGACGACGCTCACCGCCCCCCGGGAGGCACCGGCCGGACCCTGCGCGAAGCCCTGGAGGAGGCGCATGTCCGCCCCGACGACTTCGACGAGCAGTGAGCGTCCGATAGCGCGTCCGACAGCCGCACCCCGACCGGGCCGCCCCCGGACGGCCGCCCCCGAGACCCCCGGCAGGTGACATCGTATGGGCGCCATCAGCGCGCTGGAGAAATCCCTGGAGAACCGTCTGGAAGCGCTCTGGGCGCGGCTCTTCGAGAAGGACCCCGTCGAACTCCTCGACGCCCTGCACACCGAGTGTGACGACAACGCCGTGGTCTCGCCCGCGGGCCGGGTCATGGTTCCCAACGCCTACGACGTCGCGCTCGCCGGCGCCGTCCACGACGAACTGGCGTGTCGTGACGGCCGGGTGGGGCAGGTGCTCACCGACAGCCTGGTCCGCCACGCCGAGCGGCACGGGTACGAGTGGGCGGGTCCGCTGGCCGTGCACATCACCAGGTCGGACGACGTGCCCAACGGCCGCTACCACGTGGCGAGCAGCGTGATGCCGCACGTGAGCGCCGACGGTTTCCCGCACGCGGAGTCGAAGCCCCGTCCCGCGGGAGAGGCGGCCCGACCGAACGAACCCTCCCCCGCACCGGACCCGGCCACGGCGCCCGCCCCGGCCGTCACCCCGGACCGGGCCTTCGCTCCGGCACCGACTCCGGCTCCGGCTCCCGCTCCGGAGCCCGCCCCGGTTCCGGCCGCCGTCGCCACCCCCGCTCCGGCCGTCGCCGCCGCGCCGGCCCCCGCTTCCGCCACCGTGCGGCCGGCGTTCGGCGACGCCTAGGGTCCTCCGTCCGGCGACGCCTGTCCGCCTGCCGGGCGGCGCCCGTCCGGCGGGACTCAGACGCCGGGCGCCCGGCTCGGCCCCGGACCGGCCCCCCGGCCCTCGCCGTGCCCCGCGTCCGGCATCGCCCCCGCCGGCACCACCAGGTCGGCACGGTCCCGGACCGCGGCGACCAGGTCGGCGTTGCGCTGGTCGGTGCCGAGCGTCCAGGCGAGCGCGTCCGCACGGGACTTGCCGAACCGCTCGTGCCGCGCCACCAGCCGGCTCACCCGCACGGACTCCGGGACCTCGCAGAACCACACCTCGTCGAGCCGGGCGCGCACCCGGGCCCAGGCACCGGTCCCGAGCAGCAGGTAGTTGCCCTCCGTCACCACCAGCCGCGCCGACGCCGGCACCGGCAGCGCCCCGGCGATTGGCTGCTCCAGCACCCGCTCGAAGGCGGGCGCGTACACGACGTCGTCGCGGCCCTCCGCGTGCTCGTCGTGCTCTTCGCGCAGGCGGCGCAGCAGCGCGGCGTAGCCGGCGGCGTCGAAGGTGTCCGGCGCGCCCTTGCGGTCCCTGCGGCCGAGCCGGTCCAGTTCGGCGTCGGCCAGGTGGAAGCCGTCCATGGGCACGTACGCGACCCACGGGGCGCCGTCCCCGTTGAGCTGCCGCACCAGGGACCGGGCCAGCGTCGACTTCCCGGCGCCGGGAGCACCGGTGATGCCGAGGATCGCGCGTGGCCGGCCCTCCGCGAGGGCGCGGGCGCGTACGAGGAGGTCGTCGAAGGCGAAGGACACGCCGAACAGTGTGTCACCTGATCGGAGCCGCCCCGGTGGGGAACTGTGTCGGGTATGACGACGCAGCTCGGGCTTCCCGAGGACATCCAGGCCTGTCTCTTCGACCTCGACGGGGTCGTCACCAGGACGGCGGTGGTGCACGCCGCCGCCTGGAAGGAGACGTTCGACGCCTTCCTGCGCGAGCGGGACGGCGCGGACTTCCGCCCCTTCACCGACTCCGACTACGGCGAGTACGTCGACGGCCGCCCCCGCGCGGACGGCGTGCGCACCTTCCTCGCCTCTCGCGGTGTCGAACTGCCGGAGGGCGCCCCCGACGACCCACCGGACGCGCGGACCGTCAACGGGATCGGCAACCGCAAGAACGAGCTGGTCCTGGAGAAGATCCGCACCGACGGGGTCGAGCCCTACGAGGGCACGCTGCGCTACATCGACGCGGTCCGCGCCGCGGGCCTCGCCACCGCGATCGTCTCCTCCAGCGCCAACACCCGGGACGTGCTGCGCTCCATCGACGCCGAGCGCCTGTTCGACGTCCGGATCGACGGCGTGGTGGCCCGCGAACGGAGCCTGCCGGGCAAGCCGCACCCCGACACCTTCCTGGCGGCCGCCCGCGACCTCGGTGTCGAGCCCGCCCGCGCCGCCGTCTTCGAGGACGCGCTGGCCGGCATGGACGCGGGACGCTCCGGTCACTTCGGCTACGTCGTCGGCGTCGACCGCGTGGGCCAGACCGACGCCCTCTACGCCCATGGCGCCGACCGCGTCGTCAAGGACCTCGACGAGCTGGGAGGCCGCGCGTGATCACCAACCGGACGTACGCCGTCGAGCCCTGGTCCGTGCGCGAGACGGACCTCAACCTGGACCTCCTCGCCCAGAGCGAGTCCGTCTTCGCCCTGTCCAACGGGCACATCGGGTGGCGCGGCAACCTCGACGAGGGCGAACCGCACGGCCTGCCCGGCAGCTACCTCAACGGCGTCTACGAACTGCACCCGCTGCCGTACGCCGAGGCCGGCTACGGCTACCCGGAGGCGGGCCAGACCGTCATCAACGTCACCAACGGCAAGCTGCTGCGGCTCCTGGTCGACGACGAGCCCTTCGACCTGCGCTACGGCCGGCTCGGCAAGCACGAACGCACCCTGGACCTCAGGCGCGGCGTGCTGGAGCGGAGCTGCGAGTGGACCTCCCCGGCCGGTACGGCCATCCGGGTGCGCTCCACCCGGCTGGTCTCCCTCACCCAGCGGGCCATCGCCGCCGTGCAGTACGAGATCGAGCCCGTCGACAGCCGGACCCGGGTGGTCATCCAGTCGGAGCTGGTCGCCAACGAGACCCTGCCCGACCCGGACGGCGACCCGCGGACGGCCAGGGCGCTGGAGTCGCCCCTGGAGCCCGAGGAGCACATCGCCATCGGAACCCGGCTGCGCATGGTGCACCGCACCCGGCGCAGCGACCTGCGGGTCGCCGTCGCCGCGGACCATGTCGTCGACGGCCCGGAGGGGACCGCGTACCGCAGTGAGAGCAGCAGTGACGTGGCCCGGCTGACCATCACCTCCGTCCTCACCCCGGGCGAGCGGCTGCGGGTGCAGAAGACGGTCGCCCACGGCTGGTCGGGGGCCCGCTCCCGGCCCGCGATGGGGGACCAGGTCGAGGCGGCGCTGGCGGCGGCCGCGCACGGCGGCTGGGACGGCCTGGTGGCCGAGCAGCGCGCCTACCTGGACGACTTCTGGGCCAGGGCCGACGTCGAGGTGCACGGCGACGAGGAGATCCAGCAGGCGGTGCGCTTCGCCCTGTTCCACGTGCTGCAGGCCGGGGCCCGCGCCGAGCAGCGGGCGATCGCGGCCAAGGGGCTGACGGGTTCCGGCTACGACGGTCACGCCTTCTGGGACACCGAGATGTTCGTGCTGCCCGTCCTGACCTACACCGAGCCCAGGGCCGTCGCCGAGGCGCTGCGGTGGAGGCAGGACACCCTGCCCGCGGCCCGCGACCGCGCCACCCAGCTCGGGCTGCGCGGTGCCGCGTTCCCGTGGCGAACCATCGACGGCTCCGAGGGCTCCGCGTACTGGCCGGCCGGCACGGCCGCCTTCCACGTGGCCGCCGACATCGCGCACGCCGCGGTCCGGTACACGGCGGCGACCGGCGACCACGCCTTCGAACGGGACACCGCGCTGGAACTCCTGGTGGAGACGGCCCGGCTGTGGCGCTCGCTGGGGCACCACGACCACCACGGCGTCTTCCACATCGACGGGGTCACCGGCCCGGACGAGTACAGCGCCATCACCGACGACAACACGTACACCAACCTCATGGCACGCTCGAACCTGCTCGCCGCGGCCGACGTGTGCGAACGCCACCCCGACGAGGCGGTCCGGCTCGGCGTCGACGACGAGGAGAGCGCCGCCTGGCGGGACGCGGCCGAATCGGTGCACATCCCCTACAACGAGGAACTCGGCGTCCACGAGCAGCACTCGGGCTTCACCCGCCACCAGCGCTGGGACTTCGCCCGCACCGCGGCCGACCAGTACCCGCTGATGCTGCACTTCCCCTACTTCGACCTCTACCGCAAGCAGGTGATCAAGCAGTCCGACCTGGTGCTGGCGATGTACACCTGCGGGAGCTGGTTCGACGCCCACTGCGACGAGGACCAGATCGCCCGCAACTTCGCCTACTACGAGCCGCTGACCGTGCGGGACTCCTCCCTGTCCGCCTGCTGCCAGGCCGTCGTCGCCGCCCAGACGGGCCACCTGCGCCTGGCCTACG
Source organism: Streptomyces sp. NPDC041968 (assembly GCF_055589025.1). Taxonomy (NCBI): domain Bacteria; kingdom Bacillati; phylum Actinomycetota; class Actinomycetes; order Kitasatosporales; family Streptomycetaceae; genus Streptomyces; species Streptomyces sp. NPDC041968. The sequence goes on along the minus strand of NZ_JBVJCB010000009.1, from coordinate 325,230 downwards.
ACTACGCCGCCGAGGCCGCTCTGATGGACCTGGCGGACCTGGAGCACAACACCCGCGACGGACTGCACATCGCCTCCCTGGCCGGTACGTGGATGGCGCTGGTCGCCGGGTTCGGAGGCACCCGCCGGGACGGCGAGAGCCTGAGCTTCACGCCGCGCCTGCCGGAGAAGTTCAGCCGCCTCTCCTTCCGGCTCCAGTTCCGCGGACGGTGCCTGCGGGTGGAGATCGACGCCGACAAGGCGACGTACACGCTGCTGGAGGGCGAGCCCCTGACGATCCATCACCACGGGACGGCGCTGCCCGTGAACGGGGACGGCCCCGTCGCCCGCGCCATCCCCGCGCCCAAGCGGCGCCCCACGCCCGAACAGCCCCCGCACCGCCGCCCCAACGACCGGTGACCGGCCCGGTGCGGGGACGGGCGGTACGACGCGACTGGCCGAGTACCGCCCTGCGCTTCGGTGGCACACGGGTTAGTTTGACCTTGTTTTCCGGGTTTCCGGGCTCCCGCCACCGGCGGCAGGAGGTGAGGACCGAGCGGCTCCGCGACGAGCGGGGGTGAGGGGTGCACGATGGCCGACGGCGCCAACGCCACGCTGGCCGGCGGACGGCGGGGCGGGGCGGACGCGACGAAGGGTGCCCCGCGGCGACCCGGCGGTGACGCCCTGCTCGCGGCGGTGGCCGCCGTCTTCACGGTGGTCCAACTGGTCTTCGTCCACCCGGGCATGGGGCTCGGCTGGGACGAGACGGTGTACGTCAGCCAGGTCACCTCCCACCACCCCGCCGCGTTCTTCAGCGCGCCCCGCTCCCGGGGCGTCTCCCTGTTGGTGGCGCCCGTCGCCTCCTGGTCCTCGTCCGTCGAACTGCTGCGCGTCTACCTCGCGGTGCTCTCCGGTCTCGGCCTGTATCTCGCGCTGCGGTCCTGGCGGGGCCTCTTTCCGGCCCGCGTCCTGGCCACGGCCGGGGCCTTCTTCGCCACCCTGTGGGTGACCCTCTTCTACGGTCCGCAGGCCATGCCCAACTACTGGGTCGCCGTCGGCGCCCTGGTCTGCGTCGGCTGCTTCCTGAGGGCCTGGCAGGGGCTGCCCGGCCGGGCCGCGCCGTGGGGTGTGGTCGCCGGGGCCGCGCTGATGGCGTGGATGCGGCCCACCGACGCCGTCTGGGTGACGCTGCCGCTGCTGGCGCTCGCCCTCGTCCCAGGCCGCCGGCTGCTGCTGCTCGCCCTGGTGGGAGGCCTCGCGGCCGGGGGAGTGGAGTGGGTGATCGAGGCCTACGGCTGGTACGGCGGCCTCGGGGAGCGGCTCTCCCGGGCCTCCGAGATCCAGGGCGGCCTCGGCTGGAACCTCGCCGTCGACGACCAGATGCGCAGCCTGGGCGGACGGGGCCTGTGCCGCCCGTGCACCGGATCGCTGCCGCACCCGGTGGTGACGGCGTGGTGGGTCCTGCTCCCCTTCGTCGCCGCCCTCGGCGTGGTCGTCGCGGTGCGGGCCAGGCGTGCCGCGCCCACGCTGATCCCCTTCGTGTGCGCCGGGACGGCCGCGCTGCCCTACCTGTTCATGATCGGTTACGCGGCGCCCCGCTTCCTGCAGCCCGCCTACGCCCTGCTGGCCGTCCCGGTCGCCGACGCGCTGTGGCACCTGGTCCGTACGGAACGCGGCCGGTGGCGGCCGGTGGCGGCGATCGTGGTCGCGCTCGCGCTCGCCGGACACCTGGCGGTGCAGTTCGCCGTCCTGGAGGGGACCGTGGACCGCAACATCGCCAGCCGCCGGGACTGGTCCCGGGTCGCCGACGAGCTGCACCGGCTCGGCGTCCGCCCGCCCTGCCTGGTCACCGGTCACGAGTCCATCCCCATCGGCTACTACGCCGGGTGTTCCTCCGGCGCGACCAGCGGCAACAACGAGAACACCACCGCCGGCGAGATCCTGGACACCGCCCGCCGGATCCCGGTCGCCGCCGTCACGGGGCCGGACGGCGCCACGCCCGGCTACGCCCGCGACTGGACCCCGCACCGCGTCACCGACCTGACCGTCCGGGTGGCACCCCGGCGCTGAAGATCACCGGCTCGGACCGGGTTAGAGATCGCGTATCGGGAAACGCGAACCGGACACCGAGATCACGAGCCGACGCAGCGCGAGAGGGAGGCAGCGATGGGCACGGACCCGATGGCCGACGACGTCTACCAGCCCACCGGAACCAACGAGGAGCAGGAGGACGCCGCGCCCCTCGACCTCCAGGACGCCGTCGACGAGCGCACCTACGACGACACGCTCGACGAGGGTTACTCCCCGCCGGAGAAGCCCCTGGGCGTGACCAAGCACGGCACCACCGCCGCCGAGCAGCACGACGGCGAGTCGCTCGACCAGCGGCTGTCCCAGGAGGTGCCGGACGTGTCGGCGCCCGACGGGGACGGAGTGGGCGACAAGCCCGACGGCGAGGGCGAGCCGGTCGACCCCGAGGCGGGAGACGAGCGCTCCGGCCGGCTCGTCGCCCCCGACGAGGGGGTACGCGCCGACACGACCAAGGAGACGGTGGCCGAGGACGTCGGCATCGACGGCGGTGCCGCCGGGGCCGAGGAGGCCGCCATGCACGTCGTGGAGGACGAGACGGCGCTGCCGGACCGGGAGGACGACGGCCGGACCGCCTGACCCCACGCCCCCCGGGCGGGAGCGGCCCGCCACCCGGCCCGGACCGGTGCCCTGCGCACCGGTCCGGGCCTCGCCGTGCCGGGCGGCCGCCGGGTCAGGGCAGCAGCTTGTCGAGGGCCGCGGGACCCTCCTCGTCCAGCTTGCGCCGGGCCCAGTCGAGGTTCTTCGGGGTGACGTCCCGGCCGGCCGCGAGGACGAGGTCCTCCGGGGAGACGTCGGTGCCGGTGCGGGTGTGGAGCAGGGCGTCGGGGGTGGCGCGGTCGTCGTCCGCGCGGGCTTCGGACGGCCGCGAGGCGTCGGGCTGTGACGTCGACATGATCAGTGCTCCTCGGATCCGGGTCGCTGATTCGGTGCCGTGCTGTTGTCGGTCCCGAATATCCCGATATCACCATTCAATGCGGACGCGTCCCTCGCATCCGGAGGACGGACCGGCCCGACGTGCCGGACGGCTCCACGCCCCGTGCAATGAGACCTGTCGATCATTTCGCCCGCCAGAAGGACCAGCTCATGGCGCGAGGACGAACCGGTGCCGGGGGACGGGGGAACGCGGGGGCGGGGGGCCTGAGGCATGGGGCGAGTGGTGCGCCCGCCACGGGGTGGTGGTCGTCGTCGCCTGGCCGGCCGCACTGGTGGTGCTGAGGTGGCGAGCACGGCCCGGCGGCGGCGTCAGCGGACCGGCGGGGGCGAAGGAGTGAGGACGAGCATCGTGACGTCGTCCTCCACCTCGGGGCAGAAGCGCACCAGGTCGGCCCAGACCCGCTCGGGCAGCGCGGCGGGGTCCTCACCGGCGAAGGCGGCCAGCCGCTCGGCCAGCGGGTAGTACGCGCCGTCGGTGTCCCTCGCCTCCACCACCCCGTCGGAGGCGAGGAAGAGCAGGTCGCCCCGGCGCAGCGACACCGTGCACGCCTCGATGGCCCCCGAGTCCGCCAGCCCCAGGCCCAGCGGCGTCCACGGCGAGACCCGCACCTCCGTCGCCCCGCCGTCGCGCAGCAGCAGCGGGGGAGGGTTGCCGCACACCACCACGTCGACCCGCAGCGCGTCGGCGGAGAACTCCAGCAGCGCCGCCGTGGCGAACAGCTCCGCGTGCCGCGCGTGCGCCGAGTCCACCAGGAGTCTGCGGTCGAGACGTCCGGCGACCGACGCGAGGTCGGGCTGGTCGAGCACCGCCTCCCGGAACGCCCCCAGCAGCGACGCCACTGTCGAGACCGCCGACAGCCCGTGCCCCTGCACGTCCCCCATCACGACCCGTACGCCGAACGGGCCGTCCCGCACGTCGAAGAAGTCGCCCCCGACGAGGGTCCCGCGCTGTGCGGCCCGGTACAGCCCCGCACAGCGCAGCGCCCCCACCCGTTCGGGCAGCGGGGGCACGACGGCGTGCTGGGCGGCCTCGGCGACCGTGCGCTCCTGGTCCAGCTGGGCGTCACGGTGGCTGCGGACGAAGGACACGAACACGCTCAGGCCCGCGACGAAGACCACGGTCAGCAGATCGGCGTCGCCCGGCCGGTCGAGCTGGAAGACGGGGACGGTCAGCAGCGCCACCACGGCACCGCACAGCAGGGCGGTCGCCATCGGGCCGTACGACAGGACGGCCAGCGGCGGGATGGCGCCGAGCAGGAAGCCGACGTCGAGACGGTCGTCGCTGACCAGGGTCGCGACGCAGACGGCCACGACGAGGGCCGGGGGGAGCACCCGTACCCAGCGGGGCGGCGGGGCGCCGCTCAGCCAGCTCCGCCGGTCCTCGCCCCGGCGCGGTGACCGGGCCGACACCTTTCGCACACCACCACGCTCCTACGCCGCCCCGGCTCCCGCACGCCGAGCCGGGGCGGCCGGCGGAAGCTAGAACCCGGTGAGCGTCAGCCGGATGCCGGTGGGCGCGGTGTCCTGGATGTACGAGGCGAAGTCGGCCACGTCGTCGAAGGCGAACCCGTACGCCCTGCCGTCCTCGGTCGCCGCGTGGACCGCCTTCGCGTAGTGGTTGGTCAGCGCCGTCCGGTAGAACGTCGCGGGATCGGTCGTCGGCTGGTCGGCCGAGGAGACCAGCGTGGAGCGGTTGAACCCGGCGCCGAGGACCGCCGCGACCGGACCGGTCGTCCCGTCGTTCGGCGCGGCGAGCGCACCGTCGCAGAACAGCACGTCCCGGGTGGACGGCCGGGCGAAGGACACCTGGGCGGGCCCGTCGAAGGTCAGCCGGTCACCGCGCACCCGCCCGGTGAAGGTGCCGGCGTTGGTGGTGATCCGCAGGTCCCTGCCGGTGTAGGTGCTCCACACCTCGTCGATGTACGGGGCGAGGTAGTCCTTCGGGAACAGCCCGGCGTCCAGACCGTGGCCGGGCGCGATCACCCGGGTGTCGCCCACGACCAGCGGCGCGAACTCCTCGACCCGCCGCACCGCCTCGAAGACGGCCGCCCGCCCTCCCGGGCGCACGGTGCCGGTCGTCTGGTCCTTGGCGCCGGTCAGCCGGATGGCGAGCGGCACGCTGAACATGTCGACCATGGTGGTGTTGCAGAACATCCCGGCGGAGTTGTAGGTGAACTCCGCGCAGTCGTGCAGCACCCCGTGGTTGGGGTCGGACCCGACCCAGCCCGCCGGGTACTGCAGCGCGGGGTCGCCCGCCCCGTCGGCGACCACCTTGAACTTCAGCTTCTCGCCGAGCGACACGTAGATCCGGCCGGAGAGGTACGGCAGTGACAGCGTTGTCTCACCGCTGCCGGCGAGGCTGATCGCGTAGTCGGTGTAACCGTCCGGGCCGTTGTCCGACAGCGCCACGGGCGCGACGGTGCCGTCGGGGGTGACGCGCACCTGGCGGCCGTCCTGGTTGCCGACGATGTAGACGTGCACGTCGGCGTTGCCGAAGGAACCGGTGCCGTTGACGATCGTCAGCGGCAGGGCGGCCGCCGCCCCGGCCCGGGGAGCGGCAGCGGATCCGTCCGCGGTGACGCCCGCGAGGGCGTGCGGGGCGAGAGCGGCGACGGCGGGGGCCGCCACGACCGCTCCGCCGAGGGCGGCGAGCAGCTTGCGGCGGCCGAGGGGGCGCTGGTGACGAGGAGTCATGTGGGGGGTCTCCAGTGTGATCGGGGCATGACAGAGTGAGGGCGGAACTGCTGAGAGCGCTCTCACGCCGGGCCGATGGTACGCAGAACACCAGGGCCGGCCAACCGTCCCCGGGCGATCCCAAAACGCGTATCCCGCCGGGTACTCGGGGTCTCCTGATCTCGCCCGGGATCGCTTAACCGGTGCTTAAGACCCGCTTAATCCGAGCCGGAAAACGGGTGGCCACCCGTGCCCGGCACCCCGTACTGTGTGGGCCACGCCCCGAGGCCGACGGAAGGAGGGCAGAGCCGTGCAGTCCATCCCCTTCCCGCGCTCCCTCCCCGCAGTCCCGGCGTACCTCGTCTGACCGGGAGCGCGCCCCGCATCACGCATCCCGGAGGAATCCGTGACCGATCTGGTCATCCGCGCGCTCGACGAGAGCGACGCCCACCTTTTCGACACCCTGCCCGACCCGCTGGGTGCCCGTGAGGGCCACCGGCTCACCCGCCACCGCCCGGACTGGAAGCGCGTCGCCCTGCGCGACGGCGCCGTCGTCGCCCGCGGCGCCTGGTGGGGCGGGCCCGACGACACCGCACCCGTCACCCTCAACTGGTTCGACGTGGCCGAGGGCGAGGAGGAGGCCGGGGTCGAACTCCTGCGCACGGCCCCCTGGCAGGTGGAACTGGAACTCAACCCGCCGGGCACCTGGCGCGAGGAACCCGCCGTGCGTGCCGCCGTCGAGGCCCGGTTCGCGGCCGCACGGGCGGCGGGGTACGACCTCCTGGTCGAACGCTTCCTGTACCGGTGGACGCCGGAGTGCGGGCTGCCCGTCCGGCCCGGCCGTCTGGACTTCCGCCCCGAACAGGACGACGCCGTGTTCTTCGACGCGCTGCGCCGCATCCACTCCGTGACCCTGGACGCCCACGCGCTGATGGAGATCGAGGAGGGCGGCCTCGACCGGGCCGCGCAGGCGGAACTCGACTTCTTCCGCTGGTGCCCGTCGCCGCGGGAGTGGTGGCAGGTGGCGTACACCCCGCAGGGCCGGCTCGCGGGCATCCACATACCCGCGCACAACCCGTCCGGCCCGTGCGTGGGCTTCATCGGCGTCCTGCCCGAACACCGCGGCCGGGGGTACGCCTTCGACCTGCTGGCCGAGTGCACCCACTTCCTGGTCGAGCGGGGCGCCGAGTTCGTCTCCGCCGCGACCGACCGGGGGAACACCCCCATGGCCGCCAACTTCGCCAAGGCCGGTTATCCGGTGGTGCGGGAGAGGATCAACTTCCGGCCGCCGGCGGCCGGTCGCTAGTCGGCCTGCGGGAAGCCGGCCCGGAGTCGGGGGAGACCCCGCCTCCCGGGCCGGCTTCCCGCCTCCCGGGCCCGCTCGGCGCGTGAGGCCTGCGCCGCCCCGTCCCGGGTGGCCGACGGCGACACCGCCGCCGCTGTCGGCACCGGCCTTCCGGGCCGGCCCCTACCGCCCGGTCAGCAGGGCCTCGGCCTCGGCGAGGATCTCGGTGACCCGCAGACCGAACGAGGCGTCGCACGGATGCGGGTCACCGCCCGCGGCGGAGGTCAGGAGCGCGTCCGAGGCCCGCATCAGCGCGGGCACCGGACCCTCCGCGCTCTCCGGCATCAGCGTCACGCCGGCCCGGCCGCGCAGCTCCACCGCCGCCCCCGCAGCGGCGGGCGGCGCCGTCAGGCTGAGCGTGAGCGAACTGGACGCGCCGTCGGCATGGCCGAGGATGAGGTGGACGGTGTCCCCGGGCCCGGGGGCGGCGGCCGCGACGCGCGTGACGTCGCCGAGGGCCGGCAGCAGCACGGACAGCGCGTGCGGCCCCACGTCCCACAGGGCGCCCTTCTCCTGCCGCCACGGCGAAGCGGCGAACGGGCTGTCGCCGGTGAACACGGCGCCGAGCCACTGCGCCCGCGCCGTGAACCACCCGCCCGTCGCGGCCTGTTCGGCGATCCACGCCTCGGTCCCGGGGTGGAAGCGGGTGGTGAAGAAGACGACCGAGGCCACGCCGCTCGCCCGTACCGCCTCGACCACCGACCGCCCCTGCGCCACCGTCGCGGCGAGCGGCTTGTCGAGCAGCAGATGGCACCCGGCCCGCGCCGCGCGCACCGCCGACTCGGCCTGCACCGCCGGAGGCAGCGCGATCGCGACGGCCTCCACGTCGGCGAGCAGGGCGTCGACGTCGGCGTAGGCACGGGTGCCGTGCCGGTCCGCCAGCTCCTCGGCGGCCGCCGGGCGGCGGCCCCACACCCCCACGAAGTCCAGGCCGTCGTGCCGGCGCAGGGCGGGGGCGTGTGCCATGTCCGCCCAGGGGCCGGTGCCGAGCAGTCCGATACGCATTCCGCCGCCTCTCCACGGTGCCGGGCCCGACGCCGGGCCCGGACGTTCCTCCAGGACGGCCGGCGTACGCCGCACCGGCCGACGCCGAGCGTGTCACACCGGCCGGCCACGCGTCGCTCCCGAGGCGGACGCGGGAGGACCGAGCGCGCGTGCCGGGGCCGGCCCGCGTGGCCGAGGGGCGGCCCCGCACCGCCCGTTCGAGTGTTTCCGCAGGTCGAAGCGTTGCCTGTCGCCCTCCGTCGGACCGCTGGTGATTCTGCCGATCCCCCCACCCGCCCCGCCCGCCGACAGTGGCACCGCCAGCTCATCGGCGAGGACCTCCGGTGGATGTGCCGGGACGCGACCCCACGTGTCCGGGCGTGTGCGATCACCGGTGGTTTCCCCGCCACGACCGAGAGGACGACCCCTCGTGCAGCAGAACCCCCACACCCACGCCGCGCGCCCGGCCCGCGGAGCGCGGCGGCGCCTGGCCGGCGTCACGGCGGCGGTCGCGGCCGTCGTCGGGCTCAGCACCCTCACCAGCCCGGGCGCCCAGGCCGCCGACAACCCCTACGAGCGGGGCCCGGCGCCGTCCCAGTCCAGCATCGAGGCCCTGCGCGGCCCGTACTCCGTGGCGGACACCAGCGTCTCCTCGCTCGCGGTCACCGGCTTCGGCGGCGGCACGATCTACTACCCGACCGACACCAGCGACGGCACGTTCGGCGCCATCGCGGTCGCGCCCGGCTTCACCGCGTACCAGTCCTCCATGGCCTGGCTCGGTCCGCGACTGGCCTCACAGGGCTTCGTCGTCTTCACCATCGACACCAACACCACGCTGGACCAGCCCGACTCCCGCGGCAGGCAGCTCCTGGCGGCCCTGGACTACCTCACCGAGCGCAGCTCCGTCCGGGGACGGATCGACAGCAGCCGGCTCGGCGTCATGGGCCACTCCATGGGCGGAGGCGGCACCCTGGAGGCCGCGAAGTCCCGCCCCTCCCTCCAGGCGGCGATCCCCCTCACCCCCTGGAACACCGACAAGAGCTGGCCCGAGGTCAGCACCCCGACCCTCATCGTGGGGGCGGACGGCGACACGATCGCCCCGGTCTCCTCCCACTCCGAGCCGTTCTACTCCAGCCTGCCGTCCCGGACGGACCGGGCGTACCTGGAGCTGAACAGCGCGACCCACTTCTCGCCCAACACGTCGGACACGACGATCGCGAAGTACAGCATTTCCTGGCTCAAGCGGTTCATCGACAACGACACCCGCTACGAGCAGTTCCTGTGCCCGCTGCCGAGGGCGAGCCTCACCATCGAGGAGTACCGGGGCAACTGCCCGCACACGTCCTGACGCTCCACACGGCACCATCCGGCGGCGGTCGCGGGTACGTTGCGACCGCCGCCGGCGCGTTGTGCCGGCGCACGGCCCCCGGACGGGACCGCTGGGCGCCGGCACAGTGCGTGACGGCGGCCGCGGGGCGCACATCCGCAGGTGACACGCCCCGCGGCCGGGCGGACGGGGCGGACCGATGGCTTCCGCGTCAGGTTACGCGCGCGTAACCTCCCGGGAATGACCGGAGAGACGACCGTACGTACGGCCGTGCGGATCCACGGCCGCGGCACCCAACGGCAAGCGGTGCGCTCCCTGTTGGACGGGCTGCGCACGCACAGCGGCCACCTCCTCGTGGCCGGCGAGCCCGGCCTGGGCCGGACCGCCCTCCTCCAGTGGGCCGCCCGCTCCTTCCGCGCCGGTCCCGTGCTCCACCTCGGGACCGACCCGCAGAGCAGCCCGCCCGGCACCGCCGAGGAACTGCTCGCCACCCTGCGGGCGACGGCGGGGCAGGGGCCCGCGCTCGTCTGCGTCGACGACGCGCACCTGTGGGACACCCCGGCCCGGACCGCCCTCGGCGCCGCGGCGGCACGTCTGCACACCGCCGGCCGCGTCGGGCTGCTCCTCTCCGTCGCCGGACACCGCGCCGTCGGCCCGGAGTTCGCCCACCTCCCCGTAGTCCGCCTCGACCCCCTCGCCCGGCCGGAGGCCGACGCGCTGCTCGACGAGGTGACGGACGGCGCCGCCGATCCGGCGGTCCGCGAGGAGCTGCTGGCCGGGGCGGAGGGGAACCCGGCCCTGCTCCTGGCCCTCGTCCGCCGGCTGTCGCCCGCCGAGCTGCGCGGGCACCGGCCCCTGCCCACCCCTTTGGTCGACGCCGGGAGCCTCGCGGAGGTCGCCGGCCCGGCGCTGGCCGGCACGCCCGCCGATGCCCGGGACCTGCTGCTCACGGTGGCGGCGGCCGCCCGGGCGTCGGACGCGCCGGACGTCGACGCCGGCGTGGCCCTCGACGCCGTACGACACCTGCGGCCCGAGTCCGCGACGGCTCCGTCCGTGGACGCCCTCCCCGAACTCCTCGCCCTGGCCGACGAGCGGCTCCGGTTCCACGGGCCGCTGGTCGGCCGTACCGTCCACGCCACCGCCGCACCGGACCGGCGCCGTGCCGCGCACCGCGCGCTGGCCGACGTGCTGGAGACCGGGGGTCACCGGCTCCCGGCGCTGCTGCACCGCTCCTGGTCCCTGACCGGTCCGGCGCCCGAACCCTCGCTCGCGGACGGGCTGGCGGAGGCCGCCGCCGACGACACGGCGCCGGCCTCCCACCGGCTGCGCGCCACGGCGTACACCCGTGCCGCCGAACTGACGGCCGACGGCCCGACGCGAGCCCAGCGGTACACGGCCGCGGCCGAGCAGGCCCTGCTCGCCGGCCGCCCCGACCGGGCGCGTCACCTGCTCGCCGCCGCCCGGGGCCGCGGCGCGCCGGCCGAGGTGCGGGGGCGGGCCGAACTCGTGCGCGGGTTGACGGAACTCAGGGACGGGCCCGTCGGGGACGCCCACCAGTCCCTCCTGCTGGCCGCGTCCCTGCTCGCCGAGGACGCCCCCGCCGACGCGGCGACCGCCGCCCTGGCCGCCGCCAACGCCGCCTGGGCGGCGGGAGACCTGACGGCGTGTCTGGCCACGCTCACCCCCGGGCCACCGACCCACCCCGAGGAGACCCTCGCTCCCGGGCGCGCCACGGCCCCGCCTCCCGCCGGACCCGTGGACGCACCCGTGCCGCCTCGTGCGGAAGGGCCACCGGGACCACCGGAGGACGCCGCCGCGCGGGCCGAGCCGTCGGCACCGGCCGCCGGCGGCCGGCACGAAGGGCGCGCCGCGCCGCCCCCCGATCCGGTCCGCGACCACCGCGTCGGCATGCGGGCGCTGCTCGAAGGGCGGCTCGACCGGGCCGCCGCACCGCTCGGGCACGTGGTCGAACGCGCCCGGACCGACGACCGGCCCGATGACCTGCTGCGGTCGGCCGCGGCCGCGCTGCTGCTGGGCGACGCGGACGCCGCCCGCCAGGCCGGCGCGCGTGCGCTGGCCGCCGCCCGGCAACTGCGTTCGGACGCGCTCGTACCGCAGGCACTGGAGTACCTCGCCTACGCCGAACTGCGCGCCGGGCGCCACCCGCAGGCCCGCGCCCACGCGGAGGAGGGGCTGCGCACCGCGCTGCGCACGGGACAACGCAACACGGCCGCCCACCACCGGGCCGTACTGGCCCTCGCGGCGTCGATCGAGGAGGAACCGGAGGCCGTCGCCGAGCACGTGTCCGCCGCGCTCGCCACGGCCCGGCGGCACGGACTGGCCCAGGCCGCCACGCTGGCGGAGTGGGCCGCGGCCCGGGCCGATCTCGGCCGGGGACGCCCGCTGGACGCCGCCGACCGGCTCGGCCTGCTGGTGCTGCCCGGGCCCGGGCGCGGGCACTTCGCGGTGTGGCGGCTCGCCGTGCCCTGCTTCGTGGAGGCCGCGGTCCTCGCCGGACGCCAGGAGGAGACCCGAGCCGTCCTCCCGGACTTCGCCGACTGGGCGGCCTTCGGCGCCGATCCGCAGGCAGCCGCCCAGCTGGCCCGCTGCCACGCCCTGCTCGCCCCGCCGGAGCGCGCCGACGACCTCTACCGGCACGCGCTGGCCCGGCACGACGAGGCGGGCGGCGACTTCGAACGGGCCCGCACCGCGCTGCTGTACGGCAAGTGGCTCCGCCGGCGGCGCAGACCGCGCGAGGCCCGCGGCCGCCTCGGCGCCGCCCTGGCCGGCTTCGACCGCTGCGGCGCCGGCGTCTGGGCGGCACAGGCACGTGGCGAGCTGCGGGCGCTCGGGGCGGCACCGCGGCCCGGCGACGCCGGAGCGCTGACCGGCCTGACCCCGCAGCAACTGCGCATCGCCCGGCACGTCGCCGAGGGCGCCACCAACCGCGAGGTCGCGCTGAACCTCGCGGTCAGCACCCGTACCGTCGACTACCACCTCCGGAAGGTCTTCGCGGCGCTCGGGGTACGGTCCCGGCTGGAGCTGGCCCGCATGGTTGAGCACGCCGAACAGGCCGGAGAGGCCGGTCAGGCCGAAAAGACCGGTGCACAACCCTAGGGACCGACCGGACGGTATGCCATCCTTCGGGGCAGGACGAGTCAGGGGGCGTGCCCGGCACGGGCGGTCAGCCCGTCACGGGGCGCCTCCGCAAGCCCTGGCCTGGGGAGGACCGCGATGCAGCACGCCGTACGGTCACGAGCAGCGAACCGCGTCGGGCTGACGCCCGTTCCACGCCCGCGGACGCCGAGCGTCACGTCGCTGATGGACGCCGACGCCCTGCGCGTCCTGCACCGGGCCGCCCGCGCCCTGCTGGACGACCTGCCCGGTCTGACCGACCGGCTGGTGGCGCTGCTCCAGGAGCAGGAGCCCGCCTACCGCGCGGCCGTCGCGAAGGACCCCACGGCCACCTGGCAGGAGGCGCACCGCTCACTGCGGCACAGCGTGGCCTCGCTGCTCGACCCCCGCGCCGCCCGGGAGGCGGCCCGCCGCTGCTCCTGGCGGATCGGCGCCGCCCGCGCAGAGCAGGGGCTCCCACTGGACGCCCTGCTGCACGCCTTCCGCCTGGGCGGCTCCCTGGTCTGGCAGCGGCTGGTCGAGGAGACCTCCCGGACCGCCCCGGAGGACGTGCGCCTCCTCGTGCACGTCGCCGCCGACGTGTGGAACTTCGTGGACGAGCACTGCACCCTGGTGGCCGACGCCTACCGGCAGACCGAGTGGCAGCTGAGCCGGCGCCGCGAGAACCGGGCCCGGCTGCTCGCCGCCGGCCTGCTGGACGGCACCAGCCGCATCGCGGACCTGCCCGAGGCCGCGCAGGCGCTGGGCCTGCCGGAACAGGGCCGGTACGTCGTCGTGGCGGTCACCGGCGGGCACTGTGCCCGTCCCGACGCCGCCCGCGCCGCGGCCGTACCGTCCGGCGCCCGGGTCCACTGGCACGCGGGCACCGAGAACGACTACGGCATCGTCCTGGTCGGCGCCGACGACGAGGGACTCCCCGAGGCGCCGGAGCCCGAAACGGACCGGGACACCGGGCCCGCCGGTCTGCGGATCGGCATCGGCAGCCCCGTCGACGGTCTCGCCGCCGTCGGCGACGCCCGCAGGTCCGCCGACACCGCCCTGGACATCTGCCCGGAAACCGGCGGCACGGTCCGGCTCGCCGACCACCTCCCCGCCGCCCTGGTCGTCTCCAGCCCGGACCTCGGCCGAGCCCTCGCCGAGAAGGTGCTCGGCCCCCTGCTGCGGCTGGAGCCCGCGGACCGCGAGGTGCTGCTGGACACCCTCACGACCTGGCTCGACTGCGACGGCTCCGCGCAACGGGCGGGGGAACGCCTCTACTGCCACCGCAACACGGTCCTCAACCGCCTGCGCCGTTGCGAGCAACTGACCGGCCGCTCCCTGGCCCGCCCCGCCGACCTGGTCGAGATGAGCCTGGCCCTGACCGCCCGCCGGGTCCTGCGCGACTGAGCGCAGCGCGGCCTTCCGCCCAGACCGGGGGGCGCCCGATGCCGGCTTCACCGTCCGCCGCGCCGGACGCACGACCGCGCCCACCAGCGACCCGGCGCGGCGGGTCGCACCTGCCCCTGCACGACGCGCGACCCTGTGCGCCTCCGGGGCCCGGGCCCCCGGGACCGACCGGGCACCGTCCTCCGGAGGTCGGTCCCGGCCCACACGGGCCACCTCCCCCCGGGGGCCACGGCTCGCACAGGCATCCTCCGCGGCTGGGGCGTGCACAGCAGCCCTCCGCAGCCACGGGATGCCCAGCACGGGCCGGACGCCCGGCCTGCCCTGGCACCCCGCTCCGGGGCCACACGGCACCCCGCGAAGGGCCCCGTCTGCCCGGGCACCCTCTTGCGGGGGTCGCGGTCCACGCGGGCACCCCTCCGAGGGCCCCGGTCTGCCCGGGCACCCTCCCGCGGCGGTCACGGCCCGCACCGGCACCCCTCTGAGGGCACCCGCCTGCCCAGGCACCCTTCCTCGGGGGCCACGACCCGCGCCGGCATCCTCCGCAGGACTCCAGCCCCGCACCGGCACCCGCCCCCCTCCCAGCCACCCCCCAGCCCGCACCCGGGACCGGCCCTTCACCCCCGCTCTCGCGCCCCCTCCCGTCGCCCCGCACCACATCCGGGACCGGCCCGTTACTCTCCGCCCCACACATCCCCCGTCCCCCGCCCAGGCACCCCCCGGCCCCCCGGCGCTGGGCATCCGCACAGACTCTCCCGTCCGCGACTGGGACGCCGCAGCGACCCAGGCCGCAGGCCTGTACCGGCGCCCGTCCGCGTGCTGTCGTGAGCCCTCCCTCACCCGTCACCGTGCCGTTCTCGGCACGGTCCCAAGGAGCCGCGATGCCCGCAGCACCACCGGACGGCGAGCCCGCGCTGCACGTCGAGAGCCTCGACGTGACGTACGGGCGCGCACTGTCCGCCCTCCGTTCCGTGTCCCTGACCGTCCCGCACGGCGGCGTCGTGGCGCTGCTCGGCGCCAACGGCGCCGGCAAGACGACGCTGCTGCGGGCCGTGTCGGGCACACTGCGCCTGCACCGCGGCGCGATCACGGCCGGCCGCGTCCGCTACGGCGACACGGCCCTCGACGGCAGGGACCCGGTCGCCGCCGTACGCGCCGGCGTCGTCCAGGTACCCGAGGGCAGGCGGGTGTTCGCCGGACTCACCGTCGACGAGAACCTGCGCGCCGGCGGGCTGGGCCTCAACCGCCGAGCCCCGGCGCAGGTCAGCGAGGCGCGGGACCGCGTCTTCACCCTCTTCCCACGGCTGGCCGAACGCACCCGCCAGGCGGCCGGCCTGCTGTCCGGCGGCGAGCAGCAGATGCTGGCCATCGGCCGCGCCCTCATGGCCGCACCCCGTCTGCTCCTCCTCGACGAACCCTCCCTCGGGCTCGCCCCGCTGATGGTGGACCGCATCGCCGAGGTCGTCCGCGAGATCAACACCCAGGGCACCGCCGTACTCCTCGTGGAACAGAACGCCGGCATGGCGCTGTCCCTCGCCGAACACGCCTACGTCCTGGAGGTCGGTGAGATCGGCCTGTCCGGACCCGCCGACGAACTCGCGCGGACGGACGCCGTACGCCGCCTCTACCTGGGCGAGGCCGCCGACGACCAGGGGGCCGCGTGACCACCGGTACCACCGCGCCGCCCACGCTCGAGGTCCGGGACGTGACCGTGCGCTTCGCCGGACTCGTCGCCCTCGACGACGTCTCGTTCACCGTCGCCCCGGGCACCCTGCACGCCGTCATCGGCCCCAACGGCGCCGGCAAGTCCACCTGCTTCAACGTCCTGTCGGGCCTGTACCGGCCCACCACCGGAACCGTCCGGCTCGGCGACGCCGAACTGACCCGTCTCGCGCCGCACCGGATCGCGGCCCTCGGCGTGGCCCGCACCTTCCAGAACATCGTCACCACCCAGGGCACCGTCGCCGACAACCTGATGCTGGGCCGCCACGCCCTGTCCCGGGCCGGCTTCGCCGCCAGCGCCCTGCGTCTGCCGCACGCCGTGCGCGAGCAGCGCGAACACCTCGCCAAGGCGCGTGAGATCGCCGAACTCACCGGCCTCGGCACCCATTTCGACACACCCGTCGCCCTGCTGTCCTACGGCGACCGCAAACGGGTCGAACTGGCCCGCGCCCTCTGTCTGGAGCCCCGTGTACTGCTGCTCGACGAACCCGTGGCCGGCATGAACGCCGCCGAACGCGTCCGGATGACCGAGGTCGTCCGCGAGATCCGTACCGAACTCGGCCTGTCCGTGGTGCTGGTCGAGCACGACATGGGCCTGGTCATGCGCCTCGCCGACGAGGTCACCGTCCTCGACTTCGGCAAGGCCATCGCCCACGGCACCCCCGACGAGGTCCGTCGCGACCCCGAGGTGCTGCGCGCCTACCTCGGCACGGGCACCACCGGGGAGGACGCGGCATGAGCGGCTTCCTCGACAACCTCCTCAACGGCCTCGCCCTGGGGTCGGTCTACGCCCTGATCGCCCTCGGCTTCGTCACCATCTTCAAGGCCTCCGGCGTGCTCAGCTTCCTGCACGGCTCGCTGCTGCTGCTCGGCGGCTACCTCGTCGCCGTCCTCCACGACGACATCGGCTTCGCCGGGGCGCTCGCCGTCGCGGTCCTGGTGACGGCCGCGGTCGCGGGCGCCCTGGACCGGCTGATCCTGCAGCGGGTCGGCGGGAACGACCCGCACGCCTCCCACGTGCAGACCATCGTCACCATCGGCATCGACATCGTCCTGGTCACCGACCTCGCCCGGCGCATCGGCGGCGACCTGCTGCCGCTCGGCGACCCCTGGGGCAACTCGGTGACCGACCTGGGCCCGGTGACCGTCGCCGACAGCCGCATCGCCGCGATCCTGGTGTCCGGCCTGGCCATCGCCGGCGCCTTCGCCCTCTTCCGGTTCACCCCCTGGGGCCTGTCGCTGCGCGCGGCGGCCGAGGACGGCGAGGCCGCGGCCCTCATGGGCGTACGGCTGACCCGCGTACGCACCGTCGCCTGGTGCCTGGCCGGCGGACTCGCCGCACTCGCCGCGGTCTTCCTGGTCGCCTTCCCGGCACCCGGACTGGAGCGCACCACCGGGCAGATCGCCCTCAAGGCCTTCCCGGCCGCCATCCTCGGCGGCATGGCCTCACCGGTCGGCGCGCTGGTCGGCAGCATGCTGATCGGCCTCACCGAGGCCTTCGTCGCCGGCTACCAGTCCGAGCTGCACGTCCTCGGCGAGGGCTTCGGGGACGTCGCCCCGTACGCCGTGATGGTGCTGGTCCTCCTGGTGCGCCCCGCGGGACTCTTCGCGGCGAAGGGAGCGGCTCGTGTCTGAGCTTCTCAAGGGGAGCGCCCTCCTCAAGCGCGGCGGACTCCTGCTGCTGCCCGCCCTCCTCCTGTGCGGCCTGCCCTTCTACCTCGACGCCTTCTGGCTGCGCATCGGTCTGTTCTCCATGGCCGCGGCGATCGGCGCCGTCGGTCTCAGCCTGCTCAGCGGCACCGCGGGACAGCTCTCCCTCGGGCACGCCTTCTTCCTCGCCGTCGGTGCCTACGGCTACGTGTGGCTCGCGGGCGAGCCCGGCCCGGGGCTGCCGCCGGCCGTCGCCGCCGTCCTCGCCGTGCTGCTCGCCGGCGCGGCGGGCGGTCTGTTCAGCCCCGTCGCCGGCCGGGTCAAGGGCGTGTACCTGGGCGTCGCCACCCTCGCCCTGGTCTTCCTCGGCCACCACGTCCTGCTCACCGCGGACTCCGTCACCGGCGGCTTCAACGGACGCTCGGTGCCGCCGCTGGAGATCGGCGGGTTCACCTTCGCCGAGTCCGACCCGGAACTGACCGTCCTGGGCGTGCCGTTCGGCGCGGAGGAACGGCTCTGGTACCTGGGCCTGGCCCTGTTCGCCCTCACCTGGTTCACCGCGCGCGGACTGCTGCGCGGGCGCCCCGGGCGCGCCCTCGTGGCGGTGCGCGACAGCGAGACCGCGGCGTCCGTGATGGGCGTGCACGTGGCCCGGTACCGCTCCTCCGCCTTCGTCGTCTCCTCGATGTACGCGGGCCTCGCGGGCGTCCTGCTCGCGCTCTCCTTCCGCCGGGTCGTGCCCGACTACTTCTCCCTCCTCCTCTCCGTCGACTACCTCGCCATGATCGTCATCGGTGGCCTCGGCTCGGTGGCCGGAGCCACCGCGGGAGCCGTCTTCGTGACCGCGCTGCCGCTGCTGATGACCCGCTACGCCGACCAGTTGCCGCTGGTGGCGACGCCGGGCTCCGGAGGCGGCTCGATCGGGCCGACCGAGGCCTCCCGCTACCTCTACGGCGCGGCGATCGTCGTGATCCTGCTGTACGCCCCGGACGGCCTGCACGGACTGGCCCGGCGCACCCGCGCCCGCCTGCGCCGCACACCGCCCGTCAACGAGCAGCCCGGCACCGGGCCCTCGCCCCGACCCTCCACCGCCGCCACCACCGCACGAGCCAAGGAGCACACCCCGTGAACGTCACGCACCCCAGAGCCCGCACCACCCGGACCGCCGCCCTGGCCGCGGCACTGGCCGCCGTGCTGCTCGCGGGCACCGCATGCAGCTCCAAGGCGGACGGCGGCGGGAAGACCGACGACGCCGCCGACGGCGTCAAGGCCGGTCCCGGAGTCACCGAGAAGGCCATCAAGCTGGGCGCGCTGACCGACCTCACCGGCCCCTACGCCACCCTCGGCAAGAGCATCGTGCAGGCCCAGCAGATGTGGGCCGACGAGACCAACGCCGCGGGCGGCATCTGCGATCGCAAGGTCGAGATCGTCGTCAAGGACCACGGCTACGACGTCCAGAAGGCCGTCACCGCGTACGCCGACATCTCCTCGGACGTCGTCGCGCTGCCCCAGGTCATCGGTTCGCCGGTGGTCGCCGCGCTGCTCGACGACATCCAGCGCGACAACATGCTCACCTTCCCGCAGGCCTGGGCCGCCTCCCTGCTCGGCATGGACTCCGTGCAGGTCCTCGGCACCACCTACGACCTCGACATGATCGCCGCCGTCGACTTCCTCACCCGTTCGAAGAAGATCGCCAAGGGCGACACGATCGGCCACGTGTACTTCGAGGGGGACTACGGCGCCAACGCGCTGGAGGGCTCCGAGTGGGCCGCCGAGCAGGCGGGGATCAAGGTGGCCGGGCAGAAGATCAAGGCCACCGACACGGATCTGACCGCCCAGGTGGCGGCCCTGAGCAAGGCCGGCGTCAAGGCGATCCTGATCAGCGCGGGCCCCGCGCAGACCGCCTCCCTCGCGGGCGTGGCCGCCGCCCGCGGGCTGACCGTGCCGATCGTCAGCAGCGCGCCCGGCTACTCGCCGCAGCTGATGAAGACGCCGGCCGCCAAGGCCCTGGAGGCCATGGTCCACGTGGTCAGCGCCGCACCGCCGGTCAGCTCCGACCTGCCGGGCGTCAAGAAGATGGTCGCCGCCTACGGCAAGAAGTTCCCCGGCGAGCCGGTCGACTCCGGCGTGCTCTCCGGGTACAACGCCGCCCAGCTCATGGGCGCGGACCTGAAGAAGGCCTGTGAGGGCGGCAGCCTCACCCGTGAGGACGTGGTCAAGGCACACCGCTCGCAGAAGAACGCCGACACCGGCCTCGGCACCCCGCAGGACTTCACCAGCGTGAAGGAGCCGGCCAGCCGGTCCACCTACGTGATGAAGCCCTCCGCCAAGGCCGTCGGCGGCGTCGTGGGCGTGGAGGAGGCGCACAAGGCGCCGGGCGTCGACGCGTACCTGGCCGACCGAGGCTGAGAGACCTGAGTGGCCGTCAACTCGACCGCTGGAAGGTCGTTTTGGCGGCCACTCGGGCCACCCGCTGGTTTCCCTGTCCACCGGGTCTTTAGGATGTACTCTCTGTCATGCCAGTCCAGTTGGCGCCCGTACGGAGCTGGGGGAACGATGCAGGCCGACAAGCAGCTGTCCACGGAGATCGACGCCAACGTGCCCACAGCCGCACGTATGTACGACTACTACCTGGGCGGCAAGGACAACTACGCGGCCGACCGGGCGGCGGTCGGGGAGCTCGACAAGGTCGTCCCCAGCACCCGCCGGCTGGCGCTCAACAACCGGCGCTTCCTCCAGCGTGTGGTCAGGACCCTCGTGCAGGACTACGGCATCCGTCAGTTCCTGGACCACGGGTCCGGTCTTCCCACGCAGGACAACGTGCACCAGGTCGCCCAGCGCGTCACCCCCGACGCGCGCGTCGTCTACGTCGACAACGACCCGATGGTGCTGGTCCACGGCCGGGCGCTGCTGGACCAGAACGACCGGACCGCGGTCATCCACGCCGACATGCGGTCGACGGACGAGATCTTCGCCCACCCCGACACCCAGCGCCTGATCGACTTCTCGCAGCCGGTCGCCGTGCTCTTCAACTCGGTCTTCCACTGCATCCCCGACAGCGAGACCGACGGCCCCAAGGCGGTCATCAAGCGGGTCACCGAGCGACTGGTGCCCGGGAGCTACGCGGTGATGTGCCAGTTGGTCAGCGAGAAGGCCGAGGTGCGGGAGTTCGTCACCGACTTCATGAACCAGGCCACGCAGGGGCACTGGGGAAGGGTCCGCGAACCCAAGGACGTCGAGGCGTACTTCGAGGGCATGGACATCCTGGAGCCGGGCCTGGTGGAGGTCTCCACCTGGCGCCCGGACAGCGAGGTGGCGCCGCGCCAGCTCACCGACGAATGGATCGAGTTCGGCGGACTGGGACGCATCCGCTAGCGCGGAGGACGGTCCCGGGGAACGCCGAGGGCCGCGCGCGATGCGTGCGGCCCTGGTCCTTGCCCCCTTGCGGTCCTGCCTCCCCGTCACTCCTCGGAGTAGCGCTGAGCCATCGTCCGGCGGAGCATCTCCAGTGACTCGCGCGGCGTCAGCGCCTCGTCGGCCAGGCGGTCCAGCGCGACCCGGTACTCCTCGGTCTCGTCGAGATCCTCGAGGAAGTTGGCGCTCCTGATGTGCTCCAGGTACACCACGTCGGGCAGGTCCGTGCCACCGAAGCGCAGGTAGGTGACGGGGATCGCGGGCGCCGACGCGTTCGTCACGTCCAGCGGCACGATCTGCAGCGTCACATGGGGCTGCTCGGCCATCTCGACCAGGTGCGCCAGCTGCTCGCGCATGACGTCGCGGCTGCCCAGCACGCGCAGCAGCACGGACTCGTCGATGATCGCCCACAGTTGCGGTGCGTCGCCGCGCCGCAGCAACTCCGCGCGGCGCATGCGCAGTTCGACGCGCCGCCGGACCTCGCCCGCCGGCGCGTTCGGCAGCCCCCGCTCGACCACGGCCTGGGTGTACCCGGCTGTCTGGAGCAGGCCGGGGACGTACTGGATCTCGAAGGTCCGGATGGTCGCCGCGGCCTCCTGGAGGCCGACCAGGCGGTCGAACCACTCGGGCATCAGGCGCTTGTCGTACCGCTGCCACCAGCCCGGCTCGCCGGCCCGCTGCAACAGCTTGAGCAGGACCGAGGCCTCGTAGTCGTCGGTGCCGTACCGCTCCAGCAGCGCACGGACGTCGGTCTCCGTCGGGGGCCTGCGGCTCTTGCCCGACTCGATGCGCGAGAGCTTGGCCGCGCTGAACCCTAGTTCGCGCGCCGCCTGGTCCTGGGAGAGGCCGGCGTCCTCACGGAAACCCGCCAGCTGGACGCCGACCAGCATCTTCAGCAAGGTCGGAGCGGGCTCGACCCGGTCCAGGTACGGTTCGAGACGGGAGATGCGATGCGACGTGGCGGACATCCTGACTCCCAGCAGACGGGCAGACTTGAGAATCCACACTATCTCATCCGGGTTATGCCCGCCGCATCGGCCCGTGGAAAATGGGTAGTTGGCCTCCGCTCGGCGGTCGGCCCGCCGGCCCCAGCGGTCGTGCGACCGCCCGGCTCACACCAGGTGGTCGAATTCGCCCTCCTTCGCCCCGGCCAGGAAGGCGGCCACCTCCCCGGGGGTGTAGACGAGGGCGGGCCCGTCCGGGTCACGGGAGTTGCGCATCGCGACGCCCCCGTCCACGAGGGCGACCTCGACGCAGTTGCCCTCGGCGTTGCTGTGCCGACTCTTCATCCAGCAGGCGTCCAACGAGCTGGCCTGCACTCCGTTGCGCACTGATGGCACCGCGATCTCCTTGCCGTTCGGGGGAGCGGGCGGACCGAGTCCCGTCGGTCCCCGAGCGCTCCCATCCGATTTTTTTCGCGCAATTTCTCGTGCAATTGCACGCGAGCGCTGTCAGCGTGGATAATAGCCGTGGCGTCAACCCCTTGGTCGGCGCCCCGTTCTGACGTCGCATCAGGGAGATGCCGTGTCGTCACCTGCGCATCCAACGCTCCGGTCGCCCGGTGAGTCCGTGCCGGAGGCGGGCGCGACGAGTGGGTTCGGCGGGCTCCCCCACGTGCCGCGACCGGCCGCCGGTCGCCAGGAGTGGCCGTGCCCGGCCCCGCACCCGCCGCGTCACGCGCAGGGTGGCGGGCCCGTGTCCGCGGTGCTGCGCCTCGCGTGCAGCGCGGAGGGCTTCGCGCGGGCCCGGGTCTTCACCCGGGACACGTTGAGGGGCTGGTCCCTCGGCCGGTATGCCGACGACGCCGTCCTGGTGATCACCGAACTCGCCGCCAACGCCGTGTCGCACGCGGTGCCGTCCGCGGCGGCCGGAGCTCCGGAGATCCGGCTGGGACTCGCCGTGGGCCCCGGCCACCTGATGCTCACCGTCTCCGACCCCGGGGACAACGCGCCCGTCTTCACCCCGTCCGGCGACTCGGCACTCGAGGAGCACGGACGCGGCCTGTGCATCGTCGACGCCCTCGCCGAGGAGTGGGGCTGGACCCCGCGGCCCCCGGCGGGCAAGACCGTCTGGGCCAAGTTGTCGACCCGCACCCCCACCTGACCCGACTGCCGCGGAAGGGCCCCACACCATGCGCAGCGCTCCGACACCCGAGCCGAGCACCCAGCGCACCGACCCTGCGAAGCCGCCGTCCGGCCCGCCCCGCACCGTCCTCCTCGCCGGACTGGACGGGGTGCCCTGGACCGACATCCAGGACTCCAGCGGTTCGGCCGCCGCCATTCCCCGGTTGCTGCGCAAGGTCGCCTCGGGGGACCCCGACACCGCCCGCGCCGCTCTCGACGATCTGCGGAAACGCATCTGCCAGTACGGCTTCGTCGTCGAGCAGGCGACCGCCGCCACCGTGCCCTTCCTGTGGGAGCTGGCGCAGTGGCCGCAGGTGAACTGCCGGGCGCAGATCATCCAACTGCTCAAGAACATCGCCGACGCCCGGCAGTGGGAGACCACCGCCACCGCCTATCCCAAGCTGCTCAACCACCGTGAGAACCCGGTGGCCTGGGAGCGTGCGGCCCGGCAGGCCGTCCGGGCCCGCCGGGGCGAGCTGGCGCGACTGCTCGTCGAGGGGGACAGCGAGATCAAGCGGGCCACCACCGAGCTGGCCCGCACCCTCGGAGACTGAGGCCCGCGCCCTCCACGGGGGAGAAGGCGCGGGCATCCCCCCGGCCACGTCCCGGCCTCCGGAACGGTGTGGCGCCCGCGGTGCCGAACGGGTAGGAAAGCGCGAGGAGAAAGCGCTTGCCCCACTCGGTCACCAGGAGGACCACGCCGATGGCGTCGCCGCCCGAAAAACCGCTCGACCACCGCTACCGGGGCGAACACCCGATACGCACGCTCGTCTACCTGTTCCGAGCCGACCGCCACCGCCTGGCCGGGGCGGTGGCGGTCTTCACCGTCAAGCACAGTCCGGTCTGGCTGCTGCCCCTGATCACCGCGACCATCATCGACACCGTCGTCCAGCACGGGCCGGTCGACGACCTGTGGACCAGCACCGGGATCATCATGTTCATCCTGGTGGTCAACTACCCGCTGCACCTGCTCTACGTCCGTCTCCTGTACGGCAGCGTGCGCCGCATGGGCACCGCCCTGCGCTCCGCGCTGTGCACGCGGATGCAGCAGCTCTCCATCGGCTACCACTCGCGTGTCAGCGCCGGCGTCCTGCAGGCCAAGGTGGTGCGGGACGTGGAGACGGTGGAGCAGATGGTGCAGCAGACCGCGGAGACGGGACTCGGCGCGTTGACCGTGCTCACCGGCGGCCTGGTCATCATCGCCGTGCGCACCCCGGAGTTCCTGCCCGTCTTCCTCGTCGTCGTCCCGGCCGCCTCCCTCCTGGTGGCACGCCTCCGCGCCCGGCTGCGCTCCCACAACGAGCACTTCCGCCACGAGGTGGAGGCCCTGTCCTCCCGGGTCACGGAGATGACCCGGCTCATCCCGGTCACCCGCGCCCACGGCCTGGAGGGCAAGGCGCTGCGCCGCATGGACGGCACCCTGGACCGCCTGCTCACCTCCGGGATGCGCCTCGACCTGGTCAACGGCCGCTTCGGATCGCTGTCCTGGGTCGTGCTCAACGTGGTCGGCGTCCTGGTCCTCGCGGGCGCCGCGCTGATCTCGTACCACGGCGTCTGGGGCGTCACCGCCGGGGACGTCGTCATGCTCAGTGCCTTCCTGACCACCCTCACCAACTCCACGACAACGTTGGCGGGGCTGGCCCCCGTCATCACCAAGGGCCTGGAGTCCGTCCGTTCGGTCGGCGAGGTGCTCCAGGCGCCCGAACTCGAGGACAACGAGGGCAAGGCGGAACTCACCTCGCTGCGCGGAGCCGTCACCTTCCAGGGCGTCGGGCACGTCTTCGAGACCGACGGGCGGGCCGCGGTCAGCGACTTCACCCTGGCCGTGGAGCCCGGCGAGACCATCGCGCTCGTCGGCGCGTCCGGGGCGGGCAAGTCGACGGTGCTCAACCTGGTCATCGGCTTCCTGCGGCCCACCTCGGGCCGACTGCTGCTCGACGGCACCGACATGAGCACCCTGGACCTGCGCACGTACCGGCGGTTCGTCTCGGTGGTGCCGCAGGAGTCGATCCTGTTCGACGGCACGATCCGGGAGAACGTCGCCTACGGCATGGACGAGGCCGACGAGGAGACGGTGCGCCGGGCCCTGCGGGACGCGAACGCGCTGGAGTTCGTCGACCGGCTGCCGCAGGGACTGGACACCCTGGTGGGGGAGCGCGGCGCTCGGTTGTCCGGCGGACAGCGCCAGCGCCTGGCCATCGCCCGGGCCCTCATCCGCGACCCCCGGGTGCTCATCCTGGACGAGGCCACCTCGGCGCTGGACACGCGCTCCGAGGCGCTGGTCCAGCAGGCCCTGGCCCGGTTGCTGCGCGGGCGCACCACGTTCGTCGTCGCGCACCGGTTGTCCACCGTGCGGGGCGCGGACCGGATCGTGGTGATGGCCGACGGCCGGATCCGGGAGACCGGCACCCACGAGGAACTCCTCGGCAGGGGAGGGGCGTACACGGCCCTGCACAGCGGACAGGTGGCCTGAACGTTCTGTCGGGGTTCCGGGTGGTGTTCCGGTCGGCGTTCTGTCCGGTTTCCGCCGGATCTTCTACGGGCCGTGGCGAAGGCCGGACAGGAATCGACTGGTTCTGGTCAATTGAGACCAGGTGCGTGCATGGTGTGAATGTTTCGACCGGGTTCGGGCATACGCAGCGAAAATCGAGAGAGGGGCGCTTCGTGCTCGAACCGGACCCGAGGGTCGTCAGGGAGTTGCTGACGCGGTACGCGTCGTTGCGGATCGCTCAGGCGGAGAGGGAGAGGCCGGCGACGGCGCGCGAACTGGCGGACGTCAGCTACACCCTGTGCGTGATGATGGCGACGACCGGCATCCAGGACGCGGTGGCCAAAGCCGACGCACTGCTGCTCGCCAAGGGACGGACACCGGAAGCCGCTCGCGCGGCGGACCCGGACGAGGAGAGCGGCCTGTCACTGGCCGTGTGACACCGCCGTACCCGGGGCCCGCCCCCCCCGGAACCGGGCCCTGAGCGCCGGTCCGGACCGTGGGGCGGGTCCTACGCGCTGTCCGCGGCGGCGGCCGGCTTCCCGTGGAACGCCGCGCGGTAGGCGTAGGGAGTCGTCCCGACCACCCGGCGGAACCGCTCCCGGAAGGCCGTGGGGGAGCCGAAGCCGGCCTGTCGGGCGATCCGTTCGATCGAGTGGTCGCCGTTCTCCAGCAGGTACTGGGCGCGCCGTACCCGGGCCCGCAGCAGCCACTGCAGCGGGGTCGTGCCCGTCTGCTCACGGAACCGCCGGCTGAACGTGCGCTCGCTCAGGCCCGCGCGTGCGGCCATGGCCCTGAGGGTGACCTCCCCGGCCAGGTTGTCCTCGATCCAGCGCAGCAGGGGCTCCATCTCCGACCCCCGGGGCACGGGCGGTTGCTCGTGCACGATGAACTGGGCCTGCCCGCCCTCCCGTTCCAGCGGCACGACACACATCCGGGCGGCGTGCGCGGCGACGGCAGACCCCAGGTCGCGGCGGATCATGTGCAGGCACATGTCCAGGCCGGCGGCGGCCCCCGCCGAGGTCAGGATCTGCCCGTTGTCGACGTAGAGCACGTCCGGCAGCACCTCGACGCGTGGATGGCGGCGGGCCAGCTCGGCCGCGGCGATCCAGTGGGTGGTCGCCCGCAGACCGTCCAGCAGCCCCGCCTCGGCGAGGACGAACGCGCCCACGCACACCGACGCGATCCGTGTGCCGGCGCCCGCCGCCCGGCGCAGCGCGTCGAGGACGGGTCCGGACGGCGGGCCGGACTCCTCGGAGCGGCCCGGCACGATGATGGTGTCGGCGGTCTCCAAGGCCTCCAGGCCCAGGTCGACGCGGAGGGAGAGGCCCTCCGTGCGCACCTCGGGGGACTCCGCGCACAGCCGGACCCGGTAGGGGCGGCGCCCGTCCGGCAGCCGCGTCCAGTCGAAGGTCTGCATGGGTGCCGCCATGTCGAACGGCACCACGTCGTCGAGGACCAGGATCGCAACCGTGTGCATAACGCCACCCTAGGCGGGTTCCCGCCGGGTGCAGAAGCCCGCGTCGGTCCGCGTCCGCCGCCCGCTCGCCGGACACCGCCTGGTCAGGGCAGTGGCGAGAACCCGTTGGAAGCTGTCGTTTCAGCCGCTGTGCGCTCACCCGCCGGTTTCCTACCGTGGCTTCCGGCGGTGCCGCGCACCTCGCGGAACGGGTACCGCGTCGCCGGCCGACGCCTGCCGTCCGCGCGGCGAACCCACCGATCCAGCCCTCCGGAGCTTCCACCGATGACCAAGATCCTGCTGTCCCTCCACGTCCTGGCCGCGATCATCGCCGTCGGCCCCGTCACCGTCGCGGCCAGCATGTTCCCACCGGCGGTCCGGCGGGCGGCCGTCGCCCTGCCCGGCGGGAACGGGAACGGGGGTGGGGGCGGGGGCGCGGAGGGCAGCGGCGGCGCGGACACGGGCACCGTACGGCTGCTGCATCGCATCTGCCGCGTCTACGCCGGTCTCGGCATCGCCGTGCCGGTCCTCGGCATCGCCACAGCGGCGGCGATGGGCGTCCTCACGGACGCGTGGCTCATCACGTCCCTCGTGCTGACCGCCGGGGCCGCCGGCCTCCTGGTCGCCTTCGTCCTGCCCCGGCAGGAGGACCTCCTGGAACAGCTGGCCGACCGGCGGCCCGTCGAGCGGTCCGGCACGGCCCGGCTCGCCATGTTCACCGGCCTGTTCAACCTGCTGTGGGCCACGGTGACGGTTCTCATGGTCGTCCGGCCCGGCTCCACGACCGGCGCCTGAGCCGCTGTCACGCCTTGGGGGGAATGCGCACGACCGGGATGGCGGGCGCCTAGACTGCTCAGTCGCGCCTCCGTACGGGGGCGGACGACACGAAAGGCGCGTTGACGGGTGTTCCAGGATTCCCCCATCTACGACCGACTCGTCGCCGAATGCGGTGACATTCCCGCGCAGGTGCGCAGGGAGGCCGAGCGCGTGAGCAGGGAACTGGAGGTTGTCATGCGCCCGCTGCTCTCGCCCGGCCACCTGCCGGGCCCCGAACGGCAGGCCTCCCCGGGCGCCGGATGGCAGCGCACCGCCCTGCTGCCCGGCCCGCGCCCGCACTGACGGGCGAACACGTGGGACCTCACCCGAAGACCGTCGCGCCCGGACCTCCCGGACCTCCCGGGCCGCCCGTGTCGACCGGGTCCTGCGACGCGGGACGGGCCAGCCAGTCGGCGATGGTGCGGGCGATCGGCTGACCCGTGTCCACCTCGACGAAACCGAACTGCCCCGACTGATTGCACTCCAGGAACCACCAGGTCCCGTCGCCGTCCTCGGCGAAGTCGAGGGCACCATAGGCGAGTCCCGCCCCCCTCAGATAGGCGCGGACCGCCTCGGCCACGCGCGGCGGCACCTCGGCCGGGCGCCACGGCTCGTGGGACGCCGCGAAACGGACGTCCACCTCGTCCGGGTCCCGGCCCGCGAGGTTCGTCTTCCGAGCGGCCAGCAGCTCGTCGCCGACGGCGGTGAGACGGATGTCGGCACGCTTGGCCACCCGGCGCTGGAGCAACGTCGGGCCGAGCGCGACGGCGGAGAAGTCGGCCTCGGGCGGGACCCGACTGGTCGGCACCGCCAGGGGCGGATCCTGCGGATGGGTGCCGGAGACGGGCTTGACCACCAGGTCCGGGTAGCGCTCGGCGAACTCACGGGCCGCCCGCGGGAACGTCGTGATCAGCGTCGCCGGCACGGGCAGGCCGCAGCGCTGCGCCAGGCGCAGTTGCCAGGGTTTGTACCGGGCCCGGTGGGCCGCGTCCGGCTGGTTCATCCAGCGCGCCCCGCAGTCGCGGAGCATCCCGTAGAGCGCCTGCCCGGCCTCTTCCGTCAGCCACGCGGAGGGCTCGGCGGCCCGGGTGGCGGCGCCGCCAGGCCGGCGGACCCAGACGGACCGCAGCCCGCCGATGCTCACCAGCCGGCCCCCCGAGGACAGGTGCCCCCGGAAGGACCCGTGCGCGAACTCACCGGACAGCGCCACGGAGTCCGTCAGATCGGCGGGGTCCAGGCGGACCACCGGCACTCCCGACGCGTTGAGGTGCACGACCACCATGTCCGCGGTGACGTCCTCTTCACAGGTCAGGATCAACACGGTCATTCGCGACAGCCCGTGTTCAGTCGTCGAAGTGAGTCTTCGACCCCGCGGTGGAGGTCGTGGTCCCCAGCTCTCTCAGCAGCGCGTGGTCACAGGCGGCCGCCCGCCCGTCCAGGAGCACGTTCAACTGAAGCCCGGAGTCGTAGACGTACGGAGTGGTGGCTTCCAACTCCACTGCGGGCCGTGCGTAGTTGAGCGCGAACGGTTGCATCGTCTCTCCCTAGTCGGTGCTGCGCCGATCAGACGACGGCCTCTGCGCACCGTCGCCTGGTCCGCCGACTTCCTTCGGCTTCCAGAGACTTATACGAATCGAACGGGTGAATGGTTTCCTTACGCAGCGTAGTCGTGGGGCCCGGTCGTTCCCCGCTGCCGGTCCACGGCCCCCCGCCGTCCGCCGAGGGAACCGCGCGCGGAGCGCAGGGCGAGCAGCAGTACGCCGATGTCGTCCAGGTACACCGGATCGGGCACCAGGTCCGTCGGAAGCACCAAATAGAGGACGGCACCCCAGAAGACCCACCGCGGGCCGGTGGGAAGCCCGGCCCGCCTGAGTTCCCGTCGGGTGCGCACCAGGCGCACCAGCACACCGACCGCCACCGCGAGCACGATCACCGCCAGCAGTACCGCCGCGGTGACCACCACTGTGGTCGTATCCACCCCGCCCCTCCTTATGGTGCGCGGCACGCACCCCGCTTCACGGATTCCCGCTCGGGGCGCCGACAAGTCCCCGGGAACGCGTCCCTCATCCCTGTGGCCCACTCCGGTGGCAAACCGCCGGGGACGTGCCTAGAAATGGTCAGCACACAGCGCGTGTCGCATGTCGGGGACGCAGGGCGGCCGCACCCCCACCATACGGAGAGATCATGACCACCGGCTCTTCATCACCCCGTTCGCCCGAGTACGCCATATCCGCCGTGGACCTGCCCACCGGGGAGACGACCACGGCCACCGGCACACACCCGCTGCGCCCGGCGGACGCGCGGGCCGACGCGGACCCGGCAGCCACCCACGCCTCGCCCGCCCGTTCACCCGTCTCCTACGCCCCCGTGTCGCACGACCTCCTCGCGCAGAGCCCCGTGGCGCACACCCCCGCCACCCACGACCGCCTCTCCCACGAGCCCGTCCCGCACGAGCCCCTCACCCACGACGGCGCCCACCGGGACCCCGCGCCGAGGGAGGCCGGCACGGAACCGGCGCCTCACGGGGCCGCTCCCCGGGAAGGCGTGTCCCTGCCGTGGGACCCTTCGGTCGAGGACCTCTTCCCCCTCGACCCCGCCGACCACGAGGACGCGGAGCACGAGTACGGCGACCCCGTGGGCGACCTGGTGCGCGCGGCCGTGGCCGACCGGCCGCTGGAGGAGGTCGTCGACCTCATCACGATGCTGGAGCAGTCCCCCCGGTACACGCAGGCCACGATCGACGCGCTCCGGGCGGTCGGCGTGAACCGTTCCGTCGAGGACGTGACCCGGCTGGTCGGCCTGCTGACCCGGCCGCCGCGCGACCCGAACTGCGCGGACGAGGCGATCCGGGCCGCGGCCGAGTGCCGCTCGGTGGAGGACGTGACCCGGCTGATGGAGATGCTGCACCGCACGCCCCTGGAACCGCACTGCGGACAGGAGGCCGTGCGGGCCGCCGCCACCGGCCGGCCCGTGGAGGAACTGGTCCAGCTGATCGGACAGCTGGCCGCGGACGGACGCGTGCGCCCCGACCGCCCCGACGCCCGGCGTCTGCGGGCGGCGCTGGAGGGGGCGGGCGAGGACGGCGGGCCGGGGTCCGCCGCCCGCACGGCGGGGCCGGCCGGCGTTCCCGGCGCCGACCGCCGTGGCCGGGAACGCCGGAGGGGACCACGCCTGACCCGCCGCGGACGCGACCGCGAGGGTCGCCGCGCGCCGCGTGAGGAAGACCGCGAGCGGGAGAGCGCACCGCGTGCCGGCGACCGTGGGCGGGACCGCGCGGCGCGCAGGTCCGCCCGGGGCCCGGTCTGGCCGGCCTGGCTGACCGTCGCCGTCCTCGCCGGCTGCGGCGTGGCCTACTTCCCGCTGCACCAGAACGACGCCTCCGCCCAGGTCTACGCCGTCGCCCTCGGACTGTCGGCGCTCTGCCTGGTGCTGGCCCTGCTGCTGACCCTCCGGCCCGCCGTACCGCTGCTCGCCGCGGCGGTGGTGGCACCGGCCGCACTCGCGGCGGCCAAGCTCTACGGCAGCGCGACACCCTCGGCCCGGGTCGCGAAGGCCGTCGACCTCACGCTGGCACCGACCTGGACCGCC
The DNA here is from genome assembly GCF_055589025.1 of Streptomyces sp. NPDC041968. Taxonomy (NCBI): domain Bacteria; kingdom Bacillati; phylum Actinomycetota; class Actinomycetes; order Kitasatosporales; family Streptomycetaceae; genus Streptomyces; species Streptomyces sp. NPDC041968. The sequence continues at coordinate 294,124 of NZ_JBVJCB010000009.1, read as the reverse complement.
GTCGCCGTCGCCGTACTGGCTTCCCTCGTCGCGCTGACGGCGCTCTGCGCACGGGTGGCGTCCCAGGCGCCCGTGCGGTTCCGGCCGGCCCCCCGGGTGGCCGGCGCGAGCCGGGCCGCGGACTGACCGTCCGCCCCCGCACACCCCGAGGCCCGCGCCGGGACGCCCGGCGCGGGCCTCGGTGCAGCCGCTTCCGCCCGCTTCCCGCCTTCCCCGGTCCGCGCTCAGGCGCCCAGCATGCCCGCGGGGTGCTCGTGTTCGAGCAGGCCGGTGAGCACCCGGTCAGGAGTGAGCGGGAGTTCCCGGAAGCGGATGCCGGTCGCGTGGTGCACGGCGTTGCCGACCGCGGCCGCCGAGCCGACGATGCCGATCTCCCCGATCCCCTTGCTGCCCATGGGGTTGAGGCGGGTGTCGTCCTCGTCGACCCAGTGCGCCTCCAGGGCGGCGACGTCCGCGTGCGCGGGCACGTGGTAGGAGGCCAGGTCGGACTCGGTGAAGTCGCCGAACGCCGGGTCCATCGTGCTGTGCTCGGTCAGCGCCATGCCCAGGCCCATCGTCATGCCTCCGATGAACTGGGACCGCGCGGTGCGGGCGTTGAGGATGCGCCCCGCGGCGAAGACGCCCAGCAGCCGCGTCACGCGTACCTCGCCGGTGACCGTGTCGACGGTGACCTCCGCGAAGTGCGCCCCGAACGCGTGCCGTGCGAAGGGGCTCTCGGCGTCGGCGGTGCCCGAGGTGTCGGCGTCGGCGGCGACCCCCTCGTCGGGCAGGGGGCCCGTGTGCCCGGCCAGGCGGCCGGTCAGCCGGACACACGCCTCGTGCACGGCCCAGCCCCAGGAGGCGGTGCCGGAGGACCCGCCGGCCATGGGCGCGAAGCCGATGTCGCTGTCGGCGATGTCGATCCGGACCCGGTCCAGGGGGACGCCGAGGGCGTCGGCCGCGATCTGCGCGCAGACCGTACGGGCGCCCGTGCCGATGTCGGTAGCGTTGACGCGGACCCGGAAACCGCCGTCGGGCAGGGCGTGCGCCCGCGCGGCGCACGGCGACACCAGCACCGGGTAGGTGGCCGCGGCCACCCCGGTGCCGATCAGCAGGGGCCCGTCGGCGCGCGAGCGGGGACGCGGATCGCGGTCCTCCCAGCCGAACCGGCGGGCGCCCTCGCGCAGACACTCCACCAGGTTCCTGCTGCTGAAGGGCTTGCCGCTGTCCGGCTCGGTCTCCGGCTCGTTGCGGATCCGCAGCTCCACCGGGTCGAGGCCGGTCTCGGTGGCGAGTTCGTCCACCGCCGACTCGAGCGCGTACATGCCCGGGCACTCGCCCGGGGCGCGCATCCAGGACGGGGTGGGCACGTCCAGCCGGGCCACGCGGTGGAGGGTGCGCAGCGCGGGGGAGGCGTACATCACGCGCGCGGGGACCGCCGCCTGCTCCACGAACTCCTTCACCCGGGAGGTGTAGGTGGTCACTTCGTGGACGACGGAGGTGAACCGCCCGTCGGAGTCGGCCCCCAGGCGCAGCCGGTGCAGGGTCGGCGCGCGGTGGCCGACCACGGCGGCCAGGAGGCGGCGCGGCAGCGCGACCGTGACCGGCCGGCCGGTCTCGCGGGCCGCCATCGCGGCCAGCACCACGTCGGGGCGGGGCGTGCCCTTCGACCCGAAGCCGCCGCCCACGTGTTCGGCGAGGACCGTGATGCGGTCCTCGGGCAGTTCGAACATCCTGGCCAGTTCCGCGCGCACGGCGCTGGTGCCCTGGCTGGAGGAGTGCACCGTCAGCCGGTCGCCGTCCCAGCGCGCCGTGCTGCTGTGCGGCTCCATCGGGTGGTTGTGCAGGGGCGGCACCCGGTACTCGACGTCCACCCGGGCGCCCGACGAGGCGAAGGCGCCGTCCGGGTCGCCGTGTTCGGTGACGGCCGGGAACCCGCCGTTGGCCGATTCGGGAACGTACGCCTGCGGATGCGTGGCGGTGAGGGTCACGTCGTGGTCCTCCGCCTCATAGGTGATCCGGACGGCGGCGGCCCCGGCCCGGGCCGCCTCCAGGGTCTCGGCCACCACCAGGCCCACGAACCAGCCCCGGTGCGGGACCCGCGGGTCCTGCAGCACGGCCAGGACGGGATCCTCCGGCTGCGCGAGCCGGGGTGCGTTCTCGTGCGTGAGCACCGCGAGTACGCCGGGCACGGCGAGCGCGGCGGCCGCGTCGACGCCGGTCACCCGGCCCCGCGCCACCGCCGCCGGCACGGGCCAGGCCTGGGCGCGGCCGGGTGCGTCGTGCTCGGCCGCGTACCGGGCGGCGCCGGTGACCTTCTCCCGCCCTTCGCGCCGCTCAACCGGAGCGCCCAGGACGGTATCGGTGCCGGACATGAGGTCCTCCTCGTGGCGCATGGTTCAGGTCGTGGCCGGCGGAGCGAGCCGGCCCAGTACGTCCAGGGCCAGGCGACGGGCCAGCGGCACCTTGTAGGCGTTGTCCCGCAGCGGCTCGGCGGCGGCCAGCTCCAGACCGACGGCGTGCTCGAACGCCGCTGCCGTGGGCGCCGCGCCCAGCAGCGCGTCCTCGGCCCGTCGGGCACGCCAGGGCCGGTGTGCGAGCGCCCCGAAGGCGATGCCGACCCGGTCCACCACCCCGTCCGCGGTGTGCAGGACGACGGCGACCGAGGCCAGCGCGAAGGCGTACGACGCCCGGTCGCGGGCCTTGCGGTAGGCCGAGGGCAGCCCGGCGGTGGCGGCCGGCAGGACCACGCCGGTGATCAGCTCGCCGGGGCGGATCTCGGTGTCCCGCTCGGGCTGCGAGCCCGGCAACCGGTGGAAGTCGGCGGCGGGCACGCTCCGGGCGCCCTCGGGCCCCCGCAGCTCCACGCGCGCGTCGAGGGCGGCGAGCGCCACCGCCATGTCGGAGGGGTGCGTGGCCACGCACTGCTCGGAGTGCCCGAGCACCGCGTGGTCGCGGTGCACGCCCTCCAGCGCGCCGCAACCGGTGCCGGGCTCCCGTTTGTTGCACGGCTTGGACAGGTCCTGGAAGTACGGGCAGCGGGTGCGCTGGAGCAGGTTGCCGCCCGTGGTGGCGGCGTTGCGGAGCTGTCCGGAGGCACCCGCCAGCAACGCCTGCGAGAGGGCGGGCCAGCGGTCACGGACGGTGGGGTGGGCCGCGAGGTCGCTGTTGCGGACCGTCGCGCCGACGCGCAGCGAGCCGTCGGGCAGCTCCTCCACCGCGTCGAGCGGCAGCCGGGTGACGTCGACGAGGGCGGCGGGCGTCTCGACGCCCAGCTTCATCAGGTCGACGAGGTTGGTGCCGCCGCCGAGGTATCGCGCGCCGGGGTGGGCGGCGAAGGCTTCGGTGGCCTCCTCGACGCTGCCGGCCCGCACGTAGGCGAAGGGCTTCACTGGATCACGTCCTCGACCGCGTCGGCGATGCGGGGATACGCGCCGCACCGGCACAGGTTGCCGCTCAGCCGCTCCCGGATCTCGTCCCGGCCCAGCGGGACGGGCTCGCCGGAGGGCGCCCGCGGATCGGTGACGTGGGACGGGTGCCCGGCCGCGGCCTCGGCGAGCACGCCGACCGCCGAGCAGATCTGGCCCGGTGTGCAGTACCCGCACTGGAAGGCGTCGCGCTCCAGGAACGCGCGCTGCACCGGATGCAGTTCCCCGCCGTCCCCGGCGAGGCCCTCGACGGTGGTGATCTCGCTGTCCTCCAGGGCGACGGCGAGCAGCAGGCAGCTGTTGACGCGCCGCCCGTCCACGAGGACCGTGCAGGCTCCGCACTGCCCGTGGTCGCAGCCCTTCTTCGCGCCCGTCAGCCCGAGATCCTCGCGCAGCAGGTCCAGCAGGACCCGGCGGTGGTCGACGCTGAGGGTGTGCGGTTCGCCGTTGACGCGGAGCGTGGTCCGCGATCGTGACGGCTGCGGTGGGGAGGCGTGGGCGGTGCCCTCGTACTGGCTGTCCATGGCGTCGATGACCTTCCGGGGCGGGCCGTGCTGCTGTGCCGTCCGCGTATCCAGGTCACGCCCGCTGACACGTGAGGGTGCCCTCAGTCGCGTCGGTCCGCCGCCGGGTCGCCCTAGGGTGATGCCATGACCACGACACCGGAGGAACACGTCCGTCCCGCTCACGTCGTGCGCGACGCCTACGGCGCCCTTGCGGCCGTCGTCGGCCCGCTCGGGGACGAGGAGTCCTGGCTGCCGACCGACTGCACCGGATGGGCCGTCCGCGATCTGGTGTTCCACCTGCTCGGGGACGCCCGGCGCGCCCTGGTGGCCCTGCACACCCCCGCGGCTCGACCGCCCGACCGCGACGCCGTGAGCTACTGGCGCGACTGGACGCCCGATCCCGTCGGTGCGGCCCACGGACGGCGGTCGAACCGGGTCGCCGCGAGCATGTTCCTCGACTTCCGGCAGCTGAGGGAGCTGTACCTGGAGACGGCGGCGGCGACCGTGGCCGCCGCGACGGCGACGGAGCCCGGGCGCCGGGTGAGCACCCAGGGACACGTCCTGACCGCCGGCGACCTGATGACGACCCTCGGCGTGGAGGCGACCGTCCACCACCTCGACCTGACCGTCGCGCTGCCCACCGCGCCGGGACCGGCACCGGCCGGGCTGACGGCGGTCCGCGCCACCCTCGACGGTCTCCTGGGGCGCCCCGTGCCGCTGGCCTGGAGCGACGAGCACTACGCCCGCGCCGCCACCGGCCGCGTCCCGCTCACGGACAGCGAACGGGACGCCCTCGGCGCCGACGCGGAGCGCGTGCCGCTCTTCAGCTGACGGGGACGGAGGGGGAGACCCCGGGTCAGGTGTGAGGCGCCAGGTGTCAGGCGTCGCGGTCGGCCGTCGGCCGGGCGTCGTCCTGGGCGCCGGTCGCCATGGGGCGCGGCTTGCGGCCGGGGCTCCTGAGCCGTTCCAGCGTCTGGGTCAGTCCCCGCAGCGGGGAGGTCCGGGACGTCTCGGCCGGCGAGGGCAGGGCGGGGGCCGACCCGGCCGACTCCCGGTACGCGGCCAGCGCCTCGGCCGCCCGCTCGGCCGCCTCCCGGTACAGGTCCCGGGACTGGGTCATGGCCTCCAGCGCCTCGGCGTACATGGCCACCAGCCTGCGCTCGCGCGCCAGTTCCTCCGCCATGGTCAGCAGCCGCCAGTCCTCCCGCAGCCCGGCGAGCGCCTTCTCGGCCCCCTCCGGCAACGGTTTCGGCAGCGCGGCGAAGGACGTCACCGCCGCGATCAGCTCGGTCGGCTCGGAACCGTCCAGGAAGACGGAGCGGACGGCGAAGTCCTCGGGCTTGTAGGCGGACGGCGCCGGGGTCCCGGGCAGGACCACGGCGCCGCCGCGCGGTACCTGGACGCCGAAGTCCTCCAGGGCCCAGTTCACCACCCGCAGCTGCTGCGGCGCGGCGCGGTGCTCGACCACGCGGTGCCGCAGACCGGGCGGCAGCCGGTCCGCCAGCGGGATCCGGCCGCGGTGGTCGGGGGTCATCGCCTCGTGCACGACGACGTGGATGTTCCACGCACCGCGCCCGGCGTCCTTGAGCAGCCGGCGAACGGCCTTGTCGTCGTCCGGCAGGGTGTTGATGCCCCGCATCCGCAGGCCGGTGGCGGTGTCGCGGTCCCAGGTGACGTCCGGGTCGTCCGGCCAGAACACGGTGGCGGGCGAGGGCCAGGCGTCGTCCCAGGCCTCCTCGGCCTCCGCGAGGAGGGTCCACTCCTGCCCGCCGGCGGAGGCGGGCGCCAGGAGCAGCCTGGCCCGCACGGTGACGGGCCCGGGGGCCTTCCAGCGGGCCTCGAAGATCCGGTCACCGGGGACCCCGTCGCCGGTCTGTTCCGCGGGCAGTTCCAGGAAGTCGTCGATGACGCGGCTGTCCTTCAGCCGCTGCAGGGTGTGCCGGACGGAGTCCTCCGCCGCGGATCCGACGTGGCGGCCGCGAGCGGGCCACACCGTGGGCGGAGTCGTGGGGCGGGCGGTGGCTGAGGTCGGCATGAGTCCATCGGGGAGCAGGGGCACGGGCGCGTGACCCGTCCGGCGGATCATGCCGCGGCCGCGGTGCGGTTCGGGTGCCGTCGCCCGACCGCGACCTGATCCGCCGGACAGGCCCGAGGCCAGTATCGTCGCCGCAGGTCAGCCGAGAGCACCCGGGGGGCCGCCGACCGGGCGGGCCGCGGCGCGGCGCGCGGTGTGGCCGACGGGGGACGGGGTGCGTGGGGGGCCAGGGTGGGAAGGAGCACGGCGACCGACCGTACGGCACGAGAAGGAGCGAGCTGATGAACCTGGACCTCGGGGGACGCACCGCGCTGGTCACGGGCTCCTCGCAGGGCATCGGGGCGGCGATCGCCGCCGGACTGGCCCGGGCGGGCGCCACGGTGGGCGTCAACGGACGCGAATCCGGGCGGCTGGAGGAGGGCGTCGGGAGACTGCGCGAACAGGTGCCGGAGGGCGCGTTCGTGCCGGTCGTGGCCGACCTGGGCACCGAGGAGGGCGCCGAGCGGGCGCTGGAGACCATGCCCGACGTTGACATCCTCGTGAACAACCTGGGCGTCTTCGGCGCGGTGCCCGCGCTGGAGATCAGCGACGACGAGTGGCGCCGCTACTTCGAGATCAACGTCCTCGCGGGTGTCAGGCTGACGCGCGCCCATCTCCCCCGGATGAGGGAACGGGGCTGGGGCCGGGTGCTGTACATCGCGAGCGACTCGGCCGTCGTCGTCCCGGCCGAGATGATCCACTACGGGGTCTCCAAGACGGCGCTGCTCGGGGTGGGCCGGGGCTTCGCCAAGGAGGCGGCGGGCAGCGGCGTCACGGTGAACTGCGTCATCGCCGGACCCACCCGCACCGAGGGCGTCGAGGACTTCGTGTACCAGCTGGTCGGCCGCGACCTGCCCTGGGAGGAGGCCCAGCGCGTCTTCATGCGGGAGCACCGCCCGCAGTCGCTGCTCCAGCGGCTGATCGAGCCCGAGGAGATCGCCAACCTGGTGGTGTACCTGAGTTCACCCCAGGCGTCCGCCACGACCGGGGCGGCGGTCCGGGTCGACGGGGGATACGTCGACTCGATCCTGCCGTAGCGGCACGGAGCCGGGACCGCGCCGCCGCGGGCGCGGTTCCGGCGGGTCATGCGTCCGGTTCGGCGCGTCGCCGGTCCGCCTCGTCCCAGGCACGGGTGTCACGCGGCTCGACGTAGGGCTCGTCCTCCGGCGGATGGCCTCCGTCGATCACCCGCTGCCGGGCCAGCTCGGCGTCGAACTCCAGGCCGAGCAGGATCGCCAGGTTCGTCACCCAGAGCCACACCAGGAAGATGATGACACCGGCCAGGGTGCCGTACGTCTTGTTGTACGAGCCGAAGTTGGCCACGTAGAAGGCGAACCCGGCGGAGGCGAGGAGCCAGATCAGCAGGGCGAGCACACTGCCCGGCGAGATCCACTTGAAGCCCTTGACGCGGGCGTTCGGCGTGGCCCAGTACAGGATCGCGATCATGAACGTCACGAGGACGACCAGCACCGGCCACTTGGCGATCGACCACACCGTCATCGCGGTGTCGCCGACGCCCAGCGCGGTGCCGACCTGCTGGGCCAGGCTGCCGGTGAACACGACGATGAGCGCGCTGACCACCGCGAGCACCAGCAGCACCACGGTGAGGGCCACCCGCAGCGGCAGCACCTTCCACACCGGGCGCCCCTCCGGGACGTCGTAGACGGCGTTCGCCGAGCGGATGAACGCGGCCACGTAACCCGACGCCGACCAGACGGCGCCGACCAGGCCCACCACCGCGAGGACGGAGCCGAGACCGGCCTTGGCCTGCAACTGCTCCACCGCGTCGGTGATGATGTCCCGCGCGGATCCGGGCGCGAGTTTCTGGATGTTGTCCAGGACCTCCTGGGTGGCGGACTGCCCGGCGATCCCGAGCAGGGACACCAGCACCAGCAGCGCCGGGAACAGCGACAGGATGCCGTAGTAGGTCAGGGCGGCGGCCCGGTCGGTCAGCTCGTCGTCCTTGAACTCGGAGATCACGCGGCGCAGCAGGGCGGACCACGAGCGTTTCGGCAGCTCGGTGGGGGAGTCGGGGGCGGCGCGCTCGGTGGAGGCGTCCGGACCGTAGTCCTCGGGCGCCTTCCCGTCCGGTGCCGCGTCCGTCGAGTCGTCCTTCGGGTGCTTCCCGCGATGGGGCAGATGCAGTCGGGCCATGGGCCCCGGGTTGCCCGTCCCGGCGCGTCCACGCCCCTGTGCGCGGCGCGCGTGCCCGGTGTGCGGCCGGCACCCGCGCCCGGCGCCCTTCACCCGTGGCCGCGCAGGGGGTGCGGCCCTCACCATGGTCCGGCGGGCAGGCCCGCCCACCATCCGCAGCGGGGCGGGCCTGCCCGCGCCACCTCTGCCCTGGCCGGATTCCACCCGGCCGAAATGCGCAGTATCCCGCAGCGCGCGCACGTTCCTCTGGAAAATGCCAAAGCCCTCACCGGACGCGTGCACTTTCCGTAGTCTCGGCGTCACGTTCGCGGTACTGCCGTGCAGGGGAGGGGATCCGGCGTGCCCGGAATCGACGAGAGTCTGCTGGAAGCCATGCGGCTGCCCGGCGCACGGGGCGCGTCGCTGGTCGACTGGATCAGCGGGCTCGCCCTGGGTGCCGTGGGCGACGCGCCGGGCGGCGACTGGGAGGCGACGGCGGCGGAGACCGCGGAACTGGCCCGGCACGTCGCGGAGAGCGGTTCCCTGGCGGCGGGCAGCGCCGCCGGCGGCGGCGCACCCGGGCAGGACGCGTCGGCCGGGGACGTGAAGGAACCCTCGGTCGAGGACCTGATCGCCACCACGGCCGACGCCTACCACCTGCTCAGGTTCGTCAGCACCCCCTTCGACAGCACCGTCTTCCTCCACCTGTGGCTGGGCCGCGACGACGGAAACCTGGCCCTGGCCCGCATCCGGCTGGCCGAGATGGCGGATCGGCTGGTGCTCGGATGACCAGGGTCACGACCACCTGGGCCGGGCACGAGACGACGTCGGCGGCTCTGACCGCGCTCGCGGACGAGGGGGCGACCGGCGCCCTCTCCGGCGAGCGGGGCATCGTCTACCTGTCGGCGGGCCGCGTCGTGCACGTGGAGTCGGCCTTCGCCCCGGACCTCGGAGCGCTGCTGACCCGCAGCGGCGCCGTCCCTCCGGACGGCTGGTGGGACGCGGTCGACCGGGGCGGGACGCAGCACCGGGTCGGGCGCCGGCTCGTGGACAGCGGCCGGCTCGCCGCCGGGGCGCTGGAACTCTGCCACCTCGGCGCGCTCTTCGACGCCGCGTACTTCGTCCTCGCCCAGGACACCCGCGCCCACCGCTTCCGGCCGGGTGCCGCGCACTGGCTCGGCGCGGTCCGCTCCGTACCCGTGGACGTCCTCGTACGCGAGTCCGGCCGCCGGCGCGCCCTGCTGGACCGCATATGGCCGGACCCCGACATCGACACCGTCCCCCTCACCCGGCTGCCCGACGCCGGCGCCGCCGGTCTGCCGGCGCGACGCGGTCGCACCCTGACGCAGGTGGACGGCGTGCGCACCGCCGCGGAGATCGCCTCGGCGCTCGCCTGCCGCACGTACCACACCCTCGTCGAACTGCGCCGCCTGGCCGCCGACGGCCTCGTCGCCGCGGTGCCGCCCGCCCCCGAGCCCCTCGCGCCGACCCCTCAGCCGCGCGGCGTCGTGTGGGACGACCCGGACACGGCCCTGCTGCGACGGCTTCGAGACGCCCTGGAGGCCCTGTGATCCGCGCGCGTCGCCAGCGTGCCGAAAGGAGACTGCTCATGGCCGTCGAGAGCGACGTCCTGGACGAACTGCACCGACTGCGCAACCGTGTGCCCCAGCTGACGGGATCGCTCGCGGCCACCGTCGACGGGCTCGTCCTGGCCCACGACGCGCCGGGCACCGAACCCGAGGGGCTCGCCGCGCTCACCGCCGCGGCTCTCGGCGTCGCCCACCGCACGGCCGACGCCACCGCGCGCGGCGGCTTCCGCGAACTGCTGCTGCGCGGGGCCGAGGGCTACGTCGCCACCTACGCCGCCGGACCGGCCGCCGTGCTCACCCTGCTCGCCGACGGCCGGGTCAACGTGGGGCGGCTGCACCTGGAGGGCCGCCGCAGCGGCGCCCGGATCGGTGAGCTGGTGGAGGCCCGCATCGGCACGGAGCGCGGTCGCCCCCCGGCCGCCGAGCACGTCGCGGCGCTGCCCGCGGACGCCGCGCGTCCCATCGGCACCCTGCCGGTGCGCACCCCCCAGCGGCCCACCCACCAACCGAGCCCCCAGGCCGGCGGCCACCGCCGGCCCACCTGATCCGACGACCGCGCACCGACCCACCACCCCGTACTGATCGCGTCCGGAAAGGAACCCACGCATGGCCAACCTGGAGACCTCGCTCAAGGAATGCCTCAGCTCCATCGACGGAGCGACCGCCGCCGCGCTGGTCGACTACACCAGCGGCATGGCCCTCGGCACGCTCGGGGGCGGCAAGGACTTCAACCTGGAGGTCGCCGCCGCCGGCAACACCGACGTCGTGCGGTCCAAGCTGCGCACCATGGAGCACCTCGGTCTGAAGGAGGAGATCGAGGACATCCTGATCACCCTGAACACCCAGTACCACATGATCCGCCTGCTCAAGGGCCGGGGCGGCAACGGGCTGTTCCTCTACCTGGTGCTCGACGCGGGCCGCGCCAACCTGGCCATGGCCCGCCACCAGCTGCGCCGGATCGAGAACGAACTGGACGTCTGAGTCCGGACGACCCGCTCTCACACGGATGGGCAGGAGCGGCACCTTCCCGCTCCTGCCCACCGTCAGTGCCGGTCCACCGCCCGGCGGCGGACCGACGAGGCTCAGGCGCCGCTCGCCCGGAGCATGTCCTCACGCTCGACGAGCTTCACGCGCTCGCGCCCCTGCGGCTCGCCCAGCGCCTTCTCCGCGGCGTCCAGCTGGTACCAGCCGTCCCAGGTGGTGAAGCGGATGTTCCGCTCGGCGAGGAAGGCGTCCACGGCCTCCGGAGCGGGCGCGGCCGGGGTCTGGAGCCGGCCGTTCGCGAAGTCGTCCAGCAGGTTGGCCACCGTCTCGTTGGCGTCGCCCTTGGTGTGGCCGATCAGGCCGACCGGGCCACGCCGGATCCAGCCGGTGACGTACATCGACTGCAGGTGCTCGCCGGACTCCTGGAGGACCCGGCCGCCCTGGTCCGGGACCGTGCCCGAGTCGATGTCCCAGGGCAGCTTGGGGAGCTGGTCGGACAGGTAGCCCACGGCCCGGTAGACCGCCTGGACGTCCCAGTCCTTGAACTCGCCGGTGCCCTTGACGTTGCCGGTGCCGTCCAGCTCGGTGCGCTCGGTGCGCAGGCCGACGACCTTGCCGTCCTCGCCGAGGATCTCCGAGGGCGACTCGAAGAAGTGCAGGAACAGCTTGTGCGGCCGGTCGCCGACGTCGCGGATCGCCCAGTTCTCCAGCGTCTTGGCGACCATGTCGGCCTGCTTGTTGCCGCGCCGGGTGGCGATCGAGCCCTCGTCGTAGTCGATGTCCTCGGGGTCGACGATGACCTCGATGTTCGGGGAGTGGTCCAGCTCCCGCAGCTCCATCGGGGAGAACTTCGCCTGTGCCGGGCCGCGGCGGCCGAAGACGTGGACCTCCATCGCCTTGTTGGCCTTGAGGCCCTCGTAGACGTTCGGCGGGATCTCGGTCGGCAGCAGCTCGTCCGCGGTCTTGGCGAGGACGCGCGCGATGTCCAGGGCCACGTTGCCGACGCCGAGGACGGCGACCTTCTCCGCCTCCAGCGGCCAGGTGCGCGGGACGTCGGGGTGTCCGTCGTACCAGGCGACGAAGTCGGCGGCGCCGTAGGACCCGTCGAGGTCGATGCCGGGGACGGACAGGGCCCGGTCCGCGGTGGCACCGGTGGCGAAGATCACACCGTCGTAGAAGGCGCGCAGGTCGTCCAGGCTGAGGTCGGTGGGGTAGTCCACGTTGCCGAAGAGGCGGATCTGCGGCTTGTCGAGCACCTGGTGCAGGGCGGTGATGATGCCCTTGATCCGCGGGTGGTCGGGGGCGACGCCGTACCGGATGAGGCCGAACGGGGCGGGCATGCGCTCGAAGATGTCGATGGAAACGCCCGGGTCGGCGGCCACTTCGGACTTGAGCAGGGCGTCGGCGGCGTAGATTCCGGCGGGGCCGGATCCGACGATGGCTACCCGCAGGGGGCGGGGCATGTTCAGTTCCCTTCGAGCGGCGACAGATCGACTCTCCGGGAAGCCTAAGCTAAGGCAAGCCTAAGTCGGTACGCGGGTCCGGTCTATGAGGACATAAGGCAGACTTATGAGACCCCATGGGCATGCCTTATGGCGGGGTTTGAGGCCGGCGTCACGGGTGACGCAGGCGTGGGGCACACGATCCCGCCCCACGCCGCCTCGCGAGGGGAGTCCCCGTGCACCGTCCGGACGAGCGCCCGGATCCCCGCCGGTGGCGGGCCCTGTGGGTGACGCTGGTCGCCGGATTCATGACGCTGCTGGACGTGACGATCGTCGCCGTCGCCCTGCCGTCCATGCAGCGCGAACTGCACGCCTCGGCCGCCTCCGTGCAGTGGGTGGTGTCCGGATACGCCCTCGCCTTCGCCCTGACCCTGGTCACGGCCGGCCGGATCGGTGACGCGTTCGGCAGGCGCCGGGTGTTCCTCGTCGCGCTGGCCGCCTTCGTGGCCTGCAGCGCCGCGGCGGGAGCCGCGCCCGGCATCGAACTGCTGGTGGTCGCCCGGCTCGCCCAGGGAGTCGCCGCGGGCAGCCTCGCCCCGCAGAACTCGGCGCTCATCCAACAGCTGTTCCGCGGCGCGGAGCGCGGGCGTGCGTTCGGGTTCTTCGGCGCCACCGTGGGAGTGTCCAGCGCGGTGGGCCCGGTCGTCGGCGGCCTGATCCTGGCGTTGGCGGGACCCGAGGGCTGGCGGTGGATCTTCTACGTGAACGTGCCGGTCGGCGTGCTGGCGCTCCTGCTCGGTTTCCGACTGCTGCCGCGGGTGGCTCCCGGCGGCCGGGGACGGCTGGACCCGGTGGGGGTCGCGCTCCTCGGCGTCGGCATCCTGGCCGTGATGCTGCCGCTGGTGCTCGCCGAGGGAGGCGGCCTGGGCAAGGTGTGGTGGCTGTTCCCGTCGGGGCTCCTCGTCCTGCTCGCCTTCGCCCGCTGGGAGCGCCGCGTCGCCCGCCGCGACGGCGAACCGCTGCTGGATCCCGGACTGCTCACCGAGGCCCGCGGCTACGTCACCGGCGCCGGCCTGGCCGCCCTGTACTTCGTCGGTTTCAGCGGTGTGTGGCTCGTCTTCGCGCTCTTCTTCCAGAACGGACTGGGCTTCTCACCCCTCAGGTCCGGCCTGGCGGTCACCCCGTTCGCCGTGGGTTCCGCCATCGCCGCGGCCGTGGCGGGACGGCTGGTGGAGCGCCTGGGGCGGCTGCTGACCATCTGGGGGCTGGTTGCCGTCATGGTCGGCCTGGGCGTCACGACGCTGGTGCTGTGGCTCGCGCCCGCCGACCGCGCCGCTTGGCTCGCCGCGCCGGCCCTGCTGGTCGGAGGGCTCGGCAGCGGTTGTGTGATCTCCCCCAACATCACGATGACGCTCCGCGACGTTCCCGTACGGATGGCGGGCGCCGCCGGCGGCGCCCTGCAGACGGGACAGCGGCTGGGCGGTGCCATCGGCACCGCGGCGCTGCCCGGGCTCTTCTACCTGACCCTGAACGCCACCCACGACGACTACCAGGACGCGGTGGCCCTGTCGGTGGGGACCGGGGTCGCCGCCATGCTGTGCGCGCTGACGGTCGCGGTCCTCGACTGGCGGCGGGACCGCTCCGACGGCCTGGAACGCTGTCCGCCGGAGGCCACCCACAGCCACACCCACGCGGGGCAGGGCTGAGACGGCCTCCGGCGGGACGACGGCCGGCTCAGCGGCGCTTGCCGAACTTCCGCAGCATCTCCTGGGCCTGCGCGCGGCGGCGCGGATCCGAGGCGGCCCGGCGCGCCTGTTCCGTCGCACGGCGACCCTGCGGGCTGCGCGCGAACCGCTTGATCCGGTCCAGTACTCCGGCCATGACGTTCCTCCGAGTCGACGACGGGTCTGCCTTGTCCGACCGACTACCCCGTGGTCGCCCGGTCACCCGGGCGGCGGTCCGCGGGTTTGACATCGCCGAACCGGGCGACCCGCAGTGCACGACATCGCAAGCCAACGCCGAGAGGTGGAGCACTGTGGCCGGCAATCAGAAGTCGAAGGCCAAGATGGAGCAGACCAAGGGCAAGGCCAAGGAAACGGTCGGCCGGGCCGTCGGCAACGAGAGGATGACGGCCGAGGGCCGCGCCGAGCAGTCCAAGGGCGACGCCCGGCAGGCCAAGGAGAAGGGCAAGGACGCGTTCCGGCACTGACACCGGAATGAATGGTTCCGGCACTGGCGCCGGAACCGACGCGGCACCCGGGCCGCGGGACCGGCACACGGCCGGTCCCGCGGCCCGCGTCGTCGTGCGGGGGCTGCCCGCGAGGCGCGCGGGTCCGGAGGCCGCACGGAGTCCGGCGGCCGTCAGGGCACCGGCTGCTCCGCCCAGATGACCTTCCCGGCCGGCGTGTAGCGCGTCCCCCAGCGCTCGGCGAGCTGCGCGACGAGGAACAGGCCGCGTCCGCCCTCGTCCGTCATGGCCGCGTAGCGCAGGTGCGGCGAGGTGCTGCTGCTGTCGAACACCTCGCAGATCAGGCTGCGGTCGTGCAAGACCCTGACCTGCACGGTCTCGCCGCCGTACCGGATCGCGTTGGTGACCAGCTCGCTGAGGATCAGCTCCGTCGTGAACGCCAGCTCGTCCAGCCCCCACTCGGCCAGCCGGCGCGTGACCTCGGCCCGTACCTCGCCGACCGCCGCCGGGGCGTTCGGGACCTGCCACTCGGCGACCCGGTCGGGACCGAGCGCGCGGGTGCGGGCGACCAGCAGGGCGATGTCGTCACCCGGCCGGTCGGGCAGCCGCGCGTCGAGAACGGCCCGGCAGGTCTCCTCGGGCGACGCACCGGCCGTCTCCAGTGCCCGCCGGAGGTGCTCGAGACCGACGTCGATGTCGTGCTCCCGGTCCTCGACCAGCCCGTCGGTGTACAGCACCAGCCGGCTGCCCTCCGCCAGGCGCAGTTCGGTCGTCTCGAACGGGAGGCCGCCCAGGCCCAGCGGGGGGCCGACGGCCACCTCGGGGAACTCGACGCGCCCGTCGGGCCGGACCAGGGCGGGCGGTGGATGGCCCGCGCGGGCCATCACGCAGGTGCTGGAGACCGGGTCGTAGATCGCGTAGAGGCAGGTCGCGCCGGTGACCGGGGCGCTGCCGTCGTCGGCCGTCTCGTCCTGGTCGATGCGGTTGACCAGCTCGTCCAGCAGGCCGAGCAGTTCGTCGGGCGGCAGGTCGAGGGAGGCGAAGTTGTGCACCGCCGTCCGCAGCCGCCCCATGGTGGCCGCGGCGTGCAGCCCGTGACCGACGACGTCGCCGACCACGAGCGCCACGCGGGCACCCGACAGCGGCAGCACGTCGAACCAGTCCCCGCCGACCCCCGCCTGCGCCGGCAGGTACCGGTAGGCGACGTCCAGAGCGTTCTGGTCGGGCAGCCTGCGGGGCAGCAGACTGCGCTGGAGGGTCACCGCCATGCTGTGCTCGCGCGTGTAACGGCGCGCGTTGTCGATGGAGACCGCGGCGCGTGCGACCAGCTCCTCGGCGAGGGCCAGCTCGTCCTCGTCGAACGGCTCGGCCTTCTCCGAACGCCAGAAGCTGACCACCCCGAGCATCAGGGCTCCCGCGCGCAGCGGCACGCTGATCAGTGAGTGGACGCCGTACTCCACGACCTGCGCGGAGCGTTCGAGGTCCTGGGCCTGCCAGCCGGGGGCCTCCCCGAGGCGGGGCTCCAGGACGGGCCGCCCGGTGTCCAGGGACCGGCCCTGCGGGGAGGACTCCACGAACCGCAGCTGCCGGCCCACCGGGTAGAGCGGGACCTCCTCGCGGACGCCGCTGAGCGCGGTGCGGCGCAGCGGGGTCACGCCCTCCGGCTGACCGCCCGCCAGCACGGTGTCGAACAGGTCCACGCTCACGTAGTCCGCGAACCGGGGCACGGCCAGCTCCGCCAGTTCCTCCGCGGTCCGGCTCACGTCGAGGCTGGTACCGATGGCCACGCCGGCCGCGTACAGGATGTCCAGGCGTTCCCGGGCGGTCTCGGCCCGGCCGGACAGGGCCCGCAGCTCGGTGGAGTCGCGGAGGGTGGCGACGCTGCCGGCCGGGCCGCCCCGTACGTCCGTGGGCCGCTGGTTGACCGCCAGCAAGCGGTCCTTGACCAGGTGGACCTCGTCGGTGGCGACCCGTCCGGAGGCCAGCAGCTCGGCCGTGTCGTCCGGGAGGCCCAGCTCGCGGACGTGGCGGCCCTCGGCGTCGGGCGGCAGGTCGAGCAGGCGCTGCGCCTCGTCGTTGGCGAGCACCAGCCGGCCCTCCCCGCCGACGATGAGCACGCCCTCCCGGACGCTGTGCAGGACCGCGTCGTGGTGCTCGTACATCCGGGTCATCTCGTGCGGGCCCAGGCCGTGCGTCTGCCGCAGCAGGCGCCGGCTGACGAGCGCCGTGCCGCCGGTGGCCAGCGCGAGGCCGACGGCCGCCGCGGTCAGTACCAGCGGCAGTTGCCGGTCGGCGACGCCGCCCACGTTCTCCGTCGTGATGCCGGCCGACACGAGGCCCACCACCGTGCCGTCGTCCGCCTCGACGGGGACCACCGCCTGCACCAGCGGGCCGATGGTCCCCTCGATCTCCTCGGTCACCGTCTCCCCGGCCAGCGCGGGGGCGATGTCCCCCACGAACTGCTTGCCGATCCGGTCGGGCCTGGGGTGGGTGTAGCGGATCCCGTCGGTGTTCATGACGACGACGAAGTCCACGCCGGTCGCCTCGCGCGTGGCCTCCGCCCGCGGCTGGAGGACCGCGGTGGGGTCGGGGGAGCGCAGCGCCTCACGGATGCCGGGAGAGTTCGCGAACGTCGCGGCGACGGAGACCGAGCGGTTGCGGGCCTCCACCTCGCTGTCGTGCCGTCCCTGCAGCACCAGCGCGACGGCGGCGGCGACCACGAGCAGCAGCACGATCGCCACGTTCATGGCGAAGACCTGGCCGGCGACGCTGCGTCCGGACAGGGCCGAGCGCAGGGCCGCGGCACGCCGCCGTCCCGTGTCCTCTCCCCGCCGTGGCCGGTCCGCGTCCCGCCGGTGCCGGGCGAGTGGGCCGCTGGGACGACGGGGTGACCGCTCTCCCGATCGACCCATCAGTCGGACCATGTGCCCATGTCTACACTGCCGGGCCCGAGGAGGCGAGGGGCGCCCCCTGTGCAGGGACGGGCGGCGGGAGCGGGAGCCGCGCTCACCGGTGGTCGCCCGGGCGGCGGCGGGTGGCGAGCAGCAGGGCGGTGTCGTCGGGGCGGTCCGTGGTGCGGCGGGCGGTGACGATGAGCCGGTCGGCGACGCCCGCCAGCCAACGGCTCCCCGGTCGTGCCTGGGGCGCGCCGGCCCTGGCCAGGGCCCGCCCGAGGGCGGCGATGCCCTCGTCGATGTCGGTGCCGGGCCGCTCCACCAGCCCGTCCGTGTAGAGGGCGAGCACGGCGCCGGGCTCGGCCCGGAACTCCGTGAGCGGGTACCGGGCGCCCGGATCGACGCCGAGCACCACACCGCCGGGCAGGTCCAAGGCCTCGGTGCGTCCGTCCGGGTGGCGCAGCAGGGGCGGCGGATGCCCCGCGCGGGCCGCGCGGACCCGTCCGGTGACCGGGTCCAGCCGGAGGCAGCAGCAGCTCGCGAAGAGGCCCGGGTCGAGGTCGGTCAGCAGATGGTTGACCCCGCTCAGCACCTCGTCGGGCGGGCGGTCGTCGAGGGCGAAGGCGCGCACGGCGCTGCGCAGTTGCCCCATGGTGGCCGCCGCCTGCACGCCGTGCCCCTGCACGTCGCCGATGACCAGCGCCATGCCGTCACCCGAGGCGACGACGTCGTACCAGTCCCCGCCCACGTCCATGCCCTGGGTCCCGGGCAGGTAGCGTCCGGCGGTCTCCAGCAGGGGGTGGGCCGGCAGCCGCCGGGGCAGCAGCGCCCGTTGCAACCCCCGGGCCAGCGCGGTCTCCGACTCGTAGCGCCGGGCCCGTTCCATCGCCTGGGCGATCACCCCGGCCAGGGCGGTGAGCACCGTGCGCTCCTCGCTGCCGAAGCCGCGGGCGCGGTCGAAGCCCAGGATGCAGGAGCCGACCGGCCGCCCGGAGGCGATCAGCGGCAGGAAGGCGCGGGCGCCCTCCGTGGCGTCCAGCGGGATGCCCGGGTACGCGGTGGCCAGGGCCTGCATCGAGTCGAAGAAGAGCGGCCGTCCGCTGGTCAGCGTCTCCACGCCCGGCAGTCGGGCGTCCAGGGCCACCCCCTCGAAGGGGGCGAGGAATCCCGGCGGGAAGCCGCTCTCCCACGCCAGGTGGAGGTGCCGGTCCTGGAGCAGGTAGATGGCGAGGCGGCGGCCGCCGAACGCCGGCAGCAGCTCCCGCACGACCACGGCGGACACCTGCCGCGCGGTGACCGCCTCGGTCAGCGCCACGGCCAGGACGATGGGGCGGTACACGGGCGCCGTACCGGCGGCGAGGGCCGGTGCGGGGGCGTCGGCGTGGGGCGGCGGCTCCGGTGCGCCGGGTCGGGGCGGGGGACCGGCGGACGCGTCGGCGACCCGGTTGGCCGGGCGGAGCGCGACGGTCAGGAGGTCCGGGCCGGGATGCACGGAGACGGCGAGCCAGTCCCCCTCGTAGGGCTGCGGCGCGGACCGGCGGCTGCCGTCGGGCGGGCGCCGGACGTGGAAGCGGACCGGCTCGGGGGAGAGCAGGGCGCCGCGCAGGTGGTCCTCGTACGCGGTCTGGTCCAGCCAGGGCAGGGCCTCCCACAGGGAGTGGCCGTGCAGCCGTGCCCGTGGCCGGCCCAGCAGCTCGGCGGCGCGCCGGTTGGCGTAGACGACGGTGCCCAGGCGATCCATGCAGAGCACGCCGTCCGGCAGCAGGTCGGCCGCGGCGTCGGCCACCGTGCCGGAGGACGGGTCGCGTACGGCGCCGCGCACCGTCCCGCCGACGGCCGGCGCGCCCTGCGGCCGCCACAGCTCCACCAGGAGCGGGGCCCCGTCCGCGGCCCGCACGTGCAGCGGGAGCGGGGGCGGCAGGCCGTCGGCCGTCTGACGCAGTGCTGCGGCGACCCGGTGCCCGTCGTCGGGCGCGAGCGTGCGGATGAGGGCGTCGAGCGTGGCGGGTGCCTCGGCGGCCCGCGCCAGACCGAGCAGGCCGCGCAGCGGCTCGTCGACGACGACGGCGCCGGTCGCCGCGTCCCAGGCGAAGCTCCCGGCCCGCTGCGGACGGCGTACGGAGGCGGGCGGCCGGACGCACAGGGGTTCGCCGTCCCAGACGACCGGCGGCGCGTCGCGGTCGTCGTCCAGCCGCTCCAGCGCCGTGCCCAGCTCCCGGGCCAGCCCTTCCATCCGCTCCACACCCTCCACCACCTCGGCGGTGTCCGAGGCGGTGGGGCGCAGGACGGTCAGGACGCCGTAGGTCCGCGCCGCGCCGGCGACGGGCACGTACAGGGACCCGAAGGGGAAGGGCAGGCCGGCCGCGAACTGCGGATAGCGGCGCATCGTCTCGGTGGCGTTGGGCAGCACCACCCGCACGCCCAGCCGGAAGGCGTCGGCCACGGGGAACGGGCTGTCGGCGTGCAGCCGCCACCAGGGCCGGAACAGCGGCCCCGGGAGGCCGGCGAGGACGGCCAGGCGCAGCTGGCCGGGCGTGCGGGAGGGGAGGTAGACCCCGCCCGCGTGGCCCGTGGTCGCGCTGATCGCCTGTGCGGAGGCGTCGATGAGCAGCGCCGTCAGCCTCGCGGGCATCCGGTCTGCGTCCTCGGCGCCTGCCGTCATGGGCCCCACCTCGTGTGTGCCGTCACGCGGGCGACACAGCCAGAATGCGCCACGGCGCGGGGGTGGCGCACCCCGTCGGGCCCGCACGGGTGGCCGCGACGGCGTCGAGTCCGGCGGGCCGGTGCGCCTCGTCGCGGGTGCCCGCCGTCGACCGGGTGGGGTGCTCCTTGCGGCGCACTCGGTCCGCGCCTGTCCGAAAGGCGGCGCGTCCGGCGGAAGTTGGGGCAAAGGGATCGTGGAAACCGTCCCGGTGCGTATCGTGAAGGGCCGGGGCCCGCGCTTCCCCTACTCGGCCCCGGACCGGACGGTGAGGCTCGGTATGACTCCTGCGCGCAGACCCGATGCCGCGGACGTTTCGGTCGTGTCCACGGTCGTGGAGTTCAGGGGCGGTTCCGCGATGATCCCGGCCTCCCGGGACGTCGTGCACGGCTTCGTCGCGAGACTCGCCGACAAGGGCGTCGAAACGGCCGACACCTTCCTGGACGCCGCCCGCCTGGTCGCCAGCGAGCTGGTGACCAACGCGCTGCGGCACGCTCCCGGGCCCTGTCGGCTGGAGCTGACCCTGGTGGACGAGAGCGTGGAGATCGCGGTGTCGGACACGGGAGAGGGCTTTCCCACCTTCCTGCCGCGCGATCCGTTGCGGGTGGGCCGGCACGGTCTGGAGATCGTGACGCGGCTGTGCGACGAGGTCATCACCAAGCCGCACGCGACCGGCAAGACCGTGTACGCGCGCCTGCCGCTGCGCTGACGCCGCCCCGCCTCAGGCGGCCAGGGCCTGCTCGACGGTCGGGAAGCAGCCGATGAGCGTGTCGACGCCCACGAGTTGCAGCACGCGCTCGACGGCGTACTGCGGTGCGGCGATCCGGAACCAGACGCCGCGGGCCTCGGCGGCCCGGTGGGCGGTGATGAGCACGTTGATCCCGCTGGAGTCCAGGAAGGCCACCTCGCCGAAGTCGACCACCGTGCCCGGCGCCGACTGCACGCAGGACAGCAGGACGTCGCGGAGCTGACCGCTGCCGTCGAGATCGACCTCACCGGCGAGGATGACGATGCTGACACCGTCGCCCGTGGTGGTACGGGTGATCAGCAGCCGCTCCGGTACTGCCGCTCCCTCGATGTCCGCCACGCTTCCCTCACCTCTCGCATATGCCCGGCCGTCTTCGGTGGCTCGATGTTAAGGCCCGCGAGGGCCCGTGTGGGCCGCTTGTGCGGACCGAACGCCGCCAGAACGGGCCGGGACGGCCTCGACGCGCGCGACAGCGCTCCGCTGACTACGGTCGAGGTGTGGTGGCTCACACTTTCGAGGAGCTCGTGCACAAGCGTCGCGCGGCGGACCTGGCGCAGCACCGGGTCGAGGAACTGCGGGACTCGTACGGGCCTCCCACGCAGCATCAGTGGACCGCACGGCAGTCGCACACCTACGAGACGGCCGTGCGGGCCTGGCGCGACCTGGACCGGGACGCGCAGACCGCGATGACGGAGTACGTCAAGGAGGAGGGTCAGTCCCGGCACAAGATCGAGGCGAAGGTCCGCAAGGCCGTCCAGGACGGCTGACCCGGCCGGCCCTCAAGCCCCGTCCGGCCGGATCCCGGCTTCGCCCGGCCGGATCCGGGGCTTCGCGCGGTCGTGTCTCAGCTCCGCCCGGCCGCGGCCCCGCCGACGAGAGCGCGTACGGCGCCCAGCGCCGCGTCGCGGTCCTCGGGCACCAGCCCGATGCGGGTGCGCCGGTCCAGCAGGTCGGCCTCGTCCAGCGCGCCCTCGTGGCGCAGCGCCCAGACCAGCTCGGCGCAGGTGACGGGGTGGTCCGGCAGCACCCGCGCGCCGAGCCGGGCGTCCGCGGCGGCGAGGGCCTGGACGGCGGGTGCCTCGGTGCCGTAGCGCCGCACCAGGCGGCCCGGCGCCCGCAGCCCCGCCAGGACGTGCGGCGCGGCGGCGCCGACCAGCGGCAGGGCGGCGGTGGGGGACGGGCCGGCACCGAGCCGGCGGGCGGCCACGGCGGCGTCCACGGCGTCCTCGGCCATGCGCCGGTACGTGGTGAGCTTGCCGCCGACCACGGTGATCACGCCCTCCGACGAGGTGAGCACGGCGTGCCGGCGCGAGACGTCCGCCGTGCGGGGCCCGGCGCCGGGCCGGCCCGCGGGCGTGGTGTCCAGCAGGGGACGCAGCCCCGCGAAGGCGCCCACCACGTCCTCGCGCCGGACGGGCACGTCCGTCACGGAACCGAGCACGTCGAGCAGGAAGCCCACGTCGGTCTCGGGCACCTCGGGGACGTCGGGCACGTCCCCGTCGACGGGCTCGTCGGTCAGCCCGACGTAGACCCGGCCGTCGCCCTGGGGCAGGACGAGGACGAAGCGGTTGGTCTCGCCGGGGACGGGCACGTGCAGCCCCGCCGGGAGTGGGCCGATCCGGTCGGAGCGCAGGACGAGATGGGTGCCGCGCGAGGGGCGGACGCGGATGCCGTCCACGAGGTCACCGGCCCACACCCCCGAGGCGTTGATCACCGCGCGGGCACGGACGACACCCTCCTCGCCGGTGAGTTCGTCGCGCACCCGGGCACCGGACGCGGTCAGCTCCAGCGCCCGGACACGGGTCAGGACGCGGGCACCGCGCGCGGCGGCGGTCCGGGCGAGGGCGGTCACCAGCCGGGCGTCGTCGGTGAGCCGTCCGTCCCAGGAGAGCAGCCCGCCGCGCAGCCGGTCGGCGCGGAGCGCCGGGGCGAGGTGCCGGGTCTCCACCGCGGAGAGCCGGCGCGGCGCGGGCAGCGTGGCCCGGGCCGTGCGCGCCGCCAGGCGCAGGGTGTCGCCGGCCCGGAAGCCGGCCCAGGCCAGTGCGGCCTGGCCGCGGGAGACCATGGGCGTCAGCGGCAGCACGAACGGCTGGGCGTGCACCAGGTGCGGAGCCGTGCGCTCCATCAGCACGCCGCGCTCCACCGCGCTCTCGTGCGCGACGTCGAGCTGGGCGGAGGCGAGGTAGCGCAGGCCGCCGTGGACGAGCTTGGAGCTCCAGCGGGAGGTGCCGAAGGCCAGGTCGTGGGCGTCCACCGCGACGACGCTCAGCCCGCGGGCCGCGGCGTCCAGGGCCACGCCGGCGCCGGTCGCGCCGAGCCCGACGACCAGGACGTCCACGAGGGGGCCGCCGACGGCGTCGGTCAGCTCGCGCGAGCGGCGTGCGGCGGACAGGGAGGCCCCGGCGGCGGGGCTGCTGGTCGGGCTCATGGCGTGAGGGTCCTCTCCAGGATGGTGCGCAGCTCCGCGAGGAGGGCCGCGGAGGTCAGCTCGGCGTCGTCCTCGTCGGTCATGGTCCGCAGCGACAGTGCGAAGGACTGGACGATCAGCAGCACCGAGCGCGCCTGCCGTCCGGGGTGGGCCGGGCGCACCGACCCGTCGGCGTGGCCCTCGCCGAGTGCGTCGGCCAACAGCTCCAGCAGGGCCTCCTGACTCGCTCCGCGCCGGTCGAGGACGTAGGGCAGGAGCAGCTCGGGGTCCACGTCGACGATCTTGGTGAAGAGCGGGTGGGCGCGGAACGCCTCGATCCCGGTCACCAGGCCCTCGACGACGCGCGAGCGCGTGCAGACACCGGGCCGGGGCGCCGGGATGGCCCCGGTGGCCACCGCGATCCACTCCCGGGTCATCAGATCGCCGACCAGCGACCGCACGTCCGGCCAGCGCCGGTAGAGCGTCATCCGGGAGACCCCGGCACGGCGGGCGACGTCGGTCATCGTCGTGCGGCGGACCCCGACGGCGAGCACGCAGTCGCGCACGGCGTCCAGCACCGTGTCGTTGTCCGAGGTGTTCGGTCGGCCCGCATTGTTGTGACGGTTAGGCGTCATGTGTAACAGTGTAACGCCCGTGAGGCCGCGCAGACGGCATCCCCCGAACCGACCGTGAGGACGACAGGCAATGGACATGCTGTGGAACGGCTGGGGCGACCCGGCCAGGGCGACGGCGCTGCCCGACACGGTGACCGGGCTGCTGCGCGAGCTGCTCGGCGTCAAGCCCCGCGAGGCGGCCGCCGTACCGCTGGAGGAGATCGACGTCCCCGCCCCGCCGCTGGACGAGGCCGCCCGCCGGGCGCTGGAGGACGCCGTCGGCGGCCCCGCGCACGTGTTTACGGACGCGGAGAGCCGCATCCGGCACACCCGCGGCAAGTCCACCCCCGACCTGCTGCGGATGCGGGCCGGCGACACCGCCGACGCCCCGGCCGCCGTCGTCCTGCCGGCCGCCCACGAGGAGGTGCTCGCCGTGCTGGGGGCGTGCGCCGCGCACGGTCTGGCACTCGTCCCCTTCGGCGGCGGCACCTCCGTCGTCGGCGGCCTCGCCCCCGCCCGGCGCGGCGGCTTCGTCGCCCTCGACCTGCGCCGCATGAACCGCCTGCTCGACCTCGACGAGACCTCCCGCACCGCCACCCTGCAACCGGGCCTGCGCGCACCCGAGGCCGAGGCGCTCCTCGCCGAACGGGGCTGGACGCTCGGCCACTTCCCCCAGTCCTACGAGTGGGCCACCATCGGCGGCTTCGCCGCGACCCGCTCCAGCGGCCAGGCCTCCGCCGGCTACGGACGCTTCGACGAGATGGTCCTGGGCCTCACGCTCGCCACCCCCGAGGGCACCCTGGACACCGGCCGTGCACCGCGCTCGGCGGCCGGCCCCGACCTGCGCCAGCTCGTGATGGGCTCGGAGGGCGCCTTCGGCGTCATCACCTCGGTCACCGTGCGGGTGCGGCCCGTGCCGCGGGTCCGCCGCTACGAGGGCTGGCGCTTCGCCTCCTTCGAGGAGGGCGCCGCCGCCCTGCGCCGCCTCGCCCAGGACGGCCCGCGTCCCACGGTGCTGCGGCTCTCCGACGAGACCGAGACGCTGATCGGCCTCGCCCAGCCCGACGCGATCGGCGCCTCCCTCGCCGGGCAGGACGCCGGATGCCTGGCGGTCGTCGGCTTCGAGGGCACGGAGGAGGACACGACGCACCGCCGCGAGGGCGCCGCCGAGGTGCTGCGCGCGTCCGGCGGCACCTTCGCCGGGGCGGAACCGGGGGAGCGCTGGGCCCACGGCCGCTACTCGGCGCCGTACCTGCGCGACGCCCTGCTCGACGCGGGGGCGCTCGCCGAGACCCTGGAGACGGCGGCCTACTGGTCCCGCGTCCCGGAGCTGTACGCGGCCGTCCGCGACGCGCTCACCGGCACCCTCGCCGGCGCCGGCACACCGCCCCTGGTGATGTGCCACATCTCGCACGTGTACGAGAACGGCGCCTCGCTGTACTTCACCGTCGTCTCGGCGCAGGGCGACGACGTCGTGGCGCACTGGACGCGGGCCAAGCACGCGGCCAACGAGGCGATCCTCGCCGCGGGCGGCACCATCACGCACCACCACGGAGTGGGCACCGACCACCGCGACTGGTACGTGCGGGAGGCGGGCGCCCTCGGGGTCGGGGCGCTGCGGGCCGTCAAGCGGACCCTGGACCCCACCGGAGTGCTCAGCCCCGGGGTCCTGCTGCCCGCCGACTGAGCCGCGGTCCGCCCCCGCCGCCCGGCCGTGGACGGCGGGGAACCGGACCGACCCGCACCGACCCGCACTCCGCCGGCCCACGCGGCCGGCACCCCACCCACCGGGGCGTCCCCGCCCCGTGAGACAACAGTCCGGCACCACCCGTCAGCCCGGAGGCACATCGATGCGACAGTTCACCGCCGTCGTCAACCCCACCGCGGGCGGCGCCACCTCGGCCGCCGCACTGCTGGGGGTGGCCCGGCTGCTGCGGGAGGCGGGCGCGGAGCTGGAGACCGAGTACAGCCGCAGCCTCCCGCACGCACGGGAGCTCGCCCGGCGGGCCGGGGAGCGGGGCCGGGTCGTGCTCGCCGTCGGCGGCGACGGCATGGCCGGCGGGATCGGCGGCGCCCTGAGCGGCACCGGGGGCCTGCTGGGACTGGTCCCGGCCGGCCGCGGCAACGACTTCGCCCGCGCCCTGGACCTGCCCACCGGGCCGGCCGAACTCGCCGGGGTGCTGCTGCACGGTGAGCCCCGCCCCGTCGACACCATCGAGGTCACCTCGGCCGTCCACGACCGCACCGTCGTCCTCGGCAGCGTCTACGCCGGTGTCGACGCGCTCGCCAACCACCACGCCAACAACGCGCGTCTGCTGCGCGGCACGGCCTCCTACTACGCGGGCGCGCTGCGGGCCGTGGCCGGCTGGCGCGCGACGCGGTACCGGGTCACCGTCGACGGGGAGGAGCACGCGTTCACCGGCTACACGGTGGTGGCCGCCAACTCCGGCTACTACGGCTTCAACCGGCTGATCGCCCCCTCCGCCCGGGTGGACGACGGCCTGCTGGAGGTCGTGATGATCCACGAGGCCCCGCGGCGGCTGTTCTTCGCCCTCATGAACGAGCTGGGGACGGGCGCCCACGTCCGCAGGCCCCAGGTGCGGGTCCTGCGGGGCCGGGAAGTCCGTATCGAGGCCGACCGGGCCGTCCCCTACGGCGCCGACGGCGAGGTCGAGGCCGTGGTCCCCGTCACGGCCCGGGTGCTGCCCGGCGCGCTGCGGGTCCTGGCCCCCTGACGGGACCGGGCCGGCCGCCGACGTCGGCGACCGGCCCGGCGGGCGTGTGCGCGGATCAGCCCCGCGGGGTGGTGAAGCGTTCCCACACCCGGTGGGAGCCCATCAACCGCGTGACCTGCTCCAGGGCCGAGGTGCCGGAGTCGGCGACCACCACACCGGGAGCGTTCGAGGGCACGCCCGAGGCGTCGAGCGCGGCCTCGCCGCCCGCCCAGACGCCGATCGCCTTGCCGTGCCGGAACGCCTCCGACACCAGCAGGCTCACCCGCGGATCGATCGTTCCGGGTACCGCGGGGGTCGGGGCCGCCTTGTAGTCCCGCGGCGTGTGGGCGTCGCCGCCCATGTCGGGCGTCCCCGCCAGCAGTACGGCGTCGAACTCGACGGACCGGGCGGTGACGTAGCTGCGCTGGACGGTCAGCGCGCCCTCGCCCGAGCCGATGGTGCCGCCGGTCGGTGCCACCACCAGCGGCACCATCCCGGCGTTCAGCACGGCCTCCCGCACCGCCGTGACACCCTCCAGATCGGCCCCGCCGGTCACGATGCCCACGACCCGGCCCTCGGTCGGCCAGACCCCGCCGACCTGGGACAGCGCCGGGCTGGGCTCCACGTCGGCCAACGGCACGGTCGGCTCCGGGGCGGGCAGGCCGAGGCCCTCGGCGACGCCCGCGCACAGCTCGGGGTCGATGTTGGCCAGGACCTGGAGCGTCCGCTCCCGGATGGCCTGCTCGTAGCACTTGCCCAGCTCGAAGGTGTAGGCGCCGATGATGTGCTCGCGCTCCACCGGGCTCATGCTCAGCCAGAAGCGGCGAGGCTGGCTGAAGTGGTCGGCGAAGGACTCCGGAGCCTCCCGCACCTTCGTCGCCTCCGGGATCCGGACCGGCGCCTCCATGAAGGCGCCCGCGTCGGCCCCCGCGGTGAACGGGCAGCCGCCGTCCAGGGTGTTGGGCCGGTACGGCGCGACACCGCGGTGCACGGCGGTCTGGTGCATGCCGTCGCGCAGCATGTCGTTGACCGGCGCCTGGGGGCGGTTGATCGGCAGCTGCGGGAAGTTGGGGCCGCCCAGGCGGGTGATCTGGGTGTCCAGGTACGAGAACAACCGCCCGGCGAGCAGCGGGTCGTCGGTGACGTCGATACCGGGCACCAGGTGACCGACGTGGAAGGCGACCTGCTCGGTCTCGGCGAAGTAGTTCGACGGGTTGCGGTTCAGCGTCAGCAGTCCGATGGGCTGCACCGGTGCCAGCTCCTCGGGGACCAGGTTCGTCGGGTCCAGCAGGTCGATGCCCTCGAAGGTCTGGTCCGGGGTGTCCGGGAAGGTCTGGATGCCCAGCTCCCACTGCGGGTGGGCGCCCGCCTCGATGGCGTCGGCCAGGTCCCGGCGGTGGAAGTCCGGGTCGACGCCGTTGATGAGCTGCGCCTCGTCCCACACCAGGGAGTGCACGCCCAGCTTGGGCTTCCAGTGGAACTTCACCAGCGTCGTGCCGCCCTCGGCGTTCACCAGCCGGAAGGTGTGGACGCCGAAGCCCTCCATCATCCGGTAGGAGCGCGGGATGCCGCGGTCGCCCATGAAGAAGATGGTGTGGTGGGTCGCCTCGGTGTGCAGGGAGACGAAGTCCCAGAAG
This sequence comes from Streptomyces sp. NPDC041968, assembly GCF_055589025.1. Classification (NCBI taxonomy): domain Bacteria; kingdom Bacillati; phylum Actinomycetota; class Actinomycetes; order Kitasatosporales; family Streptomycetaceae; genus Streptomyces; species Streptomyces sp. NPDC041968. Next base: position 266,086 of record NZ_JBVJCB010000009.1, on the reverse strand, counting down.
GTGTCGTGCGCGCTCTGCGCCTGCGGGATCTCCCGGTCGGGGTGCGGCTTCGCGGCGTGCACGACGTCCGGGAACTTGATGGCGTCCTGGATGAAGAAGACCGGGATGTTGTTGCCGACCAGGTCGAAGACGCCTTCGCTGGTGTAGAACTTGGTCGCGAAGCCGCGGGTGTCCCGGACGGTGTCCGCCGACCCGCGGGAGCCGACCACCGTGGAGAACCGCACGAACACCGGCGTCTCGACGTCCGCGGCGAGGAACCCGGCCTTGGTCACGGAGGCCGCCGTGCCGTAGCTCTGGAAGACGCCGTGCGCACCCGCGCCGCGGGCGTGCACCACGCGCTCCGGGATGCGCTCGTGGTCGAAGTGCATGATCTTCTCGCGCAGGTGGTGGTCCTGCAGCAGCACGGGCCCGCGCGGTCCTGCCTTCAGCGAGTGGTCGGTGTCGTACAGCCGGGTGCCCTGAGCGTTCGTCAGGTAGGCCCCGGACTGCGCCACCCGGGCCTGGTCGGCTCCCGTGGGCTGACCGGTCGGCGACACGGTGTCCGGGCCGCTCTGGTCCGGCTTCGGGGGCAGCGGCTCCCGGGGCTCGGTGGGTTCGGCGACGGGGGGCGACTGGGGACCCGGCTTGCCGGGGACCCCGTCCGCCGGCCCGCCACCCTCGCCCTGCAGGGTCTCGGTGACCTTGTGGGCTACCCGCTTGAGGGGGTTGGCCTCGCTCATCAGCCTTTTTCTCCGTTCCGGGCGGACCGCAGCGCGCGGCCGCACACATTCGAGTACCGACTGCCGTGGTGGGCCGTGACCGCGTACCCAGCGAGCGCCACTCAAGGCATGGGCGCGAGGACGAAAGAGCGGTCGGCTCAGAGGACGGTCTCACCGTCGTGGGTCCCGCCCTGGCAACGCTTCGTGAAGGTGCCCGTCCCCGTCCCGTCGACCGAGACGATGATCACTCCGCCGCCCTGGATGCACTGGGTCGCCGTCACGTCACCCGGAAGCCGCGTGGCCCGCAGGGCGCCGGAATCGGCGGCGAGGGCGCGCGCCGCGGCGGCCTCGGCCGGTGCGGCGCACAGGACCGCCAGGGTCAGGGCCGCGATCACGGACCAGGACGACTCGCGCATGGGAAGGCTCCTTCTCGCCGGTGCCGTACCAGCCTCACCGGACGCCGCGGGCCGCGCCACCCCAGGCGCGCGCACGGGCGAGGCCCCGACCGGGGATGCCGGTCGGGGCCCGGGACGCGCCGCGACGCCTGGACTCGCTAACCCACCGTGTGCGTCACCCGCACCGGTCCGAAGGAGACCCGGGTGCGTCCCCCGCCGCCCGCCCAGAGGACCTCCACGGCGGCCCCGTCGACGGTGACCTCGGAGACGGCCTCCGCCGCGGGTACGGGCCCCGGCTCACCGCTGAGCACCGCCACGCACACGTGCAGGGAGGTGCCGCCCGCGTCGCCGGACAGCCGGGGCAGCTCGGCCCACGGCGCGTAGGCGGTGCCCTGCGGGGCGCGGACGGTCCCGGACCCGGGGTGCCAGCCGTACAGGCCGTGCAGTGCCGACACCAGGGGCTCGTCGGGGCCGGTGGCCCATCCGGTCTGCGTGAGGCGGGCCCCGGGCGGCGCCCCTATCACCCGGTGCACCCGCAGCTCGTACGGCCCCCGTGCCACCGTGACGCTCTCGACCCGCAGGCCGGGCACCATCGGGGGCCCGCCGGCGAAGACCGGCCGGTGCCACGACGCGGCCCAGCCCCAGCCGTCTCCGTGCCCCGCCCCGAGCGGGTGGATGCGGCGGCGCACACTGCGCCGGCCGCCGACCTCCACCGACAGGTGGTTGTCCGCGGTGTTCGCCGGTGCCGTGGGCCCCGTCCGGGTGGAGTAGGCCTGCCGCCCGTAGTGCGGGTCGTCCTCGGCGGCCGACTCGCCCTCGTGCGGCCGGACGTGGTCGCTGCCGTGGTTGTACAGCCGGACGATCCCGTCCCCGCGCGTCGACTGCACCAGCAGCCCGGGCGCGGGCAGGGCCAGCACCCGGTCGGCCTCCTCCACCGGAGCGGCTTCCTCCGTGGCCGTCCACAGGGGATGGCCGGCGGGGGCGAGGAGCGACACGAACGCCTTCGACGCCCAGTACGGGGAGGCCGGCCCGGAGTACGGCTGGAGGGTGGCCTCGTGCGGGCCGTGCCAGCCGAGGCTGAGCAGCCCGTCGTCGGTCAGCGCGTCCCGCTCCAGGAAGTACCGCAGACTGCCGCTCGCCAGCCGCCGGGAGGTGCCCGGCGTCAGCGGCGTGTGCCCGGTGACCGCGCCCAGGCCCACGGCGGCGGACGCGGCGAACCGGTACGCGAGGGAGCGGCCGAAGTGCAGCGGCGCCCCGTCCCCGCCGAACATCGTCGAGAAACCGTCGAGGTGCGTGCGCAGCCGCTCCCCGTGGCGGGCGGCCGCCGGCCCGGTGTCGCCCGCGAGATGGGCGTCGAGCACCGGGTAGAGGTGCAGCGCCCAGCCGTTGTAGTGGTCGAAGGCGCGGCCGTCGCCGTCGGCGTACCAGCCCTCACCCCGGTACCAGCCCTCCATCAGCTCCAGCGCGCGCTCCCGGGCCGCGGCCGTCTCGTCGTCGCCGCGGCCGACCGCCTCCAGGAACCCGGCGACCGTGTACGGGAACAGGTACCAGTTGTTGGGCGCCGGCACGTGCCGCAGCGCGCCCCGCAGCCACTCCTCCACCCGGTCCTGCACCCCCTCGTCGAGGTGCTTCCACAGCCAGGGGGCGGTCAGGCGCAGCCCGAGCGCGACCGACGCCGACTCGACCATGGGCTGGCCCTGCACGTCGTGGTCGAGGATCAGCGGCCAGGACTCGGTGTCGTCGCGGCCCGGGGAGCGGGTGCCCGACGCCAGACCGCGCGCGTAGCGCTCCAGCCAGCCGTGCGGGTCGTCGCCGTCGGCACCCGCGACGCGGAAGGCCGCCGCGAGGAAGGTCCGGGCGAAGCCCTCCAGACCGTCGGAGCGCGCTCCCGACCGCGAGGGCCGGCCCGGCAGGTCGAGCAGCGCGCACCCGGGGGTGCTCCAGCGCCAGGCCGCCCACAGCAGCCCGTCCGCCACGGCCTCCCAGTGGGCGCGGGTGTATCCGGTGTACGGGCTCAGCGCACGGTCGTCGGTGGGCAGTTCGAACGGGATGCTCATGCCAGGAACGCCAGCCTTTCGCGTCGTACGGGATGGAGGAAACCGGCACCGGAGGCCCAGCGGGTCGTCTCGGCGAGCGCGAGGTCGGCCAGGCGGCGCCACTCGTTGCCCTCGGAGCCGGCCAGGTGCGGGGTGATCAGCGCGTTGTCGCAGTCCCACAGCGGGTGGTCCGGCGGCAGCGCCTCGGGATCGGTGACGTCCAGCACCGCCCGGATCCGGCCCGCCCGCAGGGCGTCGGTGAGCGCCTCCTGGTCGACGACGGCCCCGCGGGAGGTGTTGATCAGCACCGCGTCGGCCGGCATCGCGTCGATCAGGGGGCGGCCGACCAGACCGCGCGTCGTGGGCAGCAGCGGGGTGTGCACGCTGACGGTGTCGCAGCGGGCGAACAGCTCGGGCAGCTCGACGCGTTCGACGCCGAGCGCGGCGGCCTCCCCGTCACTCACGAACGGGTCGTGCAGGAGGACCTCGATGTCGTGCGGTCGCAGCAGCTCCACGACCCGGCGGCCGATCAGCGAGGCCGACAGGATGCCCACCGTGCGGCGGTGGTTGCCGACGCTGCGCGGGGTGCGCAGCCAGTTGCCGCGCGTCCGGGTCGTCCGGTAGTCGCGGGCGCGCTCGAACACCCGCTTGCCGGTGAGCAGGATCATGGCGAGGGTGTACTCGGCCACCGGCAGCGCGTTGGCCGCGGCGGCCGAGGAGACCTCGATCCCCCGCTCCCAGCACGCGTCGGTGACGTGCCCGCGGACACTGCCCGCCGTGTGCACGACGGCCCGCAGCCGGGGCGCCGCCCGCAGCACGTCCGCGTCCAGCGGCGGACAGCCCCAGCCGGTGATCAGCAGGTCGACGTCGGCCAGCACTCCCCGGGCCCGCGGGGTGGACAGGTCGTCCAGCGCCGGGAGCGGCGCGAGGTCGCAGACCCGGCGGAACGCGCCGAGCGACTGCGGGTCGAGGACGGCCGAGGCGGCGTCCGGTGACATGGCCACGGCGGCTCGGGGCCGGGGTCCGCGGTCGGGGGAGTCCGGGGCATGCGGGGTCACTTGACGGCTCCGGCGGTCAGGCCGCTGCGCCAGAAACGCTGGAGCAGCACGAAGGCGAGGATGAGCGGCAGTACGGCGAGCAGCGAACCCATGATCACCACGGGGTAGTACTCCGGCGACACGGAGGCCGCGCTGTTCCACTGGTACAGCCCGAGACTGACGGGATACAGGTCCTGGTCGGACAGCATCACCATGGGCAGGAAGAAGTTGTTCCAGATCGCGGTGAGCTGGAAGAGGAAGACCGTGACCAGGCCGGGGCCGAGCATCCGGAGCGCCACCCGGGTGTATGTCGTCAGCTCGCCCGCCCCGTCCACCCGCGCCGCCTCCAGCACCTCGTCGGGCACGTACCCCCGTGCGAAGATCCGGCCGAGGTAGACGCCGAACGGGTTGAACAGCACCGGGATGAACACCGCCCAGAAGGTGTTGACCAGGCCGGCCTCGGACGCCATCAGGTACAGCGGCAGCGCGAGCACCGTCTGCGGCACCATGACGGCGGCCAGGACCAGGCCGAACAGCTTCTCCTTGTGCCGGAAGCGGTACTTGTCGAAGGCGTAGCCGCAGGCGACGCTCACCAGCGCGCCGACCGCCGCGCCCACCACCGCGTACAGGAGGCTGTTGACGTACCAGCGGCCGTAGAGCCCGCCGTCCATGGCGAAGAGGTCGGTGAGGTTGCGTCCGAAGGAGAAGTCGCTCAGGGACAGCAGGTCGCTGCCGAACAGCGCGTCCCGGGTCTTGGTGGAGGCGAGCACCAGCCAGAGCACCGGCAGCAGCGTGTAGAGGACGGAGATCGCGACGACCGCGTTGACCGTCGCCCGGCCCAGCATCCCCCGGCGCGGCCGGGAGGTGTCGGTGGCGCTCATCGGGCCTCCTCGGAGTCGGCGCGGCCGGTGAAGCGGGTGACGCCGTAGGACAGGGCGATGGTGCAGACGAGCAGGACCACCGAGGCGGCCGCGGCGAGGCTGTAGTTGTTGCGGGTGAAGGCCGCGTCGTAGATGTACATGCTCGGCGAGAACCGGGAGTTGATCATCGGGGAGGACTGGCTGAGCAGCATCGGCTCGGTGAAGAGCTGGAGCGCCCAGATCAGGGTGAAGATCGACACCATGACGATGGAGGCCCGCACCAGCGGGGTCTTCACCTGGAGCGCCGTGCGCACGGGTCCCGCGCCGTCCACGACGGACGCCTCGATCACCTCGCGCGGCACGGCCTGGAGCGCCGCGTAGAAGACCACCATGTTGTAGCCGAGGTTGCTCCACAGGGCGATGTTCACGATGGACGGGATCACCGTGTGCACGCCCAGGAAGTCGATCGTGATGTCGCCCCGGGCGAAGAGTTCGATGACCGGGCTGATGCCGGGCGTGTACAGGTACAGCCAGATCAGCGCCGCGATGATGCCGGGCACCGCGTGCGGCAGGAACAGGCCGAGCTGGGCGAGGGCGCGCAGCCGGACCACGCCGGAGTCCAGCAGCAGGGCGAGGACGAGGGCGAGGGCGACCATCAGCGGGATGTAGATCAGGCAGTACAGCGCGACCGTGCCGAGCCCGCCCAGGAAGGTGGGGTCGGTGAGGACGGCCGTGTAGGAGCGCAGGCCGACGAAGATCGTGCGCTCCGGTCCGAAGCCGAGGCCGGGCTGGTCGTCACTGAAGAAGCTGAGGTACACGGCCGTGCCGACGGGGATCAGGAAGACGGTGGCCAGGAGGACGAAGAACGGCGTCATGAGGACGCCGCAGGCGGTCAGTTGCCGGCGCTTCGCCGCTCTTCGGGCGCGCAGGCCGGAGGCGGAGGGCGCCGGTACGGTGGCGCGGGACGCGCCGGCCGGCACCCGTGGGTGGGTGGTCGTGGTCATGGGGTGTCACCTGCCTTTCGTCGGCTCAGGTGCTGCGCTGGGTGGTGGACAGGCCGAGCGCCTCGAGGTCGGGCATGGTGCCCTCCTGGGCGGCGCGCAGGGACTCGACGAGGCTTCCCCGGCCGCCGCTGACGCGGGCGAAGGAGTCCTGCATGACCTTCTGGGTCGCGCTCATCCGAGGGCCCCACAACCAGTTCTCGCCGATCTTCTCGGCCTCCCGCTCGAACAGGGTGTAGATGTCCTGACCGCCGTAGTACGACCGGTCGAAGGCTTCGCGTCCCACGGAGACCAGCCCCGGAGCGGCCGGGTACTGGCTGCTGGTGCCGCTGGAGAGGCGGGCACGCAGGGCGTCGGGGTGGGAGACCTGCCACTCGATGAATTCCATCGCGGCCTCCGGGTGACGGCTGTCCGCGGTGACCGCGAAGGTCGAGCCGCCGTGCGTGCCGGCGGAGGGGGCGGAGCCGTCCCACTGGGGCATCGGCGCGATCCGCCACTGGCCCTTCTGCCCGGGCCGCGCGTTCATCTGCGCCCCGGCGTCCCAGGCGCCGCTGAGCCGGGTGAGGACGAGTCCGTTGCCGATCTGCGCGTCGGACTGCCTGCTCTCCACGGCGTTCATGAAGACGTCGTCCCGGTCGATGAGCCGCTGCCAGTACTCCGCGACCCGTCTGGACGGAGCGTCGGCGAGGGAGACGTTCCAGGCGCCCCCGGAGGTGTCGAACCACTGGGCGCCCGCCTGCCAGGCGTAGCAGGCGAACTGGGTCATCCCGTCGGTGGGGAACAGCACCAACCGGCGGTCGGGCGCCTTGCGGCGCACGGTGGCGGCCTGCTCGGCGAACTCGTCCCAGGTGCGCGCGGTCCGCAGCCCGTAGTGCTCGAAGAGGTCGGCGCGGTAGTGCATGACCATGGGCTCGACGTCCAGCGGCACGCTGAACACCCGGCCCTCGAAGGTGGTCAGCCCGAGCGCCTGGGGGAGCAGCCTGCGGCGCAGCCGGTCGCTGACCAGGTCGGTGAGGTCACGGGCGACGCCGTCGATGGCGTACCCCGGCACCTGCGGATACTCGATGGTGGCGACGTCCGGCGCGTTGCCGGCCCGGGCGGCGTTGCTGAGCTTGGCGTAGCCGCCCTGCCCGCCGGAGGGGATCTGCTGGAAGTCCACCTGGACGGTGCGGTGCGTGCGGTTGAAGGCGTCGACCACTTCCTGGCTGCCGCGCAGGGCGGACCAGAAGGTGATGCGCGTGGTGGTGCCCGTGCGGGCCGACGATGCGCCGTTCCCCCTGGTGCAGGCGCTCACGGCTCCTGTCAGGGGTACGGCGGCCATCGCGGCCAGTACGGAACGACGGCTGGGTGGTCGTCCGGGCATGGCGCCTCCCGCGGCTCCTGCGGGTCCGCGGGGGATGCGCGGACACGGCTGTTCGGGACACGGGAATCCTGAACGCCCTGACTCAAACGGTCAATAGATCGATCAGAAGAAAATAAAACGCTCAAACGCTCACTCGGCACAGGGTGCGGTCGATCCCCGCACCCTGAGTCGCGGCAGCAACTCCACCCGCCGCCCCGGCCGGGCCCCCGGCGCCTCGGCCAGCCGCTGGAGCAGCAGTTCGGCGGCCATGCGCCCGACCTCGGTCTTCGGCGGCGACACGGCCGTCAGCGGCGGCGAACCCAGTCCGGCCACGACATCGTCGTACGCCACGACCGAGCAGTCCTCCGGCACCCGTACCGCCTCCTCCGCCAGACGCTGGACGACCATCAGCGCGTCCACGTCGCCGTGCAGCACCATGGCGGTCGCCTCCACCTTGCGCATCAGGGCGGACAAGTCGGCCGTCTCGTCCGGCGAGTACGGCCCGTCGACACCGGCCTCCGGCGCGATGAGCGTCCACGCCCACCGCTCCACCAGCGGATGTGCCCCGGCGATCTCGGTGAAGGCGGCCCGCAGCGAACGTGCGGTGGGGCTGTCGTGGCGCGTGGCGAACACGAGGCGCCGGTGACCGAGCCCCACCAGGTGCTCCACGGCCAGGTGCGCGCCGTACCAGTGGTCCGAGCACACCGAGTCCAGGGCGTGCAGGGCGCTGCCGCGCCACGGGCGGCGCTCCATCAGCACCGTCGGCACCCCGAGCGCGGCGAGCCACTCGTGGTCGGCCTCCTCCTCGGCCCGGCCACGCCAGCGCGGGGCGATCAGCAGACCCTCCGCCCCCTCCGCCAGGGCCCGTTCCACCAGCGGGCGCTCGGCCCCCGCGGCCTGCGGCGCGAGGTGCAGGGCCAGGCGCAGTCCGGCCTCCTCCAGGACCGTGCGGGCGCCGTGCAGGGTCTCGTTCAGGTACGAGTGCCGTACGGGCACCACGACGGCCACCCGGTCCCCGGCCGCCGCGCCCGTACCGGCGGGCTCCTCCTCGGCGGGCACCGTGGAGCGGACGACGCCGTGCCCGCGGCGGAGCCGGCCCTCGCGCGTCAGTTCCTCCACGTCACGGCGGACCGTCACCACGGAGACCTGCAGCTCCTCGGCGAGGTCGCGCACCCGCGCGGTGCCCCGCGCCCGGACCGCCGCCAGGATCCGCTGACGCCTGAGATCGACCGGCTCCCGCATCCGTCTCCCCACCCGACGATGTTCGTTTGAGCGATTCGCCGTCATCATAGCGATCGCTCGTCGCGGGGGCGGGGGCCGGCCGGTGTCCTCCTCAGGGCTCGGGGTCCGCCAGGAGAGTGCCCAGGGGGCCCAGGTCGAGGTTGAGGTCGGCGCGGCTCAGGCCGTGCTGCGCGCACAGGTCGTCCATGCGCTCGTCGAGCAGCATCAGCGCCGTGCCGAGCCGGTCCTCCTGGTCCGTGCTCAGCGTGCCCTCGTCGAAGCGGCGCACGGCCTGGCGCTCCATGAGCTGGCGCAGCAGCTCCACCACGGTGAGGACCAGGGCGGCCAGGTCGTTCGTGACCCGCTCGGGGTCCAGGTCGAGGGAGTGGGCCCGGGGCGCCGTCACAGCGGCCCGCTGTCCGGCCAGGGGGCGGGCATCCGTTCGCTCACCGACGACAGCAGGGCGTGCAGCGAGATCCGTACCAGCGGCACGTCCGCGATGGCCAGGACGAGGTCCCCGCTCACCACGACACCGGTCGCCAGCACCCGGTCCAGCAGGTCGACGAGGGGCACACCGACCGGCGCGTACGGCTCGGGGCCGTCCCAGGGCACGGGCGCCGGGCCCGGCGTACGGGTGTCCAGTTCGGTCATGCGCGGGCCTCCTGCTGCGCGGGGTCCGGGTGCGCCGGTGGCAGGGGGGCAGGTTGCACCGGGTCAGGTGGCACCGGGTCAGGCGGTACGGAGTCAGGCTGTACGGGGCCCGGTTGAGCGGCCTGCCGTGGCGCGGGCTCCGGTTCCGTGGGGGCCGGTTCCTCGTCCCAGCGGGCGAAGGAGTACGGGATCCACGGGCCCGACGCCTCGATCCGGACCTCGCCGGACGGGCCCTCCGCGGTGAGTCGGGACAGTGCGCGGGTGAAGGCGGCGCTTTCCGCGTCCGCCACGAGGTAGGCCGCGTTGAGGAGTTGCGGGGCGCGCCGGCCCGTCAGCCGTTCGCTCTGCGGCCGGTGCCGGGTCGCGGCGACCGCGTACCGCCGCAGTTCCGCGTCCACCGCCTCCGCCGCGGCCCGGGCCCGCTCGTGCGCGTCCTGCCGGTCGCGCCGCCGCGCGCTGACCCGGCTGAGGTAGGCACGGCCGCCCGCGGCGGGGCGGGGGCCGGCGTCGGTGCCCGTGCCGACTGGCGGGGCGGCGGAGGCCGCGTGCTCGGCGGCGTGCACTTTCACCGCCCACTCGGTACGGTCCCGGAGCCGGTCCAGCAGCGTCTCCAGGACCGCCCTGCGGGGGGCGAACGCCTGCTGCGCGGTCCGGTCGCTCCGGTACAGGGTCGCCATCGGCAGCGGTACGACGGAGCGGCCCCTCCCGCCCGCGGCCTCCACGCCGCGGTGGTGGGCGCGGGCGCATCGCTCCAGATCAGCGGGCCGGTTGAGCCGTTCCCCCAGCGCCTGCTCGTCGAACAGCGCGGCCGGCACGTCCTGGACGACCAGGCAGAGGCCGTCCACGCGCAGGACGCGCAGCGGACCGCCCTCCTCGTGACCGGTCGTCGCGGCCAGCGCGGCGTCGTCGGGCGGGGTGCGGGTGACGGCGAACACGCAGACGAGGGCCGGGGCACCCGGCCGGATCGCGACCGTGCTCACCGGGCGGCCCCCGCCGTCTCCCCGGACGCCCCCGCGAGGAAGCCCTCGGAGCCCTGCGCGCCCTCCGGCGACTCCTCCAGCGCTTCCTCCAGTGCGTCGAGCCGGGCCCGCAACCGGGCGTTCTCCTCGGCCAGCTCGTCCCGCGCGGCCCGGGACGACAGCGCCGGGTCGGTCTCCCACCAGTCGATGCCCGCCTTCTTGGCGGTGTCCACCGAGGCGATGAACAGCCGGAGCCTGATGGTGAGCAGCTCGATGTCGAGGAGGTCGATCTTGATGTCGCCGGCGATGACGATGCCCTTGTCCAGGACGCGTTCGAGCAGGTCGGCGAGGTTGCCGGTGACGGGCGCGTAGGGCTGGCCGTCCGGTTCCGCGAAGCGGTGGTCGACGTCTGTCACTGCGTGCTCCCCGGCTGGTCAGCGACGCCGGCGGCGGGGCCGCTCGTCGTCCTCGTAGGAGGCGTCCTCGTCGTCCTCATCCTCGTCGTCGTAGTCACCTTCCTCGTAGTCACCTTCCTCGTCGTCCTCGCTCTCGTCGTCCTCGTACTCGGCGCCGTCCTCGGCGTCGGTGCCGTCCTCGTCGGCGTCCTCGTCGGCGTCGGCGTTCTCCTCCTCCAGCGCCTCCTCGTGGCTCTTGACGACCTCGCCGTCGCGGATCTCGCCGCGCCAGCCCTCCACTTCCTCGTCGCCCAGCAGGGTCACGTGCCGGGCGAAGTGCTTCAGGTCCAGCCGCAGCCGACGGCCCTGGGCACGCCAGAGGTTGCCGGTCTTCTCGAAGAAGCCCGCCGGGTAGTACTCCACGACCAGCACGATCCGGGTCAGCCGGGGCGCCAGTTCGTGAAAGGTGACCGAACCGCGGGTACTGCCCTTGGCGCCCTCGGAGGTCCAGACGATCCGCTGGTCGGGGACCTGCTCCTGGACGGTCGCCTTCCAACTCCGGCTGGACGGGCCCACCTTGACGTTCCAGTCCGACGTCACCTCGTCCTGCGCGCTGACGCTGCGGACGCCCTTGGTGAAGCCGCTGAACTCCTGGAACTGGGTCCAGTGGTCGTAGACGGTGCGCAGGGGGACGCCGATGTCGACGGTCTCCATCATGTGCGTCGCCTTGACGCTGCCGCCGCTCGCCTTGCTCCGTGCGTTGCCGTTGCCGTTGCCCTTGCCGCCTCCGGAGCCTCGGTCGCCGGCGGACTCGGTGAGCCGCTCGGTCAGCCCTCCGATCCGCTTCCCGGCCTTGCCCACGAGGCTGTGCCCCGAGGCGGCGAGGTACCCGCCGAGCGCGTCCTTGAGGTCACCGAGGGGCGACGTTCCACCGTTCTCCTGCCGGTCCGGAGTCATCCGCGCCCACCTCCGCGCCTGCCGCCCGGGGCGGTCCTCTTCGCGGGCGCACCCTTCTTCGAAGACACGCTCCTCTCGGCCGGAGCGGCCCTCTTGGCGGCCTTCTTCGCGGCGGCCTTCTTCGCGGGCGGGGCGGTTCCGCGCGGCGGAGCCTCCTCGCTCGTCCGGCGGGGCGCCGCGGCGGGGCGCCGGTCCTCCTCGCGCTCCTCCTCGTCGAAGTAGGCGTCCTCGTCCGCGGCGTCCTCCCGCTCGTCGCGGTCCTCCGCGTCGCGGTCGTCGTACTCGTCGTCATACTCATCGTCGTACTCGCCGGACCGGTCGTCCCGCGGCCCCCCGCCGGTGAGCGCGTCGGTACGGTCGCGGAGCGTGTCCGCGAGGCCGGTGAGCCCGCGGTTCGCCGCGGCGGTGACGGCGGCGCGTCCGGCGGTCAGCAGCTCGCCGCGGACCTGGTCCGTCAGTTCCCGCAACTGAGGCGTCCCTTGCAGGCCGGACAGGCCCTGGGAGAGGACCTGACCGGGAGACAGGCCGAGCCGCCGCCCCGCGAGGTAGGAGCCGACGACGAGGGCCAGTCTGGCCTTCTTCCTGCGGCCCAGGAGGTATCCGCCCGCCACGGCCGCCGCCAGGGTCGCCTTGTTGTCGCTCATACGTGCCTTCTCTGCGCTCGGTCCACGGTGGTGGCGCGGCCGGTGGGCCGGGCCGTGCGTTCGAGGAGGGTGAGCAGTCGGTCCTCCTCCCGTTCGAAGGCCGCCTCGTCGATGGCGCCCTCGTCCAGGGAGCGGTTGAGGGCGGCCAGCCGCGCCTGGACGAGGCGCGGGTCGTGGGCCTGGCGCCGGGCCTCCCGCAGCAGGTGGTCGGCGATCCACGCCGTGCCGCGCACCGGCGCGAGGGGCAGCAGCAGGAGGCCGCTCACGATGCCCACACCGTCACCGCCCGTCCCGTGCGGGGCTGGGGTCGACGAAGCTGTAGCAGGGCAGGGGCCCGGTCAGACTGATCGCCAGCCGGTCCCCGCGGGTGCGCGCCAGCTCGTCCACGGCCCGCCGGAAGGGTTCCTCGTCGGCGGCGCGCAGCAGGAACGACGCGCTGAGCACCTGCTCGTCGTCGGTCTGTCCCCGCACCGTGCGCACGGCGAGCGGGGTCAGGCGGTCGAGCACGTCACCTGCCGCGCGCCCGGCCTCGCGGCGTACACCGCGGGCCAGCGCCTCGCCCAGCCGGACGTTGCCCTCGTAGTCCGGCCGCCGCCGGGTACGCAGGGCCAGGGCCCGCAGCCCTTCGTCGCGGCGCACGAGATCGGCGAAGTGGCCGGGCACGACCGTTCCCTTGACGTTGAACTCGACGCACCCCCGGACGTCGTCCAGCTGCCGCTTCAAGTGGGCTGCGTCGAGGCGCAGTTGGGAGGTCAGGGCATCCGGCCGGGGACTGAGGACCGCGAACCGCATCGGCAGCAGCGGCCCCTGCGCGGCCAACTCGTCCAGCACGGCCTGATGGGCCAGCAGGTCACGGCGCCGGGGCCGGAGCCGTGCGGGGGCGGACGACACCGCAGCGCACAGTCCGGACTCGGTCAGCAGCCGTACGGGAGCACCGTCGACCCCGGGGGAGCGGGGGGTGCCGACGCCGGCGGGCGTGATCCCGTAGACGTACAGCGCCCTGGGGGCCGCGGCGGCGGCCTCGGCGGTGGTGGCGTCGGAGCCGGCGGTGGTGGCACTGGTGGTGGGGGCGGTCATTCGTCCTCCGTCTCCGTGCGTCGGCGGGGGCGGCTGCGCGGGCGGTCGTCCTCCGCGTGGGGGCGTGCGGCCGGGCGGCTGCGGGGCCGCTGCGGAGCACGGCCGCGCTCCGCGCGCTCACGGGGGCGGGCTTCCTCCTCCTGCGCCGCCTCCTCTTCCTCCTCCTCGGGGGTGAGGATGCCGCGCACCTTGTCGGTGAGGGAGCGCGCCGTGTGCTTGGCGCCCGCCTTGCCTATGGTCTTGGCGACCGGACTGCCGAACATCTCGGGGACCGTCTTGGAGCGCACGTCGTGCTCCAGGTCCAGGCGGTTGCAGGCCTCCGCGAAACGCAGGTACGTGTCGACGCTCGCGACCACGATGCGGGCGTCCACCTTGAGGATCTCGATGCCGACCAGGGAGACGCGTACGAAGACGTCGATCACCATGCCGCGGTCGAGGATGAGTTCGAGGACGTCGTAGAGGGTTCCGGCGCGGGGCGCGCAGACGACCTCGTCGTCATAGGTGATCATGCGGTGGTCCTTCCGGGGGCGGGCTCGACGGCCCGGTCACTGGTCCTGGGCACCGCGCCGGTACCGGGCGACCCTGCGGTACTGGAGCAGGTCGCCCGCCGAGTCCAGCTCGACCTCGTAGGTGGCGAGCAGGCTGGTGGTGTCGGGGATGCGCGCCACCTCCAGCACGTCCACCCTGACGATCCAGCCGTCGTCCTCGCTCCTGCACACCGCGGAGACTCCCTCCAGGCGGTGTCGGATCAGCTCGCCCAGGGCGTCGGCGGCGTGCTGGGCGGCGTCCCGAGCACCCCGCACGGCACGCTCGCGCGTGGTCGTGGAAGTCGTGCCGCGCCGTCGCTCGCCAGGTTCTGTCATGCTGCCCACTCTGGCCGCGGGACCGGGTCCGCGCGTGCGCAGTTACCCCATCCGGGGGCTACGAGGCCGTATCGCCGACGGGTGACGGGTGACGGGTGACGCGTGACGGGTGACGCGTGACGGCGGGAACGGGAGCCGGGTGTCGGCTGCCGGAGGTCAGGGCCGCGGAGTGGCGGCGTCCGGGCGCCGGCCGTGCAGGAAGAGGTGCGGCTCCGGCTGAGCGGCCGGGTGGGCCGGGGTGAACATCGACGCTTCCTGCGCCAGGATCTCCAGGCCGGCCTCCTCGGCCACGGCGGCGAAACCCTGCGCGGTGAAGCTGGAGACACGCACCGGCCGGCCCATGAAGGTGGCGTCGACGCCCTCCACGTCCAGCGGCACGGTGGCCAGGACCATGAGGCCGCCCGGCCGCAGCACGCGCACCAGGCCCCGTACGAGGTCCGCCTGCTCCCGCCGGTCCAGCTGGAGCAGGGAGAAGTACACGCACACCGCGTCGAACGAGGCGTCCTCGAACGGGACGTCGCGGATGTCGGCGCACCGGAAGGAGGCGGCGGGCACCTGCCGCGTCGCCAACTCCACCATGACGGGGGAGACGTCGACGCCGAGCACGTCGTGCCCGGCGTTCGCGAGTGTCTCGGCGGTGGGCCGGCCCGTGCCGCTGCCCACGTCCAGCACCCGGCTGCCCGGCGCGAGCCGTCCGAGCAGCCACTCCAGTGAGTGCCGATGCGTCCTCGAAGCTGCGAACGCCTTCTCGTAGTCCGCGCCCAGCGCGTCGAACACGGCGGCGGCCGGTGGCCGTTGCTGGTCGTCGGTCACGACGGTCCCTTCGCTGCGCTGATCCGGTGCCGCGGACATCGTTTCACCGCGGGCGAGCCGCCGACAAGGGCACCGCCGGACCGCGCTATCCCCGGTCGGGGCGCCCGTCGGCGTCCGGCGCCGTCCCCGGCTCGGCCATCCGACGGTGCACGGCGGCCTTGACGCGGTCCGGCAGGACCTTGTCGGCCACACCCTGGGCCTTGGTCTTCGCCGAGCCGGTCACCAGCTTCCCGCGGCCCTTCATGACGGCGTCGTACGCCTGCCGGGCGACCTGGGCGGGATCGTCCTTGTCCATGGTGCCGACCTTGGTGTCCTCCATCCCGGCCCGCCGGAAGAAGTCCGTCTCCGTCGGGCCCGGCATGAAGGAGGTGACCGTGACGCCGGTGTCCGCCACCTCCTCCTGGAGTGCCTGGGCGAAGGACTGCACGAAGGACTTCGACGCGTTGTAGACGGACTGGAAGGAGCCCGGCATCGTCGAGGCGACCGACGAGGTGAACATCAGTCGGCCCACCCCGCGCGCCACCATGTCCCGCAGCAGCGGCTTGGCGAGCCGCACGGTCGATGTCACGTTGAGGTCGATGACGGACTGGTCGTCGGCCTGGTCGGTGTCGACGAAGGCACCCCCCTGCCCCACTCCCGCGTTGAGCGCGGCCACGTCCACGGCGAGCCCGGTGAGGGCGGCCACCAGCCGGTCCACGCCTTCGGCCGTCCTCAGGTCCGCGCGCACGGCCCGCACCTCGGCGCCGGTCTCCCGCAGCCGCTGGGCGGCGTGCTCCAGCCGTTCGTCCTCGGCGTTGACGACGAGGTCGTGGCCCTGCTCCCCGAACAGCCTGGCGAGTTCGTACCCGATTCCGCTGGACGCCCCGGTGACCAGGGCGAGCGGCTTGCTGCCGGCCATGGTGACCCCTCCGTTCCCGTTCAGCGCAGTGCCTCGTAGACCGAGGCCGTGGCGAAGCCGTACACCAGGTGCGGCACGAGGTCCGACACCCAGGACGTCCGGTCCCATGAGGTGGGGTCCGTGACCCCGAGCACGGTGGCCGGCAGGTCGCTGCTCACCATGGCGGCGGCGCCGAGCAGGGGACCGGCCACCCAGTCCGGCAGCGCCCCGCGGCGACGCCGGAGCAGCCCGTAGGCCGCGCCGACCCCGAGGCCGGTGAGGTAGCCGAGGAGGGCTCCGACGGCCTCCTCGCGGTGGCGTCCGGTCTCCTCGTCGCCCAGCCCGATCCCGGCCCGGTCGACGAACCGGTCCGCGACCTGGGTCGGGACGTCGCTGGGTCCCCGGCCGCGCAACAGCATGTCACCGTACGTGGTGAGGTTCAGCGCGACGGTCCCGGCCGCTCCGGCGACGAGGCCTTTGGTCAGTGACATCCGGGACTCCCTCGGCGTGGGCGCTGGTGCGCGGGCGGGTACGGCCGGCACCGGGTCCCCGAACCCGGAGGCCTAACAGGACCGCCCTCGCGGGGCGCATGTGCTTCCGGTCCACTCCAGGATTCGCCCACTGAGAGGCGGCCGGGGTCGTGCCCGCTGCGGCCCATGGGCCGGTGTCGGTACCCGCCCCTATGTTCGCCGTATGAAACCCGATGTTCGACAAGACGAGCCGGCTCCGTGAGAAGGCTCTCGCGGTCGGCGTCCCGTCCGCCGAGGTGGAGAGGTGGCTCGAGGCCGCCCGCCCTTGCGCCACCCTGGCGTCCACCGTGGACGGGCCGGTCGTGGGCCACTTCGGCGGGCCCCACCTGCTCCCCGCCGACGCTCCCGGACTCCCGGCGGGGCTGAACCTGATCGCGATGCTGGACCTCGCCGCGCTGCCCCGACGACGCGACGACTCTGGTACTGCCCCCCCGACGGCCGCACAATGTACGGCGGCGCCCTGGACTTCGGTGACCTGCGCATCGGCGGTGACGTCTTCCGGACGATCGCGAGGAAGGACGTGGAGGCGCGGTGCTTCGACCGGGCGACCGTCCTCGGGTGCTTCGAGGGCCCGTGAGTTGATGACGGATTCCGGCTGACTCCTGTGGCGACGTCACGCGCTCCCGGCCGGGGTGCCTCGTCCGCCAGGGACTCCTCACCCAGCCCGGAGGAGACCGATACCGGAGACGGACCCAACGTCCGCTGAGAATTCCCGGCACGTCTGAACGCTCCGGTCCCCGGCTCCGTATGGAGCCGGGGACATTGCATGTCCGAGTCCGTCACGACACTGGAGCACGTCTTGGGACACAACAGGCGCAGACGCCCGACCGGGGCGCGCCGCGCGACCTTCGGAGCATTCGCGCTGATACTGGGGGGCGGCGGCCTGGTGGCCGTGAACGTGTTCGCCTCCGCGACCGAAGCCGGCGACCCCGCGGTACCCCTGGGAAGTTCCGGAGTGGCGGCCACGGTCGACTGCCCCGACCTGAGCGAACGGCTCACCGCGGTCGAGGAGCGGGCGAGGCCCGACGTCGACAGGGAACTGGCCCGGCTGGACGAGCAGATCGCCACGGCCTACCTGCGGTTGCAGGAAGCCGCCCGCACCGCCGACGACGGCAAGGTCGACGAGGGCGCCCTCCTCGACCCGTTGAAGCAGGAGCGGGCCGCGACGATCGAACGCATCGTCGCCGCCGTCGACAGGGCCGGTGCCCGCCCCGAGGGACTGGAAGCCCTGGCCCCGTGCACGCTGCGCCGCACCGAGATCGCGGCACCGGACGCGGGGGACGGCGGGAGTGAGCGTCCCGGGCAGGGTGGAGACGCCGGGGACGCCACGGACGCCGGGGACGCCGGCGAGGACGGGGCGACCGGAGACGGTCAGCAGCAGCCCGGCAACGGTGGGCAGGCGGGCAACGGGCCGGTGGCCGCGGACTACGTCGACATCAAGTCGGTCCAGCCAGGCGGCGCCGAGGCGGCACGGCAGAAGAACGCCTCGCGTGGCTCCTTCGCCACCAGCTGCGGTGTCAACGCCGAAGGCCTGTTCAACTCGGACAACATCATCGCCGCCCCCGGCGTCAGCAACGGCGCGCACCACTTCCACGACTACGTCGGCAACCAGGGCAACGACGCCTTCGCCAGCGACGAGGACCTGGCCGCGGCCGACACGAGCTGCGCGGACCAGGGCGACAGGTCCTCGTACTACTGGCCCGTGCTGCGGTTGCAGAACGGCACCGTCGAGAAGGACGCCGAGTCGCCCGGTGGCGGCATCGAGGGCAACGCCGGCGAGATCGTGACGCCCGCCGAGGTCACCCTGACCTTCCAGGGCAACGAGCGGGGCCGGGTCACGGAGATGCCGCGACTGCTGCGCATCATCACCGGCGACGCGAAGGCGTTCGTCAACGGCAACACCAACGCCAACGCCTCCTGGAGCTGCACCGGCTTCGAGGACCGGCAGCTCAAGGACAAGTACCCGCTCTGCCCGACCGGCAGCGACGTGGTGCGCACCTTCACCTTCCAGAGCTGCTGGGACGGCCGCAACATCGACAGCGCCAACCACCGCACCCACGTGGCCTTCGCCGCCGCCGACGGCGCTTGCCCGGCCGGGTTCCGGCCCATCCCGCGACTGGTCCAGCGCGTGGTCTACGACGTCGACGCGCCCAGCCTCGGGGACGGGGGGAAGACCGTCCCGCTCTTCGCCGTGGACTCCTTCCCGGAGCAGCTGCACAAGCCGGTGACGGACCACAGCGACTTCGTGAACGTCTTCGACGAGGACCTGATGCGGGAGATGGTCGACTGCATCAACAGCGGTCGCGCGTGCGGTGCGGACACGCCCCCGGGTCCGGAGCCCGGCGAGGGGGAGGACCCCCAGGAGCAGCCCACCGGCACCCCCGACGCATCACAGCCCCCGGCCGAGCCGACCGCCACCGCCTCAGCCCCCGCGGACGCCGGCCAGGGCGGCGAGAACGACGGCCAGAACGACGGACAGGACGACGGACAGGACGAGGGGACCGACCCGGGGGAGGACGACGGTCAGAACGACGCCGACAAGCCCGAGCCCCCCGCCCAGGAAACGCCCCAGGGCCAGGACCAGGACGAAGGCCAGGACCAGAACCACGACCAGAACCAGGACCAGAACCAGGGCCAGAACCAGAACGAGAACCAAGGCCGGGGTCAGGACGAGCCTCGCGACAACGAAGCCTCCCCCACCGCCGAACCCAGGGCCGCCACGACACCCGCCGGCGCCCCGGAGGAGACCGGCGGCGTGACCGCGCCGCGGGCGACGCAGGGCGGGGGCGGCGACGAGGCGGCCGGTTCGGCGACCGCACCACAGGCGGCCCAGGGCGATCTCGCCGAGACGGGCTCCGGCCTGGGTCTGTGGCCGGCGGCCGTCGGAGGCGTCCTCTTCGCCGGTGGCTGTCTGCTGCTGATCCGCTCCAGGAGGCATGCCCGGTAGGGCGACGCGTCCTGGTGACGACGGGCGGGCGGGGCAGTCCCGCCCGCCCGTCGCGCCGCGAGGCCCCCGGCCGGCCGCACCGAACACGCCGGCGCGGCCCGGAACTGGCGCATTCACACTGTTGCCATTCCGTTTGCCCGGGCGCAGCCTGGTCTCCAGGAGTCTCTGGGAGCGCTCCCATCAGCCTCCGATCCCCCCACGTCGTCCCCCCACGCGAAAGAAGGACTCATGAATTGTCATGATCGCGTCGAGCATGTCAGGCGTGCGTCCACCCTCGCCCTCGGCGCCCTGACCGCCACCCTGCTCACCCTCGTCCCCTGGAGCGGTACCGCCGCCGCCCACGGCTCGGTCGTCGATCCCGCCTCCCGCAACTACGGCTGCTGGCAGCGCTGGGGCGCCGACTTCCAGAACCCGGCCATGGCCCAGCAAGACCCCATGTGCTGGCAGGCCTGGCAGGCAGACCCCAACGCCATGTGGAACTGGAACGGCCTGTACCGCAACGGCTCCGCCGGCAACTTCGAGGCCGTCGTCCCCGACGGGCAGCTGTGCAGCGGCGGCCGGACCGAAGGCGGGCGCTACAACGCCCTGGACACCGCGGGCGCATGGAAGACCACGGCGGTCAACGACAACTTCACGGTCAAGCTGCACGACCAGGCGAGCCACGGCGCCGACTACATCAAGGTCTACGTGAGCCGGCAGGGCTACAACCCCAGCACCCAGCCCCTGGGCTGGGACGACCTCCAGCTGCTCACCACCACGGGCAGGTACGCGCCCGGTCAGAACTACGAGATCCCGGTGAGCACGTCGGGCCTGAGCGGCCGGCACGTCCTCTACACGGTCTGGCAGGCGTCGCACATGGACCAGACGTACTTCCTCTGCAGCGACGTCGACTTCGGCTGATCCGGTGGCCCGCACCGCCCCCCCCACCCCCGCCGGGCGCACCGCGTCCGGCGGGGACACCGGTCGGTGTGACCGTCGCGCGAAGTGCTCCGCGACCGGCCCGGAGTGCGGTATACGTCCCCGCATGGACTACTACGACCTCGGCACCCACGGTCGCCCCGTGACGACCTCGTCCCCCGAGGCCCAGCGATGGTTCGACCGCGGGCTGGTGTGGACGTACGCCTTCCACCACGAGGAGGCCGTCGCCTGCTTCGAGGCCGCCGCCGAGGCCGACCCGGACTGCGCCATGGCCCACTGGGGCATCGCCTACGCCCTCGGCCCGAACTACAACAAGCCGTGGGAGGCCTTCGACGCCGAGGAGCTGACCAGGACCGTCGACCGCACCCACGCCGCCGTCGAGCTGGCCCACCGGAAAGCGGCACGGGCCACCCCGGTGGAACGCGCGCTGATCGGAGCCCTGCGCGCCCGCTACCCGCAGGCGCGCGCCGTCGACGACTGCTCGGTGTGGAACCCGCCGTACGCCGAGAGCATGCGCGCCGTCCACGCGCTCGCCCCCCACGACCTGGACGTGGCCACCCTCTACGCCGACGCCCTCATGAACCTGACCCCCTGGCAACTGTGGGACCTGCGCACCGGCCGTCCGGCCGAGGGCGCCCGCACCCTGGAGGCCAAGGGCGTGCTCGACCGGGCCCTGGCAGCCGAGGGGGGGCCGGAGCACCCGGGGATCGTGCACCTCTACATCCACCTGATGGAGATGTCCCCCACCCCCGAGGCCGCCCTCGCCGTCGCCGACCGGCTGCGCGGACTCGTCCCCGACGCCGGGCACCTCCTCCACATGCCCTCCCACCTGGAAGTGCTGTGCGGCGACTACCGGCGTGTGGTGTCGGACAACACCGCCGCCGTCGCCGCCGACGAGAAGTACCGCGCGCGGGCCGGCGCCATGAACTTCTACACCCTCTACCGCGCGCACAACTACCACTTCAAGATCTACGGCGCGATGTTCCTCGGCCAGTACGCGGTCGCCCTGGACACCACCGAGCGGCTGGAGGCGTCCGTCCCCGAGGAGCTGCTGCGCGTCGAGAGCCCGCCGATGGCCGACTGGCTGGAAGGCTTCCTCGCCATGCGGGTGCACGTCCTGATCCGGTTCGGCCGCTGGACGGACATCCTCCGGCTGCCGCTGCCCGCCGACCCGCGCCTGTACTGCGTGACGACGGCGATGCTCCACTACGCCCGCGGAGTCGCCCTCTCGGCCACCGGCGAGATCGACCGGGCGGAGGCCGAACGCAGGCTGTTCCGCGAGGCGGTCGCCCGGGTACCCGAGTCGCGCACCCTGTTCAACAACACCTGCGCCGACATCCTCGCCATCGCCTCCGCCATGCTCGACGGCGAGCTGGAGTACCGCAAGGGCGACCACGCCGCCGCCTTCGCCGCGCTGGAGCGGTCGATCGCCCTGGACGACAGCCTCCCGTACGACGAACCGTGGGGCTGGATGCAGCCCACCCGGCACGCCTACGGCGCCCTGCTCCTCGAACAGGGCCGGGTCGATGAGGCGGAGGCGGTCTACCGGGCCGACCTGGGCCTTGACGACACCCTGCCGCGCGCCCTGCAGCACCCCGGCAACGTCTGGGCCCTGCACGGGTACCACGAGTGCCTGGTGCGCCTCGGCAGAGCGGGGGAGGCGCGGATCGTGGCCCAGCAGTTGAAGCTCGCCACCGCGCTGGCGGACGTGCCGGTCGAGGCCTCCTGCTTCTGCCGCCTGGGCCCCGAGCCGCCCGCGGGCGCGGCGGACGGCTGCTGCGGCGGCGACCGCTGACCGGCGCGGGGGCCGGGAGACGTGGAACTGCCCTGACCGGCGCGGGGGCCGGCAGGGCCCCCGAGAGCGCGGGGACGGGTCCGGGTGGCGCATGGCGGTCCGCCGCCTCTATACGATGGCGCCCCGGACGGGGACTGCGGCGGAAGGAGGCGGGGCAGTGACGGATGACCGGCGTCCGCGGCGGCGGGGGCAGGGCGAGCTGGAGGCGCTGGTGCTGTCGGCGCTGCGCGAGGCGGACGGCCCCGCGACGGCCGGCTGGGTGCAGGAGCACCTCGGTGGCGACCTCGCCTACACCACGGTGATCACGATCCTCACCCGGCTCCTGGAGAAGGGGGCGGTCAGCCGTGAGCGCGCGGGCCGGTCCTTCGCCTGGACACCCGCGGACCAGGCGGGTCTCGCCGCGCGGAAGATGCGCAAGGTCCTCGACGCCGAGAGCGACCGCGAAGCCGTGCTGGCCAGCTTCGTCACCGGCCTCGACCCGGACGACGAGCGGTTGCTGCGCGAGCTGCTCAGGCAGGCCCGCGACGCGGGGGACGGCTGACGCCGCATGGGGGTCTTCGTCTTCCTGCCGCTGGTCCTGCCCCTGACGGCGTGGCCGATCGCCCGGCTGGCCGAACATCACCTGCACCCGCGGACCGCGACCCGGCTGCTCACCGCCGTGGCCGCGGTGATGGCGCTGTGCAGCACGGTGTGCCTGGCCCTCGTGATGGTGGTCGGCACCGCGCAACTGCCCGGCAACCCCCTGCCCGACGGCTGGTCCGATCCCGAGGTGCGGGCGGCGGTGCCGTACGACGAGGTCGTCGGCAAGGCGGCGATCCCGGCGTTGTGCGCGGTGGTGCTGGCCTCGGCCCGTGCCCTGTGGCGGCACGGCCGGGTCCGCCGCCGCGCGCACCGCGCGCTGGAGGGACTGCCGGGCACCGCGGTGGCCGTGCTCCCCGACGACGTGCCCTACGCGTACGCCCTGCCCGGCGGCCGCCGGGACCGCGTGGTGGTCAGCAGGGCGCTGCTCGACCGTCTCGAACCGGCCGAACGCCGTGCGCTGTTCGCCCACGAGCGGGCCCACCTGACCGCCCGGCACCACCGCTTCCTGCTCGCCGTCCGGCTCGCCGCGCTGGCCAACCCGTTCCTGCGGCCGTTGCGGACCGCCGTGGCCTACACGGCGGAGCGGTGGGCGGACGAGGTGGCCGCGCGGGTGGTCGGCGACCGCCGCGCGGTGGCGACCGCGATCGGCAGGGCGGCCCTGGTCTCCCGCGGTGGCCCGGTCGCCACCCTCGCCGGTCTCGCCGCGCCCGGCCCGGTCCCACGCCGGGTGGCGGCCCTGCTGGGACCCGCCCCCGCGGCCCGCACCTGGCCCTCGCTGTTCACCTCGGTGGGCCTGGCGGCCTGGGCCGCGGCCGCCGGAGCCGCCGCGTCGGCGATGTCGTCCGCGAACGCCGCCGTGACGATGTTCCTCATCCTCCGCGCCGCGACGCCCCTCTGACCGGCGCACGGGGAGACCTTCGACCCGGCGGCGCCGCGCCACGTACCGAGCCGAACGCGACCGGCGTCAGTCGTCCGTCAGCCCGGCGGCGAGGGAGGCCCCCAGTTCCCAGCAGGCCTCCAGGTCGGCCTTGCCGGGCTCACCGGCCACGCTCACCGCCGGTGCGGCACGCTGCCAGCCGAGTCCCGTGGTGACCGACTCGATGGAGCGCACCGCGCCGGTCGTGTCGCTGCCGCCGTGCACGTAGTAGCCGAACGGCCGGCCCCGCGTCCCGTCCAGGCAGGGGTAGTAGACCTGGTCGAAGAAGTGCTTCAGCGCCCCGGACATGTAGCCCAGGTTGGCCGGGGTGCCCAGCAGGTATCCGTCGGCCTCCAGTACGTCGACCGCCGTGGCCGCCAGCGCCGCGCGCCGGACCACCCGTACCCCCTCGATCTCGGGGGCGGTCGCCCCGGAGACGACGGATTCCAGCATCGCCTGGCAGTTCGGCGAGGGCGTGTGATGCACGATCAGCAAAGTGGCCACCCCCGAAGCCTGCCGCTCTCCACCCGCCGACCGCAAGAAGCGCCACCCCGTACGACGTGACACAGACCGTCACTCGCGACACCGGCCGTCACTCGCGCCCCGGGCCGCCGAGCCGGTGGGTCGGTTGTCGGCCCGTCCGGAACCAGCGCCGACGGCCCGCGGACCCGCGGGGCGGCCTGCGCCGGCCGCGCCGCGCCGCGGCTCACGCCTCGGGTGTCCCCTCCGCGGCAGACAACGGTGAAGGACAGGTCCTCGAAGACAGATGTGTCGTCGGGTCAGGCGAAGGACAGGTGGGAACAGCGGACGGCGGCGTCGGACACGAGGGCAGCGGCAGAAGGCTGCCCGGGGCAGATCGGGGGGAGGGGACGACGACGAGGCCACCGCGGGGTGGCGCTTCCGTGCGCCCGCGTGTCCGTTCAGACCCGGTTATCACTCGAGGTGTCGTCTTCACCTGCGGCGATCCGTGGCCGGGCACCGCGGGTCCGCTGAGCGGGGGTAAAGTCGGCTCGCCGCTCAGCCCGTGCCGGACCGGGCGCCGCGGCCCGACGGTTCGTCGTCGTGATCCGGCGAGGGGAGCCATGACCAGTACGCAGGAACCGCCCGAGCTGACCGGGCCGACCCTTGCGGTGCGCGACGCACCGTCCACGTCGGTCGAGGAACGCGTCACGCGCATACGGCGCCGTCTGGAGCGCCTCATCGGGATCGCGGCGACCGAGGGCAACTCCCTCACCGCGCTCCGCAACGGGGACGAGATATTCACCGCCATGCTGGCCGCGATCCACCGCGCCGAGCACACGGTGGACATGATGACGTTCGTGTACTGGAAGGGCGACATCGCCCGCCGGTTCGCGGAGGCCCTGGCGGAGCGGGCCCGTGCCGGGGTGCGGGTGCGGCTGTTGCTGGACGGGTTCGGCAGCCGGCTGATCGAGGCGGAGCAGCTGCGCACGATGGAGCGGGCCGGGGTGCAGGTGGCCTGGTTCCGCAAGCCGCTCTACCTCTCGCCGCTCAAGCAGAACCACCGCTGTCACCGCAAGGTCCTCGTCGTGGACGAGGAGACCGCCTTCACCGGCGGGGTGGGGATCGCGGAGGAGTGGTGCGGCGACGCCCGCAACCCGCAGGAGTGGCGCGACACGCATGTCGAGGTCCGCGGCCCCGCGGTGGACGGCATCGCCGCGGCCTTCGCTCAGAACTGGGCCGAGTGCCACGACGAGCTCTTCGACGAACGCGACCGGTTCGTCGAGCACCGCCCGCAGGGTGGTTCCATCGTGCAGGTGGTGCGCGGCTCGGCCAGTTTCGGCTGGCAGGACATGCAGACGCTGATCCGCGTGATGCTGGAGTCGGCGGAGGAACGCGTCCGTCTGGCCACCGCGTACTTCTCGCCGGACGCGTACTTCGTCGAGCTGCTGTGCGCCACGGCGCGGCGCGGGGTCGAGGTGGAGATCGTGCTGCCGGGTCCGTACACGGACAAACGGGTCTGCCAGCTGGCCGGACAGCACTTCTACGAGGACCTCACCGCGTGCGGGGTGAAGATCTACCAGTACCAGCCGACGATGCTGCACGCCAAGGTGGTCACCGTCGACCGCGTCGCCGCCCTGATCGGTTCCACGAACTTCAACCGCCGCTCGCTCGACCACGACGAGGAGGTCATGCTCGCGGTGCTGGACCAGGAGTTCACCGCGACCCTGGACGGGCACTTCGACGCGGACCTGGAGGTCAGCGAACTGATCCGGGCGGACAGGTGGAAGAGACGCTCCGTCGCCCAGCGGGCACGGGAGCTCGCCGTCCAGCCCATCCGCCGGTTCCTCTGACCCGG
This sequence comes from Streptomyces sp. NPDC041968, assembly GCF_055589025.1. Lineage (NCBI taxonomy): Bacteria > Bacillati > Actinomycetota > Actinomycetes > Kitasatosporales > Streptomycetaceae > Streptomyces > Streptomyces sp. NPDC041968. The sequence continues at coordinate 240,255 of NZ_JBVJCB010000009.1, read as the reverse complement.
GGCCCCGCATCCGCGGTACCTCCGCCCCCGCGGACGACGGGAGCGGAGGACAGGATGAGCCGCTTGCCGTCCGCGCGGCCGCCGTCCGAGGCGTCCGGGACCGCCTCGCACCCTGGGCGACGAGCCGGCCCTGGGCCGTGATCCGGCCCCCGGCCAGGACCCGGCCCCGGATCGTGCCCCGACCCCAGGTCGCCACCCTCCCCCACCCCCGACGACCGCGAACCCGGAAAGGGAACCCTCCTCCGTCATGTCCCGCACCTGGACCACCCGCGCCGAGACCGACGCCGACGTACCCGCCGTCCGTGACATCGTCCGTGCCGCCTTCCCCACTCCCGAGGAGGCCGACCTCGTCGACGCGCTGCGTGCCGACCCCGAGGCGTGGATCGAGGGACTGTCCCTCGTCGCGGTGGACGACGAGGACCGTCCCGTGGGCCACGCCCTGCTGACCCGCTGCCACATCGGCGACAGCCCGGCGCTCTGCCTCGCACCCGTCGCCGTCCAACCCGGGCGGCAGCGCGGCGGCGCCGGCTCGGCGGCCGTACGGGCCGCGCTGGACGCCGCCAGGCGCCGGGGGGAGCACCATGTCGTCGTGCTGGGGCATCCCGAGTACTACCCCAGGTTCGGCTTCGGCCGGGCCTCCGCACACGGCATCCGCGTGACCTTCGACGTCCCGGACGAGGCCCTCATGGCCCTCGCACTGGACACCGGCCACCCGCTGCCCGCCGGAACCGTCCGCTACGCGGCACCGTTCGGCATCTGACGGCCGCGGCGCCCTGCCGCGGGCCGGTGCGGTCGCGCGCGAGCGCTGTGCCGGGCGTGCGAGGGGCCGCCCACCGGGTGTGGTGGACGGCCCCTCGCAGGCGGTGTCGCGTGGTGCTCCGACGGGTCAGCCGACCGGGGACGCCGGTCCGCTGTCCGCCTTCGACGCGGTGTCACCCGAGCGCTGCCCGGGGACGCCGACCGGTGCGCCCAGGACGGCCTCGCCGGCCTCCTCGGCCAGACGCTCCATGCCGCTGGTGGTCTTCAGCGGCTTCTCCTTGATGAAGACCACGGCGACGAGCGCGAGCAGTGCGAAGGGAGTGGCGACCAGGAACAGGTCGGCGGTGGCCACACCGTAGGCGTGCTGCACGATCTCGCGCATCGGGGCGGGGAGCGTGCTCATGTCCGGGACGCTGTGCGCGCCGCCGCCCGAGTCGCCCTCGGCCGCTCCGGCGGCGCCCGCCTTCTCCAGCCCCTTGGTCATCTCGCTCGCGACCCGGTTGGCCAGGATGGCGCCGAGCACACTGGTGCCGATGGTGCCGCCCATGCTGCGGAAGAAGGACAGCACGGAGGTCGCGGCGCCCAGCTCGGCCGCGGGCACGTCGTTCTGCGCGGCGAGCACCAGGTTCTGCATCAGCATGCCGACGCCGACGCCGAGGACGGCCATGTAGAGGCTGAGCAGCCCGAAGTGGGTGTCGGCGTCGATCAGGGAGAGCAGCGCGAGACCGACGGTCATGACGACCGCGCCCGCGACCAGGTAGCTCTTCCACTTGCCGGTCCGGCTGATCAGCTGTCCGGCGACGGTCGAGGACACCAGCAGGCCCAGGATCATCGGCAGGCTCATCAGGCCCGCGACGGTCGGCGACTTGCCGAGCGAGACCTGGAAGTACTGCGAGAGGAAGACGGTCCCGCCGAACATGGCGACACCGACCAGGAGGCTGGCGACGGTGGTCAGGGTGACCGTGCGGTTCTTGAAGATGTCGAGCGGGATGACGGGCTCGTCGGTGCGGGCCTCGACGAGGACGGCCAGACCCAGCAGCAGCACGCCGCCGATCACGAGCGCTGCGGTCTGCCAGGACGCCCAGTCGAACTGGTTGCCGGCCAGCGAGACCCAGATGAGCAGCGCGCAGACGCCGGCGACGATCAGGAAGGCTCCGAGCCAGTCGATCTTCACCTGGCGCTTGACCGTGGGCAGCTTCAGCGTGCGCTGCAACAGGAAGATGGCCAGTAGCGCGAACGGCACGCCGATGAAGAAGCACCAGCGCCAGCCCAGCCAGTCGGTGTCGACCAGCACACCGCCGATGAGCGGTCCGGCCACCGTACCGACGGCGAAGACGGCGCCGAAGATGCCCGAGTATTTGCCCAGCTCCCGGGGCGGGATGATGGCGGCCATCACGACCTGCGCGAGCGCGGTGAGACCACCCGCGCCGATGCCCTGCACGACCCGGCTGAAGATCAGCAGCGTCGTGTCGTGCGAGAAGCCCGCCAGCAGCGAGCCGACCACGAACATGCCCAGGGACGCCTGGAGCAGCAGCTTCTTGTTGAAGAGGTCGGACAGCTTGCCCCACAGGGGCACGGTCGCGGTCATCGCCAGGAGTTCGGCGGTGACGACCCAGGTGTAGGAGGACTGGCTGGCGCCCAGGTCGGCGATGATCGTCGGCAGTGCGTTGGACACGACGGTGCCCGCCAGGATGGCGACGAACATGCCGGCCATCAGGCCGGACATGGCCTGGAGTATCTGCCGTTGGTTCATGGAGGGGGGAGGCGCGTCGGCGGGCGCCTGAGCTGCGGTCACGACTTCTCTTTCGACAGTGGTGTGTGGGTGATCGGCGCGGGCCGGGCCGGGCTCGGCGCCGGAGCGCGCGGATCGGACGACGGGTGGCGGCACGGCGCCGGCTCGGAAGCCGGGCGGCCGGTGCGGTGGTCAGGCGGGCGGCGCCGGCAACCCGGCGGCGAGGAGGGTGAACACCTCCTGGAACACGTCGCGGAAGGCGCGGACCTCCGAGCGGGCGCACCAGTGGTCGATGCTGACCCGGACGGCGGTGACCGCCACCGCGGCCAGCAGCCGGGGGTAGAGGTCCAGCGCCTGGCGCCGCTCCTCGTCGGAGGCGGCCGGCGGGTCGGGGGCGTCGCCGCATGTGTCGCCGGGGGCGTCGGTGACCGAGCGCATCCGTTCGGCGATGGCCTCGGCCAGTTCGGTCTCGTCCGCCATGTGCGCGCCGAGACTGCGCACGAACAGGTGCGGCGCGGCGCGCAGCACCTGTCCGTGCAGGCGCCACAGCTCGTGCTGCTGCTCGGCCTCGGCCAGCTCCGCCGCCAGGGCGTCGCGCAGCGCTTCGAGCGGGGTGAGTGCGGCCGGTGCGGCGAGCAGCGCGCGGCGCACGTGCGCGCTGGTCTCGGCACCGGTCAGGACGAAGACGTCGTCGCGGGTGTCGAAGTAGTTGAAGAAGGTCCGCACCGACACTCCGGCCGCGGCGCTGATCGCCTCCACGGTGACCTTCTCCGCGCCGTGCTCGGCGGCCAGGCGCACCGCGGCCTCGGTGAGCGCGACACGTGTGGCCCGCTTCTTCCGCTCGCGCAGACCGACCCCCGCGGCACCTTTCTCCGACATAAGTTGCATGGTATGCAAAGATGCACGACATGCAAAATTGACAGGTGCCATCCCCAGGGGCGGGACCGGGCCGCGGTCGGCTCCGCGTGCCACCGGCGCACATCCGGCGTGCGGTACGGAAGTCGGGGTAAGCGGACCGTCGACACGGCCGCCACCGGGGTCGGCGCCAGTGACGGCCGTGCCGTTGGTGCGCGCACGGGACCCGGGGCGGGAGGAGCACCGGCCCGGCGAGTCGCCCCCCGCGATCCGCCGGGCCCGGCACCGGCACGTGAGGCGACGGCGACGTGACCCGAACGGCCCTGTCGGGTACCCGAGGCCTTCACGCGGGGTTGGGATGGGCGGGGGGCACCCCGGTCCATGCCGGCCCGACCGCCGTCCCGCAACGGAAAGGACCCCGGATGTCCGACGACACCCAGCAGGCGCCCGCCGCGCTCACGGACGAGGAGCTCGCCGGCCTGGACGCCCACTGGCGCGCCGCGAACTACCTCTCCGTCGGCCAGATCTACCTCATGGCCAACCCCCTGCTGACCGAGCCCCTGCGCCCCGAGCACGTCAAGCCGCGCCTGCTGGGCCACTGGGGCACCTCGCCCGGCCTCAACCTGGTCCACACCCACCTCAACCGGGTGATCAAGGCCCGCGAGCTGGACGCCCTGTGCGTCTGGGGCCCGGGCCACGGCGGGCCCGCGGTCCTGGCCAACTCCTGGCTGGAGGGTTCGTACACCGAGACCTATCCGGACGTCACCCGGGACGCGGCCGGCATGGCCCGGCTGTTCAAGCAGTTCTCGTTCCCCGGTGGCGTCCCCAGTCATGTCGCTCCCGAGACGCCGGGCTCCATCCACGAGGGCGGTGAACTCGGGTACGCGCTCTCGCACGCCTACGGTGCCGCCTTCGACCGTCCCGACCTGGTGGTCGCCTGCGTGATCGGTGACGGCGAGGCCGAGACGGGCCCCCTGGCCACGTCCTGGCACTCCAACAAGTTCCTCGACCCGGTGAACGACGGCGCCGTCCTGCCGATCCTGCACCTCAACGGATACAAGATCGCCAACCCGACGGTGCTCGCCCGCCTCCCCGAGGCCGAACTCGACGACCTGCTGCGCGGTTACGGCCACGACCCCCTCCATGTCACCGGTGACGAACCGGCCGCCGTCCACCGCGCGATGGCCCGCGCCATGGACACCGCCCTCGACCGCATCGCCGCCCTCCAGCGGGCCGCCCGCGAGGAGGGAGCCGGGGAGCGCCCCCGCTGGCCGATGATCGTGCTGCGTACGCCCAAGGGCTGGACCGGCCCGGCGGAGGTCGACGGCCTGCCCGTCGAGAACACCTGGCGCGCCCACCAGGTCCCCCTGTCCGCCGTGCGGACCGACCCGCAGCACCTGCGGCTGCTGGAGCAGTGGCTGCGCTCCTACCGGCCGGAGGAACTGTTCGACGACGCAGGGAGCCCCCGGCCCGCCGTCCTCGCCTCCGTGCCCGAGGGCGCCCGCCGCCTGGGCGCCACCCCCTTCGCCAACGGCGGGCTGCTCCTGCGCGAGCTGCCCCTGCCGCCGCTGGAGAAGTACGCCGTCCAAGTGGACCGGCCCGGCGCGAGCACGCACGAACCCACCCGCGTCCTGGGCGACCTGCTGCGGGACGTCATGGACGCCACCGCCGGCCGCCGCGACTTCCGCCTCGTCGGACCCGACGAGACCGCCTCCAACCGCCTCCAGGCGGTCTACGCCGCCAGCGGCAAGGCCTGGCAGGAGCGGACGCTCCCCGTCGACGAGGACCTCGACCGGCACGGGCGCGTGATGGAGATCCTCTCCGAACACACCTGCCAGGGCTGGCTGGAGGGCTATCTCCTCACCGGCCGGCACGGTCTGTTCTCCTGCTACGAGGCCTTCGTCCACATCGTCGACTCGATGGTCAACCAGCACATCAAGTGGCTCAGGGTCACCAGGCGCCTGCCCTGGCGCGCCCCCATCGCCTCCCTGAACTACCTGCTCACCTCCCACGTCTGGCGGCAGGACCACAACGGCTTCTCCCACCAGGACCCCGGCTTCGTCGACCACATCCTCAACAAGAGCCCCGAAGCCGTCCGGGTCTACCTGCCGCCGGACGCCAACACCCTGCTCTCCGTCGCCGACCACGCCCTGCGCAGCCGCGACTACGTCAACGTGATCGTCGCCGGCAAGCAGCCCTGCTTCGACTGGCTGTCCCTGGAGGAGGCCCGGGTGCACTGCGCGCGCGGCGCCGGCATCTGGGAGTGGGCCGGCACCGAGGACGGCAGCCGCGAACCCGACGTCGTGCTCGCCTGCGCCGGCGACGTGCCGACCCAGGAGGTACTGGCCGCGGCCCAGCTGATCCGCCGCCACCTGCCGGACCTCACCCTGCGCGTCGTGAACGTCGTCGACATCGCCCGGCTGCTGCCCAGCGGGGAACACCCGCACGGCATGAGCGACTTCGAGTACGACGGCCTGTTCACCGCCGACAAGCCGGTCGTCTTCGCCTACCACGGCTACCCCTGGCTGATCCACCGGCTCGCCTACCGGCGCACCGGCCACGCCCACCTGCACGTGCGCGGCTACAAGGAGATCGGGACCACCACCACGCCCTTCGACATGGTGCTCGGCAACGACATGGACCGCTACCGCCTAGTCATGGACGTCATCGACCGCGTTCCCGGCCTCGCCGTGCGCGCGGCGGCCGTCCGGCAGCGGATGGAGGACGCCCGGCTGCGCCACCACGACTGGATCCGCGAACACGGCGTCGACCTGCCCGAGGTCGCCGACTGGTCCTGGGAGGACTCGCGGTGACCGCCACCCCCTCGACCTGGGACTACGACCACTACGACCCGGCACAGGAGCGGCTGCGCGAGTCGCTGTGCACGCTCGGCAACGGCTACTTCGCCACGCGCGGCGCGCTGCCCGAGTGCGTAGCGGACGACGTGCACTACCCGGGCACCTACGTGGCCGGCTGCTACAACCGGCTCACCTCCGCCGTCGCCGGGCGCGAGGTGGAGAACGAGGACATGGTCAACCTGCCCAACTGGCTGCCGGTGCGCTTCCGGGTGGCCGGCGGGGAGTGGCTCACGCCGGACACCGCCGAGGTGCTCGACCACCGCCAGACCGTCCACCTGGACTCGGGCGTGCTGGAGCGCCGTACGCACCTCGGCATCGGCCAGGGACGCGTGCTGTCCGTGCGCCAGCTGCGCATGGTGCACATGGGCGACCCGCACCTCGCCGCCCTGCGCACGGAGTTCACGGTGGACACCGGTTCGGCGGAGATCGAGGTGGAGGCGGCACTCGACGGCGGCGTCACCAACGCGGGGGTGCCCCGCTACCGGGAGCTGGAGGGCCGCCACCTGACCCACGTGCACACCGGCACGGGCGGCGACGACACGGTGTGGCTGCGCTGCCGCACCCGCACCTCCGACATCCGGATCGGCATGGCGGCCCGTACGACGGCCGACGCGCCCGTCACCCCGGCACGCGAGCACCTGCGGGTGGCCCAGCGCACCACCGTGCGGCCGGAACCGGGGCGCACGGTGACCGTCGACAAGATCGTGGCCCTGCACACCTCACGCGACCCGGCGATCAGCGACCCGCTGCAGGCCGCCCTCGACCGGGTCGCCGGCGCCCCCGGCTTCGACGAGCTGCTGGTGTCGCACCGCACGGCCTGGGGCCAGCTGTGGCGCCGCGCCGAACTCGACGTACCCGGCGAGGCCGGCAGCATCCTGCGCCTGCACCTCTTCCACGTGCTGCAGACCCTCTCGCCGCACACCGCCGACCTCGACGCCGGCGTACCGGCGCGGGGGCTGCACGGGGAGGCCTACCGCGGGCACGTCTTCTGGGACGAGCTGTTCGTCCTGCCCTACCTCAACCTGCACTTCCCCGAGGTGTCCCGGGCCATGCTCCACTACCGGCACCGGCGCCTGGAACGCGCCCGCGCCGCCGCCCGCGCGATCGGCAGACGTGGCGCGCTGTACCCCTGGCAGAGCGGCAGCGACGGGCGCGAGGAGACCCAGCAACTGCACCTCAATCCGCGCTCGGGCCGCTGGCTGCCCGACCACTCCCACCTCCAGCACCACGTGGGATCGGCCATCGCCTACAACGTGTGGCAGTACTGCGAGGCGAGCGGCGACGCCGAGTTCCTGCACACCAAGGGCGCCGAGACGCTGCTGCAGATCGCGCGCTTCTGGGCGGACTCCGCCACCTGGGACGAGCACCTCGGACGGCACCGCATCCGCGGCGTGGTCGGCCCCGACGAGTACCACGAGGCCTATCCCGGCGCCGCCGCTCCCGGCCTCGACGACAACGCGTACACCAACGTCACGGCCGCCTGGGTACTGGCCCGCACCCTGGAAGTACTGAACGACCTGCCCGAACCGCGCCGCCGTGAACTCGTCGAGCGGACCGCCTTGGACGACGGCGAACTCGAACAGTGGGAGAACGTCTCCCGCACCCTCCACGTCCCCTTCCACGAAGGCGTGGTCAGCCAGTTCGAGGGGTACGGCGACCTCGCCGAACTCGACTGGCAGGGTTACCGCGAGCGGTACGGCGACATCCGGCGCCTGGACCGCCTGCTGGAGGCCGAGAACGACAGCGTCAACCACTACCAGGCGTCCAAGCAGGCCGACGTCCTGATGCTCGGCTACCTGTTCTCCCCGACCGAGCTGCGCTCCCTCTTCGACCGGTTGGGGTACCGCCTGGACGAGCTGACGTGGCAGCGCACCGTCGACTACTACCTGGCCCGCACCAGTCACGGCTCCACCCTCAGCGGACTCGTCCACGGCTGGATCCTGGCCCGGGCCCGCCGCGCCGAGGCCTGGACGTACTGCCAGGAAGCGCTCAAGGGCGACGTCGCCGACCTCCAGGGCGGCACCACCGGCGAGGGCATCCACCTCGGGGCCATGGCGGGCACCCTCGACCTCGTCCAGCGCGGGCTGACCGGCCTGGAGACCCGCTCCGGCGCCCTGTGGCTGGACCCGGTGCCCCTGCCGGAACTGTCGTCGTACGGGTTCTCCATCCGCTACCAGGGCCACTGGGGCGTGCGGCTGCGGCTGGAGCACGGCCGGCTGGAGATCGCCGTGCCGTCCTCCGGCCGCCTGCCGATCGACGTCCGGCTGCCGGACCGCGCGGTGCGCCTCCAGCCGGGCGACACCTGCCGGCTGGCGCTCCCGGACTGACCGCCGGGCCTCAGTCCCACAGGGGGTAGGTCACCGTGCCGGGGGACCCGGCCGGCCGGCCGTCGGTGTAGGTCAGGGTCATCCGGGTGTAGTGCCGCTCGCCCGGGTCCTTCTCCCAGGCCCGCGGCTGGTCGAGCCGGACGGTCACGGGATAGGAGTGGAACGTGCCCTCGGCGCAGTAGGGGACGCAGTCGTTGACGGCGTTGGTGCCCCGGCCCACCGCGGCCTGAGCGTCCCACCGGGACCACTGCATCGAGACCAGGCGGCTGTTGCCGTCACCGCAGGCGAGCACGAACGTCCCGGGCCGTACGTCGGGCCGCGAGGAGCAGTCGACGAGCACCGGGTCCCGCGACTGCTGCGACGTGCGTTCCCCCGACGGTGCGGCGGAGGCCGTGCCCAGGGGTACGGCGAGCGCGGCGGCGGCACAGAGTGTGACCGCGGTCCTCATCGGTTTGCTGCCCATGTCTGCTCCCAGCAGTCTCGGGATCGCTCGGCTCCGCTCTCCTTCCCGTACCGACCGTACGGCCGGCTCAGCGAACGCACCACTCGTACGGCCCAGCGGGCAACGCAACCTCTCGCACGGCCCGGCGGGCGGGAGCGGGACGCCGTGCACGAGGGGCGCCGGCCGAACCGCCCGCGTCCGTCTCCCGCGCCCTCGCCGGGCCGGTTCGTGCGACAAGACGCCGATTGCATCCGCCGGGTGGCAGTGGGGGGCGGCCCGCAACCGCCGCGGCCGCCCCGGTGTCTCCTGCGGTCAAGAACGGCGAACCCACCTGCGGAGGACCGCGGTATGCACCCGATGACTGCCTCGACCGCCACCGACCCGACCCGCCCGCGCTCCCGCGACACCCAGGGCGACTTCCTGCTCCAGCCGCCCGACCCCGCGCAGCGGGTGCCCTGCCGCATCGACCCCGTCGACCTGCGGCGCCTCGGCCTGCTCGCCCTCCTGACGGCGGCGGGCATCGCGCCCTCCGCCGGGGACCGGTCCGCCATCGCCCGGCTCAGCGAACTGCCCGGCGACGTGCACGCGGCACTGCGCCGGTGGCTGGAGCAGGCGTACGGCTTCTGCCGCTGACGTCCCGCCCGGCGTCCGCGGGACGGTCTCAGAAGTCGACGGGGTCCCGCACCAGCGGGCAGGTCATGCAGTGGCCTCCGCCGCGGCCCCGGCCCAGTTCCGCACCCACGATGGGCACGACCTCGATACGGGCCTCGCGCAGCAGGGCGTTGGTCTGGGTGTTGCGGTCGTAGGTGAACACCACCCCCGGTTCCACCGCGACGGCGTTGTTGCCGCTGTCCCACTGCTGGCGCTCGGAGGCGTAGGCGTCGCCGCCCGTCTCCACCACCCGCAGCGAGGAGAGGCCGAGTGCCTTGGCGACGACGTCGACGAACGGGGTCGTGCCCTCGTCGACGACGTCGAAGCCGGGGCCCCGGTCGCCCGGACGCAGGGAGAAGGTGTGCACCCCGTCCATGATCCGCGGGTAGAGGGTCACCACGTCCCGGTCGGCGAAGGTGAACACGGTGTCCAGGTGCATGGCCGACCGCAGCTTCGGCAGTCCGGCGACGACGACGTGCTGTGCGGCACCGTCGCGGAACAGCGCGGCGGCGACCTGGGTGATGGCCTGGCGAGAGGTCCGCTCGCTCATGCCCATGAGGACGACGCCGTTGCCGACCGGCATGATGTCACCGCCCTCGAAGGTGGCCTGACCCCAGTCGAGTTCGGGGTCGCCCCACCACACCCGCGAGCCCTTGAAGTCGGGGTGGAAGGTGTAGATCGCCTTCATCAGCAGCGTCTCGTCGTGCCGTGCGGGCCAGTACAGCGGGTTGAGGGTGAGGCCGCCGTACAGCCAGCAGGTGGTGTCGCGGGTGTACAGGGTGTTGGGCAGCGGCGGCATCAGGTACTCGCGTGCGCCGGTGGACTCGCGGGCGAGTGCGAGGTGGGGGGAGCGGAAGTCCTCGGGAAGGTCGCTGGTGGCCAGCCCGCCGACGAGGTACTCGGCGAGTTGCCTGGGCGACAGGGTCTCCAGGTAGGCGCGGGTCGCGTCGACGAGGCCGATGCCGACCCGGTTGGCGACGATCTTCCGGTCCAGGAGCCATGCCCTGGCCTCCGGGAGGGCCATGATCTGGGCCAGCAGGTCGTGCAGCTCCACCACCTCCACCCCGCGCCGCCGCAGTTCACCGACGAACGCGGCATGGTCGCGCTGGGCGTTCTCCACCCACATCACGTCGTCGAAGAGCAGGTCGTCCGAGTTGGTGGGGGTGAGCCGCCGGTGTGCGAGTCCGGGGGAGCACACCAGGACCTTGCGCAGCCTACCGACCTCGGAGTGGACGCCGAGGGCGGGTCGGGCGGTGCCTTCGTTGCCGGTCACACTGGCTCCCTTGGGGGTGCGGGGCGGGGAGGACTGGAGGGGGCGCGGTTCACAGGCTGATCCACCCGGCCACCAGGGCCACGACCCCGAGCACCGCGCCGGCCACGGAGACGGCCAGGACGACGAGTTCCCCCGGGGAGAACAGCCGCCGGCCCTGCTCGCGCCGGGCCATGACGAACAGGACGGTCGCCGGGGCGTAGAGGACGAAGGAGACCAGCACGTACTTCGGGCCCGCGGCGTACAGCAGGAACACGGTGTACACCGTGGCGACGACGCCGACGACCAGTTCGCGCCGTGAGGTCCGGCCGCCCTCGGTGCGCGGGTCGTCCCGGACACCGAGCCGCACCGCGAAGGCCGCGGCCAGCAGGTACGGGATCAGGGAGAGGGCACTGGTCAGGTTGAGGGCGAAGTCGAAGGCGTCGTCGGAGAAGCTGGTGGCGATCAGCACCACCTGGGTGAGCAGCGAGCTCATCAACAGGGCCGGCACGGGCACGTCGACGGCGTTGGCGCGGCGCAGGAAGCGCGGCATGTCGTCGTCCTGGGCCGCGACGAAGAGCACCTCGGCGGCCATCAGCGTCCAGGCGAGGTAGGCGCCCAGCACCGACACGATCAGGCCGACGCTGATGAACACCCGGCCCCAGGTCCCGACGGCCGCCTCCAGGACGCCCGCCATGGACGGCTGGCGCAGGCCGGCGATCTCGGCCATCGGCATGATGCCGTACGACACGATGGTCACCGAGGCGAAGACCGCGAACACGCTGAGGAAGCCGAGCACCGTCGCCCTGCCCACGTCGGAGCGGCGTCGGGCGTGCCGGGAGTAGACGCTGGCACCCTCGACGCCGAGGAAGACGAACACGGTGGCCAGCATGGTGCCGCGCACCTGGGAGAACAGCGAACCGGAGTAGTCCGCGCCACCGAAGTTGTCGGCGAACACGCTCGGCCTGAAGTACACCAGGGCCAGGACGACGAAGAAGACGATGGGGACGAGCTTGGCCACCGTGACGACCTTGTTGATGGCCGCCGCTTCCTTCACCCCGCGCCGGATCATCCAGAAGAACGCCCACAGCCCGATCGAGGACAGGACGACCGCGACGGCGGTGTCCCCGTCGCCGAGGACCGGCCAGATCGAGCCGACGGTCGACATGATGAGGACCCAGTAGGTCACATTGCCCACACAGGTGCTGGCCCAGTAGCCGAAGGCCGCGAAGAAGCCCGGGTACTCGCCGAAGCCCGCCTTGGCGTACGCGTACACGCCGGCGTCCAGGTCGGGTCTGCGGACGGCGAGGGACTGGAAGACGAAGGCCAGCATCAGCATGCCGGTACCGGCGATCGTCCAGGCGATCAACGCCCCGGCGACGCCGGTCTCCTCGGCGAACCGCCCCGGCAGCGAGAAGACGCCGGCACCCACCATCGACCCGACGACCATGGCTGTCAGGGTGAACAGCGGCAGCTTCGCGGCCGGCGGGGCCTCCCCGGCGGCGTCGGACGTGGCGGCCTGCGGCATGCCGTTCCTCTGGGTCGCGGTGCGGTTGCGACCACTGTGCATCACGGGGTGAGGTCGGGCATCTCGTCCCCGGCCCGCGCCCACCGGACGGTGCCGGCCGGAGGGTCACTGTCCGGTGCGCAGGTCGGTACCGCGCCGGGCGAGGGTGAGCACGCCCGCGACGATGAGGGCAACGCCCAGCAGTTGCGGCACGACCCACCAGCCGCCCCGCACGTCCTCCTGGTACAGGGCCACGCCGAGCAGGAGGCTCACCGCCGCGTCCCCCAGGGTGAGGGCGGGCTGGGAGGCCACCAGCGGGCCGCCCTGCATGGCGTGCTCCAGCAGCAGCACCGCGCCCACACCGGCCGCGGCGAACGCGTAAGTCTGCCAGGTGGTCAGGAAGCCCGTCACGCCCTCGGTGTCCAGGACCCGCATCGAGTCCTTCATCAGAGCGGCCGTCAGGGCGTAGCACACGGCCGTGGCCGCACCGAGGCAACCGGCGCGGGCCTTGCCCACGGGGCGCCTCAGACCGGCCGCGGCCAGCACTACGGCCGCTCCGGCACAGGCAGCCAGGGCGGGCAGCCAGCGGTCCAGCGCCACCTCGGCCTCGCCTCCGTCGGGAGCGGCCGACGCCAGCGCGATGCCGAGCCCGACGACCACCGAGCCCACGGCCAGCCACATGGCACGGGGCAGGCTGCGGTGGGTCATCAGCGAGGCCAGCAGCAGGGCCAGCGGAAGCTCCAGCACGAACAACGGCTGTACGAGTGACAGGGGCCCGGTCGCGAGAGCCACCGCCTGGCCCACACCGGCGACGACGACGGCGAGCATGCCGGCGATCCAGACCGGCTGCCGCAGCAGGTCCACGACGAGTCCGGGGCGGAACCCCTGGGACTGCGGCACGCTCAGTGCGGCCCGCCGCTGGAGCACGGTGGCCAGCGCGTTGCTGAACGCGGCGAGAAGTGCGAAGAGCACCGGCAGTACAACACCCATCCACCGATCCTCACCCTGTTCACCCGCGGGCGCGCGCCGCGCCGCACCGCACGGCGGCGGGTGCGGACGGAGCCGGCGCCTGTCGGCGCCGGTTGCGTCCGCGGTCAGTTGTCGCCCGGCGCGGTGGGCTCCTCCGTCCCGGCGTCCCGCTTCTGCTGCGCGCCCGGCGCCTCGGTGGCCGTGTAGTAGACCGAGGTGCCCTGCTTGGTGCGCTGGGCCAGGTTCTTGGCGACGAGCCCTTCGAGGGTGGTGCGGACGACCGTGGTCTTGATGGTGCGTCCGGCGTGGGCCGCGTCCAGCGCCGTGGTGACCTCGGCGGCGGAGCGCGGTTCCTTCTGCTCGGTGAGGTGCTGGCGCACCAGCTCCACCAGGGTGGGCTGGGCGGGCTGCTTCGCGGAGGGGGCGGTGGACGAGGCGGCGGCCCCGGTCGCGGCCTGCGCCGGCGTCTTCTTCGCCGCGGGCTTCCCGGCGGACTTGGTGGCCGGCTTCGCGGTGGCCTTGGTTGCCTTGGTGGCGGGCTTGGCGGACCTGGCGCCCGACTTGGGCGCGGCGGCGCGCTGGGGAGCGGTGGCGGCCTTGCCGCCCCGCTTCCGCTTACCGGCGGCCGGCTTCTCGGTGGCACCGCCACGGGGAGCGGGCACGGTCGCCGCGTCGGTGGCGGCCGGAGCCGGCGCGGTCGCCTGCTGGGCCGGCGGCGCGGCGATGCCGAGCGCCTGCTGCACGTTGACCAGGAGCGCGTGGTCGTGCTGGAGCGCGGCCAACTGCTGCTGCAGGGCGGTGATCTCCCCGCTGACGCGTTCCTGCTCCTTGACGTTGCGCTCCAGGTCGTCGGTGACCTGGACGCTGTACTGCGACGCCAGTTCGGTGGCGGCCTGCATCGTGCTCTCGGACATGGTGGTGACTCTCCTCGATTCGCGGCCGTGAAGGCTCGGGAGGAACGGCGGGACGTCGGGCGCGGGATGTGGCGAACCATGTCCCGTCGGCGCCCGGCAGCGGAGAACAGGCGACTGTCGCCGACTGTGCTGACACAGATAGTACGGACGGTGGGTGCTGCTTGTTCCCCTGTTTGCTGCCGGGCCGGTATACCACGTATGGCCGTCAACGTGGTATGTGTCGACGGTTCTTCGCGCGCATGTTCGGGCCGCGGGTCCTCCGTACTCACTCGCCGTCGGACACCTCGACGGTCTTCCCGTCCCGGTCGACCGTGTGCGTCTGCCAGTAGGTGTCCCACTCGTCTCCGACGTGCTCGGGGACCTTGCCCTCGGGGAAGCGGGTGTATCCCTCGGGCGGTTCCTCGCCGTCGGGGACACAGGTGCGGCCGGTGCCGCCGGTGGTCATGACCGGGTACTCGCCACCACCGCAGACGGCATCCTGTGTCGAGCAGCCGGTCAGCACCGCGGCGACCGCCGCACCCGCGAGCACCAGGCGCCGGACGGATCGTGTCGCGTGGTTGACTCCGGTGGCGGACGGGCGGTGAAGTCGGCCGGTGATGTGCACGACGGGTTCCTCCTGGTGACTGGACTGGCCGGCCTCCCTCGTCGACGGGAAGCGGTCGGGTGGGGTGGACACGGGTACTCAGCCGGACGGGCCGGAACGCCTGACCCCGGAGGCCGAACGGTCCACCTGGCGCGTGGCCTCCCGCGCCTCGTGCTCGGCCCGGGCCAGCGCGTCCGCGGCGGTGTGGCCCCGCTCCTCGGCGTCCCGCCGTTCCCGTTCGGCCCGGTCGAGTCTCTCCCGCGCCTGCCGCAGTTGTTGTTCGGCGGCGGACAACTCCGCACGCGCCCGGCCGTGTTCGTCCTGCGTCCGCCGCAGCGAGGCGTCGGCGTCCGCCTGTTCCGCGCGCCTGTCGCGCAGCAGTCGCGCCGCCCGCTCCGCCGCCTGTTCGGCGCGGTCGAGTTCCTCCTGCCGCCTGCGGCGCCGCTCGGCGAGTTCGTCCTTCGTCCGGCCCGCCGGCTTGCCGCGAGGTGTCCCGGGCCGGGACGGCCGCTCCGGCGGCGCGGGCTCGGCCGGGGCGCCGTCCGCGGGGAACCCGGACGGGGGAGTGAGCGACACCGCCAGATGTCCGCCGGCCCACCGGTCGGCCGCTTCCGGGTCCGCGAGTACCGCGCGCAGGGTCGCCTCGACCTCCCGCCGCGCCGCCTCCGACAGCGGGTGCCCCGCCTCGCCGGCGAGCTGGGCCGCCTGCCGGGACAGCGCGGAGACGATGCGCCGGCGCTGGTCGGAGAGTTCCCTGAGCCCGGCGGCGTCCAGGGTGCGATGTGCGTCGCGCAGCGCCCGTCCCAGTTCCAGGAACCGGCCGGCCTCCTCCGGTCGGGAGTGCGTCAGCAGGTTCGCCGCCCAGGCCGCGAGCGTGGGCCGCCGGGCGGCGTGGAGCCGGCGCGCGTCCTCCTTGCGGCCGGCGGTCCTCGCGGCCGCGGCATGTTCCTCGCGGCGGGAGACGAAGTCGGAGGGAGGCGTGGTGTAGAGCTCGTCGAGAACCGACTCGACCCGAGCCGCGCCGCGTCCGCCGCTCGCCCGGCCGTGTCCGCCGCTGCTGCGCCGCATGGGACCTCGCCTCCTGCCGACGTCTAGGGCCGCCCCGGCCGCGACGCCACGGGCATCGCCGCCGCCTCCTCGTCGTCGTAGACCAGGAGTCCGTCCGCCCGCAGACGCGCCCCCGGGGTGGGGGAGTGCGCCGTGAGGCGGCCGTCGTGCATGAGGTGGGCCACGGGACGGTCCCGGGCCAGCACGGCGAAGTCCGCGACGAGGCGTCGGTGGCACCGCCACCACACCGCCTCGCCGCACATCACCGCGGTGCGTTCCCGCGACACCTGGTCCAGCAACGCGTCCATGGCGGCGACGAACTCCGGCGAACGGGTGTGACCGGCGTAGCCCCGGAACGAGGCGTTGCGCCAGACGACGTCGGGCGAGTCCGGCGCGGGCCTGCGGAACCCGCCCAGCCGCCGCTCCCACCGGTAGGCGAGCCCCTCTTCCGGCAACCACCGCGCCAGCCGCTCGCACAGCAGGTCGGGGTCGCGCCGGCTGCCCGGCGCGGTCCTGACGTCGACCACGGCGGTCACGCTGGCACCGCGCAGCAGTTCCGCCAGGGCCGTGCGGCCCGCGGTGCCGTGTCCGAACGTGACCAGACGGGGCTGGGACATGTGGTCGGGGTCCCCGCACCGCCGGCACTCATGCCTGCGGCCGCCGACGGCCGTTTGTCCGCCGGTCTCCGTCCCGGAACCGACCGAACGGACCGTGCCGCTCACCCGGTGCCCGAGCGCGGGTTGCTCAAGGGCACGTTGCCTAAAAGCTTTAGGTAATTGCATAATAGGTGGAGGCAAGCGGGAGGACGGGACTGTGGCGCGTGTGGGGCTGACCACCGACCGACTGGTGCGGGCGGGTGCGGACCTGGCCGACGAGGTGGGCTTCGACCAGGTGACGGTCTCCGCCCTGGCCAGGCACTTCGACGTCAAGGTCGCGAGCCTGTACTCGCACGTGCGCAACTCCCAGGACCTCAAGACCCGGATCGCCCTGCTCGCCCTCGCCGAACTCGCCGACCGGGCAGCCGCGGCACTGGCGGGACGGGCCGGCAAGGACGCCCTCGCCGCCTTCGCGGACGTCTACCGCGACTACGCTCGGGAGCACCCGGGCCGCTATGCGGCGGCCCGGCTGCGCCTGGACCCGGAGACGGCGGCGGACAGCGCCGGCGTCCGCCACGCCCGGATGACCCGGGCGATCCTGCGCGGCTACCACCTGACCGAACCCGACGAGACCCACGCGGTCCGACTGCTGGGCAGCGTCTTCCACGGCTACGTCAGCCTCGAGCTGGCCGGAGGCTTCAGCCACAGCGCCCCCGACAGCCAGGAGACCTGGACCCGCATCGTGGACGCCCTCGACGCCCTGCTGCGCAACTGGCCCGCACAGTGAGCCGCGCAGCCTGAAGCCCGCGCTGTGCACATCCCGAACCACCCATCGGCCGGAGGCGGCATGAACACCGACCACGACTGGATCACCACGCCGATCACGCGGGAACTCCTGCGCGGCGCCCTCGACGTCGAACGCACCGAGCACGGCCTGCTGCCGCACCGGCTGCCCGCCCGGGCCCGCGCGCAGAACACCGACGGACAACTGGCCATGGCCGAGTCCCAGCCGTCCGGCGTCCGACTCGCCCTGCGCACCCGGGCCACCGCGCTCGAACTGGACACGCTGCCCACCAAGCGGGTCTACGCCGGAGCCCCGCCGCGTCCGGACGGCGTCTACGACCTGCTCGTCGACGGCCGCCCGGCGGGCCGGGGGACCGTCGTCGGCGGCAACACCCTGACCATCGACATGACCACCGGCACGGCGGCGGTCGAGCCCGGCCCGGTCGGCACACTGCGCTTCACCGGCCTGCCCGAAGGCAGCAAGAACATCGAGATCTGGCTGCCGCACAACGAGACCACCGAACTCGTCGCCCTGCGCACCGACGCTCCCGTCACACCCGCCCCCGACCCCGGACGCAGGGTCTGGCTGCACCACGGCAGCTCGATCAGTCACGGCTCGGACGCCGCGAGTCCCACCACCACCTGGCCGGCGCTCGCCGCGTCCCTCGGCGGTGTGGAACTCGTCAACCTCGGACTGGCCGGCAGCGCCCTGCTGGACCCGTTCACGGCGCGGGCCATGCGGGACACCCCGGCCGACCTGATCAGCGTCAAGATCGGCATCAACGTGGTCAACCACGACCTCATGCGGCTGCGTGCCTTCGCCCCCGCCGTGCACGGTTTCCTCGACACCGTCCGCGAGGGGCACCCCACCGTCCCGCTGCTGGTCGTCTCGCCGATCCTGTGCCCCGTCCACGAGGACACCCCCGGCCCCCTCGCCCCCGACCTCACCGGCCTCGGCGAGGGGCGGATGCGCTTCGTGGCCATGGGCGACCCGGCGGAACGAGCGAGCGGGAAACTCACCCTGAACGTCATCCGGGACGAGCTGGCCCGTATCGTCGCGCAGCGCACGGCCGACGACCCGAACCTGTACCACCTCGACGGCCGCGCGCTCTACGGCGAGGCCGACTCCGCCGAGCTGCCGCTGCCGGACAACCTCCACCCGGACGCGGCCACCCACCGCCGCATCGGCGAACGCTTCGCCGCACTGGCCTTCACCGGCGACGGCGCCTTCGCGGACGGACGCCGAGCCGGCGGACCCTGAAGGGCCGGGACCGAGGCAGGGAACCGAGGCGCTCGCGCGAACTGCGGCTGCTGCCCCGGGGCAACGTCACCGTCGTGGACGGACGTGCCGAGCACGCGGCGATCCCGTTCCGGTACGTCTGGCCCGCCGAGCTCGACCTGATGGCCCGGATCGCCGGGATGCGCCTTCGCGACCGGTGGGAGGGGTGGAGCGGGGAGCCGTTCACCCACGAGAGCCGCCGCCACGTGTCGGTGTGGGAGAAACCCGCCGACTGACCGCGGGGGCGGCGTCAGCGCCGCGACATGTAGAGCCCCAGGGCCCTGTGCAGCACCCTGTTGAGCGGATACTCCCACTCGCCCAGGTACTCCACGGCCTCACCGCCGGCGCCGGTCTTGAACCGCAGCAGCCCGAGCAGGTGGTTGTCCTCGTCCAGCGTGTCGGTGATGCCGCGGAAGTCGTAGACGGCCGCGCCGAGTTCATGGGCGTCGCAGATCATCCGCCACTGGAGGGCGTTGTTCGGCTGCACCTCGCGGCGGCGGGCGGTGGAGGCTCCGTAGGAGTACCAGACGTGCTCGCCGACGGTCAGCATCGTGGCGGCCGCGAGCACCTCCCCGTCGTGGTGCGCGAGGTACAGGCGCATGCGGTCCGGGTCCTCGGCCGTCAGCGCGGTCCACATGCGCTGGAAGTACGGGAGGGGACGCGGCAGGAACCCGTCCCGTTCGGCCGTCTCCGCATACAGCTCGTAGAAGGTCGGCAGGTCCTCCTGGTCGCCGCGGACCACCTTCACGCCCGCCTTCTCGGCCTTCTTGACGTTGCGGCGCCACTGCTGGTTGAAACCGCTGCGGATCTCGTCCGGCGAGCGTCCCGCGAGGGGCAGCTGGCACACGTAGCGGGGCTGGCCCGCGGCGAACCCGTCCTCGCCCCCGGGCTCGGTCCGCCGCCAGCCCATGCGGAGCAGCCGTTCGGCGACGCCGTCGGCCGCGGGCTCCCGCACGGTGGGCTCCACGTCGCCCAGCCGCCGGGCCTCCGGGTCGGCGATCGCCGCCTTGACCGTCTCGGCGCTCCAGCGCCGCGCCACCACCGGCGGCCCCATCCGCACCGAGAAGGCGCCCCGTCCCTTCAGGTAGGCGAGCATCGGCTCCAGCCACCGCTCCAGGTCCGGCGCGGCCCAGTCGAGAACCGGTCCCTCGGGCAGATACGCCAGATGCCGCCGGACCCCCGGCAACGCCCGCAGCAGCACCAGTCCGGCCCCCACCAGGTCGCCGCCCTCGTCGAACCAGCCGAGGCTCTCCGCCCGCCAGTCCGGCTTGACCTCTCCCCACGCCGGGGTCTGCAGGTGACTCACGGAAGACCGGGCGGCGACGAAGCGCAGGTGCTCCTCGCGGGTGATCGCCTTCAGGTGACAGGTCATGGGTGTGGCCCTTCGGTCGGAGGTCGACGGAGGGGACGGGCCGAGGCGCCGGTGCGATCGCCGTCCCCATGTCACAGGGAATACCGAAGGCGGCCGATCCGCGCGGGCTACCGGCTGTTCGTGCGGCGGCGCCCGCCCGCGCGCCGGGCCGCACCGACCCGTGACCCGTGTGCCCCGCCCGGCGCGCGAAGCGGCCACCGCGGTGGCAGCGTGGCCGGCCTGGGCGGTGGAGCGGACGGCGGAGCGGACGGAGCGGACGGCCATGGCACGGGCGATCTGGACGGGTGTGATCACCTTCGGGCTGGTGTCGGTGCCCGTCGGTGTGTTCACGGCGACGCAGGACCACACGGTCCACTTCCACCAGCTGCAGCGCGGCACCTCGGACCGCATCCGCAACAGACGGGTCAACCAGCGCACCGGCGAGGAGGTCGACGCCGGTGACATCGTCAAGGGCTACGAGGTGGGCGAGGGCGAGTACGTCGTCGTGGAGCCGGAGGAACTGGAGGAGATCGCACCCGGCCGCTCCCGCACCCTGGAGATCACCGACTTCGTCGACCTGGACCGGATCGCCCCGGTCTACTTCGACCGCACCTACTACG
Organism: Streptomyces sp. NPDC041968; assembly: GCF_055589025.1. NCBI lineage: Bacteria > Bacillati > Actinomycetota > Actinomycetes > Kitasatosporales > Streptomycetaceae > Streptomyces > Streptomyces sp. NPDC041968. The sequence continues at coordinate 219,733 of NZ_JBVJCB010000009.1, read as the reverse complement.
TCGCCCCGCGCGGCAAGGAGTACCTCAAGGTCTACGAACTCCTCCGCACCGCCCTCGCGGAGACCGGCAAGACCGGCGTCGCCACCTTCGTCATGCGCAACCGGCAGTACCTGACCGCCCTCCGCGCCGAGGACGAGGTCCTGGTGCTCCAGACCCTGCACTGGGCCGACGAGGTCCGGGACCCGGTCGAGGAACTGCCCGAGCTGCCGAAGGACCGGGCGGGACGGGGCAAGGAGCTGGACATGGCGCTGCGACTGGTCGACGCCCTGAGCGGTCCCTGGGACCCCGCCCGGTACCGCGACACGTACCAGGAGAAGGTCCGCGAGCTGGTGCGGGCGAAGGCCGAGGGCCAGGAGGTCGCCGTCGCGGAGGAAGCGCCCCGGGCCACGAACGTCGTCGACCTGATGGAAGCCCTGCGGGGCAGTCTGGAGCAGGCCGGCGGCAGCGGTGGGCGGGTGTCCGCGAAGGGCGGGCAGGGCGACCGGCCGTCCCCGGAGAAGAAGCAGAGGAAGCGGGCCTCCGCGGAGAGGAAGCAGGGGCCCGGGGAAAGCCGACAGGCCCCCGCGGAGAAGAAGCAGGGGCCCGGGAAGAAGAAGCCGGCGTCCGCGAAGAGCGGGAGCGGGGCCGGCGGACGGTCGACGGCCGACACGAGGAGCGCTCCCGGCAAGCGGTCCTCCGCACCGCGGAAGAAGGCCGCGGCCTCCTCCCGCAGGACGCCTCCGAGGGAGAAGCGGAGCGACCTGCGGGAGCTGAGCAAGGCGGAGCTCTACCGGAAGGCCGGTGACCAGGGCGTCACCGGACGGTCGAGGATGAGCCGCGAACAGCTCATCGACGCCCTCAGCGGTGCCGGGGGCCGCCGCAGGAGGACGGCCGCCGCCTGAGCCGCACGGCTCAGTGCTCGGTCAGCATGCCTTCGCGAAGGCGGGCCAGCAGGCGGGAGATCAGCCGGGAGACGTGCATCTGGGAGACGCCGAGGCGCTCGCCGATGTCCTTCTGGGTGAGCTCCTCCACGAAGCGCCAGTGGATGATCTGGCGGTCGCGCTCGTCCAGCTCGGCGATCATCGGGGCGAGCGCGTGGAAATCGTCCACCAGGGCGAGGGTGGCGTCGTCGGCGCCGATGAAGTCGGCGAGGGCGGACTCGCCGTCCTCGCTGCCGCTGATGGCCGCGTCGAGGGAGGCGGAGTTGTATCCGTTGGCCGCCAGGCGGGCCTCGACGACCTCGTCCTCCGGCAGGCTCATCAGCTCGGAGAGTTCCTTGGTGGTGGGGTTGCGGCCCAGCCGGCTGCGCAGCTCCTCGGTGGCCCGGGCCAGCTGGACGCGGGCCTCCTGCAGGCGGCGGGGCACGTGCACGGCCCAGGAGGTGTCGCGGAAGAAGCGCTTGATCTCACCGACGATGTAGGGCACGGCGAAGGAGGTGAACTCGACCTCGCGGGTCAGCTCGAAGCGGTCGATGGCCTTGATCAGGCCGATCATGCCGACCTGGACGATGTCCTCCATCTCCTCCGGTCCGCGGCTGCGGAACCGGCCGGCCGCGAAGCGGACCAGGGACATGTTCATCTCGATGAGGGTGTTGCGCGCGTACTGGTATTCCGGCGTGCCCTCTTCGAGGACCGTCAGCTGCTGGAAGAAGAGCTTCGACAACTCCCGCGCGTCCTTCGGTGCCACCTTGGACGGGTCCGCCACCTCCGGCATGCCCGTGGTGGTGTGCTCGGTGATCCGTGCGGTCATCGTCGCCATGATGTTCCCTCCCAGTCGATCGGCCCCCGTCACTGCCGGCTTTGTCGGCCGACGAGACTGCGCCTACCCCGGCTCATGACCCTCATGCATGCTTTTCATGGTCTGTCCGCCGGAGCCGGCATCCGCACCCTCACAGGCCGAGGTAGAACCGGACCACGGTGCCGTCGTCCGTCGTGTGCACCCGCACCAGATCCGCGACGTAGTGGACGAGCAGCAGGCCGCGCCCACCGATCTGCCCCCGCTCGGCGGGACGGCGGCCGGCGAGCGGGTCCGTGAGCCGCCCCTTGTCCCGGACCTCGCACACCACCTGTCCCGCCTCCGCCCAGACCGCCAGCGTGCCCCTGCCACCACCGTGGAGGACGCTGTTGGTGGTCAGCTCCGACACCGCCAGCTCCGCGTCCTGGAGCCGACGCCTGGACAGGCCCAGCCCGGACGCCCGGTCCACGGCGAAGCGGCGTGCCTCGGGCAGTTCCTCGGCGCCGAAGGAGAGGACGTCGGCACCCGCGGTGGGCTCCAGCGGCTCGTTGTAGCGGGCGACGACCTCGGGCCAGTCGTAGGTCTCACTGACCCGCTCGTGACCCGCGGTGATGACCGTCGGATGGGTGACCAGGGCGTCCGCCAGGACGTCCGGGGCCAGCCGGGTCTCGTCGTACGGGCACAGGATCGTGGCGGCACGGCCCGTGAAGGCCGCGTTGATCAACGCCTCGTGCTGGGCGCACGCCGGGTACTCCGTCGCGCTGCGCCCGGCCCAGATCGGCTCGCCGATGATGCGCACCCGTCCCCGCGGGTGCGTGTCCGCGAACGCCCGCAGGACACCGGGGATGATCCGCCCCGGGTTGCGGCCGGCCTCGGTCATGTCCAGGAAGGTGACGTCACGCGCGTCCGGTCCCAGCCCTCCGCGGATCAGCTCCAGGTTGGGGGCGGGCACGGCCACCGCGACCGGTTCGCCGGCGGCCAGCCCGTCCCGCACGAACGTCACGGTCCGGTCGGCGTACTCGCCTTCCGAGCGGTAGAACAGCGCTGGATGCGAGAAGGTCTCCTCGGTGGTCACCGTACTCATCGCGGGGCCACCTCGATCCGGTTCAGGGACGGCCAGAACAGTTCCAGTACCCGGGGCAGCTGCGGTGGCGGCTGCTCCACCACCACCCGCCCGCCCGGCAGGTTCATGGCTGTGACGGCGAGCGCCGTCACACCGGCGACGTCGACGAAGCGTACGCCGGACAGCTCGACGTACGACACGTCGGCGTGCCGTCGGGACATCTCGGTGAGAGCGTTCTCCCACGACCGGCGTGTGGTCACGCTGATCTCTCCACTGGCCCGGATGCCCGGCCGTCCGGGCAGGGGGCCCACTTCCAGCACGGGGCCGCTCCGCACCTGTGGCGAGCCGTCCGCGGGACCTGTGGCATCCACACTCGATCTCCTTCGGAATTCCGCCGGGCGCCGTGCGTGTCCCGGGTGCCTCTTCCGGCCACGCAGCCTACCGCGACCGGGCGCCCGGCGTCCGAGGGGGAACACTGCGGGCGACGTCGGCGCGATGCGGGGAACAAGACCGCGAGGCGGGGAACAAGACAGTGAGCGCGTCCTAGGAAGGGAAGAACGGGCATGTTCGAAGCTGAGAACATTCGGGACTGGCGAGGCCATGATGTCGTCGACAGCGGTGGCCGCAAGATCGGGACCCTGGAATCGGTCTATGTCGACACCACCACCGACCTGCCCGCGTTCGTCGCGGTCACGATCGGTCTGCCGACCCGTCGGCGGCTGGTGTTCGTCCCGGTGGACAAGGCCGTCGTCGGACCGGGCTATCTGAAGGTGACCTACGACAAGGGCCTGGTCAAGGACGCGCCCGGCATCGATCCGGACGGTGAACTGGCCGCCGAGGACGAGGGCGCGGTCTTCGCGCACTACGGTCTGCCGTACGAGCAGGGCACCCGCGGTGAACGCCGGCTCGGCCGTCGCTGACCCACCTACGAGACGCTCCGAGGGGAGACGACCGTGAGCCTCTTTCTCCTGCTGCTGCTGGTGGCGCTGGTCCTGTGCGTGATCGGGGTGGCCGCCGAGGGACTGTTCTACCTGTTCGTCGTCGGCGCCGTGCTGCTGGTCCTCGACCTGATCCTCGTCGGCGTGCTCATCGGACGGCGCCGGGGGCGTCCCACGCGCTGAGCACGCTCCGGCGGCGCGGCCCCCGTCGGGGCCGCGCACCGGCGGGGGCCCCGGACGGGGGGCCGCGCCGGTGCGCCGCATGGAGGCCCTAGGCGAGTTCCGCGCCGCGCTTGGCGGCCTCCGCCTCGGACGTCGCGCTGCCCGTCGCCAGGGTGCCGCCGGAGTTCTCCAGGTGGGCGCGGACGAACCACTGGAACTGCTCCAGGTCCCTGAGCTGGCCGATCAGGAGATCCTCCGTGGCGGGGTCGATCTTGCCCGCCTCCTCGACCGCCGCGCGCATGCCCTCGACGACGCCGGTGTAGACGACGTCCAGCGCACCGAGGTGGGCGATGGCGTCGGCGCGTCCGATGGAGTAGTCGTCCCACTTCCGCTCGGAGACCAGGGCCCCGGGCGTCCCCTGCGCCACCCCGCCGAGGGCGGCGATGCGCTCGGCGACGTCGTCGGCCATCTCGCGTACCTGGTCGACCTGCGGATCGATCATCTCGTGCACGGCGATGAAGTGCGGCCCCACGACGTTCCAGTGCACGTGCTTGAGGGTCAGGTGCAGGTCGTTGAGGGCGTGCAGACGCAGCCGCAGCACGCCGATCAGTCGTCCGGCGGCCTCGCGCTCGATGCCGGGGACCGTGTACTTCGGGGTCAGATCGTGCGTCATGTCGGACCTCAGCCTCCTCATGCGTTTTTCGTACGTTGTCGCACGTGCACGACTGCCCCGCATCCGCGGCGGCAGACATGCACGGTCGTTGCGCCCCTCCCCGGAAGGACGGGTCTCCCCGCTGCGGTGGGTCAACCGTCCGCAGGCCACCGTCCTCCTCACCCCGCCCCGGTCCGCGGCGCCCGGGCGTGCCGGCCCGTGACCGCCCTTCCGGGTCGGGCGCCGGGGAGGACGTCAGGACGGCGGAGCCGGCAGCGGCATCGCGCCGAGCGCGCGCGCCGCGTGCACCAGGTTGGACGCCATGGCCCGGCCCGTGGAGGTCGACCAGTCGTGGCCCCGGTCGTCGTCGAGGTAGTCGGGACCGGGCCCGGGGCCGAGGTGCCAGTAGGTCCAGGCCTGGCCGGGGATGGTGTAGCCGATGTCCGTGAGCCCGCCGCTGATCTCACTGATCACGTGGTGGGCGCCGTCCTCGTTCCCGGTGACCAGGACCCCGGCGACGCGGTTGTAGGCGACGGGGCGCTCCTCGTCGTCCGTCTCGCTGAGCATGGCGTCCATGCGTTCCAGGACCCGCTGGGCGACGGAGGAGGGGCGACCGAGCCAGGTCGGCGAGGCGATGATCAGGATCTGCGACGACAGCAGCTTCTCGTGCACGCCCGGCCAGTCGTCGCCCTCACCCATGTCGGTCTCGACCCCGGGTTTCAGGTTCAGGTCGACGGCCCGGACGACGTCCACCTCCACGCCGTGGCCTTTCAGTGCCGCGATGACCGTGGAGGCGAGAGCCTCGGTGTTCGACGGCTGCGGGGAGGGTTTGAGGGTGCAGTTGATGACGAGTGCGTGCATGGATCCCCCCTTCCCCGCGGTGGCGCTCTCGATCGTCCGATCGCGTGAGCGTTCACCCGCCCGGACGCGCGCCGGACGGCGCGGCCGGGACGGGTGGGTGGGCGGCGGCCCCGTGGTGTCCGCTCAGGGCAGGGCGATCCCGTCGAGTCTGCCCTGCTTGGCCTCGTCGACCAGCGACGCGAACTGGTCGGCGCTCATCTGCACGCGCTGCCCGAAGTCGTCGGTCAGGACGATCCGTCGCTCCGCCGGGGCGGCGGGGTCGACGAACAACTGGGGGCAGCCGCAGTCGCAGTTGCCGCAGAACGTGGCGACGGGCTCCAGGCTGTGAGGGTCGGTCATTCCGGTTCGCCTTCCGTGGGAGACGGGGTGTCCGCGCCCGGGTCCGCACCGGCGGTCGGCGGGGCGTGCCTGGGGGATACCCGGCGGGGCGGCCGGGGACGCGTCCTCCGGCCGGGCGCGGAGGCACGGCGGGCGGCGGCCGTGCGCCGATGCTCCCGCGTCCGCCTCCGCTGCTTCGGTCGGACCGGCGGTTCCGGGAACCCGGGAGCCCCTCCGGCCGACCGCACGTGAGGCCAGTGCGGAGCCCCAGGCCGACGGCCGGAGGCGGACGACGCCGGCGTGTCCGCGTCGGACGGTGCCGGCGCGCGGGCCACCGCGCCGGGGCCTTCGGCTACGGTCGGCCGCATGGCTGACGAGTGCTTCCGGCATCCACGGCTCGCCGCCGTCCACGACGCCCTCGACCCCGATCGCGGTGACCTCGACGCCTACCTGCGCATGGCGGAGGAGTTCGGGGCCCGGCGGGTGCTGGACATCGGCTGCGGCACGGGAGTGCTCGCCCTGCTGCTGGCCGGCCGCGGCGTCGAGGTCGTCGGCGTCGATCCCGCCGGTGCCTCGGTCGACGTGGCGCGGCGCAAGCCGGGCGGTGACCGGGTGCGGTGGATCGAGGGCGACGCGGCCTCGCTGCCCGCGCTGCGGGTCGATCTGGCGACCATGACGGCGAACGCCTCCCAGGAGATCACCGACCCCGGCGCGTGGCACGCCACGCTCCGTGGCGCGTACGAGGCCCTGCGGCCGGGCGGGCGCCTGGTGTTCGAGACGCGGGATCCGGCCCGGCGCGCCTGGGAGGGGTGGAACCGCGAGCGGACGTACCGGGTCACGGAGGTGCCCGGCGAGGGCACGGTGGAGAGCTGGTGCCGGCTGACGGAGGTGCGGTGGCCGCTGGTCCGCTTCCGCTGGACCTACGTCTTCGGCTCCGACGGCGAAGTGCTCACCTCCGACTCGACGTTGCGCTTCCGGCAGCGGGAGGAGGTCGAGGCGGACCTGGCGGCGCGGGGCTACGTGCTGGAGGAGGTGCGCGGAGCCCCCGACCGCGAGGGACGGGAGTTCGTCTTCGTCGCACGACGCCCGTAGGACGGCGAGACCGTGCGGGCGGAGACGCCCGCACGCTTCCGCCCCGGGGGTGCGGCGCCCCCGTTAGGGTGCCGGGAATGAACTCCGTAACCGTGCGCGGCGCCACGATCGAGTACGACGACTCCGGTCCCTCGGCCGGACTCCCGGTCCTCCTGATCCACGGGCACCCCTTCAACCGCTCCCTGTGGGCGCCCCAGGTGCAGGCGCTGACGGCGGCCGGCCACCGGGTCGTCGCCCCCGACCTGCGCGGTTACGGTCGCAGCAGCGTGACGCCCGGCAAGGTCCTGCTCGCCGACTTCGCCGACGACCTCGCCGCGCTCCTGGACCACGTGGGTGTCGGCCGCGCGGTGGTCGGCGGCGTCTCCATGGGCGGTCAGATCACCATGGAGTTCCAGCTGCGCCACCCGGACCGGGTACGGGCCCTCGTCCTGTCCGACACCTCCGCGCCCGCCGAGACCGCCGAGGGCAAGGAGTTCCGCAACCGGCTGGCCGACCGTCTCCTCGCCGAGGGCATGGACGGTTACGCGGACGAGGTCATCGACAGGATGCTCGCCGCCTACAACGTCACCGCCCTGCCGGACGTGGCCGCCCGCGTCCTGGAGATGATGCGCGCCACCGATCCCCGCGGTGCCGCGGCCGCGCTGCGCGGGCGGGCCGAACGCCCCGACTACCGGGACGTCCTGGCCGCCGTGGAGGCACCGGTCCTCGTGGTCGTCGGCGCGGACGACGTCTACACCCCCGTCGCGGAGGCAGAGGCCATCCGGGGGCTCGTGCCGCACTCCACCCTGGTCGTCGTCGACCGGGCCGGCCATCTCCCGGGCGCCGAGCGACCCGAGCAGTTCAACCGTGCGTTGCTGGAGTTCCTGGCCACGCTGGGGTGAGCCGCTCGGGCGAGGCTGGTTCGGCGTGGTACTCCGGCGCGCGAACAGCGCACATGGTGCATGAGTGAGCCCTGTACGCGCCCCCGCGGGGGTACGGAGAATGCGCAATGACCGTGATCACGCGGCGGGAGGCGCGGTGCCGACCGACCGCCGCCCTCCGGGGAAAGCAGGTCGATCGCCATGCTGTTGCGTCTGCCCACGTCCGTGTCCGAAGCGCAGGAGTGCATGGCACAGGGAGCGGTGCCCATAGGCGGGGCGACCCTCGTGTGGGCCACCTGGCAGCGGGACGGCTTCCCCGAACTGGCCATGTCGTTGCGCGAGCTGCCGGAGGCGTCCGCGGTCGGGCCCGAGGAACTGGGGGCGGCCGTGGTGCTGCACCGCATTGGCGACCGCGTACCGGAGGTGCTGCGCGGGGCGGCCGGCACCGTGGGCACCGGAGCCGTACGCCGGACGGCCACGGTCGGGGGCAACCTGGTCGGCAGCAGCCTGCGGTGCCTGTTGCCCGCGGCCCTGGTGCTGGACGCCCGTGCCAGGGTGCTGGGACCCGAGGGGGCCTACGAGACCGATCTGCCGGAGGTCGTCGCCAAGCGCCCTCTGCTGCTGGGCCTGCGCTGGCGCACCCCGCTGGCCAGCGGGTACCGCAAGCAGCCCGCCGAGGCCGGTGGACCGCCGCCACTGGTGGTCGCCACCGCCGTGCACGCCGAGGACGGGGGCCCGAGGCGACTGCGGGTCGCCGTGCGCGACGGCTACGAGGTGCTCGACGGGACCGCGCCGTGCCACGCGGACGCCGACGAGGTCTTCGACCTGCTGCGGAGCACGGACGTCGGCGCGCTGCCGCCCGGGGCGCGGGACGTGGTGCGTGAGCAGGTCGCCGACGTCCTGGGTTCCCTCCCCGAGCGCTGACGGAGCCGCCCGGACCGGCGGGCCTCAGCCGTTGGCCAGCGCCTTGACCTGGTCCAGCGTGCCGTTGAACTTGTCGTGGTCCCCGACGGTCGGTCCGGAGGAGGTGTACTGCCACATCGTGTGGTAGTCCCAGCCGGCCGGGAGGGGACCGGGGGTCGAGGCGTACCGGGCGATCCACAACGGGTTGGTCGCGCCGAAGCCGCTGTAGTCCCCGGTGCACTGCTTCCACCAGTTGGTGGAGGTGTAGATCACGGCGTCACGGCCGGTGCGCGCCCTGTAGCGGTCCAGGAAGTCGCCGATCCAGGTGACCATCTGACTCGCCGTCCTGCCATAACAGGTGTCCCCGTACGGGTTGTACTCGATGTCGAGCACCCCCGGCAGCGTCCGGCCGTCCTTGGACCAGCCGCCGCCGTGGTCCACGAAGTAGTCGGCCTGGGCGGCACCGCCGGCGCCGTCCGGGGTCGCGAAGTGGTACGCGCCGCGGATCATGCCGACGTCGTACGAACCCCCGTACTGCTGGGCGTGGTACGGGTTGCGGTAGGAGGTCCCCTCGGTGGCCTTCACATAGGCCCACTTGACCCCGCTGCTCCAGAGGGTCGGCCACGCGACGTCGCCCTGGTGGCTGGAGACGTCGACCCCTTCGGTCTGGGTGGCCCGGGTCGCGGCGGGCCGTCCCTGGACCCCTTCGTGGGCCAGGACCCCCATGCCCATGTGGGCGGAACCGCGGACGGGCGTCGTGCCCGTCCCGTCGGCCGACGCGGGGACCGCGGACGCGGTCAGGAGGAGGGACGGGACGGCGAGGAGGACGCCTGAGGTGAGCAGGCGACGGGAGTGGCTGGACGCCACGGCTATGGGTCTGCGCATGGCACCCATCCGATCCGCTGTCGCGCCGGACCGCATCCCACGCTCGTCCAGACGGTGTTGGGGGCGGGCCCCACCGCGGGGTGACACCCTGCCGACGCATCGGTTTGAACGTGTTCAAATCTGGGATAGGGTCGCCGTACGACGAAGGGGGAGCAGCCCATGAAAATCGTGATCCCTGGGGGGACGGGGCAGGTCGGGACGGTGCTGAAGCGTGCCTGGACCGCGGCCGGACACGAGGTCGTGGTGCTCAGCCGCCGGCCGCAGCGGCCCGGTGAGGTCCCGTGGGACGGCAGGACGCCGGGGGACTGGTGCAAGGAGGTCGACGGCAGCGACCTGGTCGTCAACCTGGCCGGCCGCAGTGTGAACTGCCGTTACACCCCCGCCAACCTGCGGGCCATAAGGGACTCGCGCGTGCACTCCGCGCGCGTCGTGGGCGAGGCGATCGCGGCGGCCGCCGAGCCGCCCCGGGTCTGGCTGCAGATGAGCACCGCCACCGTCTACGCCCACCGCTTCGACGCGCCCCACGACGAGGCCACCGGTGTGATGGGCGGCCGGGAGCCCGATGTGCCGGCCTACTGGTCCTACAGCGTCGACATCGCACGGGCCTGGGAACGGGAGCAGGAGCGCGCCGACACCCCGCACACCCGCAAGGTCGCCCTGCGTTCCGCCATGGTGATGAGCCCCGACCGGGGCGGCGTGCTGGACGTCCTGCTGTGGATGGCGCGCCTCGGACTCGGTGGCCCCGTCGCGGGCGGCGCACAGTACGTGTCCTGGATCCACGAACGTGACTTCGTCCGCGCCCTCGACTTCCTGGCCGCCCGCGACGACCTCACCGGCCCGGTCAACCTCGCCGCTCCGGCCCCCCTGCCGCAGCGGGCCTTCATGCGCGCCCTGCGGCAGGCGCGGGGCGTACCGGTGGGCCTGCCCGCCACGCGGTGGATGGCCGAACTCGGCGCCCTGGTCCTGCGCTCGGACACCGAACTGCTCCTCAAGAGCCGGCGCGTCGTCCCCGGCCGTCTGCTCGACGCGGGTTTCGCCTTCGACCACCCCGCGTGGCCCCGGGCGGCCGAGGACCTCGTACGGCGGGTGCGTGGGCGAGGGTGAGCCGGCGGCACGACCGGACCGGCTCGTGGCCCGTGCGCCGGACCGCGGTCCCGAGCGGCGGGGCGCCCGAAAGCGCAGCCCCTCCGGGCGCGGCCCGGCGGTGCGCCCGGACCGAGCGCCGCCGCCGTCTCGGCCGGGCGGCGGACTCCCGGGAATGGACCGCCGGACGGCACTGTTGACGCCGCTGACCGACATGCGCGGGACGGATCGGCAGCCCGCGCCGCGGTCGGAAGGAGCACCATGGCACGCAGCACCGCACGCCCGCTCGTCAAGCTGAGGTCGACGGCCGGGACCGGCGTCACGTACGTGACGCGCAAGAATCGACGCAACGACCCCGACCGGCTCGTCCTGCGCAAGTACGACCCGGTGGCGGGACAGCACGTTCCGTTCCGCGAGGAACGCTGAACGGCGCGACGGAGCGACGGAGCGACGGAGCGAGGAGGCGATCATGAAGGTGCGTAAGTCCCTGCGCTCGCTGAAGGCCAGGCCGGGCGCACAGGTGGTGCGCCGGCACGGCGTGACCTACGTGATCAACAGGAAGGACCCGCGCTTCAAGGCCCGCCAGGGCTGAACCGCGAGTGACCCCGAGGCCCGGCCCCGCGACGGCGGAGCCGGGCCCCGCCGTGTCCGGGCCACCTGGCACACTGCTGAGCGTCACCCGCCCGGCCCCAGGAGGACCTCGCCATGCCCGAGCAGCCGCTGGACCGTGCCGCCCGGTGCGAGCGCCTCTTCAACGCGCTCTTCGCCGAGTACTTCGGGACGCTGGGCGCGACGCTGGAGGCGCCGTCCTTCAGCCGGTTCACGCCGGAGTGCCTGGAACTGCTGCGCGACCTCTCCCTGCGGGGCGGCAAGCGGATGAGGGTCGTGCTGCTGCACGAGGCCGCGCGCCTGGTGCGGGACGAGCCCGTCCCGGGGCTGGACGCCGCCGCCCTGAGCATCGAGCTGCTGCAGACCCACGGCCTGGTGCACGACGACCTCATCGACGACAGCGCCACCCGCCGGGGAGGACCGACCACCTACTACGCCTACCGGGAGCGGTTCCCCCGGCACCCGCAGGCCGCGCTCGGGCTCACCGTCCTCGCGGGGGACCTCGCGCTCGCCCTCTCCCTGCGCGTGCTGCTGGACGCCGAGCTCCCGGTCGAGGTGCGGCAGGCCATGGTCGAGGTCCAGACACGTGCCGCGACCGACACGTTCGTGGGGCAGATCGCCGACCTGGAGCGCGACTTCGCGCCCGTCGCCCCGGACGACGAGGTCCTGCACGACGTGGCCGACCACAAGTCCGCCCGCTACTCGGTCCTCGCCCCGCTGTACCTCGGGCTCCTGGCCGCGGGCGGACAACCGGCCGACCACGACGAGGAGTTGCGTCGCTACGCGCGACTGGTCGGCATCTGCGGCCAGATGCGTGACGACTATCTGGACCTCTTCGGCGACCCGGCCGCCATGGGCAAACCGACGGGCACCGACCTCCGCGAGGGCAGGCACAGCTACACCGTGGCCCGCCTGCTGTCCGCGACGAGCGGTGCCGAGCGCACCCTCGTGGAGGAGGCTCTCGGGGACCGTGCCTGCGCCCCGGAGACCGTCGCCGCCGTCCGGGAGATCGGTGAGCGTCGCGGCGTGGCCTCCCTCATGCGGGCGGACATGCGGCGCCACGCCGAGCAGGCCGGCCTGGTGGCCGCGGGCTGGCGTCCGCGGTGGCGCGAGGAGGCGGTCGACTTCTTCGAGCGGCTGCCGGCGTGGAGCGTCGAGCGGGCCGGGTGATCCGAGGCCGCGCCGGGCGCGAGCGGTGCCGCCGCGGCCCCGGCGGCGGGCCGGCGCGCGGCCCGAGGGCTCCGGGAGGAGCGCCGGGGGAGGGGCCTCGGACGACTGAACAGCCCGCCCGACGCGAGGTCGCTCTCGTCGCTCGCCAGTTCCCCGCATCGCTCGAAGGGGTATTCGCGATCTTTCGTCCGTTCTGCCCGGTCATGATCGGACCGGATGCGCCGTCGACCAGGCGCATCGCTGACGACGCGATCTCCGGGGAGAAGCATGACGCACGCGACGCGACGGGGCAGAGGCCGGGACGACCAGGCCGTGCTGGTGGTCGCCGGACTCGCCGACCTGGCGGTGAGCACCCTCGGGTCGGCGGTGGGCGCGGTGCGCGGTCTCCTGCGCCGCTCGGACACCGCCGACCTGGTGCGGGAGGCCGAACAGGACCTCCAGGCCCGGGGCAGGCTGGCCCTGGAGCGGTGCACCAACGTGCCGCCCGCCCACCTGGAGGTACTCGCCCGGCACGCGCGCGGGCGACGGGCGGCCGACGGCGTCGATGACTGACCGCTGGGACCCGGCCGCCTTCAAGGTCCGCGTCGACGGCGTGCTGCACAGCTTCGTGGACGAGGAGGCCGGTCACCTGGGGGCCGTCGACGACGCCCTCACCCCCGTGGCCGAGCAGTTGCGCGGCGCCGCCGGGCACGGCAAGCGGCTGCGGGCCGCCTTCTGCTACTGGGGCTGGCGAGCGGCCGGGCAGCCCGACGACGACGCGCTGGTGCGAGCGGCGGCCGCCATGGAGCTCGTGCACGCCGCGGCCATCGTCCACGACGACCTCATCGACGACAGTCCGCTGCGGCACGGTCTGCCCACCGCCCACGTCGCCCTGGAAGCCGTACTGGCCCGGGACGGCCGCCGGCGGGCCCGTACCGCCGCCCGGTCCCTGGCCATGCTGGTGGGCGACCACCTGATGGCCCTCGCGGGACGGCTGTTCGCCGGCAGCGGCCTGCCCGGCGCCTACCTCGCCCGCGCCCGGGGGCTGTGGGGCGAACTCGCCCGGGAACTCATCGCCGGCGAGTGCCTGGAGATCCTGCACACCGGCGGACGACCGGACACCGGGACCTCGCTCAAGGTCGTCCGGTACAAGACCGCCAAGTACACCGTCGAACACCCCCTGCTCATCGGTGGCCTGCTCGCCGGCGCCGGCCCCGGGCTGCGGGACGCCTACTCCGCCTACGGCCTGCCGCTCGGCGAGGCCTTCCAGCTCCGCGACGACCTGCTCGGCCTCTTCGGGGACCCGGAGCGCACCGGCAAGGCGGGCCTGGACGACCTGCGGGCCCACCGGCCCACCGCACTGCTGGCCGAGACCTGGCGGGCCGCCGACGCGTCCCAGCGGGAGCGGCTGAGCGGGGTGCTGGGCCGTGACGACCTGGACGAGACGCACCTGCGCGACGTGCGCGCCCTCATGCGGGAGCTGAAGGCACCGCAGCGCGTCGAGCGGATGATCGGCGCCCGGGTGGAACAGGCCACCCGCGCCCTGGACCGTGCCGACACGCCCCCGCACGCGCGCCGGGCGCTGCACGCACTCGCCCAGCAGGCCACCGACCGCATCCACTGACGAGGAGACCGCGATGACCTACACCGAGACCTCGATGGACGCCCTGCGCCGCAGCGGCGACGACCTGGCCGACGCCGTCGTGGCCACCCTGTTCGAGCGCGGCGAGATCGGCACGTTCAACTCCCTGATGCGCTACGTCTCCACGACCGGCCAGGCGCTGCCGGAGGGCCTGCCCGGGGTCGCCAGGGAGTACCTGCGGGCGACGGCCACCCCGCCCGACTGGGTGGACTGGAGCGAGATGGAGAAGGCCCGCCTCTTCTTCATCGACAACAACGTGCACATCTCCACCGCGCTGTCCTTCGCGTCCATGCCCGCCTGCTACGTCGTCCCGCACGTGGCCAGGCTGCTGTCCGCCACCCACGGTCTGAACTACCCCTCCAAACGCATGGCGGAGACCGGCCAGTTCACCGTCTACCTCATGCAACCGGACGCCTTCGAGGCCGGTGGCCGCTTCATCCCGGCCGCCCAGAAGGTACGTCTGCTGCACGCCGCCATCCGCCACCACCTGAGGCGGGAGGACCGCTGGGACACCGAGGCCCTGGGCGTACCGATCTGCCAGGAGGACATGATCGGCGGGCAGATGTTCTTCTCCCTGCTGGTCCTGGACAGCCTGCACCGCCTAGGTGTGCACATGTCGGCCGAAGGGGCGGACGCGTACTTCTACGCCTGGCGCGTGGTCGGCGCCATGCTCGGTGTCGACCAGAACGCCGTCCCCGGCACGCTCGACGAGGCGCGCCGGTTCCTCGACCTGTACATGCTGCGCCACATGGGCCCCTCCGAGGAGGGCGCCCACCTGACGCGGCAGCTGATCGACCTGTACGAGGAAGTGGTCCCCGGCACCCTCTTCGACCCGGTGGTCTCGGCCCTGATCCGCTACCTCGTCGGGGACACGTGCGCCGACTGGCTGGAAGTGCCCCGCACCACCTGGGACACCCTGGTGAAGGCGGCTCCGCACCTCCTGGGCGTCCTGGAGACCATCGAGGACCGCTCGCCGCTGGGCGCGTGGGCCCTGGACCGGATCGGCCACCTCACGACGGTCCTCGAACTGTCCTCCCTCACCCGCGGACGCGTGATGCACTACGCCATCCCCGAGCAACTGAGGAAGGACTACGGCGTCTCGGGCGCCGCGGCCCGCACCCGGCGCTGGACCCCGCCGCCCGCGACCGTCTCCTGAGGCGGGCCCCGGCAGCCCGGCCGCCGGGCCCACGGTCCCGCGGTCGGCGGTCCCGCCGCCTCCGGCGTCAGGAAGCCGCGGTCAGGGCGCGGTTGCGGCGCACGGAGGACCAGAACGCGGCGCCGATCAGGAGGACGCCGATGAGGCCGGTGACGATCTCGTTGATCTCGTACTGGATGGTGACCAGGAGGATGACGGCGAGGGCGCCGATGGCGTAGTGGGCGCCGTGCTCCAGGTAGACGTAGTCGTCGAGGGTGCCCTGGCGGACCAGGTAGACGGTGAGCGAGCGGACGTACATGGCGCCGATGCCGAGGCCCAGGGCCATGAGCACGATGTCGTTGGTGATGGCGAAGGCGCCGATGACGCCGTCGAAGGAGAACGACGCGTCCAGGACCTCCAGGTAGAGGAACATGAAGAACGCGGCCTTGCCGGTGAGGGCGACGGCCGAACGGTTCCCGCCGGAACGCGCCGCCGCCGTCCCGGCCTCGCGCTCGCGCTCCTCCTCCCGCTCGAGCCGGCCCTCGAAGAAGCCGGAGAGACCGCCGACGACCATGTACGTGATCAGGCCGCCGACCCCGGCGAGGAGCACCGTCTGCGCCTTGTCGGCGTGGATGCCGCCGTGCTGGTGGGCGTGGGCGCCGAAGGTGACGGCGGAGACGAGCAGCGCGACCAGGGCGACGCAGACCGACAGCATGTCCACCCTGCCGAGCTTGGCCAGCGCGCGCTCCAGCGGACCGAGCCACTTGATCTCGCGGTCCTCGAGGACGAAGTCGAGGAAGATCATGAGCAGGAACATGCCACCGAAGGCGGCGATCGACGGATGGGCGTCCGTCACCAGCTCCTGGTAGCGCTCCTTGTCCGTGAGCGCCAGGTGGACCGCGGACCACGGGCTCAGCCGGGCGCTGACCGCCACGATGACGACGGGGAAGACCAGGCGCATCCCGAAGACGGCGATCAGGATGCCGACGGTGAGGAAGATCTTCTGCCAGAAGGCGCTCATCTTCTTCAGGATCCCGGCGTTGATCACCGCGTTGTCGAAGGACAGGGAGATCTCCAGCACGGCGAGGATCGCGACCAGGCCGAAGGCGGTCCACCCGTCGTACAGCACCCCCACGGCCAGGCCCAGGGCGGTGACGGCGAAGGCCCAACGGAACGTCTTCAATAGCACGGGCTACTCACTCACTCCTGTTGTCGCGCTGTGCCGGATGCGGCGTTCCCTGCCAGTGCCCCGCACCCACGTTGTCTACCACGATCGTTCACCGCCACCGGGGCACGCCCGGCACGGCGTCGCCCCGCCGCACCGGACCGTCACCGAAATTGATCGGTTCGTTTCCTTGAGGCTTTCGTGTTTGGCGGAGTAGGTTCCCGCCATGACCGCATCCCGGGATACGGACGTCGCCTCGGAGCTGCGCGGGGCCGGCCTACGCGTGACCGCAGCCCGTGTCGCGTTGCTCGAGACCGTCCGGCGGGGCGGTCACCTCGACGCCGAGGCGGCCGCCGCCCAGGTGCGCCTGCGCGTGGGCCACGTCTCCCTGCAGGCCGTGTACGAGGCGCTGCACGCGCTCACCGCGGCGGGGCTCGTGCGCCGCATCCAGCCGCCCGGCGGCCCGGCGCGGTTCGAGGGGCGGGTGGGGGACAACCACCACCACGTCCTGTGCCGGTCCTGCGGCGCCCTCGCCGACGTCGACTGCGCCGTCGGCGAGGCGCCCTGTCTGACCGCCTCCGACGACCACGGCTTCGCGATAGACGAGGCCGAGGTCATCTACCGGGGCCTGTGTCCCGACTGCTCCACCCCCGGCAGTACCCCAGCACCTTGATCCGCCCCTCCGGAAGGATGTCCATGTCCGAGAACCACGACGCCATCGTGACCGACGCGAAAACCGAGGAGACCGGTGGTTGCCCGGTCGCCCACGGACGCGCCCCGCACCCCACCCAGGGGGGCGGAAACCGCCAGTGGTGGCCGGAGCGGCTCAACCTGAAGATCCTCGCCAAGAACCCCGCGGTGGCCAACCCGCTGGGTGACGACTTCGACTACGCCGAGGCGTTCGGGTCGCTCGACCTGCCGGCCGTGAAGCGCGACATCGCCGAGGTCCTCACCACCTCGCAGGACTGGTGGCCCGCCGACTTCGGCCACTACGGCCCGCTGATGATCCGCATGGCCTGGCACAGCGCGGGCACCTACCGGATCAGCGACGGCCGCGGCGGCGCCGGCGCCGGACAGCAGCGGTTCGCGCCGCTCAACAGCTGGCCCGACAACGGCAACCTCGACAAGGCCCGCCGCCTGCTGTGGCCGGTCAAGAAGAAGTACGGGCAGAGCCTGTCCTGGGCCGACCTGCTGGTCCTCACCGGCAACGTCGCCCTGGAGCAGATGGGCTTCGAGACCTTCGGCTTCGCCGGTGGCCGCGCCGACGTCTGGGAGGCCGAGGAGGACGTCTACTGGGGCCCCGAGACCACCTGGCTCGACGACCGGCGCTACAGCGGCGACCGCGAGCTGGAGAACCCGCTCGGCGCCGTCCAGATGGGCCTGATCTACGTCAACCCGGAGGGCCCCAACGGCAACCCGGACCCGATCGCCGCCGCCCGCGACATCCGCGAGACGTTCCGCCGCATGGCGATGAACGACGAGGAGACCGTCGCGCTGATCGCCGGCGGCCACACCTTCGGCAAGACCCACGGTGCCGGCCCGGCCGACCACGTCGGCGCCGACCCCGAGGCCGCCACCATGGAGGAGCAGGGCCTGGGCTGGCGGAACACCTTCGGCACGGGCAAGGGCGGTGACGCCATCACCTCCGGTCTGGAGGTCACCTGGACGTCCACCCCGACCCGGTGGAGCGACGGGTTCTTCAAGAACCTCTTCGAGTTCGAGTACGAGCTGGAGCAGAGCCCGGCCGGTGCGAACCAGTGGGTGGCCAAGGACGCCCCGGAGATCGTCCCGGACGCGCACGACCCGTCGAAGAAGCACCGCCCGAAGATGCTCACCACCGACCTGTCGCTGCGCTACGACCCGATCTACGAGCCGATCTCCCGCCGGTTCTACGAGAACCCCGAGGAGTTCGCGGACGCCTTCGCCCGCGCCTGGTACAAGCTGACCCACCGCGACATGGGCCCGAAGTCCCTCTACCTCGGTCCGGAGGTGCCCGAGGAGACCCTGCTCTGGCAGGACCCGCTGCCGGAGGCCGACGGCGAGCCCCTCGACGCCGAGGACGTCGCCACCCTCAAGACCAAGCTTCTCGAGTCCGGCCTGTCCGTCTCGCAGCTGGTGTCCACCGCCTGGGCCTCGGCGTCCACCTTCCGCGGCAGCGACAAGCGCGGCGGTGCCAACGGCGCCCGCATCCGCCTGGAGCCGCAGCGCGGCTGGGAGGTCAACGAGCCCGACGAGCTGGCCCAGGTCCTGCGGGTCCTGGAGGGCGTCCAGCAGGAGTTCAACTCCGGCGCCAAGAAGGTCTCCCTGGCCGACCTGATCGTCCTCGGTGGCACCGCCGCCGTGGAGAAGGCCGCCAAGGAGGCGGGCTTCCAGGTGCAGGTCCCCTTCACCGCGGGCCGGGTGGACGCCACGGAGGAGCACACCGACGCCGAGTCGTTCGAGGCGCTGGAGCCGGTCGCCGACGGGTTCCGCAACTACCTCGGCAAGGGCAACCGCCTGCCGGCCGAGTACCTGCTGCTCGACCGGGCGAACCTGCTCACCCTGAGCGCGCCCGAGATGACCGTGCTCGTCGGCGGCCTGCGGGTCCTGGGCGCCAACTACCAGAACTCCCAGCTCGGCGCCTTCACCAGGACGCCGGGCTCGCTGACCAACGACTTCTTCGTGAACCTGCTCGACCTGGGCGTCACCTGGAAGTCGACGTCCGAGGACCAGACCACGTTCGAGGGCCGTGACGCCGCCACCGGCGAGGTCAGGTGGGCGGGCAGCCGCGCCGACCTGGTCTTCGGGTCGAACTCCGAACTGCGGGCGCTCGCCGAGGTCTACGCGAGCGACGACGCCAAGGAGAAGTTCGTCCACGACTTCGTCGACGCCTGGGTCAAGGTCATGAACCTCGACCGCTTCGACCTGGTCTGATCCGCCGGTGTCCGGGCCGGCCCGCCCGTTGGCCGGCCCGGACACCTCGCACTACGCCGTCCCGCGGAAGGTGTTGCGGTACGCCCGGGGCGACACACCGAGCGCCTCGCGGAAGTGCTGGCGCATCGCCGTCCCGGTGCCGAACCCGGCGCGGGCGGCGATGCGGTCGACCGGCTCGTCGCTGCGCTCCAGCAGCCGCCGCGCGTAGTCGAGGCGCTGCCGGCCGAGCCACTGCATGGGCGTCACCCCGGTCTCCTGCCGGAACCGCCGGTTGAGGGTCCGCACGCTCATCGCCGCCTGCCGTGCGAGGTCCTCCAGGGTGAGCGGCTCGCCCAGCCGCTGGAGCGCGTAGGTCCGGGCGGCGGCCGTCGAGGCGTCGTCGGCCTGCGGGACGGGCCGGTCGACGTACTGCGCCTGGCCCCCCTCGCGATGCGGTGGCACCACGGTCCCGCGCGCCACCCGGTTCGCGACCTCCACGCCGTGATCGTCGCGGATCATGTGCAGGCACAGATCGATCCCCGCGGCGACGCCGGCCGACGTGAGCACCCCGCGGTCGTCCGTGTAGAGCACGTCCGGATCGACGTCCACCTCCGGGTACAGCGAGGCCAGTTCGGCACACGACTTCCAGTGCGTCGTGGCCCGGCGCCCCTCCAGCGCGCCGACCGCGGCCAGTACGAAGGAGCCGGTGCAGATGGACGCCAGCCGGGCGGAGGCCGGGACCCGCTCCAGCGCCGCCCGCACCGGGTCGGCCAGCCGCCCCCGCTCCTGCGGCCCGTAGTCCTCCACGGCCGCCGGCACCACCACCGTGTCGGCGCTCTCCAGGACCTGTGGCCCGTGCCGGACGTGCACGCTGAAGTCCGTGTCGGTGGCGACCTCGCCCGGCGCGCTCGCACAGGTGAGCACCGAGTACAGCGGCCGTCCGTCCTCGTCGGCGGCCGTCCCGAACAGCCGGTGCACGATGCCCAGTTTCATCGGCAGCAACCCGGGGCGCACGAACACCGCCACCCGGTGCGGTGCCCGGCCTCGTCCATCAGTCATGACCAGATTCTTTCACTCGCTGTCCATCTGGCCAGTGGTGTGTGCTCGGCGTCCGGCGAAGGGTGGTGCCCATGCGCCACACGACCCGACACCCCCGCACCCTCCCCGGCCACCGCGCCTGGTGGACGGCGGCCGTCACCGCGGCCACGATCGTCGTCGCCGGTGCGTTCTCCACCCTGCCCGGCATCCTCCAGAGCCCGCTGCACGGCGAGTTCCACTGGTCCCGCGGCGCCATCGGCCTCGCCGCCTCGGTGAACATGGTCCTGTACGGCCTCACCGCCCCGTTCGCCGCGTCCCTGATGGACCGCTTCGGCGTCCGGCGGATCGTCGGCACCGCCCTCGGCGTCGTCGCCGCGGGAGCGTTGCTCACCACCGTCATGACCGCCGCCTGGCAGTTCACCCTCCTCTGGGGCCTCCTGGTGGGCCTCGGCACCGGCGCGCTGTCCATGACCCTCGCCACCACCGTCGCCAACCGCTGGTTCACCACCCGCCGCGGCCTGGTCACCGGCATCCTCTCCTCGGCCGGCGTGCTCGGGCAGATGGTCTTCCTGCCCGCCCTGTCCTGGACCGTCGACCACCACGGCTGGCGTGCGTCGCTGGCCGCGCCGGCCCTCGCCGCCCTGGCCGTCCTGGTCCTGGTCCGGCTCGCCCTGGCCGACCACCCCGCCGACAGCGGTCACCGCCCCTACGGCAACCCCGCTTTCGTCCCCAGGCCGCCGCCCGTCCCCGGCGCGGCACGGCGCGCCCTCACCGTCCCGCGCGACGCCGCGCGGACCGCCCCCTTCTGGCTGCTCGCCATCGCCTTCGCCGTCTGCGGTGCCTCGACCAACGGCGTCATGTGGACGCACTTCGCGCCCGCCGCCCACGACCACGGCATGCCGGTCACCACCGCCTCGACGCTGCTGGCGCTGATCGGCGTCTTCAACGTCGCCGGCACCGTCGTCGCCGGATGGCTCACCGACCGGCTCGACCCGCGCAGGCTGCTGGCCGTCGTCCTCACCGCGCGCGGTCTGCTGCTGGTCGCGCTGCCCACGCTCATGAGCGCGACCGTGACGCCGCCCATGATGGCCTTCGTCGTCCTCTTCGGCCTCCTCGACCTCGCCACGGTGCCCCCCGTCATCGCCCTGTGCCGCACCTTCTGGGGGGACGACAGCGCCATCGTCTTCGGCTGGGCCAACGCCGCGCACCAGGTCGGTGCCGCGCTGGCCGCCTTCCTGGGCGGCGTCGCGCGTGACGCCTTCGCCGGCTACGACCCGCTGTGGACCGTCCTCGGCGCGGCGTGCGCCGCCGCGGCCCTCCTCGCGCTCATTGTCCGCCGCACTCCCGGGCGCGGGCACGACCCGGCGGGGTCGAAAAGCGGTGGCCGCGCCCGGGACGCGGTGCTGAGATGAGGCGATGCGCGAGACGACGCGGGTGGTGGTGGACCGGGGACGGTTCCCGGACACCGTCACCCCCTGGGAGGACGAGGACTGGCGGGCCGCCGCCGTCGGCTGGGTGGAGGGGCGGCTCCCCGCCCGGGGCCTGCGGCCGGCCGGGGAGTGGCGGGTGCGCCTGCGCCCCTGGTCCGTCCTGGTCCGGCTGCCCGTTGCGGGACACGGTGCGGTCTGGTTCAAGGCGAACCCGCCGGCCAGTGCCTTCGAGGGCGCGTTGACCGCCGCGCTGGCCCGCTGGGTGCCGCGGCACGTGCTGGAGCCCCTGGCGGTGGACGCCGACCGGGGCTGGTCGCTGCTGCCCGACGGCGGACCGCTCCTGCGTGACGTACTCGACCGGGGAACGGTCGGCCCCACCGCGTGGGAGGAACTCCTGCGCCAGTACGCCGCCGCGCAGTACGCGTTGGCCGCGCGCGTACCGGAGATCGCACGGCTGGGGGTCCCGCACCTGCCGGCCACCGCGCTGCCCGGTGTCTTCGACCGGCTCGACGCCTCCCCGCTGCGGACGGTGGACCGCGCGAGAGTCGAAGGGCTGCGTCCCCGTGTCGTGGAGTGGTGCGAGGAACTCGCGGCAGCGGGCATCCCCGACTCCCTCGACCACGCGGATCTGCACGAGGGCCAGCTCTTCCACCCCGCGCCGGGCCGGTTCACCTTCTTCGACTGGGGGGACGCCGTCCTCTCCCACCCCTTCTGCAGCCTGGCGGTCCCCGCCCGCCGGGCCCGGGACCGATACGGGCCGCGGGTCCTGCCGCGCCTGCGGGACGCCTACCTGGAACCCTGGACGGGCGTCGGCCGGAGCACGGCGGAGCTGCGGCGTGCGGTGGGTCTCGCGTGGCGGCTCAGTGCCCTGAGCCGGGCCGGGGCCTACGGCAGGCTGTTCCCCGGCGCGTCCGGTGCCGCGGCGGCGCAGGTCGCCGAGGAGGGCGCCCGCTGCCTGCTCGACCTGCTCGACGACCCGCCCCTGTGAGGACGCCGTCCCGCAGGCGTTGTCAGTGGCGGATGCGAGGCTGCGACGCATGGATGAGGTGGAGTTCATGCGGGGCAGGGTGTACGGCGCCGACCACGACAGCCCCGGGCCGCGGCCCGGCCGGGGCTACGTCCAGTTGGTGGGCGGCCCCCTGGACGGTCTGCTCCTGGACGTCACGGACCTCACGGAGCGGGAGCGGGCCAGGGGAGTGGTGCTGGCCACGGAGATAGGCCGCTACGGCCCGGGCGGACGCTCCGCGTACGGTCCGAGGACCGACGACCGCCGGCGCTTCGACTGGCGGGGCGACGTCCCCTGACGTCCCACCACCGGCTGTGCCGCCCCCGTCTCCCCGACCAGGGCCGCGAGCAGCCAGTCGTGCGCGGAGCCGGGCGTCGGCTCGGCCCGGCGGCCCGGCGGGGTGATCACCTCGGCGACCAGCTCCCAGTAGCGGTCGATCCGCGGATCGGCCGCGAGCTGCCCGGCCAGCCCACGGCGGAAGGCCGGGGTGTCCCGGACGCCGTACGCGCCCGTGTACGCGCCGACGAAGCCGTCCAGCGCCTCGCCGGGGCTCGGGGGCCGGTCCCGGCGCAGCTGGACGCCAGCCAGCTCGTACGCCTCCGCCAGCCCTTCGTACAGCACGGCGGCGCCCCGGGCACCGGCCACCCGGTGCGCCTCGGGCTGGGGCTGCGCGGTACCCGGACAGGGGGCGAGGACAAGGGCGTTGAGCCGCGCGAAGGCGAGGACCTGGGCCGGGGCCGGATCGTCGGGCGGCCGCGGCACCGCCACCTCCAGGAACGCGCCGGTGGAGGGGGCCGGCATCCGCGGAGGCAGCCAGCCGCGCCAGAACCGGACCAGCGGGGCCGTGCTGGGCGGGACGCTCACGGCGCCGATCAGCCGCAGCCGGTCCGGCCGCTCCCCGGGCGCGCACTCCTGCACAAGACGCAGCGCCGCCTCCCGCCAGCGCAGCGCCGCCAGCTCGGACCCGACGTCGCTCAGCCGCCCGGCGACGGCGGCCTCCAGGGCGCCGCCTTGCGCGTACGCGCCGCACGGGTCGCCCTCCTCGTCGAGGATCCGGCGCACCACCGGGACCGACAGGTCGAGAGCGCGCAGGGACCGGATCAGCCGCAGGCGGTCGAGCGCCTCGGGGCCGTAGCGCCGGTGCCCGCCGGCGCTGCGGGAGGCCTCCGGCAGCAGCCCGCGGTCGGAGTAGAAGCGGACCGTCTTCACGGTGACGCCCGCCTGCTCGGCGAGCTCACCGATGCCGCACAGACCGTCGTCCGACGTGGTCACTTGAACCTCCCTCAGGGGGAGTTCCTACCGTACCGGCGACCGCGGGACGGCGATCGGGCCGCCCCGCAGGGGTGTGAAGGAGCGACCATGACCGCGTTCGTCCTGGTGTCCGGCATGTTCACCGGTACCCACGTGTGGCGGGAGACCGCCGCCCGACTGACCGCCGCGGGCGCCGAGGCGCACACGGTGGCCCTCACCGGGCTCGACGGTCCGCGTACCGCGCCGGCCGGCGGCATCGACCTGGAGACCCACATCGCGGACGTTCTCACGGTGATCGACTCCCTCGGCACGGCACAGGACCGCGAGGTGGTGCTGGTCGGCCACGACTACGGCATCCACCCGGCGCTGGGAGCCGCCGACCGGCGGGCGGAGCGCGTCGGCCGCGTCGTTCACCTGGACTCGGGCATGCCGCAGGACGGCGTCCCCGCCCTGGCCGCCGTGCCCGACCGGTCGCTGCGCGCGCGGTTGGCCGCCGCCGGTGGCCGGGAGGACACCGGCGACGTGCTCAAGCCCCCGGCCGGGGCCGACGAGTGGCGGCTGTGGGGCAGCACGGCAGGCGTCCCGGACGCGACGCTGGACCGGCTCACCGCTCTCGCCGCGCCGCAGCCGCTCGCCACCCTGCTCCAGCCGCTGAGCCTGACCGGCGCGGTGGCCACGGTGCCCACCACCGGCGTGCTGTGCACGCGCAACGGTGCGAGCATCGAAACGGTCCAGATGATGGTGGGCTTCGGCGATCCGGCGTTGCAGGCCCTCACCGACCCGCGGGTGACCTTCTTCGAACTCCCCACGGGACACTGGCCGATGCTCTCCGCTCCCGCCGAGCTGACGGACGTCCTGCTGCGGGCCGCGGCCGGCGAGGGACACCGGCTCGTCCCCGCCGACGCGGCGGTGCCGCCCGCGCATCTGCGCCCGTTCCCGCTCGACGTCCCCGAAGCCCTCCGGGAACGGCACGGGAACGTCGACCTCCACCTGCCCGACGCCGACGGCCCGCGGCCCGCGGTGCTGTTCGTGCACGGCGGCCCGGTACCCGCCGACGCCCGGCCGACCCCGAGGGACTGGCCGACCCTGACGGGCTACGCACGCCTCGCGGCGGCCGGCGGCGCGGTGGGCGCGGTCGTCGACCACCGTCTCCACGACCTGTCGGACTACGAGCGCGCCGCCGCGGACGTGGCCGCCGCGGTGGAGGCGGTCCGGGCCGACCCGGCTGTGGACGCGGACCGGGTCGCGCTGTGGTTCTTCTCGGGGGCCGGTCTGATCACCACCGACTGGCTCGCCGCGCCCCCGCGGTGGCTGCGCTGCCTGGCGGCCACCTACCCGGTGCTCGCGCCCCTGCCCGCGTGGGGACTGTCCGGCTCCCGCTTCCACCCGGCGCGGGCGGTGGCGGACGCCGGCGACCTGCCCCTCGTGCTCACCCGCGTCGGACTGGAGGCGCCCGAGATCGCCGCCACCGTCGAGGAGTTCCTGGCCGCGGCCGAGGACGCGGGAGCGGACGTGGAGGTGGTCGACGTGCCGCACGGCCACCACGCCTTCGAAGGCGTCGACCCGACCGACGAGACCCGCGAGGCCGTCCAGCGCGCGATGCGGGCGGTGCTGGACCGCGTAGGCCGGCACGGCGCGCCGTGACCCTCCTCGGCGACGCGTCCAGGCACTTTGTCCCGTCGGCGGAAAAAGATTAGAGATCTTGCGGAGAAGGGGGTTACAGGTTCGGACCAAGGCCGCTAACTTCCTTGAAATGAACCGGTCATAGCTGTCCCCGACCGGCGCTCGACGGCGCGACGGCGCGCGCCCGTACTCCCTCACGGCAGGCCCAGCATGCCTGCCGCCACCCCTCACTCTCCGGGAGAACTCAGTGCGCACGACACCGCGCGGACACAGACGTGTCCGCTTCCTGCTGCCGGCCCTGGCGTGTGCCGTCGGCCTGACGCTGCCGGTGAGCCCGGCCGTCGCGGCCACGGCGGACCCGGGCGGCGGGACCAAGGCCGCGGCAGCCGAGGAGTTCCAGCAGGTCACCCTCGCCAAGGGGGTGGCCGAGACGGGCGAACCCATGACCCTGGCGGTCCTGCCGGACCGCTCGGTGCTGCACACCTCGCGCGACGGCACCCTCCGGCGGACCGACGCGGCGGGCACCACGGCCGTGGCGGGCAAACTGGACGTCTACAGCCACGACGAGGAAGGACTGCAGGGCGTCGCCGCGGACCCCGGCTTCTCGGCCAACCGGTTCGTCTACCTCTACTACGCCCCCAAGCTGAACACCCCCGCCGGTGACGCGCCGGCCAGTGGGTCGGCGGCCGACTTCGCCCCCTTCGACGGGGTCAACCGGCTGTCCCGGTTCGTCCTGCGGACCGACGGCACCCTGGACACCGCCAGCGAGAAGAAGATCCTCGACGTGCCCGCCTCCCGCGGCCTGTGCTGCCACGTCGGCGGCGACATCGACTTCGACGCGGCCGGCAACCTCTACCTGTCGACGGGCGACGACACCAACCCCTTCGCCTCCGACGGCTACACCCCCATCGACGAGCGCGCCTCGCGCAACCCCGCGTACGACGCCCAGCGTTCCTCCGGAAACACCAACGACCTGCGCGGCAAGATCCTGCGCATCAAGGTGAACGCCGACGGGTCCTACGGCATCCCGTCCGGCAACCTCTTCGCCCCCGGCACCGCCAGGACCCGCCCCGAGATCTACGCGATGGGCTTCCGCAACCCCTTCCGGATGAGCGTCGACAAGGCCACGGGGACCGTCTACGTCGGTGACTACGGCCCGGACGCGGGCACCGCGAACGCCTCCCGGGGACCGGCCGGGCAGGTCGAGTTCAACCGCGTCACGAAGCCGGGCAACTTCGGCTGGCCCTACTGCACCGGCGACAACGACGCCTACGTCGACCACGACTTCGCCTCCGGCGCGTCGGGTGCCGCGTTCAACTGCGCCGCCCCGAGGAACACCTCGCCGCGCAACACCGGCCTCACCGACCTGCCGCCCGTCCAGCCCGCCTGGATCCCCTACGACGGCGGCTCGGTACCGGAGTTCGGCGGCGGCTCGGAGTCGCCCATGGGCGGACCCGTCTACCGCTACGACGCGAACTCCACCTCCGAGGTCAAGTTCCCCGCCGAGTACGACGGCGACTTCTTCGCCGGCGAGTTCGGCCGACGCTGGATCAAACGCATCGAGGCCGGCGGCGACGGCACCGTGCAGTCCATCAACGCCTTCCCCTGGAGCGGCACCCAGGTGATGGACATGGCCTTCGGCCCGGACGGCGCCCTGTACGTTCTCGACTACGGCACCGGCTACTTCAACGGCGACGCCAACTCCGCCCTGTACCGCATCGAGCACGTCACCGGCGGCCACGCCCCGGTGGCCCAGGCCAAGGCGAACACCACCTCCGGCAAGGCGCCCCTCGCGGTGACCTTCTCCTCCGCCGGCAGCTCCGACGCGGACGGCGACGCCCTCTCGTACGCTTGGGACTTCGGCGACGGCGCCACCTCCACCGCGGCCAACCCGTCCCACACCTACACCACCAACGGCCGCTACACGGCCACGCTGAAGGTCACCGACACCACGGGCAAGTCCGCCACGGCCTCCGTGCAGATCACGGTCGGCAACACCGCGCCCACGGTGCGGCTCGACCTGCCGGCCGACGGGAGCGTCTACGACTTCGGCGCCGCCATCCCGTTCAAGGTGACGGTGACCGACCCCGAGGACGGCACCATCGACTGCGCCAAGGTGAAGGTGACCTTCATCGTGGGGCACGACAGCCACGGACACCCGCAGACCTCGGCCACCGGCTGCACCGGCACGCTGCGGACCCTCGCGGACGGTGAACACGACCCCAACGCCAACATCTTCGGCGTCATCGACGCCGAGTACACCGACCAGGGCGCGAACGGACAGCCCGCCCTCACCACCCACGACCAGCACATCACCCAGCCCAGCCACCGGCAGGCCGAGCACTACGGGAACTCCTCGGGCGTCCAGATCGTCACCCACACTCCGGCGCACGGGGGCAGGACCGTCGGTCACATCGAGAACGGTGACTGGATCTCCTTCCAGCCGTACGCCCTCGGCAACACCACCGCCTTCACCGCCCGGGTCTCCTCCGCGGGGTCCGGCGGCACCATCGAGGTGCGCGCGGGCTCCCCGACCGGCACGCTGCTGGGCACGGCGACGGTGCCGGTCACCGGCGGCTGGGAGACGTTCCAGGACGTGACCGCGGCACTGAGCAACCAACCCACCGGGTCCACCACCCTCCACCTGGTCTTCAAGGGCGGCAGCGGCTCGCTGTTCGACGTGGACGAGTTCTCCTTCTCCACCTCCGGCGCAGGCACCCGCACGGGTGCGGTGACGGGGGTGAACGGCAAGTGCCTGGACGTGGACAACGCGGGCACGGCGGACGGTACGAAGGTGCAGGTGTGGACGTGCAACGGGAGTACGGCGCAGAGCTGGACGGTCGCCGGTGACGGCGCGCTGAAGGCGCTGGGCAAGTGCCTGGACGTGTCCGGCGGCGGCACGGCGGACGGCACGAAGGTGCAGCTGTGGACGTGCAACGGCTCGGGTGCGCAGCAGTGGGCGGCGCAGTCGGACGGCACGGTGCGCAACCCGCAGTCGGGCAAGTGCCTGGACGCGTCGGGCGGCACGTGGAACGACGGCACGCCCGTGCACCTGTGGAGCTGCCACACCGGAGCGAACCAGAAGTGGACCCTGCCGTAGAGAGGAGGGGACGATCATGCGCAACAAACTGAAAGCAGCCCTGGGCCTGTTCGCCGGAACACTGCTCTGCATGGCCCCCCAGGCCACCGCCCTTCCCGGCGTCGCCGCCGGTGACACCGCCCGCACCACCGCCGCACAGGCGGCCCCGGACACCGTGGCCCAGGCCGCGGCCGACCCGGCGTACAAGATCCTCGTGTTCTCCCGGACGGTGGGCTTCCGCCACTCCTCGATCGACGACGGCATCACGGCGCTGCGGGCCCTCGGCACGGCGAACAACTTCACCGTGGACGCCACCGAGGACCCGGGAACCTTCACCACCGGGAACCTCGCCCAGTACAAGGCGGTCGTCTTCCTGTCCACGACGGGTGACGTACTGGGCGCCGCCCAGCAGACGGCCTTCGAGAGTTACGTCAACGGCGGCGGCGGATACGTCGGCATCCACGCCGCCGCCGACACCGAGTACGACTGGCCCTTCTACGAGGGGCTGGCCGGCGCCCTCTTCCACTCGCACCCGGCCATCCAGTCCGCGACCGTCGAGGTCGAGGACCGGGCCCACGACGCCACCGCGCACCTGGGCGGCACCTGGCAGCGGACCGACGAGTGGTACAACTACCGCACCAACCCCCGCACCACGGCCCATGTGCTGGCCTCGCTCGACGAGTCGAGCTATGCGGGCGGGAACATGAACGGCGACCACCCGATCGCCTGGTGCAAGGACTACCGGGGCGGCCGGGCCTTCTACACCGGCGGCGGCCACACCGACGAGTCCTACACCGACCCCGCCTTCCGCCGGCACCTGCTCGGCGGCGTCCGCTGGGCGGCGGGGATGACGAACGCCGACTGCCGCCCGGAGAGCGGCTACACGTCGCTCTTCGACGGCTCCGGCACCACCGGCTGGCAGCAGGCGGGCCCCGGCGGGTTCACTCTCGCCGACGGCACCCTCACCTCCCACGGGGGCCTGGGCCTGCTCTGGCACTCCGCCCGGGAGTTGACCGGTGACTACTCCCTCAAGCTGGACTGGAAGGCGTCCGGCGACGACAACTCCGGTGTCTTCCTGGGCTTCCCCGCCTCCAACGACCCCTGGTCGGCGGTCAACAACGGCTACGAGATCCAGATCGACGCCACGGACGCCGCCGACCGCACCACGGGCGCCGTCTACGGCTTCAAGTCGGCGGACCTCACCGCACGGGACGCCGCGCTGAACCCGCCGGGGGAGTGGAACACGTACGAACTGCGCGTCACCGGCGAGCGGCTGGAGATCTTCCTCAACGGGTCGAAGATCAACGACTTCACCAACACCGACCCGGCGCGGAGCCTGGCCCAGGGGCACATCGGACTCCAGAACCACGGAGACGGCGACGACGTGGCCTTCCGCAACATCCGCGTCAAGCAGTCCGGCACCTCGCCCGGGCCCCGTACCGGTCGGGTGACGGGCGTGAACGGCAAGTGCCTGGACGTGGACAACTCCGGTACCGCCGACGGTACGAAGGTGCAGGTGTGGACGTGCAACGGGAGCGCGGCGCAGAGCTGGACGGTCGCCACTGACGGGACGCTGAAGGCGCTGGGCAAGTGCTTGGACGTCTCGGGCGGCGGCAGCGCGGACGGCACCCGGATCCAACTGTGGACCTGCAACGGTTCGGGCGCCCAGAAGTGGGCGGCGCAGTCGGACGGCACGGTGCGCAACCCGCAGTCGGGCAAGTGCCTGGACGCGTCGGGCGGCACCTGGAACGACGGCACGCCCGTGCACCTGTGGTCCTGCCACACCGGACCCAACCAGAAGTGGACCCTGCCCTGACGGGTGCGGTCACGTGAGTCGGCTGCCGGCCGCCCGGAAACGGGCGGCCGGCAAGCGTTTTCCGCCCGAGGTCTTGACGTGTACGTGACGCCTGAGTTCTATGGGAGCGCTCCCACAGCTGCGCGTCCCCCGTGTCCGCACTTACTCGCCCCCTGGAGTCGCCGTGCGCACCGCACCACGCCCCTTACCGGCACAACGCCCCCGACCGAAGAGCAAGAGCGCCTTCGCCCGTCTCCTGACCGGTCTCGCCACCCTGATCGGGCTGGTCGTCGTCGGCGCCCTCTGCCCGTCCGTCGCCCTGGCCCAGACGCCCGCCGCCCAGGCCGTCGGCCTGCACATCAGCGACGGCAGGCTGCTCGAAGGCAACGGCAACGACTTCGTCATGCGCGGGGTCAACCACGCGCACACCTGGTACCCGGGTGAGACGCAGTCGCTCGCCGACATCAAGGCGAAGGGCGCCAACAGCGTCCGGGTCGTCCTCTCCGACGGCCACCGCTGGTCCGAGAACAGCCCGGCCGACGTCGCCGCCGTCGTCGCGGACTGCAAGGCCAACCGCCTGATCTGCGTGCTGGAGGTGCACGACACCACGGGCTACGGGGAGGACGCCGCGGCCGGCACCCTCGACCACGCCGCCGACTACTGGATCGGCCTCAAGGACGTCCTCGCCGGTGAGGAGGACTACGTCATCGTCAACATCGGCAACGAGCCCTGGGGCAACACCGACCCGGCCGGCTGGACCGCGCCGACCGTCGCCGCGGTCGAGAAGCTCCGCGCGGCCGGCTTCCAGCACACGATCATGGTGGACGCCCCCAACTGGGGCCAGGACTGGCAGGGCGTGATGAAGGCCGACGCCCAGGCCGTCTACGACGCCGACCCCACCGGCAACCTGATCTTCTCCATCCACATGTACAGCGTCTACGACACCGCGCAGGAGATCACCAGCTACCTGAACTCCTTCGTGGACGCCGGACTGCCCATCCTCATCGGGGAGTTCGGCGGTCCCGCCGACCAGTGGGGGGACCCCGACGAGGACACCATGATGGCCACCGCCGAGCAGCTCGACCTCGGCTACCTGGCCTGGTCCTGGAGCGGCAACACCGACCCGATCCTCGACCTCGTGATCGACTTCGACCCCAGCCGGCTCAGCTCCTGGGGCGAGCGCATCTTCAACGGCGTGAACGGTATCGCCCGGACCTCGAAGGAGGCGACGGTCTTCGGTGGCGGCGGCCCCGGTGACACCCGGGCCCCGACGGCCCCCGGCACCCCGGTCGCCACCGCCGTCACCGCCACCTCCGTCACCCTCGGCTGGAGCGCGGCCACCGACGACGTGGGCGTCACCGGCTACGACGTGGTCCGCCTCGGCGCCGGCGGCGAGACCCCGGCCGCCGCCTCCACCAGCAGCACCGCCACCGTGACGGGCCTCACCGCCAACACCGCCTACACCTTCGCCGTCTACGCCCGTGACGCGGCCGGCAACCGCTCGGCCCGCTCCGCCGCCGTGGACGTCACCACCGACGCGGGCGGCACCCCCGGCGCCACATGCTCGGTGGGCTACCGCGTCGTGGGCGAGTGGCCCGGCGGGTTCCAGGGGGAGATCGTCATCCGCAACACGGGCACCGCGCCCATCGGCCCGTGGACGCTGACCTTCGCGTTCGCCGACGGGCAGAGGATCACGAACATGTGGGGAGGAACCCCGGTCCAGAACGGGGGCGCCGTGCGTGTCACCCCGGCCTCCTACACCGCCACCGTCCCGGCCGGCTCCGCGGTGACCCTCGGGTTCACCGGCGCGAAGGGCGCCGCCAACACCACCCCGACCGCGTTCGACCTGAACGGGTCCGCCTGCGCGAGGACGTGAGCGGAGCGTCCCGCCGGCCGGCGGCGGCACCGCGGGTGCCCGCGCCGGCCGGCACCGGTCCCCGACGGGCGGGGCCACCCTAGAACGACACCTCGCGGACACCGGCCTGGCTCCGCGGCTGCGTCGTCGCCGTGATCTCCGACCGGTGGCGGTCCGCCGAGAACGTCACCATCAGCGTCCGTGGATCGCTCTGACTCGTGCCCACCGTGAAGCCCTGGTTCGGCACGGCGGAGATCAGGCACACCCCGGCGCCGCCGAACCGCACGGTCACCTTGCCGCCCTGCGACGGCACGGTGTACACGCCGGCCCCGCCGTCCTCGCAGCCGAGGTCGCCCCCGCCCGCCGGAGCCCGCGAGGGCGTGGTGCGGGCGGTGGGCGTCGGCGTCGGAACCGGATCGGCCGGCTTCTCACTGGTCCGGGTCGGCGTGGGACTGGGCTCGCGGCTGGTCGCCGACGGGCTGGGCGAGGGCTTCGCGGTCCGGGACGGAGAGGGCCGCGGGGACTGCGACGGGGCCGCCAGCTCCTGCGGCGCCGACTGCGCGACCGGCGCCGTCGGCCGGGTCGAGCCCACCACGAAGTGGATCGTGATGATGACAGCCGTGACACTGGCGGCCGTGCACGACAGCCAGATGATCAGGTAGCGCAGGAGGCGGGACACGACACCATAGTGACGGACCGGCTAACGTGCCTGCCCATGGCCTCCGTACTTGTCGTCGAGGACGACCCTGTGATCCGGGCCGCGCTGATCGAGGTCCTGACCGGGCACGGCTACGCGGTGAAGACCGCTCACCAGGGTTTCGAGGCGTTGCGCGACATCACGCAGAGCCCCCCGGACATCGTGGTGCTCGACCTGGGGCTGCCCGACCTCGACGGGCTGGACGTACTGCGGATGATCCGCGGCATCTCCCGCGTCCCGGTGCTGGTCGCCACCGCCCGCGACGACGAGACGGAGATCATCCGGCTGCTCAACGCGGGGGCCGACGACTACCTGGTCAAGCCGTTCTCCGGCGGGCAGCTCGCGGCCCGTCTCGCCGCCGTCCTGCGCCGGTCCGAGCCCGCCGACGTACGGGCGGCGCGGCGGTCCGTCCTCCAGGTCGCCGACCTGCGCGTGGACCCCACCGCCCGCACCGCGCACCTCGCCGGCCGGGAGCTGGCCCTCACCCGCCGCGAGTTCGACCTGCTCGCCTACCTGGCCGCCAACGCCGACCAGGTCATCTCCCGGCAGCGCATCCTCACCGAGGTCTGGCAGCAGCCCTACCTGGAGGACCAGACGGTGGACGTCCACCTCTCCGCACTCCGCCGCAAACTGGGGGAGAAGGCGCGCAAGCCCCGCTACCTCCACACCGTGCGCGGTATCGGGATCAAGCTGGTCAGCTCGCCATGAGACGTGCCCTCGCCGGGATCGCCCTGGCCGTCACCTCGATGGTCGCCCTGTCGTTCCTCATCCCGCTCGCCCTCCTCGTCCGCGAACAGGCCCGCGACCGGGTCACCACCGCCGCCGAACAGCGCGCCTCGGCCCTCTCCCCGGTGCTCGCCCTCACCACCCGGCGCGCCGACGTGCACCAGGCCGTCGCCGAGCTGGGCTCGTCCGACCAGCTCGTGGTGCGGCTGCCCGACGGCGGCTTCGTAGGGGACCCGCACGCGCCGAAGGACGCGCTCGACCGGGCCGTGCGCGGACGCGAGACGCTCGCCGTCGACACCGCGGACGGCTGGGTCTACCTCCAGCCCGTCGTCCTGCGCGGCGACCGGGTCGCGGTCGTCGAGGCCTACGTGCCCGCCGCAGACCTCACCCGGGGCGTGGCCGCGTCCTGGGGAGTGATGGCGCTGCTCGCGCTCGGCCTGGTCGGCGGCTCGGTGCTGGTCGCCGACCGGCTCGGCGCCCGCGTCGTCCGCTCCTCCCGCGGCCTCAAGCGCGCCTCGCTGGCCCTCGGCTCCGGCGACCTCGACGTACGGGTCGAACCGGACGGCCCGCCCGAGCTCCAGGAGGCCGGCGTCGCGTTCAACACCATGGCCGACCGGGTCGTCGACCTCCTCGCCGTGGAACGCGAGCTGGTCGCCGACCTCTCCCACCGGCTGCGCACCCCGCTGACCGCCCTCTACCTGGAGGCCGACCGGATGGGCGCCACCCCGAGCGCCCGGCGGGTGACGGAAGCGGCCGGGCAACTGGAGAGCGAACTCGACTCGATCATCGCCGCGGCGCGCACGCCCCTGGCCGCCGCCCAGCTCGGCGGAGCGGGGACGGCCACGGCGAAACCGTGCGACGTCGCCGAGGTGGTCGCCATGCGGCTCGAGTTCTGGTCGGTCCTCGCCACCCAGCAGGGCCGGCCCTACGAGCGTTCCCTCACCCCGCGCCCGGCACCCGTGGCCTTCCCCGAGGACGACCTGGCGGCCGTCGTCGACGCCCTGATCGGCAACGTGTTCCGGCACACCCCGCAGGGCACCGCCTTCGCCGTCCGCGTGGAGCGGGCGGAGCGGCACGTCATCCTCACGGTCGACGACGCCGGCCCGGGCGTGGCCGACCCCGAGGCGGCGCTGACCCGGGGCGTGAGCGTCGGGGGCTCCACCGGTCTCGGCCTGGACATCGTGGCCCGGGCGGCGGGTACGGCGGACGGCGAGCTGACGATCACCCGCGCGCCGTTGGGAGGGGCGCGGGTGCGGGTGTCGTTCGGACTCGCGGGTACCAACGGCGGACGGTGACGGAGGCGTCAGCGGCCGGTGCCGAAGTTCTGGGTCCACCAGGGGCCGCCGTCGCCGAAGTGCACGCCGACGCCCAGTTCCCTGAAGGAGCAGTTCAGTATGTTCGCGCGGTGACCGGAGCTGTTCATCCACGACTCCATCACCGAAGCGGCGTCCGCCTGCCCCCTGGCTATGTTCTCGCCGAGCGTGGACCACTGGTAACCGGCGGCCTCGACACGGCTCGCCATCGTGGAGCCGTCGGGGCCGGTGTGCGACATCACACCGCTGCTCGCCATGACGTCGCTGTAGTCGTCGGCGGCCCGGGTCAGCCGGTCGTTCGCCGTGACCGGCGAGCAGCCCGCCGCGGCCCGCTCCTCGTTCACGAGAGCGAGCACCTGCGCCTCGGGGCCGCCGGACCCGCCGGAACCCGAACCGGATCCCGAGCCCGCGCCGGTACTGCCCGACCCGGTGTCACCGCCACCGCCCGACGACCGGTCGCCGCCGCTCTTCGCCGTCGTCCGCGCGGGTGCCTTGGGCGCGGTCTTCGTCGCCGGCCGGGCGGAGGAGGGGCTCGTCGTCCGCTTCGGCTCGCGCCCGTCCTTCTTCTCCGCGTCCTTCGCTCCCGGGCTCGCGCTCGGTGAGCCGCTCGCCGTGGCACTCGGGCGGGCGGACGTGGAGGCGAGCGGAGCCGTACCGCCCGCCGCTTCCCCGGCGCGCGAGGCCTCACCGGCCGCGCTCGTGGCGACCCGGTCCGCGGCCCGCTCGTCCTCACCCCCGGCGACGGCCAGGGTGATCCCGACGCCCGCCGTCAACGTGACGGCGCCGAGCGCCAGCGCGGTACCGCGGGTCCTGAGCCCGCCGCGGGGCCGGGCGTGGGAGCGGGACGGACGGGCGGCTCGGCGGGAACCCATGTCGCAGGACACCTCGGCTTGTCTGTCGGCTGATCGGACCCCGTACCCGGTGGACGCGACCGCGCCCACCGGGACTGTGGGGGGTGGTCGAGAGCCTAGGACGCGGCCGGGCCGGAAAGGGCCGTCCGAAGGTCATCTTCAGAAAGCCTTAAAAGAGCCGCCAAAGTCCGCTGAGGAAGCCGACGGCGACGAACCGTCCGGTCTCCGCCCGTCACGGACCGCCACCCCCTGCCCAGAGCCGGGTCGGGGCGCTTCAGCGTGAAGAGAGGTGCGGGAGCCCGTGGGGCGCCCCTCGGACGCCTCGGAAGCTCCGCAGCCACCCCCGCGGGCCGCTTACCGGGCCGTGCCGCGGGACAGCCTGTCGGCGTGCACCCGGTCGGCCGCGGGTGCACCGCCGGCGCACCCGCGGAGGCAGGGTCCTCCCGCCCACCACCGCCGGGTGCGCCGCGCGGGACACCGGCCCGACGAGCCGCGCGACCGCCGCCCCGCCCGCACGGCCTGGGTCCCGCGGCCGGATCGGGGTAGGCGGAGGGCATCCGAAGGAGGACAGCCATGACGACGTACGTCATCTCGGTACCCGGGACGTTCACCGGCACGGTCCAGGACGGCACGAAGGACCAGCTGGCCCGGGCGCTGCGCCCGGACGACCCGCACGGCACCCACCTGGGGGACGAGGAGGACCTGGACGCCCTCTCGCTCAACGACGACGGCACCTTCACCATCCGCCTCACCGTCGAGGCGGACACCACCGCCCAGGCGGAAGGCCGCGCCCACGAGGTCGCGGACGCCGCCCTGCGCGCGGTCGGCCTGGACGTGAGCAGCGCGCCCCTCGGCCCGTCGGTGGTCACCGGCATCGACTCCGACGTCTGACCCGCGCCCGGACCCGCGGCGGGCCACCCCCGGCCGAGCCATGAGTGGCCCGGCTCACATGGCGTACCGGGGGTGGCGCCGACACCATGGTCTCGTCACCCGGCAGGCTGAAGGGATCAACAATGTTCCGCAAGGTGCTGGTCGCCAACCGCGGTGAGATCGCGATCCGCGCGTTCCGCGCGGGTTACGAGCTCGGCGCGCGCACCGTCGCCGTCTTCCCGCACGAGGACCGCAACTCGCTGCACCGGCTCAAGGCCGACGAGGCCTACGAGATCGGCGAGCCGGGGCACCCGGTACGCGCGTACCTCTCCGTGGAGGAGATCGTGCGGGCGGCCCGGCGGGCCGGAGCGGACGCCGTCTACCCGGGCTACGGCTTCCTGTCCGAGAACCCCGAGCTGGCCCGTGCCTGTGAAGAGGCGGGCATCACCTTCGTCGGACCGAGCGCCCACATCCTCGAGCTGACCGGCAACAAGGCCCGCGCCGTGGCCGCCGCCCGCGAGGCGGGGGTCCCGGTGCTCGGCTCCTCCGCGCCCTCCACCGACGTGGACGAACTGGTCCGCGCGGCCGAGGATGTCGGTTTCCCCGTGTTCGTCAAGGCGGTCGCGGGCGGCGGCGGCCGCGGCATGCGCCGCGTCGAGGAACCCGCCCAGCTGCGGGAGGCCATCGAGGCGGCGTCCCGGGAGGCGGCCTCCGCCTTCGGCGACTCCACGGTCTTCCTGGAGAAGGCCGTCGTGGAACCCCGCCACATCGAGGTGCAGATCCTCGCCGACGGCGAGGGCAACGTCATCCACCTCTTCGAGCGCGACTGCTCGGTGCAGCGCCGCCACCAGAAGGTCATCGAGCTGGCGCCCGCCCCGAACCTCGACCCGCGGCTGCGCGAGCGCATCTGCGCCGACGCCGTGAACTTCGCCCGGCAGATCGGCTACCGCAACGCCGGCACCGTGGAGTTCCTCGTCGACCGCGAGGGCAACCACGTCTTCATCGAGATGAACCCGCGCATCCAGGTCGAGCACACGGTCACCGAGGAGGTGACCGACGTCGACCTCGTCCAGTCCCAGCTGCGCATCGCCGCCGGCGAGACGCTGGCCGACCTCGGCCTCGCCCAGGAGAACATCACCCTGCGCGGCGCGGCCCTCCAGTGCCGCATCACCACCGAGGACCCGGCCAACGGCTTCCGCCCCGACACCGGGCAGATCAGCGCCTACCGCTCACCCGGCGGCTCCGGCATCCGCCTGGACGGCGGCACCACCCACGCCGGTACGGAGATCAGCGCCCACTTCGACTCGATGCTGGTCAAACTCTCCTGTCGCGGTCGGGACTTCACCACCGCCGTCAACCGCGCCCGGCGGGCGGTGGCCGAGTTCCGCATCCGCGGCGTCGCCACCAACATCCCCTTCCTCCAGGCGGTGCTCGACGACCCGGACTTCCAGGCCGGCCGGGTCACCACGTCGTTCATCGAGCAGCGTCCGCACCTGCTGACCGCCCGGCACTCCGCCGACCGCGGCACCAAGCTGCTGACCTACCTCGCCGACGTCACCGTCAACAAGCCGCACGGCGAGCGCCCCGAACTGGCCGACCCGCTGACCAAGCTGCCGCCCCTGCCCGCGGGCGAGCCCCCGGCGGGCTCCCGGCAACTCCTGGCCGAACTGGGCCCCGAGGGCTTCGCCCGCCGGCTGCGCGAGTCGCCCACCATCGGTGTCACCGACACGACGTTCCGCGACGCCCACCAGTCGCTGCTCGCCACCCGGGTCCGCACCAAGGACCTGCTCGCCGTCGCCCCGCAGGTCGCCCACACCCTGCCCCAGCTGCTGTCCCTGGAGTGCTGGGGCGGCGCCACGTACGACGTCGCGCTGCGCTTCCTCGCCGAGGACCCCTGGGAACGCCTGGCCGCCCTGCGGGAAGCCGTCCCCAACATCTGCCTCCAGATGCTGCTGCGCGGCCGCAACACCGTCGGCTACACCCCGTACCCGACCGAGGTCACCGACGCCTTCGTCCAGGAGGCGGCGGCCACCGGCATCGACGTCTTCCGGATCTTCGACGCCCTCAACGACGTCGAGCAGATGCGCCCCGCCATCGACGCCGTACGGCAGACCGGCACCTCCGTCGCCGAGGTGGCCCTGTGCTACACCGCCGACCTGTCCGACCCGTCCGAGCGGCTGTACACGCTCGACTACTACCTCCGGCTCGCCGAGAAGATCGTCGCCGCCGGCGCCCACGTCCTGGCCGTCAAGGACATGGCCGGCCTGCTGCGGGCACCCGCCGCGGCGACGCTGGTGTCCGCGCTGCGCCGGGAGTTCGACCTCCCCGTGCACCTGCACACCCACGACACCACCGGCGGTCAGCTCGCCACCTACCTCGCCGCGATCCAGGCCGGCGCGGACGCCGTCGACGGGGCGGTGGCGTCCATGGCGGGCACCACCTCGCAGCCCTCCCTCTCGGCCATCGTCGCCGCCACCGACCACACCGAGCGCCCCACCGGCCTCGACCTCCAGGCCGTCGGCGACCTGGAGCCGTACTGGGAGAGCGTCCGCAAGGTCTACGCCCCCTTCGAGGCGGGCCTCGCCTCACCCACCGGCCGCGTCTACCACCACGAGATCCCCGGCGGCCAGCTCTCCAACCTGCGCACCCAGGCCATCGCCCTCGGCCTCGGCGACCGCTTCGAGGACATCGAGGCGATGTACGCCGCCGCCGACCGGATGCTGGGCCGCCTGGTGAAGGTCACCCCCTCCTCGAAGGTGGTCGGCGACCTCGCCCTCCACCTGGTGGGCGCCGGAGTCTCCCCGGCGGACTTCGAGGCCGACCCGGACCGGTTCGACATCCCCGACTCCGTCGTCGGCTTCCTCCGCGGCGAGCTGGGCACCCCGCCCGGCGGCTGGCCCGAGCCGTTCCGCACCAAGGCCCTGCGCGGCCGCGCCGACGCCAAGCCCCTGCCGGAGCTGACCGCCGACGACCGCACCGGACTCGCCAAGGAGCGCCGGGCCACCCTCAACCGGCTGCTGTTCCCCGGACCGGCCCGCGAGTTCGCGTCCCACCGCGGCACCTTCGGCGACACCAGCGTCCTGGACAGCAAGGACTTCTTCTACGGGCTGCGCCCCGGCAAGGAGTACACGGTCGACCTCGACCCCGGCGTCCGCCTGCTCATCGAGCTCCAGGCGGTCGGCGACGCCGACGAGCGCGGCATGCGCACCGTGATGTCCTCGCTCAACGGCCAGCTCCGGCCGATCCAGGTCCGGGACCGCTCGGCGGCCTCCGACGTCCCCGTCACCGAGAAGGCCGACCGCTCGGACCCCGGCCATGTCGCGGCGCCCTTCGCGGGCGTGGTGACCCTCGCCGTGGCCGAGGGCGACGAGGTGGAGGCCGGCGCCACCGTGGCCACCATCGAGGCGATGAAGATGGAGGCCGCGATCACCGCCCAGAAGTCCGGCACGGTGACCAGGCTCGCCATCAACCGCATCCAGCAGGTCGAGGGCGGCGACCTGCTCGTGCAGCTCGGCTGAGCACGGAGGCGGCCGCGGCCCGGACCACCGGACCGCGGCCGCCTCCGTGACCTCACGCCTCCTTGGGGGCCGCCTGCTGCACCACCTCGAAGGACCACACCGTGGACCCGCTCGCCGCGGGCTTCGGACGCTCGCCGCCCTCCGCGCCGCCGCCCTGGTGCGCCGCCTTCATGGGCCCCTCCATCCAGGCCTGGAACGACTCCTCGTCACGCCACCGCGTGTAGACGAGGTAGTCGTCGGTGCCCTCCACCGGCCGCAGCAGCTCGAACCACTCGAACCCGTCGGAGCTCTCCACGGCGTGCGCCCGCGAGGCGAAGCGCTTCTCCAGCGTCTCCCGCTGCTCGGCCGGGACGGTCAGTACGTTGATCTTGACTACGCTCATGGTCCCCATCCTGCCGCATGCCGTGCTCAGCAGGGGTCGCGCCAGACCCCCAGCTCCGGCCGCTTGCGCATCGAGGACAGGCCCAGCCGGCGCGACTCGGGGCAGAACGCACGGGTCGGCTCGCTGTACTCCACGTGGAAGACGGCCTTGCCGGCCTCGACGAACGGCGCGAGGCGCGCGCACTCGCCGTACTCGGCGCACTGCTCGTTGACGGCGAAGTCGAAGTCGTCTACCAGCTGGGGGATCTGCGCCAGGTCGTTCTTGAGGCCCACCGCCAGGCCCCGTTCATGGGCGATGGCGGCGATCATGCGGTTGTAGGCGAGCTGGTCCCGCGCGGTGAGCGGGAAGCCGGTCTCGTTGCCGTAGCCCTCCACCAGGTCGGGCTCCACCGCGTCGAAGCCCTTGTCCCGGCACATGTCGAAGCGCCGCTCCATGAGGGGGCGCAGTACGGAGATCTCGCGGATGTCCAGCCAGCGCTCCCCGTGCCAGCCGTTGGGTCCGCCCAGCACCGCGCGGGGAAAGGCGTCCGCGTCGGGCCGGTAGTCCTCCCAGGCGCCCACGTTGACGTAGCAGATCACCTTGCGGCCGGCGCGGTGCAACCGGGCCACGTCCGCCGTGCCGTTCTCGAACGCGTCGATGTCGTAGACGGGCACGTCGGCCGACGGGTCGACCCTGCCGTCGAGCTGCCACTGCCAGGCCAGTCCGGGCCCGGGCCGCCACCTCGCGCCGGCGGACGGGTCCGGCGCGGGCTCGCGGTCCGCGCCGGAGCACCCCGCCGCCACCGAGACGGACAGGACGACCAGCAGCGCGGCGCACACCCGTGCCCAGCGCCTCACCGCTGCGCCCCGGTCAGCAGGGGCGTCAGCCGGGCCCACGGGTTGGGCGGTTCGCCCGTCACGGGGCCGGAGACGGCGGCGCCGCGCTCGTGGGCGGTCCGCACGGCGAGCGGGGCGAGCGCCTCGGGCACCCCGTACACCAGGTGGCAGAACCGTTCCGGCGGGAGCCGCAGCGTCCAGTCCGGCCGGCTGAACGCGGACACGTAGGTGGACCAGGACCCCTCGAAGGTGACGACGAGGTCGGCGAGCCGGGCGTATCCCGGCGCCGGGTGGACCCCGGGGTTCAGGACGACGGACCGTGACCCCCGCCGACGCAGCCCCCGTACCAGGGCCCGGTAGGCGGGCAGCGCGTCGGCCGCCGAACTCACCCGGTCCAGGAAGCACCCGTCGGTCCCGTACCACTCCCGGTGGAGCAGGGCGTCCTCGGCGACCTCGGCCGGCGGACGCGTGCCGTAGTCCGTGTCGACGTAGCCCAGCAGGCGGGCGCCCGCCGCCCGCAGCGCGCCGGCCGCCGCGACGAAGGCGGCGTCGGGAGCACCGCCCGGACCGTTCCCGGGGTTGATGACGACGCCGTACGTGCGGTCGGCCGCGGTGATGAGCCGGTGCCAGGCTCCCGGGTCCTCGGCCGGGTGGACGTACAGCGGGATCAGCAGGCTCACGAGGGTCCGTCGCCTTTCGCGGTGAGGGCCCGCGGACGGTCGTCCGCCGACCAGAGCGCGGCCAGTGACTCGTCGAGCGAGTACGACGGCCGCCAGTCCAGGGCGGCCCGCGCCGCGGCGATGTCGGAGCACTGCCAGGAGACCTCGCCCGAACGTGCCGAACCGGTGGCTTCCTCCTCGATCCGGCCGCGGAAGCCGGCGGTGTCCGCGAGCGTCCCCACCAGTCGGCGCACCGACGCGGCGTCACCACCGCCGATGTTGAGCACGTGCGGCAGCGGGCCGGCCGCGAGGACGGCGCGTTCGACGGCCCGCGCGACATCGCGTACGTCCACGAAGTCCCGGTACGCCGACAGGTCGCCGAGCCGGAGCACCGCGTCCGGGTCCGCGCCCGCCGCGCGCAGCAGCCCGGTGACCCGGCCGGGCAGCCCGGACGGCGGGGCGCCGGGCCCCACCGGGTTGCCGACCCGCAGGACCACCGCGTCCAGGTCCGAGGTGGCGACCGTGACGGTGCCGGCCAGTTTGGTCGCGCCGTAGGCGGACAGCGGGCGGGTCGCCGCCGACTCCGGCACCCTGACGTCCACCGTGCCCGGCCCGTACTCGGCGGCCGAACCGAGGTGGACCAGGCGGGCGGTGGGGCGGGCCAGCCGCAGCGCCGCGCACAGGACGGCGGGGCCGCGGGCGTTGAGCTCGGCGAGCGCCACCGGGTCACCTCCGGTGGCGCCCGCGCAGTTGACCACGGCGTCGGGGGCCGCCGACGCCAGGGCCTCGGCGAGCCGGTCGACGCGGTCGCCCGCGAGGTCGACCGGCACGTCGGCGGCGGGCGAGCGGCCGCCGCCGAGGACCCGCGTGCCCGGCCGGGCACGGAGCCGCTCGGCGACGTGGGCGCCCAGGTAGCCGGTGAAGCCCACAACGAGGATGCGCATGCGGTGCTCAGGCTCCCTTGAGCAGCAGGGACTTGCGGCTCGTGAACTCCGCGTTGGCACGGTCGTAGTCGTCGGGGCGCCCGATGTCGAGCCAGTAGCCGTCGAAGTCGTAGGCGTGCGGGCAGTCGCCGGATCTGAGCAGGTCGAGCACCAACTCGTCGAAGCCCAGCGGCAGTCCGGCCGTGTAGTCGTCGAGTGTCGCCCGGGACAGCCCGTACACGCCCATGGAGACGCGGTAGTCCATGCTGGGCTTCTCGGTGAAGGCGACGACCCGGCTCGCGTCGGTGGTCAGGACGCCGAAGTCGATGTGCACCTCGCGGGCGTAGGTCGCGATGGTCAGCGGGGCACCGGAAGCGGTGTGCCGGCGCAGGACGTCGGCGTAGTCGAGGTCGGTGAGGATGTCCCCGTTCATCACCAGGAAGTGCTCGGGCAGCCGCTCGCGCATGGTGAGCAGCGGTCCGATGGTCCCCAGGGGACTCTCCTCGGTGGAGTAGTCGACGGTCAGGCCCCACTGCGAGCCGTCGCCGACGTAGGCCCGGATGATCTCGCCCAGGTGGCCTATGGCGATCGTGCAGCTGGTGAACCCCGCCGAGGCGAGCTGGCGCAGGACGATCTCCAGGATGGCGTGCTGGTCGCCGATGGGCACGAGCGGCTTGGGCAGCGCGGTGGTGTAGGGCCGCAGCCGGACGCCCTTGCCCCCGGCCAGGATCACTGCGTGCATGAGGTTCCCCCCTCGGTTCACGTGTCGGTCCAGGTCAGATGTTGTAGATGCCGGTCTTGTAGCGGGCCAGGTTGGCCGGGTCGAGGAAGAAGTCCACGGTGTGCCCGAGGCCTGCCTCCAGGTCGTGCGCCGGGCTCCAGCCGGTGGCCTCCCGCAGCCGGGTCGCGTCGGCGACCAGCCGCATCACCTCGGAGTTCGCCGGACGCAGCCGCTGCGCGTCCTCCCGTACGTCGACCGCGGTGTCCATCACCTTGCCGATGAGGGCCACCAGGTCGCCCACCGAGATCTCGCCGCCGGTGCCCGCGTTGAACGTCCGGCCCACGACCCGCTCGGCGGGCGCGGAGCCGACCGCGAGGAACGCCTGCGCGGTGTCCTTGACGAAGGTGAAGTCCCGGGTGGGCCGCAGGTCGCCGAGGGTGATGGTGCGTTCGCCGGCCGCGACCTGGCCGATGACGGTCGGGATCACCGCCCGCATGGACTGCCGGGGCCCGTAGGTGTTGAAGGGCCGCAGCGTCACCACCGGCGTGCCGAAGCTGGCGTGGTAGCTGTCCGCGAGCCGGTCCCCGCCCGCCTTGGACGCGGCGTACGGCGACTGGGTGTTGATGGGGTGGTCCTCGGTGATCGGCACGGTCTGGGCGGTGCCGTACGTCTCGCTGGTGGAGGTGTGCACCAGCCGGGGCGTGCCCTGGGCGCGGACCGCCTCCAGCACGTTGAGGGTGCCGGTGACGTTGGTGTCCACGTAACTGTGCGGTGCCTGGTAGGAGTACGGGATGGCGATGAGGGCGGCCAGGTGGTAGACGCACTCGGCCCCCTCGACGAACCCGCGGACCGAGCCCGGGTCCCGGACGTCGCCGAGGACGATCTCGACCTGGTCGAGGACGTC
The DNA here is from genome assembly GCF_055589025.1 of Streptomyces sp. NPDC041968. Lineage (NCBI taxonomy): Bacteria > Bacillati > Actinomycetota > Actinomycetes > Kitasatosporales > Streptomycetaceae > Streptomyces > Streptomyces sp. NPDC041968. The sequence goes on along the minus strand of NZ_JBVJCB010000009.1, from coordinate 175,155 downwards.
GGGGGAGAGGGTCTCCAGCCAGCCGTAGGAGGAGAAGGAGTTGTACTGCGCCATGGCCCTCACCCGGTGCCCGGAGGCGACGAGCGCTTCGGTGAGGTGGGAGCCGATGAAGCCCTCGGCTCCGGTGACGGCGGCGAGCGGTGATGCGGTCACGCGGGGGTCCTTCCGGTCGGTGGGCGGTGGGGCGGTGAATCCGTGAGTCCGTGGGACAGGGGGCCGGTGGCCGGCCGAGAGCCCGGAGCGGCCGGCCGGGCGGTGGTGGCCCGGTTCCGCCGCGGCGTCAGGCATGGGCCGCCGGCCGGCCCAGCAGCCGCAGCACGCACACGGTGAGACAGAGTGCGGCCGCGCCGCAGCACAGCGGCAGGGCGGTCGCCGGCCCCGGTGGCGATCCGGCCAGGGCGGCCGCGCCGGCGCCCGCGGCCGCCGTGAGACACAGGGCGGCCGGTGGCCAGGCCACACCGAAGGCCTGGAGGAGCAGGGAGGTCCACAGGGCCGCCGCGAGCAACAGCAGCGTGACGGGTTCGGCGTCCACCAGCAGGGCCGCGGGCAGCAGCGGCCCCAGGTACACCAGCAGGCAGCCCGCGAGGACGGCGGCGGAGCGCCACCGGAAACCGGCCGGGGTGGCGGTGGCCCGCAGCGCCGCCACCGACAGCCCTCGGTAGCGGTACAGCAGCCACTCCGCCGGGCCCATGCTCAGGGTCAGGACGATCACCGCCCACGGATGGTGACGGCCCGCCAGGAAGACCAGTGCACCCGCGGCCAGCCCGAAGAGTCCGTACGGCAGCGAGCGGAGCAGACCCGGGCGGGCGGCGTCCACCACGGGCGTGGCCGTGCGGGTGCCGCGCAGTGCCCAGCCGGCCGCGGCGAGGGTGCCGAGGAACGACAGCAGCGGCAGGCCCGCGCGCAGCACGGTGCCGGGCTCCCACCACGGCAGCGTCGTCGCACCGGCGATCACCGGCGCGAGGGCGGCCAGCAGCAGCCGCTCCCGGCCCAGCACGAGGAGCACGCCGGCCGCCGCGAGGTATCCCGACTGGGCGGTGACGGCCAGGGCGGCGGGACCGGACCCGGCGAGTGCCACCCCGGCCGCGGCCGCTACGAGGGCGCCCGCGGTCGCTCCCTTGAGGAGGGTGCGGCCCGCCTCCCGGCGCCCGGTGGCCAGCCGCAGGTAGGCGCGGTGTCCCAGCGCCTGGTTCCAGGCCCAGGAGAGGAGACCGGCCACCACCAGCGCCCGCATCACACCGTGCTGGTCCAGCAGTCGGCCCGCCAGCGCGTAGGCGAGACCCGGCAGTGCGAACAGCGCTCCGCGCAGCGCACAGCGCACGTGGTCGGGCCGCCAGGGGTCGGCCGGGCGCGGCGGGTCCGGGAACGTGCGCGGTATGCGCTGGTACAGGGCCGCGGCCAGGGAGAAGAGGTCGCGGTGCCCGTACCGCTCCCGGATCGCCTCACCGGTCAGTCCCTCGGACTCCAGCAGCGCGGCCACCTCGTAGGGGTGGACGGCGGGTGCGATCCGGTCGGCCAGTTCCGCGGCCAGCAGGTCGACCGCGTCGCTCTGGGCGCCGTGACCGGGGCGGACCAGGGCGAGCGTGTGCTGGTCGGCCGGAAAGCCGGCGGGGGCGCGCCCGCCGGCGAGCCGCAGCGCCAGCGTGTCCTGCTCCGCGCCGCCCGGCTCCAGTGCCATGGGCCCGCTCATCCGGTCGCGCTCCTCACCGGCGTCGGTGCTCCGCCCGCCGGCGCGAGGAGGTCCTCCGTGGCCGCGCCGGCGTGTGCGGCCGTACCACCGAACGCGGAGAGCTCCAGGTAGACGGACCGGAAGGTGTCGATGGTCTGGCGGAGCGTGAACTGCTCGATCACCCGGAGCCGGGCGGCCTCGCCCATGGCCCGGCGGCGCTCCGCGTCCCGCAGCAGCTCCAGCGCGGCGGCGGCCATGGCGGCCGGATCGCGTGGCGGCACGACGAGACCGCTGTCGCCGACGGCCTCCCGGACCCCGCCGACGTCCGTGGACACGGTCGCCCGGCCGCACGACATGGCCTCGATCAGGGTGAAGGGGAAGCCCTCGCTGATGCTGGAGAGCATCACGACGTTCCCGGCGGCGTACGCGTCCTTGATGTCGTCGACCCGCCCCTCGAAGGTCACCGCGTCGCCGTGGCCCAGCTGGTCCGCCAGCGCCTCGCAGCGTTCCCGGTAGGCCTCGCCGCCGCGCGGGGTGCCGCCGAACAACCGCAGGCGGGCGGCGGGCAGTTCGGCCCGTACCAGGGCGAAGGCGCGGATCAGGGTCTCCAGGTCCTTGATCGGGTCGACGCGTCCGGCCCAGCTGAGCACGGGGTCGGCCGGTTCGGGTCCGGCGGGCGGGAAGGCGGCCGGGTCGACGCCGTTGTACACCGTGCGTATGGACTCCGGGGCGGCGCCGCCCTGCTCCTCCCACAGCCGGTTGTAGCGGTTGCCCGGGGTGATCAGGGCGGCCCGGCGGTAGGTCTCCTCGGCCAGCAGGCGGAAGAAGCCGAGCAGCAGTGCCTTCACCGGCCACCGGTAGGGGGCGGTGCGGTAGCCGAGGTAGCGCTCGCGCAGGTAGACGCCGTGCTCCGTCAGCAGCAGCGGCACGCCGTCGCGCTCCAGTCCCGCGAGTCCGGGCAGCACCGCCACACCGCCGCTGACCGCGTGCGCCACGCCCTGTTCCGGGTACGGCGCGGCCAGCGGACGCAGGGCGTGCTCCAGCAGCGCGGTCGCGGTCACCGCGTCGTGCAGGGTGGGCCGGGCCTCGCGCACGGGCAGTCCCGGCCGGTTCCAGACCGCGGTCAGGATGGCGATCGCCCGGTCGCCGCGCAGGAACGGGCTGAGCCGGCCGTCGGCCGCGGCCTGCGCCAGCCGGTACAGGGCGGGGGCGAAGCCGTCCTCCGCGCGCGGGTCGAGCAGCGCGGTCACGAAGCGCTCGTAGGCGGCGGCGAGCCGGTTGCCGGCCCGTCCCCGGGGCGGGTGCCCCGGAGGGGCCGGACCCCACAGGGGGACGGAGACGACCCGGCCGACGTGTCCGGGGATGTCCCACACGAGTGGTTCGCGCCCCGTGCCGGTGACGGCTGTGACGTCGAAGTCGAGGTCGGGCATGCCGGTGACGAGCTGGTCGCACCAGACGCTCACGCCGCCGTGACTGTGCGGGTAGGTGCCTTCGGTGAGCAGGGTGACGCGCGACGCGCCGGAGCGTCGCGCGCCGTGGGGAACGTGCATGGATGTGCTCCACGGCCGAGGTGTGGGTGATCGTGCGGGCTGGGCGGACCTGCGGGGCGAGGCGGCGCTCAGCGCTCGGCGCCGTACGGCACCGGATCGCTCACCCCGGCCGGCACCCGGGTGCGGGGCGCGGTGGAGGGAACGATGGCCGGAGCGTCGGGCTCGGTGGCCGGGGCGGGCGCGGTGGCCGTGGACGGCAGGGTGAGGGCGAGCGCACCGCCGGCGGTGGCGGTCCAGCCGGAGAGCGCGTCGGCGTAGGCCTCGCCGAAGCCCGCGTTCCCGCGCTGGGTGCCCGCGGGCATCGTCGCCGTCACGGCCACGCCGTCCGGGGCCTCGACGGTCACGGCGTCACCGACGCGGTACGCGGTGACCTGGCCGGCGTCGACCGCGGCGTCCCAGGCGGCGCGGCGCCGCATCTCGACGCCGATGTCCTCCATGCGGAGGTTCACCACGGGCGTGTTCTCGGCGAACAGGTCGTCGTAGCCGCCCAGGACGCCGTCGAGGACCGGGTAGGCGATGCGGTCCTCGGCCAGGTTCGACTGGTGGATGAAGTGCGGCTTGGGGTCGTTGGAGAGCACGTGCCCGAGCGCGATGCGCGTCTCCAGCGGCACGATGTGCCCCGCGTAGCCGGTGGCGGTGTCCAGCGGTGCGGGCAGGCAGGTGGAGGTGGCGGGGTTGTCCTCGCAGATGCCGCTGCCGCCCTGGGCTCGGCTGGTGTAGATCCAGTTGTACTCGTCGACCTGCTCGGCGGCCCGGCCGGCGTTGTAGAACACGTTCATCGGGTAGCGGGAGACGGTGGTGGCGCTGCCGACCTGCCGCTGCACGGGGTCGCGGGAGTTGTCCGAGGCGAGCCAGGCGATGCCGTTGTCCGCGAGGGCCGGGCCCAGGTTCGGGTTGTCCACGGGCTGCTGCGGGGTGACCTTCAGGCCGGAGTGCTCGCCGGTCACCAACTCGTCGTCCTGCAGCGGCAGTCCGGCGCTCTCGCCCCAGACGCGGTTGGTGGCGATCTCGTCGGCGATCTCGTTGCGGCTCACCCACTGGGTGCTGCCGTCGGGGTTGGTCGCGCACTTCCACGGGACCACGCTGACGTCCTGGCGGCAGCCCAGGAAGGCGTGCGTGTAGGTGTGGTTGATCCAGCGGAAGTCGTCGCGCTCGGCGATCAGCCGGTCGGCGAGCGGGTCGGCGCCGCCGTTGTCCTGACGGTGGTCGACGCTTCCGGATCCGTTGTAGGCCATGTCGAGCGTGAAGTTCCGGCTGTCCTGCCAGGCGGTGGCGTGGTCGACGTCGGCGGGGACCATGCGGATCGGGTTGGGGGTGCCCTCGCCAGGCGGGCAGTCCACGTCGCCGGGGGTGCAGTTGAGCCGGGTGTCCCAGCGGTCGTCGGCGGCGAAGACGTCGTCGACGTGCACGGCGAAGTAGTTGCGGTCGGCGCCGAGATGGACCCCGCCGGTCATCCACTCCACGATGCCCCGGGCGAGCAGGCGGAACTGCTGCTGGTGCTGGTTGTAGACGAAGGTGACGACGAGTTCCCGCCGGCCGTCGTGCCGGTACTCGCCCACCAGGGAGCCCTTGGTCGCGCGTCCGGGTATCGCGGCCTGGACGTACGGCACGAAGTCGGCCCCCGGCGCGGGTGTCGACAGGTAGGCGTAGGACTCGCCGACGGTGGGGGAGTTGTCCTCGAACGGAACGGCGCCTTCGAGGTATCCGAAGGGTCCGGCCAGCCCCGCCGGGGTCACCTCCGCGCTGACCCCGTCGACGCTCCCGGCGTACCCCGCGCCCACCGCGTACTGGAGCCCGACCTCGGGACGCGCGTAGGTGTAGGCGTCGACCTGGGGGATGGCGTACGTCTGCTCGTAGGAGACGAGCGCGGTCATCTCGGCGGAGTTCGCCGGGAAGGGGTTGTCGTTGGGCAGGACGACGGCCTGGAACTTGGCACGCGGGCGTCCGTCCACCGTGTCCGCCAGGAACCCGGCGTCGATCACGGGGCGGCCGGCGTCCTGGAGGTCGACCTCCGTGTACGGCGTGCCCGCGGTCTCCAGTTCGGCGGCGATGGCGTCGGTGGCCGGCCCACCGTCGCTCACGACCAGGACGCGCAGGTCGATCCGCGGGGCCGGGGCGTCGGCCCGTGCCGGACCGGCCGACAGGCCGAGCGAGGCGGTCAGCGCGCTCAGGGCGAGCGCCGTGGTGCGAATGGTCCGCTTCATGCGGTGAGATTCCCTCCCCCGGGCAGGGGCGGACGGGCTCCTGTCGGAACCAGCCCCACCCCGTGACCACGCCGTCGCCCCCCTGAGACGCCGGTCGTCGACGTTTCCGTCGCGTCACATAGTGAGGCGCGTGTGGAGCTTTTGTGTGCCTGCTACGGAACTTGACGGAAAAGCGCATGTGTCCATTTGCCCGGAACGGACGGCGCTCCGGGCCTGCGGCAAGCGCCGTGTTCCGCCCGGTGGACCGCCCCGGCAGGCCTGTGGGCTGCTGCGAGTCGGCCGGAGGCGGACCGGAACTCCGGCCTCCGTGGCGCGCGGGTGTCAATGGTCTCAACCAGGGCGCTGACCGGCGCCGGAGCGAGATCAGGTCAACCGGCGCACCCGCGCGCCGACGTCGTCCGACCCGCCTCGGGTCGGACGACGTCGGCGCTCAGCGCTGCGGGAGACGTGCGGTCAGGCGCACAGGACGCGGGTCTCGGGCGTGTAGACCGGGCCCCCGTTGACGCTCGTGCTGTCGCTGAACTCGGCGTAGTAGTACGAGTAGAAACCGATGTTGCCGTTGCAGCCGGAGTCGGCGCCGACCTGCAGGGTCAGGGTGACGGTGCGGCTCTGGCCGGGCGGGATGGTGGCGCCGTAGTTGGTGCCGAGGTTGGCGGGGCCGGTGCCGGAGCACGGGACGGCGCCGGCCTCCGAGGCCAGGCTGCACCCGGTGAAGCTGTACTTGAGGTCGGGCCGCTGGGTGGTCAGCCAGGTCGGGTCGATCGTCTGGTAGACGAACCAGATGTCGTACGTCCGGTTGTTCTTGATCGTCATCGACAGGTTCACCGTGCCGCCGGGCTGGGTGGTCGCCGCGTCGGTGGTGAACGTCAGCTCCGCCGGGGCGGGGTCGGCGGCGCTCGCGGAGGGCGCCAGGCCGAACAGGGCGAGGGCGAGGGCGATGATCGTGGCGAGGCCGAAGCGCCTCGTTCGTGTGGATCGCATGGCCCGGGAGACTAGGCACGGCCATGACGCACCGTCTGCACCGTGCGGAACGCCGGGAACACGGCTCGGCCGGAAGTGTGCGTACGGTGAAGGATGCGTGATGGCACCGTCACAAAGGGTGGTGGTCGGTGTTCCCGCATGACAGCGCCCGGGTGCGCCCGGGGCGGCGCCCGATCGTCACGGGCCCCGCGTGCGACCGGGGCCTGGACGGCAATGGCGGATTCCGGGTGCCCGCGGAGGGGACGGCGCGGGCCGTGGCGCCGTGGCCTCTCGTCAGCTCGCGCCGGAGCGGAAGGCTCCGGCGCGGGCCGCCGCTGCCGCCGCTTCGGCGGCTCGGTCCGCCGCCGCCTCGTCGAGGGGCTCCCCGGTGGTCAGCAGGCGGTAGTAGAGGGGGGCCGAGACCGCACGGACCACCTCGCGCGGGTCGGTGTCCGCGGGCAGTTCGCCGCGTTCGACGGCCTGGCGGGCGCAGGGCTCCCACTCCGAGACGCGGAGGTCGTAGAAGCGGTGGAGGGCGGTGGCCGTCTGGGCGTCGCAGGTCGCGGCGGCGATCACCGCCTTGAAGAGCGCCCCCTGGCGCGGGTCGGCCAGTGTGCGCGCGACCAGCCGGGCGTTCGCGCGCAGATCGCCGAGCAGGGTGCCGGTCTCCGTGCGGGGCAGCGACTGCTCGGCCATGTCCGCGAGCAGGTCCGCGACCAGGGCGGCCGGGGTCCCCCAGCGCCGGTAGACCGTGGTCCTCCCGACCTCGGCGCGGCGGGCCACGTCGGCGAGGTCGAGGCCGGCCAGGCCGTGCTCGGCCAGGGCGTCACCGGCGGCCCGCAGGACCGCGGACCGCACGCGCGCGGTCCGGCCCCCCGGGCGGGCGGTGCCCGGGCCGCTCTCTTCGGATGTCATAACGGTACTCCGGTTCCATTAACGATCGGGTTGCTGTTAGGGTGTGGACATCCTAACGGAACGGAAGTCCCGTTAGTAGACGCCGTCCCCAGCGCGCCGCACCTCCGCGACGCGACGGACGGCCGGACGAGGAGACGCGGTCATGGAACACAGGAGACTGGGAGCGTCCGGACTCATGGTCCCGGCACTCAGCTTCGGCGCGGGCACCTTCGGCGGGCGCGGAGAACTGTTCGGCGCCTGGGGCACCACCGACGCATCGGAGGCGCGCCGACTGGTCGACATCTGCCTGGAGGCGGGCGTGACCATGTTCGACACCGCCGACGTCTACTCCGGCGGCGCGTCGGAGGAGGTCCTCGGAGCCGCCGTGAAGGGTCGCCGCGACCAGGTGATCATCTCGACCAAGGCCGGCCTGCCGACCGGCGACGGGCCCGCGGAGGCGGGAACCTCGCGGGCCCGCCTGATCACCGCCGTCGACCGGGCCCTGCGCCGGCTGGGCACGGACCACATCGACCTCTTCCAGTTGCACGCCTTCGACGCCGGGACCCCCGTCCAGGAGGTCCTCTCCACGCTCGACGACCTCGTACGGGCGGGCAAGCTGCGCTACACCGGCGTGTCCAACTTCAGCGGGTGGCAGCTGATGAAGTCGCTGGCCGACGCGGACACCCGGGGACACCAGCGCTACGTCGCGCACCAGGTCTACTACTCCCTGGTCGGCCGGGACTACGAGTGGGAGCTGATGCCGCTCGCCCAGGACCAGGGCGTCGGAGCCGTGGTCTGGAGCCCGCTGGGGTGGGGCCGGCTCACCGGCCGGATCCGCCGCGGCAGCCCGCTCCCGGCCGGCAGCCGGCTGCACGCCACGGCCGACTACGGCCCGCCCGTCGCCGACGAGCTCCTGTACCGGGTGGTCGATGCCCTGGACGCCGTCGCCGAGGAGACGGGCCGGACCGTCCCGCAGATCGCCATCAACTGGCTGCTGCGGCGCCCCACCGTCTCCTCGGTGATCATCGGCGCCCGCAACGAGGAGCAGCTGCGGCAGAACCTCGGGGCCGTCGGGTGGTCCCTCACCGAGGACCAGGTGGCCAGGCTCGACGCGGCGAGCGCCACCACGGCCCCGTACCCGTACTTCCCCTACGAACGGCAGGAGGGCTTCGCCCGCCTCAACCCCCACCCCCTGCGGCCCGCGGCTGTGCCCCAGGGCTGAACACGGCGTCGCCCCGCGGAGCGGGGACGGGATTGTCAGTGCCGTGCACAAGAATGCGGCCAAGCGAGATCAACACCGGCCGGAGCGGGTAGGCGGTCTCGAGTCCCTGTTCCGGAAAGGCCACAGCCGATGCCGCTTACCGTCGTCCACGCGCAGACCGCCCCCTCCCGTGCGACCGGTCGACGCGGGCCCCGCCCGGGTGGCCCGCTCAGCCCCGCCGAAGCCGACGTCCTGCGGATCGTCGCCGACCCGCGCACCCCCGTGTTCGTCACGGTGCGCGAGGGCGGCCGGCGCAGATACAGCTACTGGCGGCCGCTGGACTCCGCCACGGGCCGGGGCGGCTGCTACGCGGCGCTGCCCACCGCGGAGTGCGACAAGCTGCACGCGGCGGGCCGGATAAGCCTGGGCGAGCCGCTGACCGACCCCGCCCGCACCATCTACCGGGTCAAGGCGATCCGCACCCCCGCCGGGTCGGTGCGCGCGGTGCGGGACCGGGCATACGCGGCGTGAGGCCGGCGAGACGAGGGGAGAAGCGCAGTGGATTCCGAGCGTGAGGACGAGGGGACGCCGCAGACGCGCGACGCCGGTGGCGAACCGGCCGAGGAGAACCTCCTCGCGGGCCTGCGCGTCGACGAGCGGAGGCCGGAGAAGCCGATCCTGCTGAGCGCGGAGGGTACGCCCGTCGACACCTGGCGGGAGAACCACCCCTACGACCGCAAGGTCCGCAGGACCGACTACGAGCGGCAGAAGCGGGTCCTGCAGATCGAGCTGCTGAAGATGCAGCGCTGGGTCAAGGAGACCGGGCAGCGGGTCGTCGTCCTGTGCGAGGGCCGCGACGCGGCCGGCAAGGGCGGCACCATCCAGCGCTTCACCGAGCGGCTGAACCCCCGCGGCGCGCGCGTGGTCGCGCTGGACAAGCCGACCGAGAGGGAGGCGGGGCAGTGGTACTTCCAGCGCTACGTGGCGCACCTCCCCGCCCGCGGCGAGATCGTCTTCTTCGACCGCTCCTGGTACAACCGGGCGGGCGTCGAGCGGGTCATGGGCTTCTGCACGGAGACCGAGTACCGCCAGTTCCTGGAGCAGGCTCCGCTGTTCGAGCGTCTGCTGACCGACGACGGCGTCATGCTGGTGAAGTTCTGGTTCTCCGTCTCCCGGGCGGAGCAGCGGACCCGTTTCGCCATCCGCCAGGTCGACCCGGTGCGCCGGTGGAAGCTGTCGCCGACCGACCTCGCCTCGCTGGACCGGTGGGACGACTACACCGCGGCCAAGGTCGACATGTTCCGTGCCACCGACACACCGCACGCACCGTGGACGGTGGTCAAGAACAACGACAAGCGCCGGGGCCGGCTGGAGGCCATGCGCAGCCTGCTGGACCGCTGCGACTACCCCGCCAAGAACCTGGAGGCGGTGGGGCGGCCCGACCCGCTGATCGTGGGCGCCGCGGACACCCTGCTCGAAGCCGGTGAGGAAGCGGTCGACCTCTCGCCGACCCCGCTGGCCGGGCACGGGGACGGCCCCGGGATCCACCCCGACCGCACGGACTGACACCGCACGGACTGACACCGCGGGGGCCCGCACCGCACGGAGCGCCCCGGGCGCCGGCCACCCGGCCCGGCGCCCGGCGGACGCTGTGCGGATCAGTGCGTCAGCGGCGCCCGGAGGGCGGGGTCCGACGCCGCCCGCCACGCCGACGGGACCTCCGCCTGGCGTGCCTCGGCCCGCGCACCCTCCCGGCCGTGCAGCAGCCCCCAGGTGAACGCGGACTCGCCCGCAGCGTGCGCCGCCACCGCCAGCCCCCGCAGGGTCTCCTGTGCGACGACGGCGTCCTGGTGGTCACCGAGCACCTTCTGCACCGCCTTGGCACGCTGGCCCAGCCGGGCGACGGGCTTGCCCAGTGCCGGACGCGCCACCTCGGCGGCGTAGCGGACCTTCTTGGCCGCCTTGCGCGCCTGGTGCAGCGCCGCGTCGCGCGACGGCCCGGGCGGCAGCTCCAGCGCCCGGGCCGTGCGTGCCGCGAAGCGGTCGTACTCCTTGAGGACGGCCTTGGCCATGACCGGGCCGGGCTTCCCCGCGGCCTTCACGCGCAGGGGCGGCCGCCGGACCAGGTCGTCCAGCGCGTCCAGCAGGCGCAGATAGCGGGACGAGGCCAGGGCCTCCCGGGTGCGCGTGCGCGTCTCGTCGTCCCCGGAGACGTCCCACACCCGCAGCCGGGCGGCGACGGGACCGAGCACGAGATCGCCGGGCAGCAGGTCCAGGGCCGCGCCGATGCGTTCGCGCAGCACCTCCTGGTCCCGCGCCACCCCCAGTTCCCCCGCCAGCCAGCGCAGCTCCGCGCGGAGCGGATCGGTGGCCCGCCGGTCGAGCACGGACCGGTACGAGCGCAGACAGCTCCGCAGACGGCGGCAGGTGACCCGCATCTGGTGCACCCCGTCGGGCAGGTCACGGCGGACCGCGGGATCCAGCGCCACCAGCCTGTCGACCTGTTCGCGCAGGTACGCGAGCACGTAGGAGCCCGGAGAGCCCGGGGTCGCCCCGGGGGTCGCGGGCTTCGCCGGGCCGGGCTCCAGGCCGGTCTCCCGCAGCGCCCGCACCAGCTTGGAAGGGCTGTCGGACCGCCTGATGCCCTTCTTGCGCAGCTTCTTCTCCACCGTGTCGAGCAGTGCGGTACGGGCGCCGTCGGCCAGCTCGACCTCCAGCTCGCTCCACTCGGCGTGCCCGCCGCCGGCCCGCAGGGACTCGGCGCGCACCTCGTCGAGGCTCAGCTCGGCGAGCACCGTGCCCTCGGCGTCGCGCAGCTGCCGCAGGGAGCGGGTCGACCGGATCCGCACGGCCGGAAGCAGCCGGGCGCCCCGCGTACGGGAGAGCACCAGGTCGCGCAGCTCCTCGGGCACGTCGTCCGACAGCGGCGCCCGGACCTCCTCCCGGCTGTCGCCGCCGAGCGGCAGCTTGAGGTGCCAGCCGGCGTCCGCTCCGCCCGTCCGGCGGCGCAACGTCACGGACGCCCCGGCCAGCCGCAGATCCGCGGTGTCGTGGTAGACCGCGTCCAGCTCCTCGGGCCCGGCGGCCGTGACCGAGGCGACGGGGCCGGTACCGGTGAGGTCCGGCAGCCCGTCGGCGCCGGAGGCGGCCGGCTCGTACTTTCGCTCTGTCTCGCGCTTCGACTGGCTCATGTGGTGAGCGTCGACACGATCCGCCGGATCAAACCCCGTGGGCGGAGCCGACCGGAGCGATCCGGACGGGGCGTCCTACCCGCCGTTCGCCAGCCAGGGCCGCGGATCCGTGTAGTACCCGTCGAGCACGACCTCGAAGTGCAGGTGGGGGCCGGTGGACAGGCCGGTGGACCCGACCCGGCCGATCAGGGTCCCGGCCTCCACCGTCCGGCCCACGGCGGTGTCCAGGGACGACAGGTGACTGTAGGTGGTCTCCAGCCGCTTGCCCTCGATGGTCCCGTGGTCGACCACGACACGGTTGCCGTACGCCTTCGTGTACGCGGCGAAGGCGACGTGGCCCCGCCGGGCGGCGACGACCCGGGCTCCCTGGGGCGCCGCGAAGTCCACCCCCGTGTGCAGTCTGGTCACCCCGGTCAGCGGGTGCTCCCGCGAGCCGTACGGCGAGGTGACGGTCAACGGGGTCACCGGGGCGGCCGGCAGCACGCCCGTCGCCGTGCCGGCACCGCCGCCGGAGTCGGCCCGGTCGAGCGCCTCGTACCGCGGGAGCAGGGCCCGGACCTCGGCGAGGTAGGTCCTGGCGGTGGGCGGCACCCGTCCCGCCTCGGCCACGGCGTCCGCTCCGGTCGCGTACGCGGCGAGGGTGAGGTCCACCAGGTCACCGTTGACCTCGCCCGCGGTGCGCAGTGCGGTGACCTCGGCCGCCAGGGAGCAGTCCCGGCGGCCGAGGGCCATGATGGCGTCCGCCGGATCACGCGGTGACGCCTTGCCGCTGCCGTCGTCGTCCCTGCCCCAGGTCCGCCACTCGGTGTCCGTGAAGGCGGCGATGCCCTTCTGGCCGGAGAGATCGTCCGTGCCGTCGCTCCAGCCCGAGAGCTGGTCGATCTGGGCGGCCAGCAGGGACGGCGTGAGCAGCGTGCAAGTGGTGGCCGCCTGGCGCAGCCACGGGACGTAGGAGGGGTCGATGCCGACCTCGGCCGCCTGGTCCGCGTCGGGGTCCTCCGGCCCCGATGACGGCGGACCGCCGGTGAGCGCGAGGAAGGCGGCCACACCGATGACGGTGACCAGTCCCGGGAGCAGGAGCAGGGTGAACAGGACCGGTCCGCGGCGCCTTCGCCTCGCGGCCCGCTCCGGCCGCTCCTCCTGGCCCGGCCCCGGCTGGCGCGGCTGCTCAGGTCGTTCCGGGGGCCGTTCGTCCGAGGCGTCGGCGGCTTCCGCCACGGTCAGCCGTTCGTCGTTCACCGGGGCGCTCGCCGGAACCTGGTACTCACGGAGGGACGTTAACGCCCCGTTCCGGGAACGTCAGGAGCCCCCGAGGCAGAGGCAGCTGCCCGAACGGGCAGGGCCGGCGCCGTGTCCGCCCGTCCGGGCCGCCCCCGCGTGACCGGTTCCCGGCCGGTTCGGGCCGGGCCGGGGCTGGCAGACGCCGGGCCGGTCCGCTAGCTTGCTGGTGCGGCCCCGCGTTCTCCCCCGTACGCGGGGCCGCACCAGTGCCCGGCGCCGGCCACCGGCCCGACCGGGGTCGGCCCCGGGTGCCGCCCGGGGCCACCGCGCCGGTACGGCGGGCCCGTTGGGGAGCCCCGGCGCACGGCGCCCTCATGAACTCCCGCCCCGTGGGCACCTGATCATCGATGGAGGACGCGCGTCCGGCGCGGACCGGTCAGGGCGAGTCCGTAGCGGGATGCCGGGAAGGACGGGTGAACCCGACGGGAGGCGTGATCACCCTCCGGTCGCGGGGCTGGTAGCGTCGCGTGGTCGCGGCGGGCGGCGCGAGAGAGGTGTCGGTGCGTGGGTGAGCGGCAGGACCGTGAGTGGGTGGCGATGACCCCGGGCGATTTCGACCTGGAGGCGCCGCTGGTCCTCAACGTGGGCACCGGCCCCGCCACCGTCCCGGCCGAGCCCGATGAGTACGGCACGGCCCCGCTGTTCGGGGACGCGGACCCGGCCCCCGCCCCGAGCGCTCCGCGCCGCAAGCGGCGGGGACGGTCCTGCGCCGCGCAGGAGCGGCTGTTCTGACCGTCCCCGCCGGGGATCAGGACGAGGGGACCTCGTCGACGAACGCCGTGCCGGCGCCGCGGTAGGCGGAGACCTTGGCGGCCACCTGGGCCGGGGTGAGCACCTGGTCCTTGACGTGCAGGACGTAGTCGACCTGCTGGTCGTAGGCGCGCGGGGTCGTCGACGTCTGGCCGTTCAGGTCGATCAGCCACTGGTTGAAGTTGATCGACATCGGCCGTTCGGGCAGGTACTGCGCGTCATGGGTGCCGAAGTGCTGCCCGTCCACGTAGTACGTGATGGCACTGTTGTCGATGGTGACGACGAGGTCGTGCCAGCCCGCGTAGCTGACGCGCTGCTCCGAGTGCTGGTTGACGGCCTGCCAGGGATCGGGGTTGTAGGTCTCCCAGGAGGTCGTGTACAGGATGTTCGACGGCTCGCCCCACCCGCCGTTCGGCAGGTACTCGAAGTCGTACTCGGCGTAGTCGTCGGCCATCGGGGCCTTGAGGTCGTTGATGGTGAAGAACGTCTGGACCAGGTGGTCCCCGTCGGGCCCGTACTTGGGGGCGTCGGAGAACCTCACCCGCGCCGCGTAGGTGCCGTTGCGGAACTTCGTGGCCTTGGTGAGCACCTCCGTGTGCGTGGTGGAGGCACCGGTGCCCGCCGTGGACGTCTCCAGGTTCATCACGGAGTTGCCGCCGGCGGAGGCGAAGGTGACCTTCGACGGGTCCCAGGTGGCGCCCGGGACGCCGGGGCCGCCGGAGTTCGACCGGACGCTCCAGCCGTGCGCGGAGATCGAGGGGTCGGTGTGCGAGGTGTAGGTGAAGTCGTCGAACAGGGTCTGCCCGCCACCGGGCGGGTCCGTCGGGTCCGGTGGATCCGTCGGGTCCGTGGGGTCGTTGCCCTCGGGCGCCGTACCCCACACGGTGGCGCCGGCGAGTTGGGCCGTGACCTTGTTCCAGTTCGCGTACGAGGTCTGGGCGCCGTTGAAGGAGTAGTCGTCGCTCTGCCGGACCGTCTGCCAACTGGTCTGGTGGAAGCGCAGCTGCATGTCGCCGGTGTCCGCGCCCGGCGCCAGCGTCCCGGCCGCCGCCGTGAAGCCGATCTCCAGGTAACGGTCGGCCGTCGCGGTGGGGTTGGCCAGGGTGCCGAACGTGCCGGTGATGGCGGAGCACCCCCGCACCGCCCAGGAGCAGGCGAAGCGGTACGACGCGTTCGGTGCGTCCGCCTTGAAGTAGTAGCGGACCTTCACCTGGCTGAGCTGCACGGCCGTGGAGCCGGTGTTGCGGATCTTCAGCCAGGGCTCCGTCTGGTCGGCGGTGGCTCCGCCCGCGCTGGTGCGGTACTGGACGGTGACACCGGCGGCGGAGGGAGCCGCCTGGGCGGCGGGAAGGGCGGTCAGGGCGCCGCCGCCCATGAGTGCCGCCAGGGCGAGCGCCAGCCGGGCGCGGCCGACGGTGGGTCGGGTTCTCATCCGGGATCCTTTCGGTGGGGCCCCCGCGGCTGCGGGAGCTTCGGTGCGGTGCGTGAGTGGGGGAACGTGAAAGGGGCGGCAGGGGCGCCGGGAGCGTCGGTGCGCGTCGACGGGCCGCCGCCGGTGCTCAGCGGACGCCGCCCATGCTCGGCGGCGCCGGGACACCGGCCGGCGGGTCGGCGTGCGGGACGTCCAGGGCGTCCAGGCGGGCCCGGTGGCCCGCCAGCCGGGTGGTGAAGTCGAGCCAGCCGGAGGTGCCGTCCCAGACCTGCTCGGCGAGGGCGCACAAGCGCGGGTAGGTGAGGTACTCGATGTGCTCGGGCGTCCGGACGAACTCGGTCCACAACTGCCCCTGGGCGCCGAGCACCCGCGCCGCGACCTGCGGGTCGGGGACCGGCGGGACGATGCCGACGTCGTACACGGCGCGCAGGTCGACGACCGGGCCGGGCTGGGCGGGCGGCTCCTGCGGGCCGTGGGTGCGTGCGTAGTCGAAGTAGGTGGCCCGGTGGTCGGCGCGGACGACCTGATGGCCGCGCTCGGCCGCCGCGCGGGCGTGGTCCGGCTCGCGCCAGCTCATCACCGTGCAGTCCAGGGGCAGCGCGACACCGTTCTCCGCCCACACGACCGGCCTGCGGCCCGCGCGCAGGAGATGCTCGGCCATCCGGGCGATGAACCACGGGTGCAGCGCGCGGGGCCCCGGCAGCCCCTCGCGGGCGGCGCGGGCCCGGGCCGCCGGGCTGCGCTCCCACTCCGTCGTGGGGCATTCGTCGCCGCCGAGGTGGACGTACGGCGAGGGGAAGACGTCCATCACCTCGTCCAGGACGGTGCGGAAGAAGTCGAGGACGTGGTCGTCGGTGCCGAGGACGTTCTCGCACACCCCCCACCGCGTCCACACGTCCAGCCGACGCGTGGGGTCGGTGCCCAGCTCGGGGTGGGCCGCCAGGGCGGCGCGCACATGTCCGGGCACGCCGGTCTCCGGAAGCACGGTCACCCCCCGCTCGGCGGCGTACGCGACCAGCCCCGTCAGCTCCGCCCGGGTGTACGCGCCGCCGTGCGGCACACCGTCGAAACGGTCGCTGCCGGCGGGGCCCACCATGGACTCCGCCCGCCGTCCGCCGACCTCGGTCAGCCGGGGGTGGGCGGCCACGGGCATCCGCCAGCCCTGGTCGTCCGTGAGGTGCAGGTGGAAGACGTTCAGCTTGTGCAGCGCCAGCAGGTCGACGTAGCGCCGCAGGTAGGACACCGGCTGGAAGTGCCGGGCCACGTCGAGCATGGAGCCGCGCCAGGGGTGGCGGGGCACGTCGGTGACCTCCACGGCCGGCAGGTCCCACGGCACACCGCGCACCGGACGTCCGGACAGGGCGGCGTAGGGCAGGAGTTGCCGCACCGTCTGCACGCCGCGCAGGAGCCCGGCGGGGCGGGCGGCGCGCAACAGGGCGCCCTGGGTGCTCACGGTGAGTCCGTAGCCCTCGTCGCCCAGACCCGTCAGGGCGGGATCGAGAGCGAGCACGAAGGCGCCGTCGGCGGCCGTCTCCAGGCGCAGTCCGGTGGCCGGGGCGAGGAGCGTGCGCAGCAGGGCCGCCGCGGGTTCGGCTCCGGGGGTGACCCGCAGGCGGGTCGTGGCGTCCAGCCGGAAGCGGCCGGAGCGGGTGGAGATGCGGCGGGGGCGGGGGACGAGGGCCAGTTCGGGGCGTGGCAGGTCCACGGGACGGCTCCGTTGCTCGGCGGTGCGCGGGGGGACGGGGACGGAGTGCGCGGTCAGCCCTTGACGCCTCCGGAGGCCAGTCCGGCGGTCACATGGCGCTGGAGGGCGAGGAAGACGACCAGCGCGGGCAGCGCGAAGAGCGTGGACGCCGCCATGGTGGCCCCCCAGTCGGTGCCGAAGGTCGACTGGAAGGAGGAGAGCCAGACCGGGAGGGTGCGGCTGTCCTGCTGCTTGATGATGAGGAAGTTGGCGTAGGTGAACTCGTTCCAGGCGGTGATGAAGCCGAACAGCGAGGTGGCCATCAGGCCGGGCGCCAGCAGCGGGAAGGCGACCTTGCGGAAGGCGCCGGCCCTCGTGCAGCCGTCGACCTGCGCGGCCTCCTCCAGTTCGGGAGGGATGCCGGCGATGAAGCCGCGCAGCACGACCACCGTGAACGGCAGCGTGATCATGAAGTAGATGAGGGTCAGCGTCGGGAGCCGGTCCAGCATGCCGGTGTCGCGGGAGATGATGTAGATCGGGATGATCAGCGACTCCCAGGGCGCCATCTGCGCGATGAACACCGCGAGCACGAACTGCCGGCGGCCCCGCCAGCGCATGCGGGCCACGGCGTAGGCGGCGCCCAGGGCGACGAGCAGGGCGAGCAGTACGGCGCTGAGGGTGACCAGGATGCTGTTGCGCCAGAAGAGCGCGAACCCGTCGGCGCCGACCGCCTGCCGGAAGTGGTCGAGGGTCCAGGCGCGGGGGAGCAGCCGGGGGTCGTAGGACTGGATGTCCGGGGACGGTTTGAACGCGGTCGTGACCATCCAGTACACGGGAAAGAGGCAGACCACCACGGTGAGCGCGGCGGCGGCGTTGAGCGGCAGGCGTCGTACCGCCCGGCGCACCGAGGGGCGCGTGGTGCTCACAGCTGCTCACCCTCCTGACGGAACAGTTGGCGGAAGTAGGCGACGAGGACGCCGCTCATCAGCAGGACCGTGAGCATCGAGGCCGCGGAACCCAGGTCGTAGCGCTGGCCGGCC
The DNA here is from genome assembly GCF_055589025.1 of Streptomyces sp. NPDC041968. NCBI lineage: Bacteria > Bacillati > Actinomycetota > Actinomycetes > Kitasatosporales > Streptomycetaceae > Streptomyces > Streptomyces sp. NPDC041968. The sequence goes on along the minus strand of NZ_JBVJCB010000009.1, from coordinate 157,299 downwards.
AGCGCGGTCTGGACGGCGTACACGGGCAGGATGGTGGTGGCCTCGCCCGGCCCGCCGCGGGTCATCACCCAGATCTGCACGAACGCCTTGAACGTCCAGATCACCTCGAGGGACAGGACCAGCATGAAGATCGGCCGGATGAGCGGGAACGTCACGGAGCGGAAGACGCGCGGGCCGCTCGCGCCGTCCATCCGGGCCGACTCGTGGAGTTCGGCCGGCACGGTGATCAGGGCCGAGTAGAGGGTGATCGCGGCGAACGGCACGGACTGCCAGACGATCAGCAGGACGACGATGGCGAACGCGGTACCACCGTGGGCGAACCAGGTGTACCCCTCGTACGAGCCGAGCCCGAGGCCGGTCAGGGTCTCGTTGACGATGCCGAACTCGGAGTGGAACAGCCACTGGAAGACGGTGGTGGCGGCCACCACGGGCACCGCCCACACCAGGACCAGTGAGCTGAGGAGCACGGTCCTGGCCACCCTGCCCAGCCGCTCGGCCATCAGCGCGACCAGCGTCGACAGGACCATGATCGCGACCACGTTGACGGCCATGAACACGAAGGTCCGGCGCACCACCTCCCAGAACTGCGGATCGCTCAGCAGGGTCCGGTAGTTGCGCAGCCCCACGAAGTCGGCGTCTCCGAGGATCAGTTGGCGCAGCCGGAAGTCCTGGAAGGAGATGAGCACGGCGCGGGCCAGCGGGTAGACCAGCAGGTAGAGCATGCCGAGCACGGCGGGCGCGATCAGCAGGTACGGCCAGAGTGATCCCCGGCCGGCCCCGCCCGCCCGTCCGGCGGCGCGCGGGGGCGGGCGGCGGCTGACGTCGCGCGGCACGCTGCGCTCACGGACGGTCGACACGGTGCCTCCTGGTCCTCGGAGTGTCGGGGGCGGTCGCGGTCAGGAGTCGCTGTTGAGCGTGTCGGTGATCGTCTGGGAGGCCTTCGCGGCCTCGGACCGGGCGTCACGTCCGGTGAGGACGGCCGTCATGTACTCCTTGACCGGGTTCTTGGCCTCGACCGCCGCCCACTGGGGCGTGTTGGGGGTGGCGTGTCCGTTCGCGGCGCCGGCGGCCATCGCCGCGGTGCCGGGATCGGCGGACACGGCGTCCGCGAGAGTGGTCTTGTTCGGCACGTAGCTCATGGCGACCGCGAGCTTCTTCTGCCAGGCGTCGCCCGTCAGTTCCCGGATGAAGGTGAAGGCCTCCTCCTGGTGCGCGGCGACCACCGGGACGACGAGGTCGGAACCGCCGGTGAAGACGGCGCCCGGCCGGTCGGCGCTCTTGCCGGGGATCGGGAAGAAGCCCAGCTTTCCCTTGAGTTCGGGGTTCTTCTCCTCGATGACCTTCGCACCGCCCGGGACGGCGATGATCTGGGCGACCTGCCCCTTGGCCATCACCTCCGCCTGCGGCGGCTGTGCCTCGTCGGAGTCCTTGGGACCCTTGCCGAGTGCCTGGAGGCGTCGGTAGAAGTCCATGGCCCGCAGCGCCTCGGGACTGTCGAGGCCCCCCTTCCACCGGCCCTCCGACTCGGCGGCGAGGTCGCCGCCCTCGTCCCAGACGAAGCCGGACAGGACGTACCAGTTCTGCCCGGGCAGGTAGATGCCCTGCGTGCCGCCCCGGTCGAGCTTGCGGGTGGCGGCGACCCACTGTTCCCGGGTCTTGATCCCGGCGGCGTCCACGCCGGCCTGCTCGAAGAGGTCGGTACGGTGGATCACGACCCGGTTGGCGGCGTAGTACGGGATGCCGTACTGCTTGCCCCCGTACGACCCGGGCTCCGCGAGGCCCTTGAGCCAGTCGCCCCCGCCCAGCTCGTCCACCCGGTCCGTGAAGTCGGTGAGGCCGCCGCTCTGCGCGTACTGGGCGACCTGCGTGTTGCCGACCTCGATCACGTCGGGAGCGTCGTTGCTGGCCAGGGCGGCGGTGACCTTCTCGCCGATGCCCTCCCACTCCTGGATCTGGATCTTCAGGTCGATGTCGGGGTGGGACTTCTCGAAGCCCGTCTCGAAGTCCTTCTGGAACTCGGCCGAGACGCTGTCGCGCATCAGCCACACGTCCAGGGCGGTCGGGCCGCCGCCGGCGCCGTCCGAGGCGTCACCGGACGAAGAGCAGGCGGCAAGCCCGGCGCTGAGCACCAGCGTGGAGAACAGGGCGAGCGAGCGGTACTTCACGGTTCACCTCTGGGAGAGCTGGAAGGGACGGCGAGCCGGCGGGCGACGAGCGGAAAGGACGGCACACCCGCACTTGACCAGTAGAGGCCCAGAGGCTTACCAGTCGGCGTTGGACGAAGGTGGCATGGACCAATGAGGCCGTCAACCCCTCGCGTATACACGTGACTTCGGCCGAAGATCGCATTGTGTGGCTGGTTTGCCGTCGACCTGGACAGGTAAGCTCTGCTGACCAGCAGACCAGTTACGGGAGTACTGCATGGAGATCGACGCCGCCGCCTCCGGAGCGGTGCTCAAGCGCGAGCGTGTCCGTGACGCCGTCCTGGAACTCATCGAGGAACGGCGCCCGGGGGACGCGATCCCCTCCGAGCGCACCCTCTGCGCCGAACTGGGTGTCTCCCGGCCGACGTTGCGGGCCGCGGTCGACGAACTGGTGGTCGCCGGCCTGCTGGTGCGCGAGCACGGCCGGGGCATGTTCGTCGCCGCCGAGAAGATCACCCAGGAGCTGGTGTCGGCCCGGACGGCCTTCAGCCTTCCGCCGGCCGCGGGCGCCTGGACCAGCCGGCTCCTGGAGGTCCGCACCCTGCCCGCGGGGGCCCGGGTGGGCCGCAAGCTGCGCATGTCGCCGGCCGCGCGGATCCACTACGTGGCGCGGTTGCGGCTGGTCGACGGCTCGCCCATGGCCATCGAGTACCTGCACGTTCCGGCCGGCCTCGTGGCGGACCTGACCAGTGAGGAACTGGAGCAGGGCGACCTCTACGAGCACCTGAGCGAGCGGCACGCCGTCCGGGTCAGCGAGGCCGTGCAGTCGATCGAGCCCACCGTGGTGACCCGCGCGGAGGGTGACCTGCTCGACGTGCCGGAGCTGTCCCCGGCGCTGCTCTTCGAGCGCCTGACCACCGACACGCGCGGACGTCCCGTGGAGTACGTGCACTCCCTCTACCGCGGCGACCGCTACCGCATCGTCTCCCGGCTCACCCTGGGCCCCAGCGACCAGGCCCCGCCCGCGCGCGAGGGCCACCACCCGGGCATTCCCCCGGGCGACTTCACCAACAAGGACCCCGTGACGCTCTCGACGCGCGGAGTGGTGCAGGACGGTATGTGACACCGTCGGTGCGCGGAAGTGCTCGGAACTGCTGCGCATCAAGCACGTATTGACATGGACGGGCGGAGACCGCAGAGTCATGCCCCGAACGTGCTCGACCGCGCCCGACAACGCCCGACACTGCCCCGCCCGTGATGCCGACCGCCCACGAGGAGTGTTGCCGTCATGTCCGAAACACCCGCTGTCTCACGCCGACTGCTCCTGGGCGGAGCCGTCGCCACCGGCGCCCTCGCGGCCGGGATGACCGCCTCGGCCCCCACCGCGTCGGCGGCCGAGCGGGCTCCCGGCCGCAGGCCCGGCCAGAAGTCGATGATCGGGGTGCCGTTCGAGGCGCACCGGACCGTCCGCGTCGGTGTCATAGGCCTCGGCAACCGGGGCGGCGGCATGATCACCGGCTGGGCGGCCGTGCCCGGCTGCACCGTGACCGCCGTCTGCGACATCCGCGCCGACCGCGCGAAGCGCGCCGCCGACCGGCTGGAGAGCAAAGGCAGCCCGCGCCCCGCCGAATACGGCGGCTCCGCCGACTCCTACGCCCGGATGCTCCGGCGCGACGACATCGACCTGGTGTACATCGCCACACCCTGGGAGTTCCACCACGAACAGGGCAGAGCCGCACTGCTCAGCGGCAAGCACGCCATGGTGGAGCTGCCGGTCGCGACGGAACTGCGCCAGCTGTGGGACCTCGTCGACACCTCCGAGCGCACCCGCAGGCACCTGTTCCTCTCCGAGAACTGCAGCTACGGCCGCAACGAGCTGGCCATGCTCAGGGCGGCGCACGACGGCCTGTTCGGAGACATCACCAACGGCCACGGCGGCTACCTCCACGACCTGCGCGAACTCCTCTTCTCCGACACCTACTACACCGACTCATGGCGCCGGCTCTGGCACACGCGCAGCACGGCCTCCTTCTACGCCATGCACGGCCTCGCCCCCATCGCGGCCGCCATGGACGTCAACCGCGGCGACCGCATGACCACCCTGCGCGCCACCGCCACCGCCCCCAGGGGCCTGGCCGACTACCGCGCGCGTTTCGTACCCCGCGACCACCCCTCCTGGAAGGAGACCTACGTCAACGGCGACCTGGTCACCTGCATGATCGAGACGGCGAAGGGCAGGACGATCCGCGCGGAGCACGACGTCAGCTCGCCCCGCCCCTACAGCCGGATCAACACGCTCGCCGGCAGCCGGGGGATCGTCGAGGACTACGCCGGACCCGCCCCGACCGGCGCCCGGATCTACGCCGAACCGGACCACAGCGGCCACACCTGGCGCGATTTCGAGGGCTACCGCAAGGAGTACGACCACTGGCTGTGGCAGAAGGTCGGTGACGACGCCGCCAACAACGGCGGGCACGGCGGCATGGACTACGTGCTCCAGTGGCGCACCGTCCAGTCGATGCGGGCGGGGCTGGTACCGGACATCGACGTCTACGACTCGGCCGCCTGGTGCTCGCCCGTCCCCCTGAGCGTCATGTCGCTGGCCAGGGACGGACGTCCGGTCGACGTCCCCGACTTCACCCGGGGCGCCTGGCGCGAGCGCCGGCCCGGCCTGGACTCGACGCCCACCGAGATGCCGCCCACCGGCTGAGCGCACGAGCCCCGGACCGCGGCACACGGGGAACGGCCGTGTGCCGGGCCGGCCCGCACCACGGCCCCCGGGCCCGCACCACGGTCCTCCCGGCCGGGCCGCCGTCAACGGACGCGCAAGCGGCCCAGCGCTTCCAGCGTCCGGGCGGTGCCCTGGGCGAGGCCCGGACGCTCGCGAACGAAGCGGCGGGCGGCGCGCGCCGGCTCCCGCCCCAGCCGGTGGACGGCGCCGCCCATCCCGGCGCGGACCACCGCGCCCTCGTACACCGTCAGGTCGCGGGTCTTGAACGACTCCTTGTAACGGGCCGGCCCGCTGCCCAGGTCGACCAGGCGGATCCCGTCGGCGGCCGCCGCCTCCAGCATCCGCAACTGCAGCAGCAGGCCGGGGGAGTACTTGCCGTAGGCCCGGTCGTACGCGGGGAACCACCAGGACAGCACCGTGGGCGACCGCAGCCCGTAGTGGGCCGCCACCGGGCGGCCGGCGGCGTAGAGCACGGACAGCACCCCGCGGCACCCGGGGTCCTCGCCGCGGGCGAGGATGTCCACCAGCCGGATGATCCAGGCCTGGGCGAACCGGTCCCGCCGGCCGGTGCGCCGGTACTGGGCGGACTTCCACCCCATGAGCGCCCGTAACGCCGCCGGATCCCGCTCGTCGAACACGAAGCGCACCTCGCCGACCTGGCGGGCGAGTCTGCGTTCCTTGGCCAGGGTCTGCCGGAAGAAACCGGGCGAGCCGTGGCGCAGGCCCTCGGCATACCGTTCGAATCCGTCACCGAGGTCGACGACCGGTGAGGCCAGCTCCTCGACCGCGTGGGGCAGGAACAGGGCCTGGCCCGCTTCCAGGTTGTCGAACTCCCAGGACGACAGACCGCAGCTCCGCAACAGGGCGCGGGCGTCGAGACGGATGCCGGGCCGCAGGACCGCGCCCTGACTGTCCGACACCCCGAGCCCGAGGGCCCGTCCCCGGCCTGCGAAGGCCCGCTCGTACGGGAAGTACCCCACCGGGCATCCCTCCTCCCGCAGCACCGCCACCCGTGTCCGCGGTCTGACCCGTCCGACCGCCACGGTGAACGCGGGGTCCATGAACGGATTGGCCGGGGCTCCGGAGGCGGCTCTCATCTCCCGCCAGATCTTGCGGTCGTCCGTGCCGAGCTCTCCCGGCACGATCACGTCTATGCGCTTCTCGGACATGCGTCCGCCTCCTGCGTCGTCGGAACTCTCCGGACACACGAAGGCCTGCTGGACACCGCGTCTCGGCGGGCAGTACACGGGCCGCGCGGCGCAGGCCTCGTCGGTACCGCCGTGGTTCAGCAGCGGAACGTCTGCAGTTCGGGTGCGCCCCGCGCGGGCCCGTCCGCGCCCCGCCCAGGGGCCGGCGGCCGGCGAAGGCCACCGTCGTCCCGTCCCCCGGCGCACGTCGGTACCGGGGCGGGGGCGGCGACGCCGTGATCCCAGGCCACCCTCCCGGCGGTCCTCGGCGAGCGGACGGCGACCTGGCGGAGCGAGGGGTCCTCCTCGCCCGGACCCGGCTCCCCGGCCGTCTCGACCACCACCACCACGGCCACGTGGGCGGAGCCCGGGGTGGGCTCCGCCTCCGGGATCCCCGCTCGCTGCGCGGCGAGGAGACGCAGCAGCGCCCAGGCCAGCAGGACTGCCGCCGCTGCCCATCGACGCCGCACTGTCGCACTCCTGACCTGCCGCCCCGGCGGGGACCGACACCGGCCGGAGACCGGACCGGTCCCCCGAACACGTCCGGCTCGCCTCCAGTAGGCCGAGCGCGGTCCGCCCCGTCAAGACCGCGTGGACGAACCGGTACGCCCGCCCGGCCCACGCCACCAGGGGCTCCGCCGGCGTTCCGCACCGGGCCGGTACGCTCGCCCCGGTACGGGTCACCAAGGGCTCCGTCGGCGTCTGGCACCGGGCGTCCACGGCACGGCGGCGCCGGTGCGCGCGCTACCGCTCCAGGACCGACTCCGGGCCCATCACGACGACCGGCTCCTTCTCCGGGTCCAGGGCGCTGAGCAACGCGCGCATGTGCTCCTCGCTCAGGGAGACACAGGCGTTCGTCGGTCCCTCGTGGTCCACGTGGATCCAGACGCCGCCGCCCTTGTCCTCGCCCAGCGGTCGCGTCTTGTCCAGGGGGGTGGTGCCGGGCACCCGGTTGTAGTCGATGGCGACCACGTAGTCGAACGAACCCTCCAGCGGCTCCCCGAGATGCCCGGTGCCCGACACGGCGAACTCCGGGTCCTGGTCGTAGGGGAGCCGGGTACCGGGGTCGGGGAGCCTCCCACCGGCGTCGCTCAGACGGAAGACGCCGACGGGCGAGCGGAGGTCGCCCGCCTCGTGCTCCTCGGTCCAGCCGCGCAGGCCGTTGTGGGCCGCCCAGGGACCGGCGACGGCACGCCAGCCCCGCGCGGGGTCCTGCTCGTAGAGCACCGCCCGTGCCCGGTTCGAGGTCCTGGTCGCGCCCGTGACCACCAGGGCCTGCCGGGAGGCGTCGGGGATGCGGGCCCGCAGGGACGGACCGAGTCCCGGCAGGGGGCTGCGGAACGAACGCGGGGGAGCGGGGCGGGGCGAGGTCGGCTGGGAGGCGGACCTGTCGGGCGCCTGCGAGTCCCGTGGGGCCGCCGCCGGCTGCTGCCGGGCGCACCCCGTTCCCAGCAGGCCGGTGCAGACGACCGCGCCGATCACCTTGGCCAGCGCATTCCTGACGGTCATATCGATCTCCGACTCCGTTGTGTGGACTACTCATTGCTTGACCACTAACGGAACCGGGGTGTGCGGCCGCCTCGCCGTCTCCCCCGTATGGCCCAGGGACGCGGCACCTCGGCCCGGGTTCAGGCCGTCCCCGCCGAGGCGTGCGACGTGGTGCCGGGGCGGAACCGATCCCACGGGCGCGGGTCGGACCCTGGAGGACGGCTACTGCATCGAGATCACCTCCGGTGCCGCCACCGCGGAGCAGGTCGAGGAGCGCCTCCTGTGCCATGCCCGGCTGATGACCGGGGTGTGACACCGCCCCCGGGCACCTTCCGGGCCTCGGTTCGGCAACATCGTTGCCGCTCACACCCCTTACTCACTGGTGAGGCTCGGACATGCCGTGTAGCGTCAGCAGCAGATGTCGTGGTTCGCCCAGACCGCCCGCCCCGGAGTGCGGGCGGTTTGCTGTGCAATGCCGGAGGACCAGGACGACCACCTCCGGGTTCGCGCGGTGCGAATCCGATAACGGCTGAAAGGCAAAAGGCATGGCCAGCGGAACTGTCAAGTGGTTCAACTCTGAAAAGGGCTTCGGCTTCATCGCGCAGGACGGCGGCGGTCCCGACGTCTTCGCGCACTACTCCAACATCAACGCCCAGGGCTACCGCGAGCTGCAGGAAGGCCAGGCCGTCACCTTCGACATCACCCAGGGCCAGAAGGGCCCGCAGGCGGAGAACATCACCCCCGCCTGACCGGGAGACCGCCGAACGGGGCACGGTGCCCGGGAACCACTGGTTCCCGGGCACCGTGCCCCGAGGCATGTCCGGTCCCCTCGCGGCCTCCCGAGTGCCGCGCAGCCGTCAGGGAAGTCGCCCGAGGAAGGCGAGCAGCGCGGCCGTGAGCTCGGCCGGCGCGTCCTCCTGGACGAGATGACCGGCGTGGGCGATCGGCTCCCATCGGGCACCGGGCACGGCAGCGGCGAGTTCACGCCCCTTCGCCACCGGAATCCACGCGTCGTCCTCGCCCCAGCAGACCAGCGTCGGGACGGTGATGTCCGCGTACCGCTCCTGAATCTCGTCGGTGTGGCGCTGATCGGCCTGGGCGATCTGCCGGTAGAACGCCGGCTGCCCCGCCTCGCCGAGCCAGGGCCGCACCAGCCGGTCCAGGACCGCCGGGTGCAGCCCCGGGCTGCTGGCGGAACCGACGTACTCGCGGACCAGCGCCCGGTGGAGCGGCGGCGGCAGCGCCTCGAAGACCTCGGCGTGGTCGCGGACCAGCCGGAAGAACGGCGAACCCCAGGGGGCCATCGCGACCGGATCGACCAGGGCCAGCGCCCGGTAGCCGGCGCCGTGCAGCAGATGGGCCCGCAGCGCGACGGCACCCCCGAAGTCGTGGGCGACCACGAGCGGCCGCTGAAGGCCCCAGTGGGCCAGCAGCTCCGTGAAGACCCGGCCCTGGGCGGCCAGGGACACGTCCTGGCCCGCGGACTTCTCCGACGCCCCGTAGCCCGGCATGTCCCAGACGAACACCTGATGCTCACGCGCCAGCGAGCGGGCCACCGCGCGCCAGACGTACGAGGAGAACGGCGTGCCGTGCAGCAGGACCAGCGCCGGCCGGCCGGCTTCGCCCAGCCGGTTCCACCGGACTGCGCCGGAGCTGCTGGTGAACGTCTCGGGCAATGACCATGCGGGCATGCGCGCACTCCTCGGGATCGGGTGCCGGGACCGGCGGTCGGGCCCGTCGCCCGGCGCGTTCCCGCCGCCGGTGACGGACTCCGTCAGGGCGGTGTCACACCTTGCGGGCGAGGCCGCCGTGCTCGCCGATGGGCTCCGGGGCGGGGGAGTCGGCGTCCGGACGCCACTGGGTGACCGGAACGACCCCGGGATCCACGAGCTCCAGGCCGTCGAAGTACGCGGTGATCTGCTCGACGGTGCGCAGGACGTACGGGGCGGCGCCGCTCTCGTTGTAGGCGTCCTGCGCCTGCTCGAATTCCGGGTCGATGCCTCGGGAGCCGTCGTTGACGGAGAGGTAGCTGCCGGACGGCAGCGCTTCCATCAGCCTGGTGACGACGGACCGCGCCCGGTCGTGGTCGGCGATGTGCCCGAGGATGTTGCTGAGGATGAGGGCCACCGGCTGTGTGAAGTCCAGCGTCTTCGCGGCGTCCGCGAGGACGCTCTCGGGGTCGAGCACGTCGGCGTCGATGTAGGCGGTCGCACCCTCGGGGGTGGAGTAGAGGAGCGCGCGGGCGTGGGCGAGGACCATCGGGTCGTTGTCCACGTAGACGATCCGGGACTCGGGAGCGATGCGCTGGGCGACCTCGTGGGTGTTGTCGGCGGTCGGCAGACCCGTCCCGATGTCGAGGAACTGCCGCACACCCGCCTCGGCGACCAGGTACGTGATGTTGCGGCGCAGGAAGGCACGGCTGCTGCGGGCGATGGTGACGATGCCGGGGAAGACCGCGGTGTACGCGTCGCCGGCCTGCTCGTCGACCGGGTAGTTGTCCTTCCCGCCCAGCCAGTAGTTCCAGATCCGGGCCGAGTGCGGCACCGAGGTGTCGATCCTCTGGTGCGCAGCGGAGCCGGGTGTCGTCACGGGGTCGCTCATGGGTACGGTCCGTCTTTCAGCCGAGGCGTGCTTACGTCGTCACAACCTACGCCGCAACGACCGGGCCCCGCACAGCGGTTCACCCCCTTACCGGCGGGCGGAAAGCGGGGCGCGGGGCGTCCGGCCGCCGTGCCGGGCCGGCGGCCCGGCACGGCAGCCCCCTCGGGGGCGCGGGCCCTTCGTCGCGACGCAGGAGTGTACGGAGGACACCGTCCCGTCTGGTTCCCCTGCTGGAACAGTTCGACTTCGCCTGCCGGCGCCTCTCCGACCGCGTGGCCGGGCCGGTCATGGACAGCGGGGACGGCACGGAGACGGGGGTGAGCCTCCTGACGGACGAGGAGTACTTCTGGTAACCCGCGCCGGACCGCTGCTGGCCGGTCAGGCTGCGGGCGGACGGGCCGGGGCCGCGCGCGACCGGGCTGACCGGCGCCGGCGAGTGGGACAGGGACACGGCGCCGTACCCGCATCCCTCGCCGCCGCCCCCTGACGACCCTCGCCTGGCGGCTGAGCCATCTCGGCGAGATGCTCTTCCTGCGGGCCGACACCACCTCCGGCACCCACTCGCTCACCCGCGACGACCACGCGGTGTGCGGCAGCGCGACCGAAGCGGACGCGGCCTTCGCCACGGGCGCCGCCGCCCGGCGGGACGCGCTGGGGGCGCCGACGACGCGGCGCCGGACGAGGTCGGCCGGTGCACCTGTCCCCACGGGAGCGACGCGGAGGAGCCGTTCGTCGACATCGTCTGGTGGGTCAACCAGGAAGTGCTCCACCACGGGGCGGAGATCGCCCTGCTGCGCGACCTGTACCGCGCCCGGCAGCGGTGACCGCCCGTGCCCCCGCTCGGCCGGGGACACGGACGGCCGAGGGCCTACAGGCGAGGCGCGCCGGTCACCGACATCACGAGTGAGTACAGGGACGTGGTGGCGGTGATGAACAGGCGGTTGTTCTTCGGGCCGCCGAAGGCGATGTTGGAGACGGGCTCGGGCACACGCAGCCGGCCGATGAGGGTGCCGTCGGGGTCGTAGCAGTGGACGCCGTCGTGTAGTGCGGCGGCCCAGAGCCGGCCCTCGTCGTCGAAGCGGATGTTGTCGAAGTGCACGTCGCCCCGGGCCTCGGCGAAGACCTTCCCGTCGGACAGCGTGCCGTCCTCGCCGATGTCGAAGACGTGGATCCGCGCGGCCCGGGAGTCCGAGACGTACAGCCGCCTCTCGTCGGGGGACAGGACGACACCGTTGGGCCCCTCGAAACCGCCGGCCGCCAGCCGGACGTCCCCCGAGACCGGGTCGATCCGGTACACGTTGCACGCCCCGATCTCGGACTCGGCCCGGTGGCCCTCGTAGTCGCTGATGATGCCGAAGTCCGGGTCGGAGAACCAGATCGTGCCGTCGGAACGGACGACGGAGTCGTTCGGGCTGTTGAGCCGCTTGCCGTCGAAGCGGTCGGCGAGCACGGTCACGGTCCCGTCGGGCTCCGTTCGGGTGACACGGCGGTTGCCCTGTTCGCAGGTGACCAGCCGGCCCCGCCGGTCGAGGGTGTTGCCGTTGCTGTGCCCGGCCGGCGTACGGAAGACGCCGACCGTGCCGGTGGCCTCGTCCCAGCGCAGGATGCGGTCGTTGGGGATGTCGCTCCAGATCAACTGCCGCCAGGCGGGCAGGTACAGCGGCCCCTCGGCCCACCGGCAGTCGTCGTACAGGACCTCCAGCCTGTTGTCACCGTTCGTACAGCGCCCGGTGCGGAAGCGGTCGTCAAGAATCTCGTACGGGCCGTCGTCGGCGGGCATGGTGTCCTCTCGGTGCGAGTGATCAGGGCCGCAGCCAACGTAGCGGCGACCGCTCCCTTCGATCCACCGACGAGCGCGGCATCGTCGCGCCGTGGCAAGTAGGACCGGAACCGGCCTACTTCCCGGTTAGCGTCGTTCGCACCACATCGCACCGAGAGAAGGGACGTGTCCGATGAAGCACACCGCACCCGAGGGGTACACCAGCGTCGCGCCGTGGGTGGTCACCGATGACACCGGCGCGCTGCTCGACTTCGTCACCGCCGCGTTCGGTGGTGAGGAGCTCGGCCGGGTGGAGGTCGAGGACGGCTCCGTCGGGCACGGTGAGATCCGGGTCGGTGACACGGTGGTGCTGGCCTTCGACCGGCGGTCCGACTGGCCGGTGATGCCCGCGCTGCTGCGGGTCTACGTGCCGGACGCGGACGCCGCGATGGCCGCCGCGGTCGAGCACGGCGCGCAGGTGGTCACCGAGGTGGCCGACAGCGCGTGGGGGGACCGCGGGGGCAGGGTCCGGGACCCGTTCGGCAACATCTGGTGGGTGGTGAGCCACGTCGAACAGGTCGATCCCGAGGTGGCCTGGCGGCGCATGGGGCAGCCTCGGTACGCGGAGGCGATGCGGGTCGCCCAGGAGACCCTGGACGCCGAGCTGAGCGGCCGGGAACGGGGGACGGCCAGCGCCCCGGTGCGCCCGTCCCGCTGAGCGGCGCCACCGGAGGCGGTGGTGCCCGAGGCACGGTGCGGCCGTCTCACAGGAGCGCGATGCCCAGGGGCCGTTCGCCGACGGGCAGGCGGGTCACCCGGCCCGAGCCGGTGTCGACGACGCTCAGACCGTTCCAGTAGCCGTCCCGGGTGAAGCCGCCGGAGACGTAGGCGGTGCGGCCGTCCGCCGAGGGGACGACGGTCTCGTGCGGGCCGTCCAGGGGGATGACCCGCTCGTGCCGGTCGGGCCGGCGCACGGTCAGGGACGGGCCGTCGTCCTCGGACGGGTCGATCGGGCCGGTGCCCACGGCGTAGAGGGTGCCGTCGGCACCGACCGCCACCCCGTGCTGGTGGGTGTTGGCGGTCATGCCCTCGATCCGGACGGACCCGGTGCGGGGATCGACCACGGCGAGACGCTCCCCCTCGAAGGGCAGCAGCAGGGCGCCGTCCGAGGGCCGTACGGCGGTGTGGTGCGGCTTGAGCCAGGAGCCGAGGCCGCCCTTTGTGCCGTACGGCGCGACCTCGACGCGGCGCGCCGTCCAGTCGCCGGTGTCGACGACGGTGACGTCGAAGGAGTCGTGGTTGGTGGCGTAGACGTGCCGGCCGTCGCGCGACACGTCGACGTCGAAGGGCCGGCGGCCGACCGGAACGGTCTCCGTCACCTTCCGCCGCTCGGTGTCGACGACCTCCAGCGCGCCGTCGCCGCCGGGGACGTTGACGCCGACGTAGACCCGGCCTCCGTCCGGGGACACGGCGATGCCCATGCCGCCGCCCCGGTACTCGCCGGTCGCCACGGGGCCCGTGTCGGTCGTGTAGGGAATCAGCGCGGTGCGCTCGCGGGCGCGGGTGTCCACCGCGGCCACCCCCTCCGCCGTCGCCACCCACGCCGTACCCTCGTCGTCGAGGGCGACCCCGTACGGGGCGGTCCCCACCCGCACCGAGCCCAGGTCCGCCGCCGCGCCCGACCGGGCCGGGTCGACGAACGTGACGGTGTCCGCGCCGAAGTCGGTGACCAGCAGCGTGCCTTCGGGTGTGCGGGGCGGGCCCGGGCCGGCCTCCGGTGCCCGGGGGCCGGTCGCCGCGGGCGGGGCGGACACCGGCGGCTCCGCCTCGGTGCCGTCGCCCGGCGCGCATCCGGCCAGGGCCGTCGTGACGGCGGCCAGCACGGCGAGGGGGCCCGCGACGCGCCGGTTCACCGCTGCCCGCCCGTCACGCGTACGGGGCATGACGACGGCACCGGACCGCCGGGCGCGGCAGTCGGACGGGGGATCGGACGGTGCATGGTGCGACGACTCCGAGGTGTCGAGGGGCGAGTGCCACCAGCCTCCCCCCGCGGGGCGGGACCGCCGGTCGGCGCTGTGGCTCCGTTGGGCGGACGGTACGGACGACAGGGGCATCGTCCGTTCGGACGACCCACCGGGCTCACGGCGGGCGTCCTCAGCCGAGGGCGAAGGGGAGGCGCGCGGCCAGTTCTCCCAGCGCGGCCTTGCTGCGCTCCGCTCGGAGCACGCCGTCCGGTGCCGACCGACAGCGTCTCCGTTCGGGAGGTCCGCGATCAGGTCGAGGTGGTGGAGGGTCCACTCCAGGACGTACGCGCTGAGGTAGTCGTCCACCGTGAGCACCTCCCCGCGGGTGGCGACCCGTGCCGCGGGAGGCGCGAGTGCGGCGGCACGGCCCGCGGCCGCACCGACGTCGTCGAGGTGGAACCTGAGCAGCCACGGTTCCTCGTACGCGGCCGCCAGCCGGACCGTCAGCGCGTCGAGCGGGTCCTCACCCGTAGGGGGCTCGACGACCTCCCGGTAGGTCACCGCGTCCCGGGTCGGTTGACGGAGAAGAGATGCACGGCCGCAAGCTGGCAGCACCGGCCGCCGGGGTCGACGTGCACCCAGGGCGGGCGGCGGCCGGCCTCAGGCGTCGGTCGTCGCGGGTTCCTCCGGGGTGTCGGTGAGTTGGTCGCGCACGTAGTTCCAGACGACCGCGATCAACGCGGCGACCGGTACGGCGAGCAGGGTGCCCACCACTCCGGCCAGGCTGCCGCCCAGCGTCACCGCCAGCAGGATCACCGCCGCGTGCAGACCCAGCCCGCGGCTCTGGATCATGGGCTGGAACACGTTGCCCTCCAACTGCTGCACCACCACGATGATCGCCAGCACGATCAGGGCGTCCGTCAGACCGTTGGACACCAGGGCGATGAGGACCGCGACGAAGCCCGCGAACAGGGCACCCACGATGGGCACGAACGCGGACACGAAGGTCAGCACGGCCAGGGGCAGCACCAGCGGCACGCCCAGTATCCACAGCCCGAGGCCGATGAAGACCGCGTCGAGCAGACCCACCAGCGCCTGCGAACGGACGAAGGAGCCCAGGGTCTCCCAACCGCGCGCGGCCACGGCCGGTACGTCGGTGGAGAGCCGGCCGGGCAACTGGCGGGTGAGCCACGGCAGGAACCGCGGCCCGTCCTTGAGGAAGAAGAACATCAGGAAGACCGCGAGGATCGCGGTGATCAGACCGTTGACCACGGCGCTCACCCCCGTGGCCACCGTGCTGACCATGCTGCCGACGCTGTCCTGGACACGGGCCATGGCCGTGTCGACCGCACTGGTGATCTGGGCGTCGCCGATGTTCAGCGGCGGTCCCGCGGCCCACTCGCGCAACCGCTCGATGCCCTCCATCACGCCGTCGGTCAACTCGTCGGTCTGGGAGGACATCGGCACCGCGATCAGCGCCACGACACCGACGGCGGCCAGCAGGAACGCCACGGTCACCGCCGACGCGGCCAGCGCGGGCGCCCATCCGTGCCGCCGGAGGAACCGGGCCGACGGCCAGGTCAGCGTGGTCAGCAGCAGGGCGATCGCCACCGGCCACACGACGGACCACATACGGCCGAGGAGCCACAGGGCCACCGCGAGCAGGACGAATATCAGCAGCAACTCGGTGGAGACACGCGCGGACGTGTGCAACGCGGCACGGGTCCTCGCGGAACTCAATCTGGCAGACATGGGGATCACCTTAGAGGGACGGCGCACGTCCTCTGCCGCGGGTGAACCTACACAGGCGGCCTAGGTCCCGCGGCCGTCAGCCCGGGGCACCCAGCCGCACGGCCAGCAGGGCGACGTCGTCGTCGTTCTCGGGGGGCCGCACCCTCCTGAGCAGCTCGTCGGTGAACGACTCCATCGGGCGGCGGGCCAGCACCGCGGCGTGGCGCCGCAGTTGCTCCAGTCCCTCGTCGAGGGAGTGCCCCGGGGACTCGATGAGTCCGTCCGTGTACAGCACGAGCGTCGCCCCGGGCGGCAGGAGCGCCGACGCGTCCGGACGGGCTTGCTCGGTACCGGTGCCGAGCAACAGGCCGTGACCGCCCGTCAGGTAGCGGGCCACTCCTTCCCCGGTGATCAGCAGCGGCGGCGGATGCCCGGCGTTCGACCAGGCCAGTGCCCACTGTCCGTCCTCGCGGACCGTCATCCGCGCGAACGTCATCGTCGCCATGGGCACGTCGGTGATGCGGAGGATCGACTGGTCGACGCGTTGGACGATCTCGCTGGGCGGCCCCTGGTGGGCCCAGGCGTAGGCACGGAGGATGTTGCGGACCTGCGCCATGCCGGCCGCGGCCTCCAGGTCGTGTCCCACGACGTCTCCGACGGCCAGCGCCGTGCCGCCGTCACTCAGCGGAAAGACGTCGTACCAGTCACCGCCGACATGGGAGGCGTCGGGCGCGGGCAGGTACCTGGCCGTCATCTGCAATCCCGGCACGCGCGGCAGTTGGGGCAGCAGATAGCGCTGCATGGTCTCGGCCACCTTGCGCTGCCGCTCGTAGAGGCGGGCGTTGTCCAGCGCCAGGCCCGCACGACGCGTGATGTCCTCCAACAGCGTGAGGTCGGCCGCCGTGAACTCCCGCGAACCCGCCTCGCGCCCCAGGGTCAGCGCGCCCAGCACCTGGCGCAGGCCCCGGATCGGCGCGATGGCGGCGGACTGGATCCCCGTGGACTCGAACAGGCGGCGCTGCTCCACGGCGATACCGGAATCGGGGGACCGCTCGTACGCCCGCGAGTCGGTCACCGTCGAGGCGACACCCCGCAGAGCCCGGGACAGCGGCATGGTGGACGCCTCGGGCACCGGGGCCATGGGGCCCTCGAGGTCCGGCCGGTGCACCAGGGCCCCGCCCTCCGCGTGCACCACGGCGGTGCGCCACACCTCGTCGCGCTCGGTGATCTGGTCGATCACCGCCCAGTCGGCCAGCCGGGGCAGCACCAGGGCCACGAGTCGGCGCATGGCCTCGTCGACGGAGAGGGTGGAGGTCAGCTGGGTGGTCGTCTCGGCCAGCAGGGCCAGCCGATCCAGTTCCGTGAGTTGCCCCGAGCCGTGTGCGATGCCCGGGACGTCGTGGAGAGCCGGCGAATGGAAGACGACGAGCGTCCCCTTCTCGTCGTCGCCGATCCGGCAGGGAGTGATCAGCCACGCGACGGGCATCAGGGTCTCGTCCCCCCGCAGGAACCAGTCCAGCTCGCCCTGGACCGTGCGTCCGGAGAGGAACGCCTGCCGCATGCCGCACCGGGCCCTGGGCAACGGTTCGCCGTGAGCGCTGCGGTGCAGCAGGTCGTGCGCGTCGCAGCCGACGAGTTCACCGGCGGGACGGGCCAGCGACCGCTCGGCGGCGGCGTTCACCGCGACGATGCGCCCCTGCTCGTCCACGACGTAGGCGGCACCCCCCAGGGCACCCAGCATCCTGTCCACTTCGCGGGGCATCCCCGAGGCCTGCTCTCCGGCGCAGCCGTTCTCGTCCGGACCGAACACTGCGTCTCCTCACCGTCTGCCGGAAGGACGGTCCACCGAGGAACGACCACAGAGGGTCCTCCGCGCCCCGCCTTCGTCTCGCGCTCCCAAGGGCGAGCGCCGACGCTCAGATCATCGCACCTCCAGTGGCGCGAGAGGAGGGAGAACAGGACGCCCGGCGCCGGTCACGGCCGGGCCGGGGCGTCACGGCACCTCGACCCAGTCGAGCGTGCGCTGTACCGCCCGCTTCCACCCGTCGTAGCCTGCCGCCCGCCGGTCCTCGGCCCACTGGGGCTCCCAGCGCCTGGACTCCTGCCAATGGCCGCGCAGCTCGTCGGTGTCCCGCCAGAAGCCCGTGGCCAGCCCCGCGGCGTACGCCGCCCCCAGCGCGGTGGTCTCCGCGACGACGGGCCGGCTGACGGGGACACCGAGGACGTCGGCCTGGATCTGCATGCAGAGGTCGTTGGA
Organism: Streptomyces sp. NPDC041968; assembly: GCF_055589025.1. Classification (NCBI taxonomy): domain Bacteria; kingdom Bacillati; phylum Actinomycetota; class Actinomycetes; order Kitasatosporales; family Streptomycetaceae; genus Streptomyces; species Streptomyces sp. NPDC041968. The sequence goes on along the minus strand of NZ_JBVJCB010000009.1, from coordinate 139,437 downwards.
GGTCACGCCCCCGTCGACCCGGAGCACGTCGAGGTGGACCCCCGAGTCCTGCTCCATGGCCTCGACGACGTCGCGGCTCTGGTAGCAGATCGACTCCAGGGTCGCCCGGGCCAGGTGCGCGTTGTCGTTGTAGCGGGCGAGACCGACGATCGCTCCCCGGGCGTCGGAGCGCCAGTAAGGGGCGAACAGGCCCGAGAAGGCCGGGACGAAGTACATGCCGCCGTTGTCGTCGACGGTACGGGCGAGTTCCTCGCTCTCGGCGGCGGTCTTGATGATCTTCATCTGGTCACGCAGCCACTGCACGGCGGACCCGGTCACCGCGATGGAACCCTCCAGGGCGTAGACCGCCGGGCCGTCGCCGAACTGGTAGGCGACGGTGGTGAGGAGGCCGTGCTGAGAGCGGACCGGTTCCGTGCCGGTGTTGAGCAGCAGGAAGTTGCCGGTGCCGTAGGTGTTCTTGGCCTCGCCGGGCGCGAAGCAGACCTGGCCGACGGTGGCGGCGTGCTGGTCGCCGAGCACGCCGCAGACGGGGACGGCGGCGCGCAGCGGCCGGGAGGTCCGGGCCACGCCGTACGCCTCCCGGTGGGAGGACGGGTGGATGGCGGGCAGCATGGCCCGGGGGATGTCGAAGAAGCCGAGCAGTTCGTCGTCCCAGTCGAGCGTCTCCAGGTTCATCAGCATGGTGCGGCTGGCGTTGGTCACGTCGGTGGCGTGGATACCGCCTTCGGGACCGCCGGTCAGGTTCCACAGGACCCAGGCGTCCGTGTTGCCGAAGACGGCATGGCCCCGCTCCGCCGCCTCGCGCACGCCGTCGACGTTCTCGAGGATCCACTGGATCTTGCCGGCCGAGAAGTAGGTCGCCGGCGGCAGTCCGGCCTTGCGGCGGATGACGTCTCCCCGCCCGGAGCGTTCCAGGTGCGCCGCGATGGCGTCGGTGCGGGTGTCCTGCCACACGATGGCGTTGTAGTAGGGACGCCCGGTGCGCGGGTCCCAGACCACCGTGGTCTCCCGCTGGTTGGTGATGCCGATGGCCTCCAGGTCGGTACCCGACAGCCCGCTGTGGCGCAGCGCGTTCTGCATGACCGAGTTGGTGCGCTCCCAGATCTCCACGGGGTCGTGCTCCACCCAGCCGGAGCGGGGGAGGATCTGGGCGTGCTCCAGCTGGTGCTTCGCCACCTCGTTGCCGCCGTGGTCGAAGATCATGAATCGGGTGCTGGTGGTTCCCTGGTCCACCGCGCCGATGAAGTCCGCCATGGTGTGTCGCCTCTCCGGCCGGTGTCAGTCCTCGGGCGCCGGTACGCGCCCCGTCGGTTCCGGCTCCGCGGTCGGCAGGAACCGGCCGACGAAGACCTTGTACAGCCCCGCCCCCAGAACGCCGCCGATCAGCGGCGCGACGATCGGCACCCAGAAGTAGAGGTTCCCGTACTGGTCCCGCCAGGCCCCGCCGTATCCGGTCAGGAAGCTGGCCAGCCGGGGGCCGAAGTCGCGCGCCGGGTTGATGGCGTAGCCCGCGTTGGTGCCCCAGGCCATGCCGATGGCGACCACCACCAGGCCGATGACGAAGGGGGCCAGGTTCGCGCCCGGGGGTGTGTTGAGCAGGTCGGTGATGGCCAGGATCAGCAGCAGCAGGAGGGCGGTGCCGATGATCTGGTCGCGGAAGGCGCCCCACTCGTGGACCGGGAGCGCGGTGTTCCCGTTGGCGGGGAGCGTGGAGAACACGGTCTGCGTCTTGATCGTGTGGCCGGGGTCGGCCTTCGCCAGCGCCTCCGAGTAGTTCCAGCGGACGAGCAGAGCGGCCACGAAGGCGCCGGCCGTCTGGGCCAGGGCGTACGGGGCCACCTTGCGCCAGGGGAACCCCTTGAACGTGGCGAGGGCGACGGTCACCGCGGGATTGAGGTGGGCGCCGCTGAGCCGTGCGGCCACGTAGACGCCGAGCGTCACACCGAGCCCCCAGGCCCAGGCGATGCTGTCGTGGTCGCCGAGTCCGCCCTCGGGGTCGGTGAGGGCACCGCCCGCGGCCACTTGGGCGACCACGCCGCAGCCGAAGAGGATGAGGATGAGCGTGCCGGCGAACTCGGCCGACAGTTCGCCGAGCAAGCCGGACCGCTTGAGCCGTTCAGCCATGGAAGCGCACCTTCCGCCGGCTGAACCGGCCGTCGACTGTCCGAGCCTTCCAGTCGACAGATTAGAGCGGTAAGTGACATTTCGCACCAATTGTGCGACCACCTGCCCGTACGGTGCCCGTCCCTGCCCGGGTGGTCCGGACACACGTACGGGGAGAACGGCGGAGCATCGTCCGCCGTTCTCCCCGCAGGTCACGTCCTCGGCCCGCCGGGGGGCCTCACGGCCCGATGGGCAGCCTGCGCTTGTGGTCGGTCAGCCGGTAGCGGCTGACGATCTTCTCGAAGGCCTCCTCGCCGACCGGCTTGCCCTCGAGGAAGTCGTCGATCTCGTCGTAGGTCACGCCGAGCGCGTCCTCGTCGGCCTTGCCGGGGTCGAGGGTCTCCAGGTCGGCCGTCGGCACCTTGCGCACCAGTTCGGCGGGGGCGCCCAGCGCGTCGCCGACGGCGCGCACCCGGCGCTTGGTGAGACCGGTCAGCGGGACGACGTCGGCGGCGCCGTCGCCGAACTTGGTGAAGAACCCGGAGACCGCCTCGGCGGCGTGGTCGGTGCCGACGACGAGGCCGTTGTGCGCGCCGGCCACGGCGTACTGGGCGATCATGCGCTGCCTGGCCTTGACGTTGCCGTGCACGAAGTCCTGGTGGTGGGCGTCGCGGAAGGCGACGTCGGCGGCGAGCAGGGCCTCCAGGGTGGCGTCGCTCGCGGGCTTGATGTCCACCGTCAGCACCTGGTCGGCCTTGATGAAGGAGAGCGCGAGCTGGGCGTCGTGCTCGTCGGCCTGGACGCCGTTGGGCAGCCGCATCGCGTAGAAGCGCGCCTCGTGGCCCTCGGCCCGGGCCCGTTCGACGGCCAGCTGGCACAGACGGCCCGCGACGGTCGAGTCGACCCCGCCGCTGATGCCCAGCACGAGGGCGCGCAGACCGGTGGAGGTCAGGCGCTCGGTCAGGAAGGCCACCCGGCGCTCGATCTCCCGTTCGGCGTCGAAGGTCTCGGCGACCTCCAGTTCCCGGGCGATCTCCAGTTGCAGGGCGACGGACGCCGGCTCGCTCAATTCCGCTCCTTGTTCGACTCACGGCAGGACTTCCCACTCACCCTACCCAGAGGCGCCCGGAGGACACGGGCCGGCCGGTGACCAGGAGCGGTGCGTGCGGGGTGGCCGTCCGGAGCCACCCCGCACGGCCGCGGTCAGTCCAGCGGCTCGATCAGGAGGTTGCGGAACCGGACCTTGTTCCCGTGGTCCTGAAGCCGGATCGCCCCGGCGGCCGGCGTCTCGGCCCGGCCCGCCGCGGTGGGGCCGTCGAGGGCGACGTCGTCGTGGACCTTCTTGCCGTTCCAGACCACCGTCACCCGGGCGTCGGCGGTCTTGCGACCGGTGTCGTCGAAGCGGGCGGCGCGGAAGACGATGTCGTACGTCTGCCACGTTTCCGGGGCCGTGGCCGCGTTGATGTCGGGCGCCTTCTTCTGGTAGAAGGCGCCGGCCTCGTTGGTGGCCGGTGAGGTGTCCCCGAAGGAGTCGAGGATCTGCAGCTCGTAGCGGTCCTGCAGGTAGATGCCGCTGTTGCCGCGGTCCTGCCCGGTCACGTCCGGGGGCAGCAGGGGGACGCGGAACTCCACGTGGAGGGCGAAGTCCTGGTAGGCGTCCTTGGTGCGGAGGTCGCCGCAGCACACCTCCATCGACCGTTCCTCGGACAGGGGCCACGCCGTGCGCCGTCCGTCCGTGTGCTGCCACTGGTCCTGCGAGGCGGCCGTGCCGTCGAAGAGGGCGACGCGGGCACCCTGCGGGTGGACGGTGATCAGGTCGAGGTTGACGTGACCGGTGTCGCCCGCGTCGTACCGGTAGGAGACCGTGTTGTGGCCGGCGCGCAGGCGCAGGCGCTCGGTCCGCGTGGACCAGGTGTCCCAGTCCCCGGTGGAGGCGAGGTGGGTCTGCCGCACCTTCTTCCCGTTGGCGTACAGGGACAGCGACTTGGTTCCCTCGAAGGGGTTCGGACCGTTGGAGTAGCGCAGGTTGACGTCGTACGTGCCCGACTTCGGGACCGTCACGTCGAACGTGGTGGCGACCCTGCCCTCGGTGGCGTACTGGTCGACGAAGCCGCTGCCGGAGTAGCCGACGTGGTCGGTGCCGATCCCGGCCGTGCCCGTCAGGTTCGCCTCCTCGGCCTCGTAGAGGGTGGCGGCGGGCGGCTGCTTGCCGGGCATCGCGTTCAGCGTGTACCAGGCCTCGGTGCTCCAGAGCGCTTCACCGGACGCGGAGGTGAAGGGGCGCGGGGAGCGCACGTGCACCACGCGGTCCGGCTTGAGGCCGTCCAGCCGCAGCCGGACGGTCCGGGCGTCCCGGGAGAGCGTCGCGGAGCGCACGGACAGCCGCTCCTCGGCGATCTTCGGGCCGCCGTAGTCGGCGGTGGGGGTGTAGTGCCACTGCTGGGCCTCGTAGCGGGCGGCCAGCTCCGCGGCGGTCTCGGCGGACACCGGCTGGGTGTACGTCAGGTCGAAGCCGCCGGGTACGGCCCGCATCTTCTGGATGTCGAAGGTGTTGCCGCCGTTGGGCGTGAGCTTCTGCAGGGCGAACTTGAGCTTGCCCTCCTGTCCCCAGTTGCCGTCGGCGCCGAGGCCGCCGGCGTAGATCGCCCCGTCGGGGCCGACGCTGATCCGGTTGACGCCGGCCTCCAGGCCCTGGGTGTAGCGGAAGACGGCGCCCTGGTACTGGCCCTTGACCTTCTCCAGGTAGGCGCGTTGCAGGCCGCCGTAGGTGACGTCGCCGATCAGCATCTGGCCCTTGAAGGTCCCCTTCTTCACGAGCAGCGGGGTGGAGGGCGAGTTGCCGATCTCGTTCTGCGGCAGCCACAGCACCGGCTTCGTGACGGGGGAGTCCTCGAAGGGCCCGGCGGGCTCGGTGTAGTGGTTGAAGAAGCGGTCCTGCTTGACCTGGACGAGCTTGGAGGAGGGCAGCCAGCCGCCCTGGTTGTCGGTGGCGAAGAGGCCGTTGTCCGGGCCCCAGCCGATGCCGTTGGGGGTTCGCAGTCCGCCGGCGACCGGGCTGATCTTCCCGGTCCTCTTGCTGATCTTGTACGTCGTCCCGCGGCCGGGCGCGGGCTGCGGGGTGGTGGTGGCGCCGCCGAGGTCGATGGCGACGGAGAGGTTCACGTAGAAGTAGCCGTCGCGGTAGAGCAGACCGAACGCGAACTCGTGGAAGTTGCCGCCGTACGGCCAGGTGGCGACCGTGCGCAGGTCGTCGGCCACGTCGTCGCCGTTGTCGTCCACCAGTCGGGTCAGTTCGTGCTTCTGCGAGACGTACAGCGAACCGTCGACGTACTTGATGCCCATGGGCTCGCGCAGCCCGCTCGCGATCTTCTTGACGGTGACCTTGTCCCGGCTGGTCGCACCGGTGACGTTGTCGAGCAGGTACACCTCACCGGCAACGTTGTCGGTGCCGCCCCAGGTGCTGATCGCGAGGCGTCCGTCGGGCAGCCAGTCCATGCCGCTGACCTGCGGTTCGAATCCGTCGGGGCGCAGGTCGGTGAGGGTGAGGTCGGGGCGTACGGAGGTCAGCGGCAGGCCGTCGCCCGGGGTGTCCCGACCGGCCTCGCACTCCTTGCGGCCCGGCGCCGTCACCCGGACGACCCCGGCGTCGGTGCTCAGTGCCTCGCGGGGTACGACGGTGAACTCGCTCTCGCCCGGCGGCTTCCAGGACAGCTGGAGCTGCTGCCCGCCGCCGCGGTCGAAGTGGTCGATGCGCAGCGGGTGCGCTCCCGCGGTGAGGTCGACCGCGCCGTCCTTGGGTTCGGCGCCGTGCAGTCCGTCGTGGTCGATCACCGTGGCCTGGTCGAGGGTCAGCCGTGAGCCGTCGTCGCTGGTGAGACGGAACACGTAGGTGCCGTCGCGGGGCGCGACCAGGTAACCGGAGGCCTGTGAGACGAAGTTGTCCGCGATGCCGCCGAAGTCGTCGGTGGTGGACCAGTCGACCGTCGGCATCAGTTCGTCGTGGTTGGGGGTCTGGCCCGGCTTGAGGGTGCACAGCTCGTTCAGGGGTGTCTGGACGTCGAACACGCGCAGGGTGACCCCGGGTTCCTGCGGAGGGATGTCGGCCGGGGCGGCGGACGCCGGGGCGGCCAGGACGCCGCCGGTCGCGACGGCCGACGTCAGCAGGAGGATGAGGCTTCTTCGAGCACGCGAGAACAGGCGTTGGGGCATTGGTCCTCCGTGGCGTGGGGACCGGACCGTGCCGGAAATCGCTCCGGTCTTGAGCGGAGTGGCTTCAGTTCCGCCGCAAAGGTAGGAGACTTCCGCTTGGCATGTCCATACTTTGTCATCGATGTGTTCAAAGTTCTCGGCGTCCCGGGAGCGCCGGCGGCCCTCCGGACGCGCCGAAGCCAGCCCTCACATGGTGCGCGGGCGGCGGGCGGCGGGCGGCGGGCGGTGTCGGGTGGCGGTCAGCGGCCCTTGCGTACCCGGGCCGCTGCCCTGGCTTCGGCGGCCTTGCGGGCCTCGGAGGTCTTGCGCGACTCCTTGGCGGCGCGTCCCGGCGTGGTGCCGAGGCCGCGGAAGGGGGCGTTGCCGCCGCTGGACCGCGGTGCGGTCGGAGGGCGCTTCGCGCCGGTGATGTCGGTCAGTTTCTGTTCGCCGGAGCGCACCGGGGTGACCGTCGGCCGGATTCCCGCCTCCGACATCATCCGGCTCACGTCGCGTCGCTGGTCGGGGGTGACCAGGGTGACCACGCGTCCGGACTGGCCGGCGCGCGCGGTGCGCCCGCCGCGGTGCAGGTAGTCCTTGGCGTCGGCCGGCGGGTCCACGTTGACGACGAGGTCGAGGGCGTCGACGTGGATGCCGCGCGCCGCGACGTTGGTCGCCACCAGCACGGTGACATCGCCGTCCACGAACTGGCCGAGCGTGTGGGTGCGCTGCGGCTGCGACTTGCCGCTGTGCAGGGCGGCGGCCCGCACGCCGGCGGCCCGGAGCTGACGGAGGAACCGGTCGACCCCGGCCTTGGTGTCCAGGAACATCAGCACCCGGCCGTCGCGGGCGGCGATCTCGGTCGCGAGGGCGTACTTGTCCGCCGGATGGACGGTCAGCACGTGGTGCTCCATCGTGGCGACGGAGCCCGACACCGGGTCGACCGACACGAGGACCGGGTCGTGCAGGTGACTGCGCACCAACGCGTCGACGTCGCCGTCGAGGGTGGCCGAGAAGAGCAGCCGCTGCCCGTCGCCCGGCACCTGGTCGAGGATGCCCGTGACCTGGGGCAGGAACCCCATGTCGCACATCTGGTCGGCCTCGTCCAGCACGGTGATCCGCACGCGGTCCAGGTGGCAGTCCCGGCGGGACACCAGGTCGGCGAGGCGCCCCGGTGTCGCGACGACCACTTCCGCGCCGCCGCGCAGCAGCTCCGCCTGGCGGTTGATCGACAGCCCGCCGACCACCGTGGCGAGCCGCACGTCCAGCGTCCGCGCGTACGGCGCCAGCGCGTCGCTCACCTGCTGGGCGAGTTCCCGCGTCGACACCAGGACCAGGGCCAGGGGCCGCTTGGAGTCGGCCCGCCGCCCCGCGGTCCTGGTGAGCAGGGCCAGCCCGAAGGCCAGGGTCTTGCCGGAACCGGTCCGCGCGCGGCCGAGGACGTCGCGGCCCGCGAGCGCGTCGGGCAGGGTGGCCGCCTGGATCGGGAAGGGGTGCGTCACGCCGAGGCCGGTCATCGTCTCCAGCAGGGCCGACGGCAGTCCGAGGGAGTCGAACGACGGGGCCGGCGGGGTGTCCGCCGGGGCGGGCCGGGGCGGCCGGCCCCGGTCCCGGGGTGCTGTCGCCCGCGAGGGCGTACCGCCCCCGGAGGAGGCTTCTCGGGCGGACGGCTTCGCGTGCATGGGGGACGACCTTCCTGATCAGGCGCCCGGAACGCGCCCGGGTCCGTACCCCTCGGTACGGACCCGGGCGCCTCGAAGCGTGGCCTCGAGTTTACCAGCGGGCTTTCCGGGGCCGGCGGCCCGCGCGGGCCGCCGGCCGTCGGCGGCCTACTTGGACTGGATCCGTCCGAACGAGTCGGCTCCCGCCGTCAGCTCGTCGCACGCCTCCTTCCAGGCCGGGTCTCCGGGGTGGAACTCGCTGCGGAGATAGGCCCAGGTGAGGCGCTGCACCGCGGCCACCCGCCCGGGGCTCTCGTCGGTGGTCTCGGCGACGTCGTACCCGGCGACGCCGCCCAGGCCGTGCTCCGCGTCGAACAGGGTGAGCAGGGTCTTGGGGCCGGGGGAGAGGACGTACGGATCGGTGTGCCACTCCGGTCCGCGGACCGTCAGGTGCGCGGACGCGTCCTTCTCGCCGGCCACCACGAGGGCGGGGGTCGTCATCCGGGAGAAGTCGGTGCTGTGCAGGAAGGGGAGGTCCCGCGCGGCGTACTCGGTCAGGGAGTCGCCGCCCCGGCCGGGAGCGGCGAGCAGGACACCCGCCGTGATGCGGGGGTCGCTCAGATCCACCTCCGTCGCGTCGTCCGGGTCGGTGAGGCGGGCGCCCAGCAGCAGGCTCGCGGTGTGCCCGCCCATCGAGTGGCCGGCCACGGCGACCCGGCTGCCGTCCAGTCGTCCACGGAGCTGCGGGACGGCGGCCTCCAGCGCGTCCAGTCGGTCGAGGACGCGGGTCATGTCCTCCGCCCGCGACCGCCAGTGGAGCGGCGCGCCGGGGGTGTCGGGGGCCAGGCGCAGGGTCCGGGAGCTGAGGTGGGTGGGCTGGATCACGACGAAGCCGTGGGCCGCCCAGTACTGGGCGAGGGGCGCGTAGCCGTTCAGGGAGGACAGGTGGTTCGAGGGGCCCTGCCCGTGCGAGAGCAGGATGATGGGCAGCTCGCCGCCGGTCAGGGGCGCGGAGACCCGTACCTCGAGGTCCACCGCCCGGCCGGGGGACGGCAGCACGACCGGGCTGACCGAGAGGACGGGGGCGGGCGGGACGCGGTGGGCGGCCGCGGTGGTCGGTGTACTCATGGCGTACGTCCGTTCGGTGGACGCCGCGGCCGGTCCGGGCCGGCCGACGACTCGTGGAGGGGCTCGTGAAGGATCGCGCCGGCTGCGAGGCAATAACCGGAACGTCGTCCCGTTTAATATACGGAACGCTGTTCCGTTTGGTCAACGGTGCTCGGCGCGGACCGCCTCCTCGCTGAGCCCCGCGCTGCCGTCACTCGGCCGTGGGCGGGTCGTCGCGGCGGGCCGCCCGCACGCGACGGTGGCTCCACAGGAGCAGCGCGAAGAGGACGAAACCGGAAATGATCAGACTCGCGCCGGTGCCCCATCCGGAGAACGGCAACCAGGACAGGAGGCCCCACGCCAGGCCCGCGCCCACGAGGCACAGCCCCGCCAGCACGGAGCCGGCCACCCGCCAGCGCGAGGAGACGCTCTCCTCGGCCGCACGCATCGCCTGACGGCGCACGGGGGCGACGAACCGGTCCAGGGCGGGGACGGCGCGTGACAGCAGCACCACCCCGGCGAACACCAGCAGCAGGCCCGGTCCGGGCAGTACCAGCAGGGCGATGCCGACCACCACCAGCACGGCACCCAGGGAGCCCAGGGCGGCCCGTCGGATCGAGTCGACGCTGCGTCCCATGAAGCCACCTTCCTGCGGTCCGCTGGAACCACGGTTCCGTCGGGCCCGTCCCACCTTAGGCAGGCATCGGAGGGCGGGCGATCCAGCGGGGTCCTGCGGTGGGGTGCCCGCGCTCGAGGTGTGTCGTCACGGCCGGGCCGGCGCGACGGGCAGGAGCCGACCGGGCCCACGGCGCGGCCGCCGTCCGAGGTCCTGGTGGAGTGGGTCGGCGACCTCCGCGCGTCGGCGACCTCCACGCGCGCCGGCCGGGCCCCGGTGACCAGGGCCGCCGACGGCGGAACACCGGAGGCTGCGCGGACGGCGACTGCGAGATCCTCGTGGGGTTCACCGCGCTCTGCATCGGGAGCTGCATCCGGGTCGGCACACGCCGGCACACACCGGCACCCGTCAGCACACGGTCGAAATCCCGGCACCACCCGGTGCGTTCACGGTGCCCCGCGGCGACCGCCGCTGACCGGCGGCAGGCAGGCGCCGTCGGCGGCGCGGCCACCCGCGTCGGCCCCTCGCCGTGCGCGGGAAGGCGGCCGGGCGTCCGGTATTCGTTCCTCGGACGGTCGTCGGCATGACAAGCTGTGATCCTGTTGTCCTAACCCAGGAGGTCACCATGGCTGCAGACGACTCATCGCAAGCAGGTTCGGAGTCGGCCGAGGCCGAGAACCCCGCCCTGGCGCCCGACGAGGAGGGTCAGTACGACCTGAAGGGCAAGTTCCGGGAAGCCCTGGAACGCAAGCGCAAGCAGGCGGACGAAGCGGGGCGTGCCGCGAACGTGGACTCCTCGAAGATCCGCGGCGCACACGGTCCGGCTTCCAGCCAGCGCTCCTTCCGGCGGAAGAGCGGCGGCTGAGTCCGACACGGGCTGTCCGGCGGTCGGCGTGACGCGTCCGATCCGCCGGACCCCACCCGCCGCGCGTCGTCCCGGCTCCCGGTGACGGCCAGGGCCTGTCCGACCACGGCCGCGGCCGGTGCGGGGCCCGGCCGTCCGGTCCGGTCAGGGGCGGCTGGTCAGATAGCCGCCCATGGAGGTGAAATACTCCGCCGCGGACAACTCCCGTCCGTCCTCGGTCCGCACGCGCGTGATGGCCAGGCCGTGGTTGCGACCGGTACGGGCGTCGGCCCCGGCCACGATCACCACGCCGTCGCCCTCGCGGTAGAAGACGCGACCGGGTGTACCGCCGTAGCGGCCCTGGGAGACGACGGCTGCGAGCACCTCCAGTCGCCTGCCCCGGTGGAACGTGAAGGCGCTCGGGTACGGCTCGGACTGGGCGCGGACCAGCCGCTCCAGGTCCTCGGCCGGCCAGCTCCAGTCGATGCGGATGTCCTCGGCGGAGCGCTTGTGGAAGAAGCTCGCCCGCGACCGGTCCTGCCGGGTGAACTCGGTCTGCCCGGCGGCGATGAGGCCGAGGGCGCCGACGGTGACCGGGGCGATGAGGTCGACGGTCTTGTGGAAGAGGTCGGTGGCGGTGTCCGTCGGTCCGACCGGCACGGCCTCCTGCCGGACGATGTCGCCGGCGTCCAGCTCGTCGTTCATCATGTGCGCGGTGACGCCCACCTCGGTCTCGCCGTTGATCAGGGCCCAGATCAGCGGGGAGAAGCCGGCGTACTTCGGCAGCAACGAGTCGTGCACGTTGAGCGTGCCGTGCCGGGGGAGGCCGAAGATGCGCGGGGGAATCCACGTCCGCCAGTTGTTGGCCACGATGATGTCCGGCTCGGCCGCCTTGAGGCGCTCGAACAGCTCCTCGTCGTCCGGGCGGTTGCGGATCAGCACCGGGACACCGTGCTCCTCGGCGAGGTCGGCGACGGAGTCGCTCCAGATCTTCTCGTAGGCGTGCTCGCTCTTGGGGTGCGTCACGACCAGCACCACGTCGTGCTCGGAGTCCAGGAGGGCTTGGAGGGTGCGGTGGCCCCAGGTCTGGTAACCGAACATGACGACCCGCATGGGGTTCCTCCTCAGGGCAGGAAACGGCTCCGCAAGTAAAGCAAGGCTTGCCTTAGCCCACAACACCTCGCCGAGAGAACCGAGTTGAGGTCACCGACCGCGTCTCGCCCTATCGACAGTCCGGCGGCATTAGCTTAGGCTCCCCTAAGTTTCCGACGGGAGCGTTCCGTCGGCACATCCCGTTCCGTCCCCCACGCCCGACAGGCGACTGTCCCGCACGATGGGAGTGACATGTCACAGGTTCTTCCTGATGACGCACCACCGGTCCACGACCTCATTGGCATCGGCTTCGGCCCGTCCAACGTGGCCATGGCCATCGCGCTCAGCGAGCACAACGCGGGCGTCGGCGGGCAGGAGGCGGTCACCGCCCGCTTCTTCGAGCAGCAGCCGCGCTTCGGCTGGCACCGCGGCATGCTCATCGACGACGCGACCATGCAGGTGTCCTTCCTCAAGGACCTGGTGACACTCCGGAACCCGGCCAGCGAGTTCAGCTTCCTCTGCTACCTGCAGAGCAAGGGGCGGCTGATCGACTTCATCAACCACAAGAACCTCTTCCCGCTCCGGGTGGAGTTCCACGACTACCTCGAGTGGGCGGCGGCCAAGGTCGACGACCTGGTCTCCTACGGTCACGAGGTGGTCGGCGTCGCACCCGTCGTGCGCGACGGAGCCGTGGAGCACCTGGAGGTGACGGTCCGCTCGGGGGAGGGGCTGGAGGTCCACCGGGCGCGCAACCTCGTCCTCGGCACCGGGCTGCGCCCCCTCCTGCCGGAGGGCGTCGAGCGCGGCGACCGCGTCTGGCACAACTCCGAACTGCTCGCGCGGGTCGACGGGTTGGAGGGAACCTCCCCCTCGCGGTTCGTCGTCGTCGGAGCCGGACAGAGCGCCGCCGAGAACGTCGCCTACCTGCACCGCCGCTTCCCCGACGCGGAGGTCTGCGCGGTCTTCACCCGTTACGGCTACAGCCCCGCCGACGACAGCGGCTTCGCCAACCGGATCTTCGACCCCGCCGCGGTCGACGAGTACTTCGCCGCACCCGGGAGCGTCAAACGCCGGCTGATGGACTACCACGGCAACACCAACTACTCCGTGGTGGACATCGACCTGATCGACGACCTGTACCGGCAGATGTACCGGGAGAAGGTGCTCGGGACCGAACGGCTGCGGTTCCTCAACGTGTCCCGGCTCACCGAGGTCGAGGAGACGCCGGACCGGGTCCGTACCACCGTGAAGTCCCTCGTCACCGGCGAGGAGACCCTCCTGGACGCGGACGTCGTGGTCTTCGCCACCGGATACAGCCCGGCCGACCCCCTCGGCCTCCTCGGCGAGGTCGCGGAGCGCTGCCTGCGCGACGACGACGGACTGGTCCGCGTCGAGCGCGACTACCGCGTCGCGACGGACCCGGACCTGCGCTGCGGCATCTACCTCCAGGGCGGCACGGAGCACACCCACGGCATCACGTCGTCGCTGCTGTCCAACACCGCCATCAGGGTCGGCGAGATCCTGGAGTCGCTCCTCGCCCGGGGCGTCAAGGCCGCCTCCGACGAGGTCCGTACGGTCGCCGACGGAACCGGCAGCACGGCGCGTTAGTGTACGTCGCCATGACCACGACTGCGGTTGCCCGCCCCGCGCCCGGGGGGACGGCGAAGGCCCGCCGGAAGCGGGTGGCGGGGCTGGGCGTGCTCGCGTTCCTCCTCGTGGTCGCGGGTGCCGCGTCGCTGGCCGTCGGCGCACGCGCCCTGAGCCCCGCCGAGGTGTGGCACGGCTTGTTCTCCGCGCCCGACGCCGATCAACGGCTCACCGAGATCAGGCTCATCGTGCGCACCGTGCGGGTACCCCGCACGGTGCTCGCGGTGGTGGCGGGCGTCGCCCTCGGGATCGGCGGGGCGTTGATCCAGGGCTACACGCGCAACCCCATCGCCGACACGGGTCTGCTGGGGGTGAACTCCGGTGCCTCCTTCGCCGTCGTGTCGGGGATCGCCCTGTTCGGCCTCACCGACCCGATGCAGTACGTCTGGCTGGCCTTCGTCGGTGCGGCGGTCGCGGGTGCCGTCGTGTTCGGCCTGGCCAGCATCGGCCGCGGGGCCGGCAACCCCCTGACGCTCGCCCTGGCCGGGCAGGGCGTCACGGTGTTCCTCGCGGCGATGACCACGGCCGTCGCGCTGACGGACAAGGCCTCGCTGAACGCGCTGCGGTTCTGGAACGCGGGCTCGGTGGCCGGCGTCGGCTTCGACGTCATCTGGCCGGTGACCGCCTTCACGGCGGCCGGACTGGTCCTCGCCCTCACCACCCTGCCCGCGGTCAACCTGCTCAACCTGGGCGACGACGTGGCGCGGGGCCTCGGGGTGAACGTCGCCCTGACCCGGACCGTCGGCATCCTCGCCATCACCCTGCTCGCCGGCGCGGCCACCGCGGCGTGCGGCCCCATCGCGTTCATCGGCCTCATGGTGGCCCACGTGGCCCGGTACCTGACCGGACCGGACTACCGCTGGCTGGTGCCGTACGCGGGTCTGCTCGGCGCGGTGATCCTGCTGGTCTGCGACATCGTGGGGCGACTGGTGGTACGGCCGTCGGAGCTGGCCGCGGGAGTCCTCGTCGCGCTCCTCGGCGCGCCGTTCTTCGCGGCCCTGGTGTGGCTCGGGAAGTTCAAGAACGCGTGAACGGGGCGGAAGTGAAGTCGAGCGGAGCGGACGTGCGGCGGGACGCGGCGCGCACCGGGCCGGTGCTGACACCGGGTGTGCGGTTCGGCCGGGTGTCCTTCGTGTGGCGGCCCCGGATCGCCGGCGTCACCCTGCTGCTGGCGGCGGCGGCCTTCCTGGTGTTCTGCCTGTCCATCGGCGTCGGGGACTTCCCGATCGGCCTGTCCCGGGTGGTCGCGACCCTCTTCGGCCGGGGCGAGCAGGTGGACGAGTTCGTGATCATGGACCTGCGGATGCCCCGGGCGCTGGCCGGGCTCGTCGTGGGGATCGCGCTCGGGGTGTCCGGGGCGCTCACCCAGGCCATCGCCCGCAATCCGCTGGCCAGTCCGGACATCCTGGGCATCACCAGCGGCGCGAGCGCGGTCGCCGTGTTCCTCGTGACCGTCTCCGGCGGCACCGCCGCGGTGATCGCCGACGCCGTGGGCCTGTCCGCGGCGGCCCTCGCGGGAGGTCTCGGTACCGGCCTGCTCGTGTACTTCCTGGCCTGGCGCCGGGGGATCGACGGCTTCCGGCTGATCCTGATCGGCATCTCGGTGAGCGCCGCGATGCAGGCGATCACCACCTGGCTGCTGGTCACGGCCGACATCAGGGACGTGGCCCGGGCCCAGGCGTGGCTGGTCGGCTCCCTCGACAACCGGTCGTGGGACGAGGTCCGGGTGGCCGTCTGGGGCACGCTGGCTCTGCTCGTCGTCGTCGCGTGCGTCTCCTTCCAGTTCAAGCCCCTGCACTTCGGCGACGAGATCGCCGCGGGCCTCGGCGTGCGGTACTCGGCGGTGCGGGCGGTGCTGCTGCTGTGTGCGGTGCTGCTCGCCGGCGTGGCGGTGAGCGCGGCGGGCCCGGTCCCGTTCGTCGCGCTGGTGGCGCCGCAGGTGGCGATGCGTCTGGCGCGGTGCCCGACACCGCCGATGGCGGCCTCCGGCATGGTCGGGGCGCTGCTGCTGATCGGCTCCGACCTGGTCGCGCGCACGGCGCTGCCGGTCTCGCTCCCGGTCGGCGTGGTGACCGCCGCGATCGGCGGCCCCTTCCTCGTCCATCTGCTGGTACGGGCGAACCGCAGATAGCTGGTACAAAGTAAGGCAAGCCTAAAGAGGGGGCCTTGTGGTCGTACAGTCCATCGCCTGCGTGGAGTCCGGGGTCGACGACGTCTCACGGCTGACAGCCAGGGGCGTCACGGTCGGGTACGGCGGCCGGACCGTCATCGACGAGCTCGACGTCGAGATCCCGCCCGGGGTGATCACCACGATCATCGGCCCCAACGGCTGCGGGAAGTCGACGCTCCTGCGCACCCTGTCGCGGCTGCTGAAGCCGACGAGGGGGACGGTCGTGCTGGACGGCGAGGACATCGGCACCCTCCGGACCAGGGACGTGGCGAAGAAGCTGGGTCTGCTGCCGCAGGCACCCGTCGCGCCGGACGGACTGACGGTGTCCGACCTCGTCGCCCGGGGCCGGCACCCCCACCAGAGCTGGCTGCGGCAGTGGTCGTCGGACGACGCCGCCGTGGTCGAGAGCGCGTTGGCGATGACCGGGGTGTCCGACCTCGCCGACCGGCCCGTGGACTCGCTGTCGGGCGGCCAACGCCAGCGCGTGTGGATCTCGATGACCCTGGCGCAGGGCACCGATCTGCTCCTCCTGGACGAGCCGACCACCTACCTGGACCTGGCGCACGCCATCGACGTGCTCGACCTGGTGGACGACCTGCACGAGTCGGGACGCACCGTGGTCATGGTGCTGCACGACCTCAACCTCGCCACGCGCTACAGCGACCACCTCGTCGTGATGCGCGAGGGCGCGATCCTGGCGCAGGGACACCCGCGGGACGTCGTCACCGCCGAGTTGCTGAGCGAGGCCTTCGGTCTGCGTGCCCGGGTGATCGACGACCCCGTGGGCGACCGGCCGCTGATCGTGCCGATCGGACGCACCCACAATGAACTCGGCGAAGAGGCAACGGAGTTGTAGGCGGTGAGGGTAGGCTAACCTCACTCCGGCGCGGTAAGGTTTGCTGCCCTTAGACGGGGGCGCAGTGGACAGCGCGACAGCAAGGGATCTGCGGATGCTCCTCCTTAGAACGACGCGTACGAAGCCCCGGCGGCGATGGGCGGCCGCACTGTCCGCCACCGCCCTCGGTGTCGGGCTCCTCGCGGGCTGCGGTTCCGACTCGGACGACCCGGCCGACAACGCGGGCGACGACACCTCGGCCGCCGCCGGCGCCTTCCCGGTCTCCGTGGAGCACGCGTTCGGCACGACGAAGGTCACCGAGGCTCCCGAGCGGGTCGTCACCGTGGGCTACACGGACGACCAGACGGTCCTGGCCTTCGGCATCAAGCCGGTCGGCATGGTCGACCAGTACCCGAACCCGGCGGGCCAGAGCCCCGACATCAACACCCAGTGGCCCTGGGTGAAGGAACAGTGGGGCGACACCCAGCCCGAGGTCGTCATGAAGAACGGCGACTCCGGACCCAACTTCGAGAAGATCGCCGCCCTGCGCCCCGACCTGATCATCGCGGTCTACTCCGAGATCGACCAGGCCGCCTACGACAAGCTCTCGAAGATCGCCCCCACGGTGGGCCGCACCAAGGCCGAGAAGGAGCCCTTCAGCGCTCCGTGGCAGGACAACGCGCTGCACATCGCCAAGGCGCTAGGCAAGGCCGAGGAGGGCGAGAAGAAGGTGGCCGACATCCAGGGCAAGCTCGACACGGCCAAGAAGGACCACCCCGACTTCGCCGGACAGACCGCCGTGGTGCTCTCCTGGTACGAGGACTCGGTGGCCCCCTTCACCTCCACCGACGTACGCGGACGGCTCGTCTCGGGCATCGGCTACGGGTACCAGACGGAGATCGACAAGGTCGCGGACGGCAACTTCTACACGAAGCTCTCCCCGGAGCGCGTCGACCTGGTCGACGTCGACCGCGTCTTCGTCATCAACGACAAGGCCGACCAGGACGCGTTGAAGAAGTTCAAGCTCTTCGCCAACCTGGACGCCGTCAAGAACGGCAAGGTGTCGTACCTGCTCGACAGCGAGGGCCCGGCCGTCGGCGCGGCCATCTCCCAGGGGACGCTGCTGTCGATGCCGTACGCCATCGACGAACTCGTCAAGTCGGCCGGGTAGGTGTGACCGGCACGGACACGCGCGTCGCTCCGGCGGCCCTGCGTACGGCGACCGGACGCGAGGCCGGCCGATGGGTCGCGGCCCACTGCCGGGAGGTGCCCTGGCTGACCCTCACCACCGTCCTGACGACGGTGGCCGGAGCGGCGCTCCAGGTACTCCCGGTGCTGCTGCTCGGCCGGGTGGTCGACGCGGTGGTCGAGGGCGGGTCGCAGTCGGTCCTGGTCACGATCGGGGCCCTGATGGTGGCCGCGGCGCTGCTCGGCGCGGCGGCCACCGCGGTGTCGACCTACCTGATCGGCCGGCTGGGCGCCGACCTGCTCGCCCGGCTGCGGGAGGGCGCCGTCCGGGCGGTGCTCGGCATGCCCAGTACCCGGGTCGAGCAGGTCGGCCGCGGGGACGTGCTGTCCAGGGTCGGTGACGACGTCGCCGTGATCTCCAAGGGCATCAGGACGGCGGTCCCCACCGTCTTCTCGGCGGGGGTCCTGGTGGTCATCGCCACGGCCGGCATGTTCGGGCTGGACTGGCGCCTGGGCCTCGCGGGCGCCGGCGCGCTGCCCGCCTACGCCCTGGCCCTGCGCTGGTACCTGCCCCGGTCCGCCCCGCTCTACCGCAGGCAGCGGGTGGCCCAGGCCGACCGGGCACAGGCCCTGATCAGCGGACTGAACGGCATCGAGACGGTGCGGGCGTACCGGCTCGAAGGCGTCTTCCGCGAGAAGGTCACCGCGGAGTCGTGGCGGGTGCGCAACCTCGGCATCGAGGTGTTCCGGTTCTTCGGCCGCTTCGTCGGCCGGGAGAACCGCGCCGAGTTCATCGGCCTGACCCTCATCCTCGTGGTGGGGTACGCCCTCCTGGAGGCCGACGCCGCGACCCTGGGTGAGGTGTCGGCCGCCCCCCTGCTCTTCCACCGGCTCTTCACCCCGCTGGGCGCCATCATGTTCACCTTCGACGAGGCGCAGAAGTCGGGCGCGAGCCTGACCCGGCTGGTGGGCGTGCTCGGGGAGGACGGCGAGGGCCGGCTGGTGGGCGACGCGTCCGTCGCGCGGGCCGGCGTCGCCCCCCGCCCCGTGACGGTCACGGGACTGACCTTCTGCTACCCCGGCAGCGAGGAGCCGGTACTCAGGGACGTCGACCTGACGATCCCGGCGGGGGGCTCGCTCGCCCTCGTGGGGGCGACGGGCGCCGGCAAGTCGACCCTGGCCGCGCTGATCGCGGGCGTCGGGACCCCCCGGTCCGGATCGGTACGCATCGGGCCGACCGACCTCGCGGACCTGGACGAGGCCGGGGCGCGGGCCCTGGTGAGCATCCTGACCCAGGAGACGCACGTGTTCTCCGGTCCGCTCTCCGACGACCTGCGGCTGGCCGCTCCCGAGGCGACCGACGCCGAACTCATGGACGCCTTGCGCACGGTCGGTGCGGACGGGTGGGTCGGCGCGCTGCCCCGGGGAGTGGACACCCCGGTCGGTGAGGGCGGCGAGCGCCTCGACGTCACCAAGGTCGCCCAGATCGCCCTGGCCCGGCTGGTGCTGAGCCGGTCGCCGGTGGTGGTGCTGGACGAGTCGACCGCGGAGGCGGGCAGCGAGGGCGCCGCCGAGCTGGAACGGGCCGTGCTGGCGGCCTGTGCCGGCCGGACCACGCTGTTCGTGGCGCACCGGCTGACCCAGGCGATGGCGGCGGACCGGATCGCCGTGCTCGACGCGGGGCGCGTCGTGGAACAGGGAACGCACCAGGAGCTGGTCGCACTGGGCGGCCGCTACGCACGGCTGTGGCGAGCCTGGCGAGAAGGAAGTTAGCAAGCGAAGCCTGAATCCCGTTGGTCTGCTGGTCTGCCGTCATTCCTTTGAAGGGGCGTTGAGTCTTCGATGATGGAACCGAGCGCTCGTCTCGTACGGCTTTCTCCCACGCACCTGCACGACATACGCCGGCGCACCGGCGACTTCCCCGACCGGACCATCGCGCGGGCGTGCGCCATCGGGCTCTCGTACTGGGCGACGGGCCGCAGCCCCGAAGGCCTCGACCTCACCCCCTCCACCCTGTTCGCCGACGTGCTCGGCTGGGCCGACAACGGCGCCGGACAGGACGGCCCGCCCGCCGGGGAGGACGACCGGAGCGTGCCGCTGCCGCCCGGCGTCGCACCGGACGACGCGCGTCTCGCGCTGGACGACCTCGCCGACTTCCCGGACCGGCCCCTCGGGACCATCGGCCCGTCCACCCCGGCGGAGCGGCGCCGGCGACTGGCCGAGTGGAACGACACCCGGGCCGACCGGGTCCGCCCGACCCTCGTGGAGATGTTCCTGGAGCAGGCACGGGCCAGGCCCGATGCCGTCGCCGTGGTCGACGAGCACCGGACGCTGACCTACCGCGAGGTCGCCGAGAGGTCCGGCCAGTTGGCCCACCACCTGGTCGAACGCGGGCTCACCGCCGAACAGGTCGTCGGCATCTCGCTGGAACGCTCCGCCGACATGGTGATCGGGCTCCTCGGTGTGCTCCGGGCCGGCTGCGCCTTCGTGCCCCTCGACCCGCACTGGCCCGCCGCCCGCCGCGCCGTCGTCATCGAGGACGCCCGGGTCGTGCTCCAGCTCAACGGCTCCGGCGAGCACGCGGCGGGGGAGCCGGAGGCCGTGGCCGTCGACCTCGGTGCCTGGCGGTTCGGTTCCCGGCCGGCCGACGGGGTCGAAGTCGCCGTCCCCGGCGACGCCCTGGCCTACGTGATCTTCACCTCGGGCTCGACCGGGCGCCCCAAGGGCGCGATGATCCGGCACGAGGCGATCAGCGAGCGGCTGCTGTGGCAGGTCCACGAGATCCTGGGGTTCGGCCACGACGACGCCTCGCTGTTCAAGGCGCCGCTGTCCTTCGACATATCCGTCAACGAGATCTTCCTGCCGCTGGTGTCCGGCGCCCGGCTGGTGGTCCTGCGCCCCGGGGGCGAACGCGACCCGCACCACCTGCTGAGCGTGATCGCCGAGCAGCGCGTCACCTTCACGTACCTGGTGTCGTCCATGCTGGACGTGCTGCTGGAGATCGCCGGCGGCTCCGGGCGCCTCGACAGCCTGCGGCACGTCTGGTGCGGCGGCGAGGTGCTGACACCCGAGCTGTACGAACGCTTCCGGACCCGGCTCGACATCCCCATGTACCACGGCTACGGCCCCGCGGAGACGACCATCGGCGTCTCGCACGTGATCTACCGGGGCGCCGCCGAACGCCTGTCCACGTCCATCGGCAAGGCCAACCCCAACACCCAGTTGTACGTCCTGGACGACGAACTGCGCCCGGTCCCGGTCGGCGTCGGCGGCGAACTCTACGTCGGCGGCTTCCTCCTGGGACGCGGGTACGTGAACGCACCCGGCCTGACGGCGTCCCGGTTCGTGGCGAACCCCTTCGCGGACGACGGGTCCCGGCTGTACCGGACGGGCGACCTCGCCCGCTTCGCCCCCGACGGTTCGCTGGACTTCCTCGGCCGGGCCGACAACCAGGTCAAGATCCGCGGCATGCGGCTGGAGATCGAGGACGTCGAGGTGGGCCTCGCCGAGCACCCCGGAGTGCGGCACACCTGCGTCGTCGCGAAGAAGAACAGCGCCGGCGGCACCTACCTGGTGGGGTACGTCATCCCGGCCGCCGGGCACGAGGACCTGCGGGCGGCCGACGTCAAGGCGTGGGCCGGCGCGCACCTGGTGGAGTACATGGTGCCCGCCCACATCGTCGTGCTGACGGAGTTCCCGCTCACCGCGAACGGCAAGCTGGACCGCCACGCGCTGCCCGAGCCCGCGCTCGCGACGGCCTCGATCGTCCCGCCCGCCACCGACGAGGAGCGCGCGGTGTGCACGGCGGTCGCGACCCTGCTCCGGCTGGAGCAGGTCGGTGTCGACCAGGACTTCTTCCAGCTCGGCGGAGACAGCATCCTCGCGATCTCGCTGCTGAGCGCCCTGCGCGACGCGGGGCTGCACGTCACGGCAGGGCAGATCTTCACCCACAGCACGGTGGGCGCGCTGGCGGCGGTGGCGACCCGCGAGGACACGGCCGTCGTGGACCACCACGACGTCGCCACCGGCTCCGTCGTCGGATCGCCCATCGTGCAGTGGCTCGGCGAGACCACCGACGCGATCGACGGCTTCGTGCAGTCGCTGGTGCTGAACACCCCCACCACGCTGACCCCCGCCGCTCTCGAAGAGATCCTCGCCGCGCTGGTCGGCCACCACGCCATGCTCCGCGCCGAGCTGGTGCGCGGTGAGCGCTGGAGCTTCGTGGTCCCGGAGGCGGCCCGGCCGGTCGTACGGTGGCAGGAGAGCGACCTGCCCCTCGACGCGTGCGTCGCGCTCGCCACCGGCGGACTGGACCCGGAGCGCGGCGTGATGCTCCGGGCCGTCTGGCGGCGGGAGGCACGGCAGCTGGTCGTGGTCGTCCACCACGTGGTGATCGACGGCGTCTCCTGGCGGGTCCTGATGGAGGACCTGGCCACCGCCTGGCGGCAGCTCTCCTCGGGCGCGCCGATCGAACTGCCCGCCGTGGGCACGTCGTTCCGGCGCTGGACCCGGCTGCTGGAGCGTGCGGCCTTCGACGCGGACAGCGCCTGCTACCGGCGCCCCCTGCCGGGCGCGGACCTGCCCTTGGGCAGGCGGCCCCTCGGCGATGCGGACACCGTGGCACGGGAGAGGACCCGGACCGTGGCGGTCGGCCCCGAGGTCACGGCCGCCCTGCTGGGCGAGACACCCGCGAAGTTCCACGCCGGCGTCAACGACGTGCTGCTGACCGCGCTGGCCGTCGCCCTGGCCCGTCGGCGCCGGGACCTCGGCCAGGACCAGACGTTCGCGCACGTCGAACTCGAAGGACACGGCCGCGAAGGACGGTTCGTGGCACCCTCCGCAGGGTTCGAGCCGGAGCTGTCCCGGACGGTCGGCTGGTTCACCACCCTCTTCCCGGTCACCGTGGACCCCGGCGCGGCCCCCGACCCCACGGCACCCGCTTACCTGGCCACCGCGCTCAAGGCGGTCAAGGAGGACCTCGCCCGGGTGCCGTACAACGGCGTCTCCTACGGCGCCCTGCGGTACCTCGCCCACGCCGAGTTCCAGGCGCCCGCGCCCCAGATCCTCTTCAACTACCTGGGCCGCTTCGACGCGGGCGGCTCCGGGGACTGGGAACTCGCCGGGACCACGGACCAGTTGGGCGAGAGGCGCGACCCGCGGATGCGCCTGCCGCGTGCCCTGGAGTTCAACGCGATCGCCGAACCCACCGCCGACGGCGCCTACGAGCTGGTGACCACCGTCTCCTGGCCCGACGGCATGTTCACCGACGAGGACATCGCGGTGCTCGCCGCGTACTACGCGGAGGCCCTCACCGGGCTGGCCGCGCTCGACCACGGCGGTCACTCACCCAGTGACTTCCGCCCGCTGTCCCTCACCCAGGCCGACGTCGACGCCCTGGACGGGCCGGCGCTGCGGGACATCCTCCCGCTGACCCCCTTGCAGGAGGGCCTCTACTTCCACTCCGTCTACGACGACGACTCGGCCGGCAGCTACGTCGAGCAGCAGCTGCTGACCCTGGACGGCGAGATCGACGCCGACCGGCTCGCCGCCGCGGCCGACCGGCTGCTCGCCCTCCACCCGAACCTGGCCGCACGCTTCGTACCCCTCGCTGACGGCCGGGTGGTCTCCGTACTGGACGGCGGTGTCGCAGCGCCCTTCACCCTCCTGGACCGCCCCGGCATCACCGACGACGAGATCCGCGCGCACGCCGAACGGGACCGCCGCGCCGGCTTCGACCTGGCCACCGGCCCGCTGATGCGCTACATCCTCGTCCGCGGGGGGCCCGGCAGGAACGTCCTGGTGCAGACCGTGCACCACATCATCGCCGACGGCTGGTCGGTGCCGCCGATGCTCCGCACGCTGCTCGCCGAGTACCACGCGCCGGGGTCCGTGTACCCGCTCGGCGGCTTTCCCGCCTACGTCCGCCTGCTCGCCGGACGCGACGACGCGGCGAGCGAGCGCGTGTGGCGCACCCAGCTGGCCGGCCTCCCGGGCCCCTCGCTGGTCGCCGAGGGGCACACGCCGTCCGACCGGTTCGCCGACGTCGCCGTGGAGCCGGCGGACGACCTCGACGCGGCCGTCCGGTCGGCCGGCGTGCCGCTGAGCGTGGCCGTGCACAGCGCGTGGGCGCTGACCCTGGGCACCATCCTGCACGGCACGGACGTCGTGTTCGGGTCCACGGTCTCCGGACGCGACGCGGACGTGCCCGGCATCGAGGACATGGTGGGCCTGTTCATCAACACGATCCCCCTGCGCGCCCGGTGGACCGGCGACACCACGGCACGCGAGCTGCTCGCCTCGGTCAGGGAGCACCAGAGCGCGGTCCTGCCGCACCAGCACGTCTCGCTGGCCGACCTCACCCGCCGGGCCGGCGCCGGCCCCCTCTTCGACACGCTGGTGGTCTTCGACGTCGCGGCCGACGTGGGCGACCTGCGACGGCCGGGTGACACACTGGTCGTCACCGGCATCACGAACGAGGGCGCCCCGCACTACCCGTTGACCCTGGTGGCGGAACGCACCCCCGACGGCCGCCCCCGCTTCAACCTGATCCACGACGGCGCGCTGCTGCCGCGCAAGGGCGCCGAGACGATCCTGCGCACCTTCACCCGCGCCCTCACCGGCCTGCTCACCCGGCCCGACGCCCCGGTCGGTGAACTGGCGCCCCGGCAGCCCCGCAAGCCCGAGCGGATCGCCCCCACGACCCTGGGCGCCCTCTTCGACACCGCCGCCCGGCGCGACCCCGCCGCCACCGCCGTCACCCACTGCGCCCTCGACGGCGGCACACGGTCCCTCACCTACGGCGACCTGGCACGGGAGAAGAGCGCACTCGCCTCGGTCCTGCGCGCGGCGGGGGTCGGGCCGGGCACCCGGGTCGCCGTGGCCGTCCCGCGCTCCGTCGAGCAGGTCGTCGCCCTGGTCGCCGTCGTCAGCGCGGGCGGCGCCTACGTACCGCTGGACCTCGCGTACCCCGACGAACGGCTGCGGTACATCCTCGCCGACGCCGCTCCGCAGGTCGTGCTCGTGGCCCCGGAACACCGCGACCGCTTCACCAGGCTGCTGTCCCGGGCCGGCCTGCCGACGGCCCGCCTCCTGGTGCAGGGCGAGGAGTCTCCACCGGCCGACGCGGAACCGCAGTCGGGGCCCGGCAGCCACGACCCGGCCTACGTGATCTACACCTCCGGATCGACCGGCAGGCCCAAGGGCGTCGTCGTCCCCCACTCCAGCGTGGTGGCACTGCTCGCCAACACCCGCGCGGACATGGGGTTCGGACCGCGCGACGTGTGGGTCCAGTTCCACTCCTTCTCCTTCGACTTCGCGGTCTGGGAGCTGTGGGGTGCCCTGGCGCACGGCGGTGAGCTGCTGGTCCCGGAGTACGGGCTCACGCGCTCCCCGGTCGACTTCCACCGTCTGGTCCGGGAACGCGGCGTGACCGTGCTCAACCAGACGCCGTCCGCGTTCCACCGGTTCGCCGA
The DNA here is from genome assembly GCF_055589025.1 of Streptomyces sp. NPDC041968. Classification (NCBI taxonomy): domain Bacteria; kingdom Bacillati; phylum Actinomycetota; class Actinomycetes; order Kitasatosporales; family Streptomycetaceae; genus Streptomyces; species Streptomyces sp. NPDC041968. The sequence continues at coordinate 114,514 of NZ_JBVJCB010000009.1, read as the reverse complement.
GGCCGACCGGCACTCCGGCGAGCCGCTGCCCGCACTGCGCCTGGTCGTCTTCGGCGGCGAGGCGCTGGAGACCGCACGGCTGCGGGACTGGGTCCGGCGGCACGGCGTCCGAGCTCCCGAACTGGTCAACATGTACGGCATCACCGAGACCACCGTCCACGTCACCCACCGGGTGCTCACGGACGAGGACTTCGCCCCCGGCGCCGACGCCAGCCCGATCGGCGGTCCGCTGCCGGGACTGGTCACCTACCTGCTCGACGACCGGCTCCGGCCGGTGCCGCCCGGGCGGGAGGGCGCCCTCTACGTCGCCGGTGACCAGGTGTCACTCGGCTACCTCGGCCGGCCGGCGCTCACGGCGGGCCGGTTCGTGGCGAACCCCTTCACGGGCGACGGCACCCGCATGTACCACACGGGCGACCTCGCGCGTCGCACCCTCGACGGCGAGCTGCTCTTCACGGGCCGGGCCGACGACCAGGTCCAGCTCAAGGGCTTCCGCGTCGAACTCGGCGAGGTCGAGGCCGCGATCAGGGAACTCGACGGCGTGGTCGACGTGGCCGTGACCGTCGCGGACAGCGGCGACCACCTGATCGCGCACCTCGTGGGCGGGGTGCCCGCCGACCTCGCCGCCCTGCTGTCCGAGAAGCTCCCCGCGCACATGGTCCCGAGCCGGACGCTGCCCCTCGACGCGCTGCCGCTCACGGTCAACGGAAAACTGGACCGCAAGGCCCTCGCCGAGCGTGCCGCCCGGGCGGTCGGGGACACATCGACACCCGGGCCGGGAGCGGTGACACGCCCCGCCGGGGCGGCACTCGCCGGCCTGGTGGACATCTACGCCGACTCGCTGCCCGGCACCGCCGTGGACGCCGACACCGACTTCTTCCGCGCCGGCGGCGACAGCATCGTCGCCATCACGGTCATCAACCGGGCCAGGGCGCTCGGCCTGCCGATCACGCCGCGGGACGTGTTCCTGCTCAGGACACCGCGCGCCCTCGCCGCACACGTGTCCGCCGCCGCCCCGCCCGCCGCCCCCGTCCCGCCCGCCGGCCCCGAGGACGGCCCGCTGCCCCCCACCCCGATCATCCTGCGCCAGCGGGACCTGGGCGGCTCACTCACCCGCTTCGCACAGGCCAGGACGGTGCGGGCCCCCGAGGGCACCGGTTTCAGCGACGCCGAGCGTGCCGCGCGCGCCGTCGTGGCCGCGCACCCGGCCCTGCGCCTGCGGCTGCGCGTCGACCACGGGGTGTGGTCGCTGTGCACGGAGCCCTCCCGCGAGGTCACCGTCGCCCGCAGCGACGCCACCGACGCGACCGCGGTGGCCGACGACGACGCCGGCCGGCTCGACGCCGAGGCGGGGCACGTCGTCGCGTTCTCGTGGCTGGACGCCACCCGGACCCTGGTCGTCACCGCACACCACCTCGCCGTCGACGCCGTGTCCTGGCTCATCCTCCTGGACGACCTGGCCACCGCCCTGCGCGGGGCGCCCCTGCCACCGCCGACGACGTCCTACACCGAGTACGCGCGGGCCCTCACCCACCGGGCCACCCACGCCACCGACGATCTGGACCACTGGCTCACCACACTCCGGGCCCCCGCGCTGCTCCCCGCCCTCGGTGGAGCGCGACGCGATATCAGGGTCGTGCTCGCCTCCGAAACGAGCGACCGGGTGACGCGCACCGCGCCCGCCGCGCTCGGCGTCGGCCTCACCGAGCTGCTGTGCGGCGCCCTGCGCACCGCGCTGACACACCTCCAGACGACGCCCACCGACCTCGCGGTCGACCTGGAACGGCACGGTCGGGTGCCGGCCCTCGACCACCACGACTACACCCGCACGGTCGGCTGGTTCACCTCCATCGCACCGGTGCGGCTCACCGCGCACACCGACCCCGTCGCGGCGGCGCGCGAGCTGGCCGAGCGCCAACCGGACGAATCCGCGCACGTCGCCTACGGCCTGCTCAGGTACCTCAACCCGCAGACCGCCCCGCTTCTGGACACCCGCCCGCAGGTACTGTTCAACTACCTCGGGCGAGGCGGCGAGTCCCAGACGCCGCGCCTCACCGGTGGCGACCAGGGCAGCCCGTACGCCGTCGAGGTCAACGCCTGGACCGACGACGCCACCGGCAGCCTGCACGCGGTGTTCACCCTCGCCGACGGCGTACCCGACGAGATCACCGCGCACTGGCGCCACGCGCTCGAACGCGTCGCGGACGCCTCCGCGACGGCCGAGCGCACGGCGCCGGTCACCGCGCTCCAGCGGGGCCTGTTCTTCCAGGCGCAGCTGGCGGGGCCGGCCGGACACTACGTCGCGCAGAGCTGGTTCACCTTCGACCGGCGCCTGGACCCCGGCGCGCTGTCCGAGGCGATGGCCCGCGTGATCGCACGGCACCCGGCCGTGGGCGCGGGTTTCACCACGGGCGAGGACGGAAACCCCGTGCAGGTCCTCGCGGCGGGCCGGCGGGTCGACGTCCGCACGGTCGCGGTGGCGACGAACGAGGAGGCCGAAGCCCTGCGGGAACGGGACCGGGCAACCGGGTTCGACCCGGGCGAGCCGCCACTGATCCGGCTGACCGTGGTGCGCCTGCCCGGCGACCGCGACGCGCTGCTGCTCAGCTACCACCTGCTGCTGTGGGACGGCTGGTCGCGGGAGATCGTCCTGCGGGACCTGTTCGACGCCTACGAGGCCGTCCTCGCCGGGGAGCCACCGGCCCCCCTCCCGGCCGCGCCGGGCTTCGAGGACCACGCGCGGGCGCTCGACGCCAAGGACACCGCGGCATCGGAACGCTTCTGGGCGGAACACCTGACCGGCCTGTCCGGTCCGACGCTGCTCGCCGGACCGGCGCCGGCCCTCTCCGACGACCTGCCGCGGGCGCTGGTGCACACCCTCTCCGCCGAAGCCTCCGCACGGCTGCGGGAGGCGGCCAGGACGCACGGGGTCACCCTGAACTCGGTGCTGACCGGCGCGTTCGGCCTCCTCCTGGGCGCCCGCACCGGCCGCGACGACGCCGTGTTCGGTGTGACCGTCTCCGGCCGGGAGGGCGCGGGACTCGCCGACGTCGTCGGCGTGCTGCTCAACACCGTGCCCCTGTGGACGCGGGCACGGCCCCGGGACACCGTCCGGGAGTACCTGACGGCCGTACAGGCGGCCCGTGTCGAGGCGATGGAGCACGAGCACCTGGGCCTCGGCGAGATCCAGCGGGCCGCCGGGCACGACACCTTGTTCGACAACCTGTTCGTCCTGCAGAACTTCCTGGACCTGAACGCCTTCGCCGAGATGAACGCCCGGCACGGCATCACCTCCGTGCGGGCCGACGACTCGACCCACTATCCGTTCACCTGGGTCGTCACGCCCGGAGAACGGCTCACCGTGAAGCTGGAGTACCGCGACGACGACACCCCGCAGGCCCGCCGCCTCCTCGACGACTACCTGCGCGTACTCGACGACCTGGCCGGCGCGACCGGACCGCTCGGCGCACTGCGCGGCCTCGGACCGGTGCCCGAACCCGCCGAGCGCACCGACGTCGGGACGGACACCGTCGTCGACCGGTTCGACCGGGCGGCGGACCGCGACCCGGAGCGGGTGGCACTCGTCGCGCACGGCGCGACCATGACCTTCGCCGAGCTGCGGGACCGCAGCCGCACGGTGGCGGGCGTGCTCGCCCGGCGCGGCATCGGCCCGGAGACGACCGTGGGCCTCGCGATCCCACGCTCCCTCGACTCGATCGTGGCGCTGTTCGCCGTGCTGCGCACCGGTGCCGCGTACGTGCCGCTGGAGCTGGACCACCCGGACGAGCGGATCGCCGCCATCGTCGCGGACGCCCGCCCCGCCGTGACCCTCACGGTGAGCGCGGTGGCGCCCCGGCTGGCCGGCGACCTGATCGAACTGGACCGTCCGCTGCCACCGGCCGAGCCGCTCGTGACGTTCGCGCCCGGCGACCCGCACCGGCTCCGGCACCCCGCGTACACGATCTACACCTCCGGATCGACCGGGAAGCCCAAGGGCGTCGTGACCGAGTACGCCGGACTCACCAACATGCTGATCAACCACCGGCGCCGCATCTTCGAACCGGTACTGGCCGAGCACGGCCACCGGGTCTTCCGGGTCGCGCACACCGTGTCGTTCGCCTTCGACATGTCGTGGGAGGAGCTGCTGTGGCTCGCCGACGGCCACGAGGTGCACATCTGCGACGAGGAACTCCGCCGGGACGCGCCCGCGCTGGTCGCGTACTGCCTCGCGCACGGCATCGACGTCGTCAACGTGACCCCGACCTACGCGCAGCAACTCCTGGGCGAGGGCCTGCTCGACGACCCGGGCAGGCGGCCCGCGCTCGTGCTGCTGGGCGGCGAGGCCGTCACCCCGACGCTGTGGCGGCGCCTTGCCGAGACCGAGGGAACGGTCGGCTACAACCTGTACGGACCCACCGAGTACACCATCAACACCCTCGGCGTCGGCACCTTCGAGTGCCAGGACCCGGTGGTGGGGGTGGCGATCGACAACACGGACGTGTACGTACTGGATCCCTGGCTGCGGCCGCTGCCGGACGGCGTCCCCGGTGAGCTGTACGTGTCGGGCATCGGCATCGCGCGGGGTTATCTCGGACAGCCGGCCCAGACCGCGCACCGCTTCGTCGCCTGCCCGTTCGGCGCGCCCGGCGACCGCATGTACCGCACCGGAGACCTGGTGGTCCGCCGCCGTGACGGCAACCTGACGTACCTCGGCCGCACCGACCAGCAGGTCAAGATCCGCGGGCACCGGGTCGAACTCGGAGAAGTGGAGGCCGTGTTCTCGGCGCACCCCGCGGTGCGGTTCGCCGCCGCGGTCGCCCAGCCCGACCCGCAGGTCGACGGAGCCCACCGACTGGCCGCCTACCTGGTGCTGGACGGCGCCGACCTGGCCGAGGTGGCCGCCGAAGTGGGCGCAGCGCTGCCGGACTTCCTGCGCCCGACGCACTACGCCCGGGTCGACGCCGTCCCGTTGACGGTGAACGGCAAGGCCGACCTCAAGGCGCTGCCCGAGGCCAAGCCGCTGGGAGCGCTGACCACGGCGGGGGAGCGCGGCCCGGCGACCGGGACGGAGACCGCGGTGTGCGCGTTCTTCGCCGAGGCCCTGGACCTGGACGACGACGAGGTGAGCGCGGTGAGTGACTTCGTGTCCCTCGGGGGCCATTCCATGCTGGCGGTGCGGCTGGCCGGGCTGCTCCGCCGCGAGTACGGTCCAGTGATCACGATCCGCGATCTGTTCACCCTGCGAACCCCGGAAGCGATTGCCCGTCACCTCGATGAGAACTTCTGACACGCAGCGGACCCGCCCCGGGTCCGACATCCTGCGGACCGCGCTGCGCCGCAACATCGGCGCCATGGCCTCGGGCACCGTCCTGATGGGGCTCTACCAGGCCGGTGAGACCGCCTTCCCCATCGCGCTCGGGCTCATCGTCGAACACACCATGCGGGACCGGAGCCCCGGCTCGCTCGGCCTGTCGATCGCCGCCCTGGCCGTGATCATCACGACCGTCTCGCTGTCGTGGCGGTTCGGGATGCGCATCCTGCAGAAGGCCAACACCACCGAGGCGCACCGCTGGCGGGTCCGCGTCGCGGAGTGCGGGCTCCAGCCGGTGGCCAGGGACGTGGACCTCAAGTCCGGCGAGGTGCTGACCATCGCCACCGAGGACGCCGACCAGACGGCCGACATCATCGAGGTGGTGCCACTGCTGATCAGTTCGCTGGTCGCGGTGCTGATCGCGGCGCTGGCACTGGGCCTGGCCGACCTCCGGCTCGGGGTGCTCGTGATCGTGGGGACCGTCGCGATCCTGTCCGTCCTGAGCGTGATGTCCAAGCGGATCGGCTCCAGCACCCGCGAACAGCAGGCGCGGGTGGCACGGGCGGGTGCCAAGGTCGCCGACCTCATCATCGGGCTGCGGCCCCTGCACGGGTTCGGCGGCAACCACGCGGCGTTCCGGTCCTACCGGAAGGTCAGCACCGAGGCGAAGCGGCAGGCGGTCACCGTCGCCAGGGTGAACGGAGCGTACGCGGGTACCGCGCTGGCCCTCAACGCGGTGCTCGCCGCCGCCGTGACCCTGACGGCCGGCGTGCTGGCCTTCGAGGGGCGGATCACCATCGGGGAACTCGTCATGGCCGTGGGGCTCGCGCAGTTCATCATGGAGCCGCTCCGGCTCTTCTCCGAGATGCCGAAGTACGTGATGATCGCGCGCGCCTCCGCCGAGCGGATGGCGCTCGTCCTGGCCGCGCCCCCGGTGACGAACCCGGGATCGGGGCAGCCGGCCGCAGGTGGCGACCTGGAGGTCGACTGCGTACGCCACGGGGCCCTGCGGAAGGTCAAGTTCAGGGTGTCCGCCGGCGAGTTCGTCGCGATCGCCGCCTACCAGCCGCGGGCGGCGGCCGACCTCGCCGCGGTCCTCGCCCTGAACGTCCCGCCCGAGGCGTACGAGGGCGCGGTACGGGTCGGCGGCCGGGACCTGGCGGACCTGTCGGTCGAGGCGGCCCGCGCGCTCATGCTGGTGAACCCGTACGACGGGGAGATCTTCGCGGGCACCCTGCGCTCGAACATCGACCCGTCGAACACCAGCCGGACGGTCCCGGAGGCCGTCGAGGCGTCCATGCTGACCGACGTCGTCGCCCTGCATCCGGAAGGGCTGGACTACGCCGTCCGCGACCGCGGCGCCAACCTCTCCGGCGGACAGCGCCAACGGCTGTCCCTGGCCCGTGCCCTCGCCGCCGACGCCGACGTCCTGGTCCTGCGCGACCCGACCACGGCCGTCGACGCGGTGACCGAGCAGCTCGTCGCGCGCAAGGTCGCGAAGCTGCGCCGGGGCCGCACCACCCTCGTGCTCACCAGCAGTCCGGCCCTCCTGGACGCCGCCGACCGGGTCCTCGTGCTGGACGACGGCGTCATCACCGCCGAGGACACGCACCGCAACCTGCTCGCCACCGACGAGGACTACTGCCTGGCGGTGGCGCGGTGAGCACACGCACGCCCCGGGCCCGTGACGTGCACCACCCTATTGCAGTCGTTTGGGGTGTTTGCGCCGACGCCCCTGGGAAAGGGGCTCTGTGATCACCGGTGGCGACATACCGGTGCACAGCGTGTGGCAATACGAGAAACAAAGGAGGTTTCGATGTCCTCGAAGCGACGTCGCAAGAAGAAGGCCCGCCGCAAGAACGGCGCGAACCACGGCCGCCGTCCGCAGAGCTGAGACGGCCCGGTCTCGGGTGGGCGGCCGACACCGCCCACCCGGGCGCGTTCGCGTTCGCGGACGCGCCCGACGGGTCCCTACGCCTCCTGGCCGGCCCCCGCCCGACGGGCGCCCGCGTCGGGCAGCGCGCAGGCCGGAATTCCGCCGGGCAGCCGTCGGCGGTTGGCCGCCACGAGCCGGTACACACCGGAGGCCGCCCAGCGGGCCGGCGCCAGGGCGAGCACCGCTCCGACCACGCTCCAGCCGCCGCCGGCGCTCAGCAGCAGCTTCGACACGGCCTGCGCTCCGCCGTGGACGGACCCGGTCGGCGTCACCCAGAGCACCTCCCGCCGCGCACGCTCCTCGCTCACGCCGTACTCCGCCAGGTCGGACCGCTGCCAGGGGACGGTCTCGCAGCGGGGCCGCACCCTCCGCTCGATGACACGCACCGCGGTGGTGCAGAAGCCGCAGCCCCCGTCGAAGACGAGCACAGGCCGGGTCCGCATACGTCCCATGGTGCACCTCCCTCCCTCTCGGTTCACTTCCGGGCCGAGCGCCGGCGCAACCAGAGGGGCAGGGCGTACCAGGAGAGGACGAACCACAACATCACCAGTCCCGTGAGGACTTCGGCCAGCACGCCGGGCACGACGACGTGCAGGATGAGCAGGAGCGTGCAGCCGATCGTCAACGCCATCAGCACCATGCCGCACATCATGAGACGGTGCGCGATCTCGACCATCTCGTCCTTCATGCGCTGCCCGGACAGGAAGCGGTGGAGGGAGACCGGCGCTATCAGCGAGGCCGTGGCCGACGCCCCGAGGACGACCGTGACGACGTAGACCACGTGGTCGAAGGTGTCGAGGGACCGGAAGTGGGGTGTGAAGGCGACGCTCAGCAGGAAGCCGAAGAGGATCTGCACGCCTGTCTGCGCGACGCGCGTCTCCTGCATGATCTCGTTCCATCTTCGGTTGACGCGCTCGCGCGGCGTCTCGGGCGGTTCGAGTTCGTCGGTGGAGGCACGGCCGTCACATGCGTCGCATCGACCGGCCCGTGCCCCGTCGGTCGGTTCGGCGGTAGTGGTCATGTTCACCCTCCTGTGTCGGACCGTTCATCTGCCCGTTCGCGGCGGGGGCATGCACCGGAACCGGGCAGGTCGGAGCGGGTACCCGGGGGCCCTCGACCACCCGGCGGATTCCGGGCCGGCGTCCTGGGCGACGCCGGGTGGCGCCGAGGGCGACGACGCTAGGCGAGCGCCCAGCCGACGTCCCGGAGCAGGGCGTGGCGCCAGCCCGCCCGGTCGTGGTCCGACGCCGACCGCGAGACCCGTACGGTCGCGCCGGCCCGCTCGGTGAGGGACTCCACCAGGCCGCAGTGGGGGAGCATCCGGTGCTCGTGCTCTCCCACGTCGAACGCGATCCGCAGCGCGGACAGGTCGGGACGCGCCCGCAGACGCGCCGCGAGGGCGCCGCCGACCGGGCCGGCCAGGGGGTCGGCCCGGTCCGGGGCGTCGGGCGTCCACCACAGCGACGCCGACTGGCAGGCGACGCGGGACACCAGACCGGGGAACTCCAGGGCCGCGTACAACGCGCTCAGTCCGCCGAGGCTCTGTCCCGCGACCACCATCCGGTCCGGGTCGGCGCGCACGCCGCTCTCCGCCACCAGGGGCAGCAGTTCCTCCCCGACCGCCTCCCACAACTCCGGCCGGCACCCGAACTCGGCCGCCCGGTCCGCGGCCGGCAGGAAGACGAGGGTGACCGGAGGCATGTCGCCCGCTGCCACGGCCGACTCGAACGCCGTCATCGCCGGGTGCAGGTACAGCCAGTCGTCCCCGTCCAGCAACAGGACCAGCGGGCCGCCACCGCCCACCGGATGGACGCGCACGGTGCGGCGCCCACCGAGCCGTCGACCGGACCAGCGGATCCGGGTGCGGGGGAGGGGGAGCACCCCGGTGGCGTCGACGAGGGGCCAGTGCGGCTGGGCCGGAGCGTCCGGGGTGGCCGCGATGGACCGTTCGCCACCCGCACCGGCCGGGTTCAGCGGATCGGCGTACGCCGAGCCGTCGACGAGGAACTGGTACGTCACCCGCAGCCGTGCGGGCATGCGCACGTGCGCGTACCAGCAGTCCGTGTCGCCCCACCGCCGCAGCGGGACCGGCGCCGACCAGCTCTCGAAGCCGACGGTCGCCGCTTCGTGCCCGCGCCGCAGGAACAGGGTCACCCAGCCGTCGCCGTCGGGCCGTGAGACCGGTGCCCGCGCCGCCGCCCAGAACGAGTCGGTGCCGGGCACACCGGACAGTCCGAACACCGCGAAGTCGTCCTCCATCGGGCTCATGAACGTCTCCTTGTGGAGCGGAAAGCGAGAAGGCTAAGCTCAACTCCGCTTAGGCGAGCCTAACTTAACGTGTCGGGAGGTACCGCGGAATGAGCACCAACCCCTTCGATGACACCGAGGGCCGTTTCCTCGTCCTGGTGAACGACGAGGGCCAGCACTCGCTCTGGCCCTCCTTCGCGGAGGTGCCCGGAGGGTGGACGGTCGCCTTCGAGGAGAACACCCGGGACGCCTGCCTGGAGTTCGTCGAGGCCAACTGGACCGATCTGCGCCCCCGTTCCCTCGCCGAGGCCATGGACGCCTGAGGCCCGATGCTCTGCGCCAGACTCACCAACGCCCGCTTCCTCACCATGGACCCGGACCACCCCGTCGCCCACGACCTGGGTGTCTGGCGGGGCCGGATCGTGGGGCTCGACGCCGCCGTCACCTCGCTTCCCGCGCGCGAGGTGATCGACCTCCAGGGCGCGACCGTCCTGCCCGGCTTCATCGACGCCCACGTCCACCTGGCGTGGACGGGGTTCAAGCAGCGCACGCCGAGCATCGCGGGACACACCCGGGTCGACGACGCGCTCGCCGCCATCGACGAGGCCGTCACGCGCGAGGGCACTCCGGGCGCCTGGGTGAGCATCGCCGGCTACGACCAGCGGGCCCTGGGCCGGCACCTGACCGCCGCCGAACTCGACCGGGTCAGCCACGGCCGCAAGCTGTACGTGACGCACGACTCCGGGCACGGGTGCCTGGTCAACTCCGCCGTTCTCGACCTGCTCCCGGCCGACGTCCCGCACGAGGACGGCTTCCTCGCCGAGGGTGCCATGGGTGCCGCCCGCGCGCTGCGCCTGCCGTACTCCCAGGAAGAGCTGGCCGAGGCGATCGGGCGGGCCGCCCGCGTCTGCCTGACCGAGGGGGTCACCGCCTGCGCCGAGGCCGGTATCGGCGGCACCCTCCTCGGTCACGGGCCTCTGGAGCTGGGCGCCTACCAACTCGCCCGGGATCGTGACCTGTTGCCGCTCAGGGTGCAGCTCATGGTGTCCGCGGACCGCCTTCGCCCGGTCGCCGCCCACCGGGACGACGGCATCCCGCGCGCCCTCGACCTGGGTCTGCGCACCGGCCTCGGCGACGGGCGGCTGTCCGTGGGGGCGCTGAAGGTCTTCACCGACGGCGGCATGATGGCCCGGACCGCCGCGCTCACCCGCCCGTACGAAGGACTCGACCACGCGGGCCAGTTGCAGGACGACCCCGACGTCCTCGCCGGCACCATCGTGGACGGTCACCTCGCCGGGTGGCAGCTCGCCGTCCACGCCATCGGCGACCGCGCGGCCGACGTCGCCCTGGACGCCCTGGAACGGGCCCAGCGCCTGCGGCCGCGGCCCGGCGCCCGGCACCGCGTCGAGCATGCCGGCCTGATCCGCCCCGACCAGCTCCCGCGCCTCGCGCGACTCGGCGTCAGCGTGGTCGTACAGCCCTCCTTCCTGCGTCACTTCGGTGACGACTACGCGGCGATCATGGGCGAGGAGCGGGCGCCCTGGCTCTACCGCGGCAGGGCGTTCCTGGACCACGGCATCCCCCTGGTGGGCAGCTCGGACCGCCCCGTCGCCGACGGGTCGCCGCTGCGCGCCGTCCAGTTCATGGTCGAGCGCGCCTCCGGGTCGGGCCGCACGATCGGCCCCGACGAGGGCATCACCGTCGCCGAGGCCCTGCGCGCCTACACGGTCGCCGGCGCCTTCGCCTGCCACTGGGAGGACGACCTGGGCAGCCTCACCCCGGGCAAACGGGCCGACCTGGTCGTCCTCGGCGACGACCCGACGCGCGTCGCCCCGTCGCGCATCGGCGCCATCGAGGTGGTGGCGACCTACGTCGACGGACGCGTCGCCGGGAACTCGACGCGGTAGGACCCGCCGACGCGGGTCCACCGCCGTGGGCCGGTGCCGCGATCGGCAGCCCGGCGACGCGCGCCACCGGGAAATCCGGTCGACAGACGGGCCTGCGAAGCGCTGGGCTGGTCCGGACCGCCGCCGGCGCCGGACGCGGTCATAAATGCGTTGGCGCTCACGCGTGCCTGTGGTGGGATGAGGGCAACGGGGGCGGCTCCCCGGCGTGCATCCTTCTCAACCTCTCGAAAAGACCCGCGCGCCCACTCTCCGTCCCCGTTTCCCCTTCCCCGGACGTCGTGGAGGATCTCCCCGTTGCTCACTGCCGAGTCCGTACTGCTGCGCCGTGTCCAGAACGCGTACGTCGACGGGGCGTCCCCGGCCGCCGGCGGAACGGGACCGGCGATGCGCCGACTCGAGGCCGAACTGCTCGGCCGCGGACACGTTCTCTCCGCTCCCCTGCACGCGGCGCTCGGCGCCCTGGCCACCGACGAACTGGCGGCCGCGCACGTCCGCCTGGTCGGGCTGGCCGACGACCTGCTCGGCTCCGACCGCACCCACACCCCGCTCTTCCGCCGTTTCCCGCGCACCGTGCCGCGCGACACCGAGGCGCTGTACGTGGACCGGGTCTTCGCCTTCCTGCTGCAACAACCGCAGCACCCCTGCGTGCTGTGCGGCGAGGCGCGCACGGTACACCCCGTCTCGCCGTGCGCCCACCTGGTGTGCCGGCTGTGCTGGGACGGCGCGGACTACGCGGGGTGCCCGGTGTGCCACCGCCGGATCGACGCCGACGACCCCTTCCTGCGGCCGGTCCGGGCCGTCGGGGCCGCGAAGGCGCCGGTGCCCGGCCCGCTGCGTCTGCTGCGGCTGGGCACCGACCGGGCCGCCGACGCCACCGACGTGGTGGACGCCCTGCTGGCCCGTCGTACGCCCCTGTCCCCGCAGGACCGGGACGACCTGCTGACCCTGCTGCCCCTCACACCGGCGGGCCGCGGCGAGCTGCCCCGCGACATCCCGGTCCGCGAGACGAAGGCACTCGTGCTGGGAACGCTCGTACGCGACGCCGCGGACGGCGTGCCGGTACGGGAGCTGCTCGCCGAGCGGCTCACCACCGCCACCGACGTGCTGCGGCTGCTCGCCGTGGTCTGCGACGGCGACCCCGGGCTGGTGACCCCGACACGGTTCACGAACCTGCCGCGCCCGCTGCGCCGACTGCTGCTCACGCTCCTCGACGGCCTGCCGACACCGTTCCTCGTGGAGGACGTGCTGCGGCACCCCACGGCGTGGAAGCGAGCCGCGGAGGCCCTGCACCCCTTCGAGCGGCACACCCGGCATCCGCGTGCCGCCCTCGCCTTCGCGGTGCTCCGCGCCACCCCCGTGGACCCCGGCACCGTCTTCGGTGCCGCGTTGCTCGACGCGGCCGCCGCGCACCCCGACGCCGTCCGGGTGGACGGGAGCCGGATCCGCCCGGCGACCTGGGCCGGACGTCTGGAGCAGGCGGTGGCCGAGGGCGACGCCGGCCGTGCCGCGAGCCTCGCGGGCGAGCGCCCCGGCGAACTCGTGCGCCGCCTGGACCAGTTGCTGTGCCTGCACACCGACGACGTCCTCGAAGCGGACCTGGAGAAGGCCCTCCTGCGCGGGCTCCCGAAGGTGGGCCCAGGGCCGCTGCTGTCGGCCCTCGGGGCGCTGCGCGTGCGTACCGAGGACCGCATCGGCCGCCGACGCGTGTTCTTCCCGCGCGGGGCCGTGACCCGGGCCCTGACCGTCGCGGAGCGGCGGGCCCCGCTGCCCGCCGGGCTGGTGTCGGCGGCGGTCGCGTTGCTGGAGGGGGAGGTGCTGCGCCGGTTCGCCGCCGGGCCGTCGTACGAACTGTCGGTCCTGGACGCGGGCCTGGCCGACCTCACCGTGCCGTTCACCGAGCGGACCGCCGCGAAGGCGCTGGTCGCCCTGGGCCGGGGCAGCGCACAGGTGCTCCCCGACGGCGCGCTGCTCCGGCTGTTCCTGCACTGGACCGAACCACGGGGCAACCGGACGGACCTCGACCTCTCCGTCGCGTTCTTCGACGCGGCCTGGAAGTTCACCGGGCTGTGCGACTACACGCACCTGGTCCACGGGGTGGACGCCGCGGTCCACTCCGGCGACCTCACCTCGGCTCCGGCGCCGCGGGGCGCCACCGAGTACGTGGACCTCGATCTGGAACGACTGACCCGACGAGGGGACGCCTACGCCGTCCCGCTGGTCTTCAGCTTCAACAACGTGCCGTTCGAGGAGCTGCCGGACGCCTTCGCGGGCTTCATGGCCCTGCCCGCCCACGGGCCGCGGGACGCGTCGTACGATCCGCGGACGGTGCGTCAGCGGTTCGACCTGGCGGGCGACTCGCGGGTGTGCCTGCCGATGATCGTGGACCTGGGCCGCCGCCGGACGCTGTGGACCGACACCCACCTGCCGTCCGCGAGCGGTTTCCAGTCCATCGGCTCGCACGGCGGCGACGGACTGGCGACGGTGGCCCGGCACGTGTGGGAGCAGTTCGCCTCCGGCAGCCGGGTCACCCTGTGGGACCTGGCGGTGTGGCGGGCGGCGGCACGCTCCCCCGAGGTGGCTGTGACCCTCCGGGGGCCGGAACCCGCGCTGCTGAGGTACCGGCGGGGACTGGGGGAGACCACGCGGGAGTTCGCCACCAGAGTGGCGTCCACGGAGGACAGCGACGCGTGCCTCACGCACTCCGACCCCGACGGTGCGGCGGCCCGACTGGCCGCCGGCAAGCGGGTGTTCCTCGCGACGGTGCACGGAGACATCGACGCGGGAAGGGCCACGGGCACGACGTACCGCGTCTTCCCGGGGCCGGGGGACGCCTCGCGGACCCTGACCCGCGTGACCGCCGGCGACCTGGTCGCCGAGTTGGGGTGAACCGGTCCCGGACCGTCCACCGGGCGACCACCGACCGTGTCACACGGCCGTCGCCCGGACGGCCGACAGGTCCTCCCCGGTGAGCTGCGCGACCCGGTGCGCCGGCACACCGGCCGCCAACGCGCGGGCGAGCAGCGCCTCGCGACCGTCCGCACAGGTGCGGTAGGCGAGCAGTTCCTCCTCCAGCCGGGCGACGCTCTCCGGAGCGGCTTGGTGGCGCACCCGGCTCAGCTCCTCCTCGCTCAGCGGGACGGGCAGTCGCTCCGCGTCCTCGGGAACGGCCGCCGTGTCCTCCGGCGGCACCAGGCGGAGGCCGGCGGACGACGCGCCGACGCCCTGCGCGTCCAGCCACGCCCGCACGGCGGGGGTCTCCATGCAGGCCAGGTCGCCGATCGCCGCGGGAGGTACCCCGAGCGTCGTGGCGGTGCCGTCCAGCAGAACGAGGTAGGCGTCGTCGGTCATCCTCGGTTCCTCCCGGGAGAAGGTCATGTCCTGAGTGCCTCCCCTCTACCCGCCTTCGGCCGCCTCACCGGTGGGCCCACCGGCGGCTTTGCCCGGCACGTCAGCCCGGCGTGAAGCGCACCGGCGTCCCGGCCACCGCCTGGGCCGCCGCCGCCAGGGCGGGCTCCGCGACGACCGCGACCACCGGATAGCCACCGGTCGTCGGATGGTCGTTCAGGAAGATCACCGGGCGTCCGTCGGGCGGGACCTGCACGGCGCCCAGGACCATGCCCTCACTGGGCAGTTCCCCCGTGGACACGCGGTCCAGGGCCGGCCCCTCGGTGCGCAGCCCGATGCGGTTGCTGTGCGGGGAGACGCGGTACGTGGCCGAGGTGAGGGTGCGCAGGGCGGCGGGGGTGAACCAGTCGGCGCGCGGGCCCGGGCGTACCGGAAGGACGAGTTCGGTGGGCGGTGCCGGCCAGGGGGCGGCGGGGGGCAGCGCCACCGGCCGGGCGGGGGTGCCCACCGGGACGACGTCCCCGTCCCGCAGGGGGAGCGGGCCCAGCCCCGAGAGCAGGTCCGTGGACCGGCTGCCGAGCACCGGCTCGACGGCGACGCCCCCGGCCACCGCCACGTAGGAGCGCACGCCCGCGCTCGCAACTCCCACGTCCAGGACCGCGCCGGCCGGTACCCGCACCGGAGCACCCCAGGCCGCGGGCCGCCCGTCCACGGTGACCGGGCAGGGCGCACCGCCGACCACGGCGGTGACGGCACGGTCGGGGCGCAGGGCGCAGCCGGTGAGGGTGGTCTCCAGGACGGCGGCGTCGGGATGATTGCCGAGCAGGCGGTTGGCGAGCCGCATCGCCGGTGCGTCGAGGGCGCCGGAGCGGGGCACGCCCAGGTGGGCGTGGCCGCGTCGGCCCGCGTCCTGCACCGTGGTGAGCGCGCCCGAGCGCACGGCCGTGAGCGCGGTCATCCGGTGGCCCCGGCGGGAACGTCGGGTGCCGCGACGAAGCGCACCCGCGTCCCCGGGGTGAGCAGCGCCGCCCGGTCCCGCGCGGTGTCCCACAGCCGCCCCGGGTCGGGCATGGCGCCGATCAGCTGCCAGCCGCCCGGCGTGGAGCGCGGGTAGACCGCGCTGTAGGGCCCGGCGAGTGCGACCGCGCCGGCCGGCACCCGGGTCCGGGGAGTCGCCCGGCGGGGCACGTGCAGTTCCTCGGGCAGACCGGTGAGGTAGCCGAAGCCGGGTGCGAAGCCGCAGAACGCGACGCGGTACGTGGGCGCCGTGTGCAGTGCGGCGACCTCGCCGGGGGCGACTCCCCACCGGTCCGCCACGTCCGCCAAATCCGGACCGTCGTAGCGGACGGCGATCTCCACGACGTCGCCGTCGTCGTCGCCCCCCGGCCGCACCTCCCAGCCGCAGACCTCGCGGGCCAGCGCCTCCGGGTCCGCCACCCCGTCCAGCAGTACCGTCCGCGCCCCCGGCACGATCTCCGCCACGGGCGGCAGGGACCCGGCGGCGCGCCGGCGGAGCAACTCGGTGTGGAAGGCCGCGGTGTGCTCGGCGTCGGGCAGTTCGACCAGGAGCGCGCGGCGGCCGGCGGGACGCGTCGTGACCGTCCGGCTCCCCGTCACGCGAAGGCCCCGATCCCGGCCCCGGACGCCGCCAGCGCCTCGCGCACCCGGGCCGCGATCCTGGCCGCGTTCGGGGTGTCGCCGTGTACGCATAGCGAGCGGGCGGCGACCGCGACCGTCGTGCCGTCGACGGCCTCGACCGTGCCGTCCACCGCGATCGTGAGCGCGCGCCGCACCACCGCGTCCTCGTCGGTCACCACGGAGCCGTCCTCGCGCCGGGGGACGAGGGTGCCCCGGGCCGTGTAGGCGCGGTCCGCGAAGGCCTCGGGCACCCCGGTGAGGCCGGCGTCCCGGGCGGCGGCGAGCAGGTGGGATCCGGGCAGCCCGAGCACCGGCAGCGCACCGCCGGCGAGCCGCACGCCGGCCACCACGGCCCCCGCCTGCTCGGCGTCGTGGACGGTGCGGTTGTAGAGCGCGCCGTGCGGTTTCACGTAGGCGACCTCGGCGCCGGCGGCCTCGGCGAACACCCTGAGCGCCCCGATCTGGTACGCCACCTCGGCCGTCAGCTCGTCGGCGGGCACGTCCATCGCGCGCCGCCCGAAGCCCGCCAGGTCGCGGTAGGACACCTGTGCCCCGATCCGCACCCCGCGCTCGGCGGCGAGCCCGCAGACGCGGCGCATCACCGACGGGTCGCCCGCGTGGAATCCGCAGGCGACGTTGGCGCTGGTGACGACGGAGAGCAGGGCGTCGTCGTCGGTGAGGGTCCAGCGGCCGAAGCCCTCACCGAGATCTGCGTTGAGGTCGATCACCCTCTGAACGTAGACGATTGTTGAACGATCCGACAAGAGGCGGCCGACCGCCCGTGAGGCTGCCATGAAATCGACCCCTTGTTAGATCGTTGAACGATCGCTAGTGTCCGTGCATCTGCCACGTATCCGGGGTCAGGGTCCGGGAGCATGAAGCCCCGGCTCCGCCAGTCCCGGATGCGTGCTCTGCCCCCTCGCCTGAAGAAGGCCACCGAATGATCGTTCTTCTCGGTGTGGTCGTGGTGATCCTCGGATTCGTCACGCGCCGCAACCCCGTCCTCGTGGTGGGCGTCGCCGGTGTCGTCACCGGACTGCTCGGCAGGATGAACCCGCTGGAGGTCCTCGCGGCCTTCGGCCGGTCCTTCGCCGACAGCCGCTCGGTCACCGTCTACGCCATCGTGCTCCCGGTGATCGGCCTGCTGGAGCGCTACGGCCTGCGCGAGCAGGCGCGCACTCTCATCGGCCGCCTGGGCAAGCTCAGCGCGGGCCGGTTCCTCACGGTCTACCTGCTCGTCCGCCAGGTCACCGCGGCCTTCGGCCTCAACAGCATCGGCGGCCCCGCGCAGACGGTCCGGCCCCTGGTCGCCCCCATGGCGGAGGCCGCCGCGGAACGCACCATGGGGGCGAAGCTCCCCGACCGGCTGCGCGAGAAGGTGCGGTCCTACTCCGCGTCGGCCGACACCGTGGGCGTCTTCTTCGGCGAGGACTGCTTCATCGCCATCGGCTCCATCCTGCTGATCACCGGCTTCGTGAACTCCACCTACCACCAGGAGATCGAACCGACCCAGCTGGCCCTGTGGGCGATCCCGCTCGCGGTCTGCGCCTTCGTCATCCACGGCGCCCGGCTGCTGATCATGGACCGGCAACTGGAGCGCGAGATGGCCCTCGCCGCCGCCGAGCACGACCTGCCGCTTCCCGAGGGGGCCGACAAGTGATCAAAGTCGAATGGCTGTACTGGCTGATAGGCCTGGTCTTCGTCGTCATGGCCGTCCAGATGGCCGCCGACCGCAGCAACCCCAAGCGCTGGACCTCCGCCGCGTTCTGGGGACTGCTCGGCCTCACCTTCCCCTACGGCACCGGCGTGGCCGACGCCACGGCCGGCAACGGAGGCTGGACCCTGCCCGCCGAACCGCTCGGCGTCGCGGTCCTCGCCCTGATCGTGCTCGCCGGGTTCGACTTCCTCGGCAAGGGCGTCCCGGTGACCACCACCGACGAGCAGCGCGAGGCCTCCGCCGCCCGGCTCGGCAGCAAGATCTTCATCCCCGCGCTGACCATCCCCCTCGTCGCGATCGTCTGCGCCTCCGTCCTGGACGAGTCCGGACTGTTCGAGACGGGCAAGGCCACCCTGCTCGGCCTCGGCCTCGGCTGCATCGCCGCGCTGGTCGTCGGCCTGCTGGTCACCGGCGAGAGGAAGGTGTCCGTACCGATCCGGTCCGGCCGCTCCATGCTGGAGGCGATGGGCTCCGCCCTGCTGCTGCCCCAGCTGCTGGCCGTCCTCGGGTCGATCTTCGCCGCCGCCGGGGTCGGCACCCAGGTGGGGGACATCATGAACAGGGTCCTGCCCGACGACTCCCGGTACCTGGCCGTCATCGCCTACTGCGTGGGCATGTTCCTGTTCACCGTCATCATGGGCAACGCCTTCGCCGCGTTCCCCGTCATGACCGCGGCGATCGGCTGGCCCGTCCTCATCCAGCAGATGCACGGCAACGAGCCCGCCGTCCTCGCGATCGGCATGCTCGCCGGTTTCGCCGGCACGCTCTGCACGCCGATGGCCGCCAACTTCAACATCGTCCCGGCCACCCTGCTCGAGCTGAAGGACCAGTACGGGCCGATCAAGGCACAGCTGCCCACGGGCATCGCGCTCCTCGGGTGCTGCACCGTCATCATGGGGCTCTTCGCCTTCTGAGGGACGACTCCGACCGGCCCCCGCGACCCCGCACAGCCGCCCCGCCCCACGGCCGCCCGACCCCGCAAGGAACGCCCATGCCCCGTGTCCTCGTCACCGGCTTCGCCCCCTTCGGCGGCGAGAGCGTGAACCCGTCCTGGCAGGCGGCGACCCTGGTGGCCGCCGAGCCCCCCGCCGGCCTCACCGTCCGCGCCGTCGAACTGCCCTGCGCGTTCGGCACGTCCCTCGACGCCCTGCGGGACGCCGTCCGTACCGAAACCCCCGACCTGGTGCTCTGCCTGGGCCAGGCGGGCGGGCGGCCCGGCGTCACCGTCGAACGCGTCGGCATCAACGTCGACGACGCACGCATCCCGGACAACGCCGGCCGACAGCCCGTCGACGAACCGGTGGTCCCGGGCGGCCCCGCCGCCTACTTCTCCACCCTGCCCGTCAAGGCCTGCGTCGCCGCGATGCGCGAGGCCGGGGTGCCGGCCGCCGTCTCCCACACGGCCGGCACCTTCGTCTGCAACCACGTCGCCTACGGCCTCGGCCACCTCATCGCCACCGAGTTCCCGCGGGTACGGGGCGGTTTCGTGCACGTGCCCTGGGCGCCGGAACAGGTCCCCGACGGGACCGCTCCGTCCCTGCCGCCCGCCACCGTCGCCCACGGCCTGCGCGCGCTGCTGGCCACCGCCGCCCGCACGCCGGCGGGACGGGACCTGAAGGTCACCGAAGGAGCCACCCACTGATGCCGCTCAGCGCCCACGCGTCCCGGTTCGCCGGGATCGCCCTCGCCAACATCACCCGCGAGTACCCCAACTTCCCCGCCCACCTGATCACCGCCCCCGACGAACACCCGGAGCCCAGGTCCCTGCACCCCGCCTTCTACGGGGCCTACGACTGGCACTCCTCGGTGCACATGCACTGGCTGCTCGTCCGGCTGCTGCGGCGGCACGGCGGTCCCCCCGCCCTGCCCGGCACCGGACCGGCCGTCGACGTACTCGACCGGCACCTCACCCCCGAGAACCTCGCCGTCGAGGCGGCCTACCTCCGGGCCCGCCCCTCCTTCGAGCGGCCCTACGGCTGGGCCTGGCTGCTCGCCCTCGCCGCCGAGTGCCGCGCCCTCCCCGGCGAGGCGGGCACCCGCTGGGCCGGGGCGCTCCAACCGGCCGTCGCCGCCGTGGACGACCTGCTGGCCGACTGGCTGCCCAAGGCCACGTATCCGGTGCGCCACGGCAACCATCCCAACAGCGCCTTCGCGCTGGGCCTCGCGCTCGACTCGGGCGAGCTGTCGGCCGCCACCGACCGGGCCGTACGGGAACGCCTGCTGGCCTGGTTCGCCGACGACCACGACGCGCCCGCGCACTGGGAGCCGTCGGGACAGGACTTCCTCTCCCCGGCGCTGACCGAGGCCGACACGATGCGCAGGGTGCTCCCCGAGGGGGACTTCCCGGCCTGGCTCGACCGCTTCCTGCCCGCGCTGGGCACCGGCGCCCCCTGCCCACCGCTCGACGTGCCGGTCGTCTCCGACCACGCGGACCCGCAGATCGGCCATCTGCTCGGGCTGACGCTCAGCAGGGCCGCCGCTCTCCGCGCCCTCGCGGACGCCCTGCCGGACGGCGCGGTGCGCAGCCGCCTGGACACAGCGGCCGACGAGCACCTCGCGGCGGGCCTGCCGGCGGTGGAGCGCGGCGACTTCACCACCGACCACTGGCTGGCCACGTTCGCCGCGCTGGCCCTGGACCCGGTCGCCGCCGACCGGTGATCCGGGCGCGTCCCGCGGCGACGGCCGTGCCGTGGCGCGTCCCTCCCGGGGCTCCTGAAGCCACCCGGTCAGGCCGTCCGGTCAGGCCGTCCGGGCGGGCGCCGTCGCGCGGCGGACCGGCATCAGGGTCTCGACCGCGTCCTGCGCCAGGTGGTCGAGGACCAGCCGCTTCACCGCGTCCGGCTTCTCCAGCGGCACCACGTGGGACGCACCGGGGACGACGGCCAGCTGGGAGTTCGGAACCGCCCGGTAGAGCGCGACCGTGTGCTCCAGCGTGACCAGGTCGTCGTCCCCGACCACGACGAGGGTCGGCGCCTCGATCCGGGCCAGGTCCTCGGGGGAGAGCGTCGGCTGGGTGCGCCACATGTCGACGACCTTGGCCGCCACCACCGGCCAGTGGTCCGCGCCGTCCGGCGTCACGGCCTCGTACAGCTCGCGGAAGAACGCGAGGTCCTCGCCGTCCGGCGTCATCGCGTCGAGCATCGCGGGCTCGGCGAAGCACTCGGGGGCGGGGCGGAAGTTGGCCCCGATCACCACGGCCTTCCGCACGAGGTCGGGACGCGCGAGCGCGACGAGCAGCGCGACGACACCCCCGTCGCTCCACCCGACCAGGTGCGCCGGCTCCCCGACGACCGTCTCCAGGAAGTCCACCGTGTCGTCGGCCATCGCCTCGTACGACAGCGGCCCCTCGACGTCGGGGGTGTGCCCGTGCGCGCGCCGCTCGGGCAGGAAGAGGCGGTGAACCGCGGCCAGGTCCGGGCGCAGCGCACCCCACGTGTCGTTGGTGCAGAAGCCGCCGTGCAGCAGGACCAGGGGATCACCGGTCCCCTCGGTCTCGTACCAGGTCCTGACACCAGGAAGGTCGGCGTAGTCGCCCATCGCTCCAGGCCCTCTCCGGCCGCGGTCGTCTCCCGGCCAGTCTCCGCCGCCTCCCCCGGGCCCGCAATGCGGCACGGTCGCGCCGCTCAGCGGGCCGCACCTCCTTCCGGAGCGCTCCGCTCGCCCGTCCCGGCGCGGCGGAGCCGGTCCGCGCTGCGGGCGACGGTGTCCAGGCGTGCCGCCAGCTCCGCGTGATCGTCCGGAAGGTGCTCACGGGCGCCGGTCAGCGGGCCGAGGAGACCGGCGGCGTCGTCGTGCCCGAGGGCCCGTACGAGGGGTGTGCGGGCCTCGGCCGGCAGCTCGGCGAGGGCGGCGACCTGGCCGGCGAGCTGGCGGAGGCCGGCCGCGTTGCCCCGTGCCCAGGCGGTGACGGCGCGGTCGGCGGCCCGGCTGTCCCGGGTGGCCCGCACGCGCTCTTCGCCGGTGGTGCCGGGGGCTCCGGGCCGCAGCCGAAGGTACCGGCGTTCGGCGGCCTGCCGGCTGGCGACACCGAGGGGACGGGCGAGGTCGGCCCAGCTCGCGCCCGCGTCCCGGGCGGTCTCGATCAGTCCCGTCTCCCAGCCCGCGAGCTGGTCGCGCACCTCGCGCAGCAGCAGCAGCGCGGCGAGTGCCTGGTCGGAGCCGACCTCGGTGCCGCTCCGCTCGGTGCTGCGCGGTCGCTGCGCGGTCTGTACGGCCTGCTCGATCACCGCCAGTGCCGCCTGGGCGGCGAGGAAGGACGCGGGCCGTGCACCGGCCTCCCGGGGCTCAGCGGTCATGGCCACCTCCGTGGTGTCACCCGTTGGATGACGTCGTCGCTTGTCATCGTTTCGATGACATGCTACAAGAGATACAGAAACAGCGCATGAGCGAATCCGCTCGATGTAGGAGGTGTTCCGATGCTGATGCGCACCGACCCCTTCCGTGAGTTCGACCGCATCGCCCAGCAGTTGCTCGGCGGTCCGACCGGCACCTGGTCCCGTCCCTCGGCGATGCCCATGGACGCCTACCGGGAGGGCGACTCGTACGTGATCGCCCTCGATCTGCCCGGTGTCGACCCGGAAGCGATCGACATCGACGTCGAACGCAACATGCTGACCGTCCGGGCCGAACGCCGCCCCGCTCCCAAGAGCGAAGGCGTGCAGATGGAGCTGTCGGAACGCCCCCTGGGCGTCTTCTCCCGGCAGGTGATGCTGGCGGACACCCTCGACACCGAGCACATCACCGCCGACTACGAGGCGGGCGTGCTCACCCTGCGTGTTCCGATCGCCGAGCGGGCCAAGCCCCGCAAGATCTCCATCGCCGGCGCGTCGGACCGCAAGGAGATCTCCGGCTGAGCGGCGGCCGCACCGGCAGCGGCGGAGGACCGCACGCCCCGCGCCCCGCCTCCTCCGCCGCGCCCGCGGCAGCCTGCGCACCGGCGCTGCCCCGGCTCCGTCGCCCACCGCCGCGGGCCGTCCGGCACCCCGGCTCCCACGACGAGAAGCCTCCACCACGAACGAGGAAGGATCCCTCACCGATGCAGTCCCTGACGGCCCGGGTTCCGGCGGCGGCCACAGCCACAGCCACGGCCGAACCGGACACGCCGTACGTCCGGATGCTGGAGCAGGTCCGCTACAACGGCGCCTACGCCACGCGCGAGCGGGCCGAGGAGGTCGTGACCGCCGTGCTGGCCGCCCTCGGCCGCCGGGTCACCGGCGAGGAGCGCGTCGAGCTGGCGGCCCGGCTGCCCCGGGAGGCCGCGCGGATCTTCGCGGCGGAGGCGCCCGTGGCCGAACCGATGACCGGCTGGGGTTTCGTCCGGGACCTCGCCGACCGTACCGGCGGTTCCCTCGCCACGACGCGCTGGGACGTCGGCTCCGTCCTCGGGGTGGTCGCCCGCCTCGCCGGTCCCGACCTGCTCGACCGCGTCATCGCCCAGCTCCCGTCCGGCTACGGCATCCTCTTCGGCCGCGCCGAACTCATCCAGGCGGCGTGACCGGGCCCCGGTCCGCGGCGGGGGCGGCGTGCGGCCCCGCCGCCGTGAGCCGGCGCAGCGCGCGCACCAGGGCCTCGACGCCCGCCCGCGCCTTGGACCGGGGGCAGCCGACGTTGAGCCGCACCCGTCCCGCAGCGCCGTAGGCGGCGCCGGGCATGACGGCCACCTTCTCCACCTCCACGAGTTCACGCTGCAGCGCGTCGTCGTCGACGCCGAGGGGCCGCAGGTCGATCCAGGCCAGGTAACCGGCCTGCGGCGGCTCCCAGCCGAGCTGCCCGAACTCCTCGTGCAGCCGGTCGGCGACCATCGCGAGGTTGCCCGCGAGGTAAGCGCGCAGGGCGTCCAGCCAGGCCGCACCCTCCCGGTACGCGGCGATGTGTCCGACCAGTGAGAGCACGGCGGGGGAGGACAGGCCGTCCGCCTCCTTGAGCTGCCGGAGGAAGGCGTCGCGCGACGCGGGATCGCCGATGATGCCGTAACTACCGGTCAGAGCGGGCACGTTGAACGACTTCGAGGCCGAGGTGAGCACGGCCCACCGCCCCTCGCCGCCGTGCCGTACCCAGGGACGGTGGACGTGCGGGGCGTACGCCAGGTCGGAGTGGATCTCGTCGCTGATGACCGCCACGTCGTACCGTGCGCACCACCGGGCCATCCGGTCCAGCTCGCCGGCGGACCACACCCTGCCCGTCGGGTTGTGCGGTGAGCACAGCAGCAGTACGGCCGTGTCGGGGAGCGCCAGGAGCCGCTCCAACTCCGCCCAGTCGTCGACCGGACACTCCCGGAGCCGCCGTCCCGCCGCCGCCACCGTCTTGGGGAACGCGTCGTACATGGGGGTGTGGACGACCACGCCGTCACCGGGCCGCGACCACAGCCGCAGGAGCCGCGCGACCTGGTAGACGACGGAGGGCGCGTAGACGATCGACTCGGGATCGACCTCCGTGGCGTGCCGCGTCGCGTACCAGTGGACGACGGCGGAGAGGAAGTCGTCCTGGCGCCACCGCGAGTAGCCGAGGACCCCGTGCTCCAGACGGCCGCGGAGCGCCGCCAGGATCTCCGGGGCGGTCTCGAAGTCCATGTCGGAGATCGTGAACGGCAGCAGGTCCGGCACACCGAAGCGGTCCTCGACGTAGTCCCACTGGGTGCACCAGGTGCCGTGCCGGTCGACCGGGGTGTCGAAGTCGTAGGGCGCCCGCGAGGCGTCGCGGGCCGGACCGGTGGAGGGGACGCGGGAGGAGGCCATGGTCACCCCACCGGGATCATCGAGGCGATGGCGTCCTTCACCGACTGGACCTGCGGGCCGATGACGACCTGGACGTTGTGGTCGTCGAGCTTGATGACCCCCACCGCCCCCAGTCGCTTCAGCCGCGCCTCGTCCACCCGTCCGGCGTCCCCGACCGTCATCCGCAGGCGCGTGATGCAGTTGTCCAGGGAGCGGATGTTGTCGGCGCCTCCGATCGCGTCGAGGATGGCGACGGCGTCGTACTTCCCCGCGACCAGGACGCGTTCAGGTTCCGCCGCGGCGTCCGACGCGGTCGCGCCGGGCGCGCCCGCGGGATCGACCGCACCGACGGGCCCGCCGGCCTCCTCGTCCTGCTCCCGGCCGTCCTGGGCCGGAGCCTCGTCGCGGCCCGGGGTCTTCAGGTCGAAGCGGGTGATGGCCCAGCGGAAGAGGAAGTAGTACACGGCGAACCACACCGCCGCGATCACGGGGATCAGGTACCACTTGGTCGAGGAGCCCTGGAGGACGCCGAAGACGAGCCAGTCGATGACGTTGCCGTCGGTGTTCCCGATGAACACGCCGAGCACGGCCGCGGTGAGGAAGCCGAGGCCCACGAGGACCGCGTGGAGGGCGTACAGCCACGGCGCGACGAAGAGGAAGAGGAACTCCAGCGGCTCCGTGATGCCGCCCACCACGCAGGCCACCACACCGGACACGAGCAGGGCCTTGATCTCCGGGCGCATCCGCCGGTTCGCGCAGTGGTACATCGCCAGTGCCGCGCCCGGCAGACCGCCCAGATAGGCGGCCATCTTGCCCTGGGAGAGGAAGTGCGTCGCGTCGGTGACGGCGGCGTTCGGCGCGGCCGAGCATTCCAGGTGGGCGTAGAACATGTTCAGTGCGCCGGAGACCTGGTCCCCGCACACGGCTCCCGAACCGCCGACGTCCGTGAAGCGGAACATCGCCACGAGGATGTGGTGCAGGCCGATCGGCCGCAGCAGCACCTCGCCCATGCCGAAGAAGAACGGACCGAACACCCCGGTGTGGCCGATGCCCCGCCCGACGGCGGTGATCCAGCCGTTGAAGGTCGGCCAGACCAGCGGGATCAGCAGGCCGAGCACGCTCAGGACCAGCGCCGACACGATCGGGACGAAGCGCAGCCCGCCGAAGAAGGCCAGTGCGTCCGGCATCCGCTGGGTGCGGAACCGCCGGTGCAGCAGGCTGACAACGATGCCAACGGCCACGGCGCCCAGCAGGCCCGTGTCGATGGACTGCACGCCCAGCACGTCGGCGATGCCGTAGTGCTCGATCGCCTTCTCGTCCTCGAAGTCGACACCCTCGGCGGTGAGGTAGAAGTTCACCGCGAGGTTCATGGCGGCGAAGCCGACGAACCCGGAGAAGGCGGCGACACCCTTGTCCTCGCGGGCCAGACCGAGCGGAATCGCCATCGCGAAGAGCACGGGCAGGAACGTGAAGGCGACCAGACCGGTGTTGGCCATCCAGGTGAAGACGAGGTGCCAGCCCTCGCCCCTGAGGAAGGCAACGTTGTCAGTGACGGCCTCGCTGGAGAGGGAGGAGCCGATGCCCAGCATGATGCCGCAGAACGCGAGCAGGGCCACGGGGAGCATGAACGTCTTGCCGAGCCCCTGGAGGAATTCCCAGAGGGCGGCCTTGGTCTTCTGCATGTGAACGGGACTTTCGGGCCTGGGGGGGGACGGGAGGACGGAGGGGGCCGTTCCGCCGGACGGATCACATCACAGCGGGTCGGCGACTGTCCATGGCTCCGACCAGGGGCGGGACCCGCCCCACCGCACCGTTAGCATGTTCGAAATCGCATGTCCGTCTCCGTGATGTGTGATCTTGTGTCCGGTATCGAGCAAATGGCCCAGACAATTGAAGAAGACACCCACGCGCATACCCGCGCCGCGCCGCGGCCTCTCCCGCGCCGTCCCGCGTAGGCCGCGGACGAGGCTGCTGGCCTCGGCGGGGGTCGCGGTCCTCGCGTCCCTCCTGGCGCTGGAATGCGCCGCCCGACACCTGGGGCACCCGGGGCCGCTCACCGCTCAGTCGCGCGAGGTGATCCTCGCCCCGCACTCGGGGCCGCTGCTGTACGCCGGTCTGGCACTGACGATGGTGGTGCTCACCTGGCGGCAACGGGCCATCGCGGCCGGCGCCGCGATCGGTGTCGACCTCGCCTTCTGGCTGGTGCGGTGGGCCGTCGGCGCCGAGATGAACTTCGGCAACGGCGCGCTCTGGGTGGTGCTGGGCTGCGCAGTCGTCGCCGTCACCCGACGGGCCGGCCGGGAACGGGTGCTGCTCCTCAAGGGCGCCGGACTGGGCCTGCTGCTGGTCGCGGGCCACAAGACGGGGGACACCTGGCTGCTCATCACGTCGAGAACCCGCCCGCTGGTGCTCGACCAGTACCTGGCCACCGCCGATCACGCGCTGGGCGACCCCTCCTGGCTGGTCGGCCGCCTCCTCGACGCCACCGGACCGGTCGGCGTCCACACCCTGGAACTCGTCTACGGGCAACTCCCGCTGGCGGCGGCCCTCGTCGGGCTGTACCAACTGCGCCACGTGGCCGCCGAGCGCCGCTTCCCGGCCCACCACCTGGTGCGGACGTTCCTGGTCATCGGCCTCCTCGGCCCGGCCGTCTACATGGTCTTCCCGGTCGTCGGACCGGTCTACGCCTTCGGCGCCGACGGCGGCCAGTGGGCCCTGGCCGACGTGTGGCCGAACACGCCGCCGTCCCTCGGCGTCCCGCACGCGATGCCCTTCGACGCCGTCACCCCGCGCAACTGCATGCCCAGCCTGCACACGGCCTGGGCGACCACGCTCTTCATCCACTCCCGCGGCGGCTCACGGTCGATGCGGTACGCGGGCACCTTCTGGCTGGTCGCCACCCTCGCCGCGACGCTGGGCTTCGGCTACCACTACGGCGTGGACCTCCTCGCCGGAGTGGTCTTCGCCCTCACCGTCGAGGCGGCGATGCGCTCGCTCGCGCGGGGCTGGGACCGCTCGGGCACCCGGCTCGTCACCTACGGCGCGGCGGTCTTCACCGCGCTCCTGGTGTCGTACCGCTTCCTGCCCGGGGAGATGGCCGCCCGCCCCTGGCTGGCCGGACCGCTGCTCCTCCTGGTGACGGCCTCGGTGATCCTCGGCTATGTGCGGACCACCGGGACGTGGGAGTCGAAGGCCGTACCGGAACCCCACCCCGCACCGAGGGCGGCCACACCGCAGCCCGAACCCGTCTGAGCCGGGCGACGCCGCCTGCCGCCCAGTCGGACAACGGGCGGGCGTCCGCGCACGGTGTCACGCTGGAGCGGACAGGAAACTGCGAAAGGGCACCGCCGTGATCACCACTGACTTCGTCCCCGGCTCCCCCTGCTGGCTCGACCTCGGCACTCCCGACGTCCGCGGCGCCGCGGCCTTCTACGGCGCCGTGTTCGGCTGGGACTTCGAGTCCATGGGGGAGGACGTCGAGGGCGGCATGTTCCGCAAGGACGGCAAGATCGTCGCCGGTATCGGCCGGCTCACCGAGGAGGGCGCGCGCTCCGCCTGGATGGTCTACTACCGCGTCGCCGACGCGGACGCCACGACCCAGGCCGTGCGGCAGGCGGGCGGTACGGTCCGGGTGGCGCCGATGGATCTGGACCACTGGGGCCGGATGGCCCAGTACAGCGATCCGGCGGGTGGCCAGTTCGCCGCGTGGCAGCCGGGCAGCACCCAGGGCGTCGAGCTGGTGGACCAGCCCGGTTCGCTGTGCTGGACGGAGCTGTACACGAGCGACGCGGCGGCGGCCAAGGAGTTCTACGGCGGTGTCCTCGGCTGGCAGTTCGGTGACATGGAGATGCCGGGCGGCGGGGGCACGTACTCGCTCATCACGCCCGCGGGTCTCCCCGAGGAGCGCATGCACGGCGGTCTCATGGAGCTGCGCGAGCAGGACCTCGCCCTGGCGGACGGCCGCCCGTACTGGCACCCGGTCTTCGCCGTCACCGACTGCGACGCCGCCGTCGCCGCCGTCCTCGGGAGCGGCGGCAGCGTACAGATGGGTCCCGAGGACGCGGAGGGCGTCGGCCGGCTGGCCCTGTGCCTCGATCCGTCGAACGCGGACTTCGTGGTGCTCGCGCCGGCCCGGGCGTGAGAGGACCCGTGACAGGTCACCGCTCCGGGCGCAACCGCATGACCAGCTTGTTCACACCCCACAGCGCGACGCCGATGGCCACCAGTACGCCGGCGCGGATGTAGACGTCCGCCGCCCGCTCCGCGAGGGGGCTCGCCAGAACCAGGGCCGTGAGCGCGCCGAGGACCGGCAGGATCGTCGGTGTACGGAAGTGCCGGTGCTCCACCCGGTCCTTGCGGAGCACCAGGACCGTCACGTTGACCACGGCGAACACGCAGAGCAGGAGGAACGACGTGGTGTCGCCGAGGCCCTCGATCTCGCCGGTCGACACCAGACCGAGGGCGAGCAGGGTGACGAAGACGATGCCGGTGATCGGCGTGCGCCGCCGGGGGAGCACCTTGCCCATGGCACGCGGCAGGACCCGTTCGTTGGCCAGTCCGTAGCAGAGCCGTGAGGCCATCATGATGTTGATCAGCGCGGAGTTGGTGACCGCGAAGAGCGCGATCAGGGCGAACAGTTTGGGCGGGAAGTCGACGCCGCCCGCCTTGACGACCTCCAGCAGCGGGCCGCTGGACGCCTCCAGGGTGCGGTAGTCCACGAGCAGCGACGACACCAGCGCCACGAGGACGTAGATGACGCCCGTCACGGCGACACCGACGAAGATCGCCCGGGGGAAGGTGCGGACCGGGTCCTGCGTCTCCTCGGCCATGTTGACGGAGTCCTCGAAGCCGACGAAGGCGAAGAAGCCGAGTGCCGTCGCCCCGAGCACCCCGGTGATCAGCGCGTATCCGGTACCCGAGCCCTCGAACTCGCCCAGCCGGGAGGATTCCCCGTCACCGCTGAACACCGCCCACGCACCGATCCCGAGGATCACCAGGAGCCCGGTCAGCTCCACGATCGTCAGCACCACGTTGGTCTTCACGGACTCCGACACGCCCCGCAACGCCAGGCAGGAGAGCGCGAGGAGGAACACGATCGCGATCAGGGTCGGCGGGATCGCGTCGGTGAACTCCTGGAAGTAGTCGCCGCTGAAGGCACGGGCCGCCGCGCTGGCGGACGACAGGCCCGAGCACATGACCATGAAGGCGACGATGAAGGTCAGGAACGGCACCTTGAACGCCTTCTGCGTGTACAGCGCGGCGCCGGCCGCCTTCGGGTACTTGCCGACCAGCTCCACGTACGAGGCGGCGGTGAGGAGCGCGACGACGAACCCGATCAGGAACGGCAGCCACAGCGCGCCGCCGACCTTGCCCGCCACCTTGCCCGTGGTGGCGTAGATCCCGGTGCCGAGGATGTCGCCGATGACGAAGAGGATCAGCAACTTGGGGCCGATGGCACGCTTGAGCGACGGTGCCCCGCCGTCCGGTGCGTCGGTGGTCCGCGGCTCGGCTGTGCTCATGCGACACCCCTCCCGTTCCGTGTGCAGAAGGTTCTGCCCTGCGGGCCGGACGAGATGCATGTAACCGACCGTCACAGCGGAACGGGTCCCGACACGTCGGGAGCGGGGGAATCCGGCCTCAGGGGCCGTGTCGGTTCACGCCTGGTACCAGCCGAGAGCCCCCGCGCCCTCGGAGGGGTCGAACGACTGGTGGAGCCCCACCAGCGCGGTGACCAGACGGGGGTCCCACCCGGGCGTCAGCACCCGGTAGTCGTCGGCCACGCCGCGGAAGACGATATGGGCCCGCCCGGTGCCGTCCCGCCAGATCACACGGCGGGGCGGCCCGAACCCGCCGTCGCCCTCGCCGAGGATGGACGTGATCGCCCACAGCAGGCTGACCGTCAGCCCGACCGGCCACCACAGGGCCCACCACACCAGGCGGCCCCGGTAGCCCCGCAGGGCGGGACCGGTGGCCGGTTCCACGGTCCACCGCGTCCGGCCGGGCCGGAAGGAGCGCCGGCGCCGCATCGTGATCCGCCCGAGCGGCGCGCCGGACTGATCCTCGACCCGGTAGACGGCGGCGTGCCCGCTCACGCGCGGGCCCAGGGGCCGCTCGGTGACCACGCGCGCCCACGGCCCCTGCGTGTCGGGAAGGACGTGGAAGGCCCGGACGGAGCGGTACCGGTCCGGCGCGGGGGCGGGGTCGTCGGGGCAGAGCCGAAGGGCTCCTCCTCCGGCGTCCGGTCCGCCGCCGCTGACGACGGCCGGCGGAAAGACCCCGTACCTCACCTCGTAGGTCACTCGCCCTGGAGTCATGCTCCGCGTCTCCCTCTCCCCGTTCGACGGCCCGGTGGGATGCTCTCATCCGGGGCCGCGGGGGCGGCGGGCAGGTCGTCCGTGCGCGAGCAGGGGTGCCGGTCGCGGAGGACCGGACGGGATGCGGAGAGCTTCTCGGGCTCCCCGCCGGACGTCAGGGACGCCGGCGTTCCGGACCCGTCCGGTGGGCGGTGCGAACCCGGTCCCAGAACCGCCGGCCGGACTCGCGGACCGGCCCGCGACCCGCCCGTGCCGACCGATGCCGGACGACGAGGGCCACCGCGACGACAGCGGCACCGGCGGCCAGGACACGTGCGGCGAGGCTCCCGCGTCCGACGACGCCGGCCGGCCGCGTGAGCCGGTCGCCGCCTGCCGCGCCGCCGGCGGGCCGGACGGCCGGGCGTCGTCGTGGGTGCGGGGGCGTCCGGGCCTCGCGCGACACCTCTGGTCCGTACCTGGGACCGCCGCTACGGACTCGGACCCGCGGCGCACACCGGGGGGCGGCACCGGCGCTGGCCCCCGGGGACGTGGCGCGGCTGGAGCGTACGTGCGCGCTCACGGCGACCGGGCTGCCGCCCGCCGAGGCCGCCCCGCTGGCACGCCGCGACGAGACGCGGGCCGCGGCCCCCGGCCCCCCTGGGGGCCCGGCGAAGCAAGCGCCCCGGCCCGCGGCCGCAGCCGGGCGGGCAGCGGGCTGCGGCCGGGTGATGTGCGCCAGGAGCGCAAGGGCATCGCCCGTGCCGCCCTGCGGCTCGACGCCGCACTGGACGAACTGCTGCTCACCTCGACAGCGGACCACGGTCTGATCGCCGTCTGGACCGAGGTGATCGTGCCGACGCTCCAGGCCGTCGGCCGCAAGTGGGAGACATGGGGCGAGAAGTACGTCGGGGTCGAGCACTTCCTGTCCTGGCACGTGTCGCGGCGGTGCGCAGGACCGGGCCGGCCGCGGTGGGGCTGTGGGCGCAGTCGCGCGCCACCGCCAGCAGACCGCTGGCCCTGGACGTGACGCCCCCGCCCCCCCGCCCTCCCGCCCGCCCGGCCGGACGGGGCAGCGGGCGGCGGGCACCCGGCACCCGGTCACCGCGGGCGCAGGATCGGACCGGGCCGACAGGCGTGCCGCGCGGGAAGTCACCGCCGTCCTGGGGTACTGGTGGCGTCGGTACGTCAGTGGAGGTCGCCGCATCCGTGGACGGTCGGCGGCCCGAAGCAGGGATCGATGGCAAGTGGATCGTCGACCCCGGGGCCGGGAGCGAAGCGTGGAACTGAGCGGCGAGCGTGTGCGGATGACGGGTGCCGGAGCACCGGAGACCCGGCCCCGGCACCTGGACACCGAACACCTCGACACCGGGCACCGCGGCACGGGACGTACCGGCCGACCCGCGAGGTGCGCCCCGCCACCGCGCGGGGGCGGTGACCCGTGCCGGGTGGCGCGCCGCGCCGTCGGGGGCGTACCGGCAGCCGAGGCCGCACCCGCGCGACGCTCCAACGCGGACGGCACGCCCGACGAGGGGCGGACCCGGTGACCTCCGCGCCCGACCACACCTCCGACGTGGTCGTCCTCGGCGGCGGCGCGGCCGGTCTCAGCCTCGCGCACCGGCTGACCGGGACCGGCACCGCCACGGTGACCGTGGTCGAGCCGCCGGACGGCCCACCGCGCCCGGCGGAGCGCACGTGGTGCTACTGGGACCAGGGCCCCGGCGACCTCGACGACGCCGTCACCGCCTCCTGGCCGGTGCTGCGCGTGCACGGCGCCGACGGCCGGGAGGTCACCGTCGACCCGGCCCCCCTGACGTACCGCATGGTGCGCTCCACGGCGTTCGAGCGACTGGTCCACGCCCGGCTGGCCCGTTCACCCGGCGGGCGCCTCCTGCGGGCGACCGCGGACACGGTGCGCGACGTTCCCGGAGGCGCCGAGATCCGCTGCACCCTTCCCGGAGGACGCCCCCTGATCCTGCGCGCCCGTCGCGTCTTCGACTCGCGGCCGCTGCGCACCCTGCCACCGGCCCGGACACAGCTGCTGCAGCACTTCCGCGGCTGGTTCGTCCGCACTCCCACCGAACGCTTCGATCCCGCGGTCGCGGACCTGATGGACTTCCGGGTGCCCCAGCCGGCGCACGGGCTCGCCTTCGGCTACGTCCTGCCGCTGGCCCCGGACCGGGCGCTCGTGGAGTACACCGAGTTCTCCCGCACCGCGCTCACCACCGAGGCGTACGAGACGGCGCTCGGCCACTACTGCACCGACGTCCTGCGGCTCGGCCCGCTCACCGTGGAACGGACGGAGCAGGGCGGCATCCCGATGACCGACGCCCGCTTCCCCCGGCGGACCGGCAAGGCGGTCTTCCGCATCGGCACCGCCGGGGGCGCCACCCGCCCGGCCACCGGATACACCTTCGCCGCGGTGCAACGGCAGAGCAGGGCCATCGCCGCCGCGCTGAGCGAAGGGCACGGGACCGTCCCCGCACCCCACGGGCGGCGGGCGCTGGCCATGGACGCGATACTGCTGCGCGCCCTGGACACCGGGCGGATCGACGGCCCGGCCTTCTTCACCGACCTGTTCCGCCGCGTCCCGGCGGAGCGCCTGCTGCGCTTCCTCGACGGCGCCACCTCGCCCGGCGAGGAATGGCGCATCGGGCTGCGCACCCCCGTCCGTCCGATGCTCCGCACGGCGGTCGAACTGCCCTTCCTTCCCCGCCGCTCCCGAACCGCCGCCGCCAGAAACGGAGAGAACCACCGATGAGCCTGCTGCGCGACCACGAGCTGGCCCGCGCCTTCGACCGCGCCTCCCACTCCTACGACCGCCTCACCTCGCTCAACCCCGGCTACCGCACCGAACTCCTGCGCTCGGCCCGCCGTCTGAGGCTCCCCGGCGACGGAGCCGGGCTGCGCGTCCTCGACCTCGGCTGCGGCACCGGCGCCTCCACCCTCGCCCTGCTCCGGGCCGCGCCGCGCGCCCGGA
The DNA here is from genome assembly GCF_055589025.1 of Streptomyces sp. NPDC041968. NCBI lineage: Bacteria > Bacillati > Actinomycetota > Actinomycetes > Kitasatosporales > Streptomycetaceae > Streptomyces > Streptomyces sp. NPDC041968. The sequence goes on along the minus strand of NZ_JBVJCB010000009.1, from coordinate 80,430 downwards.
TCACCGCGGTGGACGCGTCGGCGGGCATGCTGCGCCGCGCGCTGGCCAAGCCGTGGCCCGCACGCGTGCGCTTCCTGCACCTGACCGCGGAGGAGGTCGCGACGTCCGGTGAGGGCCCCTTCGACGCGGTCTTCGCCGCCTACCTGTTCCGCAACGTCACCGATCCCGACGCGGTCCTCGGCAGCGTACGGACCCTGCTGCGGCCGGGCGGCCGGCTCGCCGTCCACGAGTACAGCCTCAGCGGCTCACCGACGCACCGGGCACTGTGGTCGGCGGTGTGCCGCGGCGTCGTCATCCCGGCGGGCACGCTCACCGGGGACGGTGCCCTCTACCGCCACCTCCGGCACAGTGTCACCGCCTTCGACACCGCCCCCGCCTTCGCCGGCCGACTGCGGCGAGCCGGCTTCACCGCAGTCCGCGTCGCCCCGGTCGCCGGCTGGCAGACGGGCATCGTGCACACCTTCCTGGCACGCAACGGCGCGGCCACCGCGACGGAGGACTCCCGGTGACCGCCCACCGCACCGGCGGCGCCGCCCGCCGGGGCCGTGACCGCAAGGCCGAGATCCTGACGCCCCCGCCCGGCAGGGACCGCTTCCCGCGCGGGCACGAGCCGTCCGTCGCGGTGATCGGGGGCGGCATCGCGGGTCTCGCCGCGGCCACCCTGCTGTCCGAGCGCGGAGCCCGCGTGACCGTGTACGAGCGGGAGGACGCCCTCGGCGGCCGGCTCTCCGGCCGGCCCACCAGGCTGGCGGACGGCTCCGCGGCGACCATGACCCGGGGGTTCCACGCCTTCTTCCGCCAGTACTACAACCTCCGCGGCCTGCTCCGGCGCACCGACCCGTCCCTCGCACGGCTCACCCCGCTCCCCGACTACCCCCTGCAGCACAGTGGCGGCCTGACGGACAGTTTCGCCCGAGTCCCGAGGACACCGCCGTTCAGCGCGCTCGGATTCGTCGCCCTGAGCCCCACCTTCGGCTGGCGGGACCTGGCCGCCATGGACGCCCGGGCGGCGCTGCCGCTGCTCGACGTGCGCGTGCCGGAGGTCTACGAGCGTTTCGACGAGGTCACCGCCACCGGGTTCCTGAACGGCGTGCGCTTCCCGGAGGCAGCCCACCACCTGGCGTTCGAGGTGTTCTCGCGCAGCTTCTTCGCCGACCCGCGGGAACTCTCCGCCGCCGAACTGCTGCTGATGTTCCACATCTACTTCCTCGGATCGGCCGAGGGGCTGCTCTTCGACGTACCGGGCGAGCCCTTCCCCCAGGCGCTCTGGGATCCGCTGGGCGACTACCTCCAGCGCCTCGGGGCGGACATCCGCACCGGCACGCCCGTGATCGACGTGGACCCCCTCGCCGACGGAGGAGCGCGGGTGCGCACCGACGCGGGCACCCGGCACCACCAGGCCGTGGTGCTCGCCCTCGACCCCGGGGGACTGCGCCGGCTCGTCACCGCGTCACCCCGTCTGGGCACGCCCGGCTGGCGCGCCGACGTCGACGCCCTGCGCACCGCGCCGCCCTTCCTCGTCTCCCGGCTCTGGCTCGACCGACCGGTCCGCGCCGACCGTCCCGGTTTCCTCGGCACCAGCGGTTACGACGGGCTGGACAACATCAGCGTCCTGGAACGGTACGAGGGCGAGGCCGGCCGCTGGGCCGAGCGGAACGGAGGCTCGGTCGTCGAGCTGCACGCCTACGCCGTGGACACCGGCGCGGAACCGGAGAAGGTGCAGGACATGCTCGTCGACCGGCTGCACCGGGTGTACCCGGAGACCCGCGAGGCGCGTGTCGTGGACGCCCGGCACGAATGGCGCTCGGACTGCCCGCTCTTCGCGGTCGGCTCCCACCGGCGGCGCCCCACCGTACGGACCCCCCACCCCTGGCTGACCCTGGCCGGCGACGCGATCCGCTGCGACCTGCCGGTCGCCCTCATGGAACGCGCCGCCACCACCGGCTTCCTGGCGGCGAACGCCCTGCTCGCCGAACGCGGCGTACGGGGACAGGTGCTGTGGACGGTCCCCCGGGCGGGACGCTCCGCCGCGCTGCGGACCCTCGGCGCCCTCGCCGGGCGGTCCGGCAGCCGCTGACCGGACCGGCCCCGCGTCACGCCGGGGACGGCGGCCTGACCCGGCGCCGGGTCAGGACACGTCCTCCGCGCGGTGCGGTGCCATGCCCGTCGCGCGTTCGACCAGCGCCGCGAACTCGTGCCGCACCGCCCGGGGGGCGCCGGTGCGCGCGAAGTGCCGGAGGCCGGCCGCCGCCAGCTCACCGATCCTCGCCTCCACCGCCTCCCGGGCGCCGGTGCGCTCCAGCACCGCCCGTACCCGCTCGACCGCGAGGTCCGACCCGGTGTCCGCGTCCGGCGCGAGCACGGCGGCGGCCTCGTGGTCCGCGGTCGCGTCGGCGATCCGGTGGGCGACGGCCAGGAGGTAGGTGAGCTTGCGCGAGCGCAGGTCGTCCCCGGCCGGCTTCCCGGTCAGCGCCGGGTCGCCGAAGGCGCCGAGGAGGTCGTCGCGCAACTGGAACGCCAGCCCGGCGCACCGGCCGGCGGCCCGCAGCGCCTCCACCGTGTGCTCGTCGGCCCCGGCCAGCGACGCGCCCAGGGCGAGCGGCCGAGCGACCGTGTACAGCGCGCTCTTGAGGGTGGCGACGGCCAGGGCCTCGTCGACGCCGGACGAACGGGCGGCCTGGGCGTGCAGGTCGAGGTACTGCCCGGCGACCATCTCGGTGCGCATCGCCCGCCACTCCTCGTGCAGGCGCGGGCCGTGCGGGGTACCGAGCGCCGTCTCCGTCAGCAGGTCGTCCGCCCACACCAGCGCCAGGTCACCGGCGAGCACCGCGGCGGAGGTCCCGAACGTCTCCGCCGACCCGTGCATGCCCGCGGCCCAGTGCCCGCGGGCCAGCTCGACGTGCAGGGCCGGGGCGCCCCTGCGCTGCAACGACCCGTCCATCACGTCGTCGTGCACGAGGGCGCACGCCTGGAGCAGTTCGAGCGCGGCCGCGGTGCGCAGGACCGCCGTGGGGTCGCCCGAACCGCCCGCCGCCCGCCAGCCGCAGCAGGCGAAGGCCGTGCGCAGCCGCTTCCCGCCCCGTGCGACCAGCGCGGCCACCCGGTCGGCCACGTCCCGCGCGAAGACGGGATCGACCGCACGGGAGTGACGCAGACGCGCGTCGAGGACCTGCTGGAGGACGCCGCCCACGGCGTCCGTCGCGGCGAGCGATGCGAGAGGGTCCTCGACGGTCCCGGCCGGTGCGGGCGCCGTCGTCGGCGGTCCGAGCATGTACAACCCCTTCTCACGTCCGGTCGTCGTCCGGTCATCCGTACGACGATGCTTCCGCCGAGTGCCCTCCCGCGGATGCGCCGATACCCGCCCGGTCCCGCGCGGGTCCCGCACCTTTGGGGACACCGGGCGCGTGCCTCACGGCGGCCCGCCACCGCGCGGACGCCCCCACGCGCGTACCTCGGCGAGGTCGGTGAGCCGGTCGAGCTGCCGTACGGGCCGGGAGACACGGTGGTTGCCGGCCAGCAGGTCCCGGTGGCGGTCCAGGAACGCCCAGCAGCCCGCCGTGTAGGGGCACGCGTGATCGCCGGTGCGGTCCCCGGCCCGGTAGGCGCAGCCCCCGCACAGGTCGCTCATGCGGTGCACGTAGGCGCAGCCCGAGGTGTAGGGCTTGGTCGTCATCCGGCCGCCGTCGGCGTACCGGGACATCCCGACCACGTCGGGGAGCACCGGGTGCGCCTTGGCCCGGTGGAAGCGGCGCCGCCGGAACACGGAGCGGGCCTCGATCATCAGGACGGGCGTGCCGCGGCCGGGACCCGCTCCGTCCGGGGCGGGGAAGTGCGGGCCGAGCTGACCGCCGAAGAGCCAGTGCACCACCGTCGCCTCCTCAGTCGCGGCCGCGGGCGTGCCGGAAGCGGTCCAGCCCGTCGGCGAGGTCGATCAGCGGGGCGGGGTAGTCCAGCGTGGCGCGCCGGTCCTCCGGGAGCCGCCAGGGCTCGTGCACCCTCTTCCCGTCCACGTCCCTCAGCTCGGGCACCCAGCGGTGCACGTAGGCGCCGTCCGGGTCGAAGCGCCTGCCCTGGACCACGGGGTTGAGGACACGGTGGGGGCGGGTGTCGGTGCCGGTACCGGCGACCCACTGCCAGTTGAGCTGGTTGTTGACGACGTCGCCGTCCACGAGGAGGTCCAGGAAGTGCCGGGCGCCGATCCGCCAGTCCACGTAGAGCGTCTTGGTCAGGAAGCTGGCCGTCAGCAGGCGCGCCCGGTTGTGCATCCAGCCCTCGTGACGCAACTGGCGCATGGCCGCGTCGACCACGGGATATCCCGTACGCCCCTCCCGCCACGCGGCGATGTCCTCGGCGGCGTCCCGCTCGTCCCGCCAGTGGTCGTGGCGCGTCCGGTAGTCCTCCGCGGGCGCCTTCGGCCGCGCGGCCAGCACCTGGTGGTGGAAGTCCCGCCAGCACAGCTGCCGCACGAACGCCTCCGCTCCGGGGCCGCCCCGTCCGCGGGCCCGGTGGACGAGTTCCACCGGTGACAGGGCCCCGAAGTGGAGGTACGGCGAGAGCCTGGAGGTGGCGTCCCCCGCCAGGTCGTCGTGCCGGTCCTCGTAGCCGGGCATCCCGGCCCGCGACCACCGCGAGAACCGGTCACGACCCGCCGTCTCCCCTCCGTCCGGCAGGCCCGGCGAGGTGTCCGGTACCTCCGCGCGCTCGGGCAGGGGGTCGCCGCGCACACCGGCGGGGACGCGCACGGTACGCGGTGCGCCGAGGGACTCCCTGGGCGCCTCCTGGGACCAGCGGCGGAAGTAGGGCGTGAACACGGCGAAGTGATCGGAACCGGTCGGTGTCACCGCGCCGGGGGCGACGACGGTCGTCACGGTGTCGTGGGCGTGCAGGGCCACACCGCTGTCGCCGAGCCGCTCACGCAGCCGTTCCTCGCGGTGGTGCGCGTAGGCCGTGACACCCGCGGCCAGGTGGACCTCGCCGGCCCCGGACTCGGCGGCGACCTCGCCGACCACGCGGGCGACCGGGCCCTGGCGGACGACGAGCCGCCCGCCGCGACGGCGCAGCGAGGCGTCCAGGTCGTGCAGGCAGTCGGCGAGGAAGGCCCGGCGGTTGGGGGCGTCGAAGCCGGCCGCGTGGATGCCGGGATCCAGCACGAACAGCGGCACCACCTCGTCCGCCGCCCCGAGCGCGGCGCGCAGCGGCGGATGGTCGTACAGACGCAGGTCCGAGGTGAACAGGACGACCGCGACGGTCATGGCTGGCTCCAGGTGCAGTGGTGCAGTGGTGCAGTGGTGCAGTGGTGCAGTGGTGCGGGGCCCTAGGGCCGGACGGGGCGTCGGCCGCGTGCGGCGGCCCGGGTGATGTTGCGGGCCATGCCGCCGAAGACGACGGCGTGGAAGGGGGAGACGGACCACCAGTAGGCGTGGCCGAAGAGACCCCGCGGGTGGAACAGCGCACGCTGCCGGTAGCGGGTACGCCCCGCGTCGTCCGTCTCGACGTGCATCTCCAGCCACGCCAGTCCCGGCAGCCGCATCTCCGCCCGCAGCCGCAGCAGGTGTCCCGGCTCGATCTCCTCGACGCGCCAGAAGTCCAGCGAGTCGCCGACCCGCAGGCGCTCCGCGTCGCGTCGCCCGCGGCGCAGTCCCACACCGCCGACGAACCGGTCCAGCCAGCCCCGGACCGCCCAGGCCGACGGGAAGGAGTACCAGCCGTTGTCACCGCCGATCCCCTCCACCACCTTCCACAGCGCCTCCCGGGACGCGTCCACGGACAGCTCCCTCTCGTCCTGGTAGAGGCTGCCGCCGGCCCAGTCGGGGTCGGTGGGCAGGGGGTCGCTGGGGGCGCCCGGGACGGAAGCGGACGACCAGCGGGTGGCGACCTGCGCCTCGCGCACCCTCCGCAGGGCCAGGGCCAGTGCTTCGTCGAAGGGCAGCGGCCGGCCCGGGGGATCGGGGACGTAGCGGGCGATGTCGTGTTCGTGGCAGACGACCTCGTGCCGCAGGGACTCCGTCAGGGGCCGGGCGAGGGAGGCCGGCACGGGGGTCACCAGACCGACCCAGTGGCTGGACAGCCGCGGGGTGAGCACGGGGACCGGCACGATGACCCGGCGCCGGAGCCCGGCGACGACGGCGTAGCGCCGCATCATCTCGCGGTAGGTGAGCACGTCCGGTCCGCCGATGTCGAAGGACCGGTCGACGTCGTCCGGCATGGTGGCGGAACCGACCAGGTAGCGCAACACGTCGCGGACCCCGATGGGCTGGGTGCGGGTGTGCACCCAACTGGGTGTGACCATGACCGGCAGCCGTTCGGTCAGGTAGCGCAGCATCTCGAACGAGGCGGATCCCGAACCGATGACGACCGCGGCCCGGAGCACGGTGGCGGGCACCTCGGACTCCAGGAAGATGCGTCCGACCTCGGCGCGGGAGCGCAGATGGGGGGAGAGCGACCCTTCCGGCACGTTCCGCGGAGTGAGACCGCCCAGGTAGACGATCCTGCGGACGCCGGCCGCACGCGCCTGCCGGGCGAAGATCCGCGCCGCGCGACGGTCGGTGTCCTCGAACCCGGCACCGGAACCGAGGGCGTGCACCAGGTAGTAGGCGACGTCGACACCGCGCATGGCCTCGGCGACCGAATGCGCGTCGGTGACGTCCCCCCGCACCTTCTCCGCGTTCGGCGCCCACGGGTGGTCGCGCAGCTTGCCGGGGGAGCGGACCAGGCACCGGACCCGGTGACCGGCTGCCAGCAGCTCGGGCACCAGGCGTCCGCCGATGTATCCGGACGCGCCGGTCACCAGACAGTGCAGCCGCTCCTCGTCCCGCTGTCCCCGTCCGTTCGTCTCCACGGCCCTTCCTCCGGCTCGTCCCAGTCCACCCGGCGCCTCTGTGTGTTCAGCACCTGTTCGCGCTCCGCGCCCGTGACGGATGCACGACGCGCGCGCCGCCGTCCCGTCAACCGGGCGGAGCCTCGTCGTCCGTCCTCCGTCCGCTGCGGCCGCCGGCGCCGAGCATCCCCGTCGCCGAGAACGGCTCGTCGGCGGCGAGGCGGGGCAGCTCGCGCCGCGACAGCCAGGTGACGACCGGCGGCATCGCGGCGCGTACGAGCTGGGTCGAGCGCAGCCATCCCGGTACGTAGACCGACGGCCGGCGTCGCTCGACGGCGTCGACCAGCCGGCCCGCCACGTACGCCGTGGGATACACCTTGCGCGCCGGCGGCGGCATGTGCCCGCGCAGCTCCCGCAGCACGGCGTGCTCGTCGGCGTCGCGCACCATGTCGGTGTCCGTCCAGTTGATGTAGGCGATCCCCACGCCCACGTGCCGATGGGCGACCTCGGCGCGCAGCGCGTGCGCGAACGACTCGACTCCCGCCTTCGACGCGCAGTACGCGCTCATCATCGGGGCCGCCCCGATGGACGCGAGCGAGGCCACCTGCAGGAAGTAGCCCCGCGTGTCGAACAGGTCGGGCAGGAACGACCGGGCGGTGGCGGCGCTGCCGATGAGGTTCACCTCCACGACGCGGCGCCACACCTCGGGGTCCGACTCGGCGAAGGGACCGCCCTCGGCCACACCGGCGTTGGCGATCACGACAGACGGCGGGCCGAGCCGCGCGCGGATGTCGGCGCCCGCCACCCGCATGCCCCGGTCGTCGGTGACGTCGACCTGCCAGACGGCGGAGGTGCCCGGCAGCGAGTCCCGGACCGGGGCCAGGGTCCGCTCCTCACGGCCCAGCAGCGCCACCTTCGCACCCCGTTCCGCCAGGACCCGTGCCAGGGCCGCTCCCAGACCGCGCGCGGCACCGGTCACGACGGCGACGCGTCCGTGCAAGGGCTTCCGGGCGAGGGGCATGGGAGGTTCCTTTCGCGGTGGCTCCTGCCCGGCCCACGCTAGACGCGTACCGGCACGGGGGCATGCCGGCCGCTGCCGCGCGGGCGGGCGAGGCCGGCGCCGTGCCGCGGACACGGTTCTCGCCCCGGTGGACGCGTCACCGCTCCCGGGCCCCGAGGGCCTCAGCGCCTCGCCCCCGGGCCCGGCAGGTCCGCCGCCGCGAGCCTGACCGGGTCCACCACCACAGTGATGTCCGTGATGCGGCCCTCCGCCACGGTGAACGCGACGACCGAGAGCGGGGTGCCGTCCGCACGCCAGGACATGACACCGGGACGGCCGTTCACGAGCACCGCCCGCCCCCGTACCGCCGCGTCGGCCGACAGCCGTGCGCCGGCGGCGACCGCGGTGGCGCCAAGGGTGACGATCACGCCGTCGGCGGTCTCGACGGTCCTTCGCACGTCGGGGTCGAGCACCCGCAGCAGCCCCTCGAAGTCGCCGCGGCGGGCCGCGGCCAGGAAGGCCTCGACCACGTCCCGCTGCTTCCTGCCGACGGCCGCCGGACGCTCCGTCGCCCGCACCTTGCCGCGGGCGCGGCTGGCGAGCAGAGATCTGCTGTGCAGAGTGGCTGCGTTAAGGTTCGGTATGCCCCTTCCGGAATCCACCGCCGTCGCGGCCGAACCGCGCACCGCGATGGGAAAGCTCACGCGGCGCGTGAAACTCGAGGATCAGATGCCCCTCGGCCAGGTGGCCGTCCTCGGCGCGCTGGACCGCAGCGGGGCGATGACGACCAGCGAACTGGCGGCCGATCAGCGCGTACGCCCGCAGTCCATGGCGCGAGCCGTCGGACTTCTCATGGAACAGGGCCTGATCACGCGCCGGGCGCGTCCGACCGACGGCCGCAAGAGCCTCGTCGAGCTCTCACCGCAGGGGCAGGCGCTGCTGGAGGAGGAGCGGGGGCGCAGGGCGGACTGGCTGGCGCGAGCCATCGAGGCGGAACTGACCGGCGAGGAGCGGGAGTTGCTGGCACGGGGCATCGGGCTGGTGGAGAGGCTCGCGGCGCACCAGGTCCCGCCGGCGGAACGGACCGACGCGCCCTCGGCCGGTACCGCGGGGAGGTGACCCGCACCAGGAGCGGCCGCGCGCTCGCTTCGGCACCGCTCCGACGGTGCTTGTCAGGACGTGGCGACGAGGAGAGGGGCGGGCAAGGATGCGGGCGGAGGAGTCCTCGAGGGCGGTGGCGGCGGCCGTGGCGGTCGCCGCGTCGCTCGGCCTGGAAGTCGGCGACGCGGTCGTGCTCCACGACTCGAACAAGCTCACCGTGCGCCTGCTCCCCGGCGACGTACTGGCCCGGGTGGCGCCCGAGGCCCAGCAGGTCGCGCGGTTCGAAGTCGACCTCGCCCTGCGGCTGGCCGAAGCCGGGTGCCCGGTGGCGGCTCCCGACCCCCGGGTGGAGCCCCGCGTGCACGAACGCGACGGTTTCGTGGTGACGCTGTGGACCCACCACGAGCCCGTGGCACCCCGTGAGGTGCCGCCGGCCGACTACGCCGCCGCGCTCGAACGGTTGCACGCCGGCATGCGGAAGGTCGACGTCCCGACCCCGCACTTCACGGACCGGGTGGGGCAGGCACGCCGGCTCCTGACGGACCGCGACCGCACCCCCGCGCTCGCCGACACGGACCGGGAACTGCTCGCCCGCACGCTGAGCGGCCTGAGCCGGGTGATCGGCGAGAGCGGCGGCCCCGAACAACTGCTGCACGGTGAGCCGCACCCGGGCAACCTCCTCGGCACGGAGAGAGGCCCGCTGTTCATCGACTTCGAGACGTGCTGCCGCGGGCCCGTCGAGTTCGACCTCGCCCACGCGCCTGAGGAGGTCGGTGCCCACTACCCGGGAGCGGACCAGGAGTTGCTGCGTACGTGCCGACTGCTCGTCCTGGCGATGGTCACGACGTGGCGCTGGGACCGGGACGACCAGTTCCCCGACGGGCACCGGCTCGGCACTCAGTGGCTCGGCCGGATCCGGGCGGCGGTCGGCGACACCGGCCCGGGCGCCCACGGCTGACCCTCGGCCGGCGGGCAGCGGTGCGGCCCGTCCCGACGCACTCTGGCGTACGCGCGTAGACCTCGGGCACCATCGTCGTGCACCGCATGCTCAACCACCCCACAGGCAGCATGACGTACCGCATGGAGGTCCGATGAAGTCTCCGACCGTCCCCGGTGGCACCTCGACGGAACCGCAGCGAAGGCGCCACCGCACGGCTGGCACGCGCCTCCGGTCGGTGGTCACGGCCCTCGCCCTGGTGGCCGCACCGGGTGCCGTGGTCGTCGGCGGCGCCGGCGACGCCTTCGCGGCCACGAAGATCAGCCACGCCACCGCGACGTCGATGTTCCGCGAGGTCGGCATCACCTGGTCGTCCTCCGGCAACTGCTCCAACCGGAACAACGCGACCTGCACCTCCTTCGACCAGCTCAACCTCGCCACCGCCCAGGGCGCCCAGACCCTCAAGCGGGCCAGCGGCTGTGCGCTGAACGTCACGGGCGGAACCGAGACGGGGCACGCCTCCGGCACCTACTCGCACTGGAACGGCTACAAGCTGGACTTCAGCAAGTACACGTGCGTCGGCACCTACATCAAGAACACCTTCACCTACATCGGCGTCCGCGGTGACGGCGCACCGCAGTGGCGATCCGGCTCCGGCAACGTGTACGCCGACGAGGGCAACCACTGGGACGTCACGTACTACAACTGCGGCGGCTGCTGAGGCGCCACCGCGGTCCGCGACACGGGACCGGGGCACGCGCGCGACGCCCGGACGGGCCGGCGCGTGTCCCGCGGGCCGTTCGCGGCGCCCGGTGGCGTGCTCGCGGGGTCAGCAGGTGGGCACGCCCGGGAGCCAGGCGTCGGCGACGTCGATGAAGACGTTGGAGACGTAGCCGCCGTAGTCGGGCAGGTACGACCACGCGTCGTTGCTCTGACCGTCGTGGTCCACGCGTTGGCCGTGGACCTGGCACCTCACCCGCACGGTCGTGGGACCGGGCAGGTTCGCCACGCGGGTCGAGGTGGTCGTCGCCTGCTGCCGGACGCCGACGTCGGTGCCCGACGTCGGGAAGGACGTGGTGTCGCCCCCGCCGTCCGTCCACAGGTAGGTGACGGTCACCCAGCCGTTGTCGTCGAGGCCCACGTTGTAGAAGGTTCCGTCGGCCAGGTCGATGCCCGCCGGGTTGGCGACCTGCCGGCCGAACTCGTCGCGTCCGCCGTTGTAGTCGTCCTCGTAGGCGGCCTGCGCCTCGGGCAGGCCCCTCGGCAGGTCCTTCCACTGCTCGCGCTGTGCGGAGGGGTTCCAGTGGTCGTCGTGGGTGTTCCAGGGACCGACGTCCCACACGGGCGCCGTCTCGCAGCGGACCGGACCGCACACCTGCACCGAGTACTGGCCGCTGCCGGCCGGAGACAGCGCCCGGCGCGACGGCAGTGCCACGAAGTGGTCGTCCTCGCGGATGACGTGACCGTTGGCGGTGGTGTGCCCGACCAGGCCCTCACGGGTGGCGTAGACCCTGGCCGAGAAGGCGGAGGCCGCCAGCTCGGGACCGGCGGGGACGCTGCCCGCGTCGTCCGCCGTCAGGGTCAGTCCCCGCACGGCGGCGGTGGCTCCGCCCTCGGCGTTCCACAGGGTGAGCCGGGCCTGGACGTCGACGACACGACGCGGCAGCTGCGTCGCGGCGCCGGTCGCCGCGCTCCGCCACTCGGTCCACGCTCCGTCGGCCGACCGCCCCCGGACGTCGACCTCGGCGCTCGCCGCCGCGGGCACCGTCGCGTCGAGGGTCACCGTGACCCGGTTCACCGGCCGGTCCACGTGATGCGACTCCAGTACGGCGGAGGCGTAACCGCCGTCACGGCCCAGGGACGCGGGGCTGACGGAACCGTCACGCACCCTCAGGGCACCCTCCCGGTACTGGACGTTGACGTCGTCGGCTCCGGTCCGGGAGAGGTCCGGCTGCCAGGACACCGGCGCGGACGACGAGGTCTCGGCGGCCGGTGCCGGCGCCGAGGCCAACGCGGTACCGGCCAGCGAGATCAGGCACACCGCGCCGGCCAGCAGGGGCGCGGACCGCGTTCCGCTGCGCGGGGCGGAGGTGCGGCAGGAGGTGGGAGGGGTCAGCATGCGGGCACTCCCGAAGGCCAGGCGTCATGGACGTCGCTACGGATGGGGGAGACGCAGCCGCCGTGGTCGGGCGGGTACGACCCTGCGTCGTTGCTGTAGCCGTCGTACTCCACGGGTGCGCCGTGCAGCTGGCAGGCCACGCGGACGGAGGCCCCTCCGGGCGGCGTCGCCACCCGGGCGGAGTCCTGCGAGGACTGCTGACGGACGCTCACTCCGTGCCTCACGTCGGGACGGGGTGCCCGTGGTGCCGTCGTCGCCGGGCACCATGTGATGCCCGACGTCGTGCGCGGTCCCGGGGGATGCCGGTCCGTAGCCGTGGAGGTGGCGGGTCAGCGCCGCCGACGAGCAGGTGCAGGGCGTCGGTGAACCAGCCGGGCCGACCGCCGACCGCCGGCTCCCGGCCCCGGTCGGCAGCCCATGCCTGCTCACCTGGTGCGGACCTGGTGCGGACCGGCGCGAAGGGGGCCCGGCGTGGGGGCGCGGCGGCGGTCGGATGATCCGGGGCTTTTCGGACCGCCCGGCCAGGGAACACGGTCGCTGACTTCGCTCCACGAGAAACAGGAGGCCGACGTGGCGGACGACCAGCGTCACCAGCAGGACCCGACGAATCAGTACCCGCGCCCCGACTTCGCCGCGCAGGACCAGCCGCATCCGGGCTGGACCGGGCCGATGGACCCGCCGCCCGACCACGGTGAGGAGTCGTACCGCGGGTCGGGGCGTCTGGTGGGCCGCAGGACCGTCATCACGGGCGGCGACTCGGGCATCGGCCGGGCCGTGGCACTGGCCTTCGCCCGGGAGGGCGCCGACGTGCTGTTCACCTACCTCGAGCAGGAGGAGGACGAGGCCCGGGAGACGTCCCGTCTGGTGGAGGAGGCCGGGCGGAAGGCCGTGGCCGTCTCCTGCGACATCCGCGCGGAGGAGAACTGCAGGGCGCTCATCGACCGGGCCGTCTCGGAGTTCGGCGGCATCGACGTCCTGGTGAACAACGCGGCCTACCAGATGTCCCAGCCGGACGGCATCGAGGCGATCCCGACGGAGCAGTTCGACCGGGTCGTGCGGACGAACCTCTACGGCATGTTCTGGCTGACGAAGTTCGCCGTGCCGCACATTCCCGCGGGCGGCAGCGTCATCAACACCACCTCGGTCCAGGCGTACAAGCCCAGCCCGCACCTGTTGGACTACGCGATGACCAAGGGGGCGATCGTGACCTTCACACAAGGTCTCGCCCAGATGCTCGCTGAACGCGGCATCAGGGTGAACGCGGTGGCGCCCGGTCCGGTGTGGACGCCGCTGATCCCGGCGACACTGCCGGACACGGCCGAGTTCGGCAAGCAGAGTCCGCTGGGACGTCCCGCGCAGCCGGCCGAGCTGGCACCCGCGTACGTCTACCTCGCCTCGCAGGAGGCCGGCTATGTCACGGCGGAGATCATGAACGTGACCGGTGGGACGCCCCTGCCCTAGCACCGCTCTCGGCGCGGCCCGGCGACGGGCGCAGCAATGGCGACGGGCGCAGCAACGGCGACGAGTCCCGTCCGGTCGGGGAGTCTGTCCTGGTACGGACGCGCCCCGTAGCGAAAGGCCCTCATCATGCTCTTCACTCACGTCGTCGCGGTCGCCCCGGTGAGCGACATCGAGTCCGCGGTGGCCTGGTACGAGCGCTTCCTGGGGCGCCCGGCCGACGCCAGGCCGATGGCGGGGCCGGCCGACTGGCACATCGCCCCGTCCGGCTGGCTCCAGGTGTTCCAGGACCCCGAGCGCGCCGGGGCGTCGCTGGTCAACCTCGTGGTGGACGACCTGGACCAGGCGCTGTCGGACCTCGCCGGCCGTGGCATCACCGCCGGGGCGATCCAGCAGGGTGCGCGGAACGTGCGGTTCGCCGCCGTCCACGACCCCGACGGCAACCGCGTGACGCTGATCGAGAACCCGGTCACCTAGCCCGTGGGAGTCCGGCGGCCGGACCGCCGGACTCCCGCAAGGGCGGGAGGAGGACCGGAAGAGCCCGCCGACGGGCTCACTCGCCTCCCCGGTCGGTCGCCACCGCCCGGCGCACGCACTCACGCAGCAGCGCGTGACGCCGCTCGTACACGGAGGCCGGCTCCTCCGCGGTCGCCGCGTAGGCGTCACCCACCGGCGACCAGGCCATGGACATGGCGATGACTACGGCCAGGACGTCGAAGGGGTCTCCCTGGCGGACGAGGCCGGCGGCCTGGGCCTCGGCGATCGCGCGCGGCTCGGGGTCGTCGAGGCGGTCGGTGTCCTCGACCAGGTGACCGGCGGGTGCCGCTTCGGACGTGCCCGCGGGGCCGGTCGGATCAGATCGGGCCGCCGCACATACTCTTCGTACAGGCTTACGGTTCGGTGGGCGAGATCGGCGGCGTCGATCGGGTCGACGCACGGCACGGCATTGCCGCGGACGTCGACCGTCCGGGCGCAACGACATCCGCTGCCGCTTCGTGCTCGACCTGTCCGACCTCGACTGGACGGCGGGGCGCGATCGGGGCGCGTCCGGCACGCGGACGGCCGCCGCTCACCCGGGCCGCGCGGGGTGACCAGTGCCTTGTCAGCGTGACGACAACGGATGTATAACGTTGTAAAACCAGCGCACGGGCTCGGCGCACGGCTCACGGTGACGGCACCGGTTCCGCACCGGCCCCCCGAGTCGGGTCGCTCAGGAAGGGAATGCCGTGCGGGTCAGCCTCAAGGACGTCGCCGCGCACGCGGGGGTCTCCATCAAGACCGTCTCCAACGTGGTGAACAACTTCCGGCACGTCACCCCCGCCATGCGAGAGCGCGTCCAGCGTTCCATCGACGAGCTCGGTTACCGGCCCAACCTGACCGCCCGGCACCTGCGCGCGGGACGCACGGGCATCATCGCCCTCGCCCTGCCCGAGCTGGGCAACCCCTACTTCGCGGAGCTCGCGGCGGCCGTCATCGACACGGCGGCCGAGCACGACTACACCGTGCTCCTGGACCACACCGGCGGGCGACGCGAGCAGGAACTCCTGGTCAGCCAGGGGTTCCGGGCCCGGGTCATCGACGGGCTGATCCTCAGTCCCATCGAGCTGGAGGCCGAGGACCTGCGCGACCGCGCGGGAAACGTGCCGCTGGTGCTGCTGGGCGAACGGGACTACGACCTGCCGTACGACCACATCGCCATCGACAACGTCGCCGCCGCGCGCGCGGCGGTGCGGCACCTGGTCGGGCTCGGGCGCCGCGAGGTCGCGTTCATCGGCGCCCGGCGCGGGCGCAACGAACCCGCCCAACTCCGGGTACGGGGCTGGCGCGAGGAGCTGACGGCCGCGGGCCTCCCGGTGGACGACGCGCTCGTCGCCGCCACCGACGGCTGGGGGCACGCCGACGGCGCGGCGGCCATGACCCGCATCCTCGACGCGGGAAGGCGCCCCGACGCGGTCTTCGCCTACAACGACCCGATGGCCATCGGCGCGATGCGGGTGCTCCATGCGCGGGGACTGCGGGTGCCGGAGGACATCGCGGTGGTCGGTTTCGACGACGTGGTCGAGGGACGGTTCGGTGCGGTGACCCTCACCTCGGTCTCGCCGGACAAGGGGGCCATCGGCCGCCTCGCCGTGGAGTCGGTGCTCGCCCGGCTCGGCGGAGCCGCTCCCGAACCCCGGCGCGTGTGGGCGGAGTACCGCCTGGTCGAGCGCGAGAGCACACTGGGCCGCGGCGCGGTGTGACGAGACGGGACCCGACGGCGACGGGACCGTCGCCGCCCGGGCCCCGCGGTCCGCGCGCGCTCAGTCGAGACAGAACTCGTTGCCCTCGACGTCCTGCATGGTGAGGCACGACTCGTTCTCGTCGTCGGCGAGCAGCAGCCGTCCGCGCACCGCGCCGAGCGGGACCAGCCGCGCGCACTCGGCCTCGAGGGCGGCCAGGCGCTCTTCCCCCACCAGCCCGGTGCCGACCCGTACGTCGAGATGCACCCGGTTCTTGACGACCTTGCCCTCGGGAACGCGCTGGAAGTACAGGCGCGGGCCCACGCCGGAGGGGTCGTAGCACACGAACCCGGCCCCCTGGCGCTCGGGCGGCAGTGAACGGTCGTAGTCACCCCACGTGGCGAACCCCTCCGGCGGCGGCGGTACGACGTACCCCAACACCTCGCACCAGAAGCGGGCCACCCGCTCGGGTTCCGCGCAGTCGAAGGTGACCTGGAACTGCTTGATCGACGTCATCGGGTCATCGTAGGGGTGCAGTTCACCGCTGTCTCCGTCGTTTCGCTCCCGGAGGGGTCTCGACGCGGACGGCCCGCCCCTCCCGTGCCGGTCGGTCACCTGTCGGTCACGTACGCGGGTCCGCACCGGCGCGGCGGGGCGGGCGTCGGCCGGCCTCCGCGGGACCGTCCGCGTTTCGATTCGGGAGTTCGCGCGCACCGCGAAGCGCCGGGCCGCGGAGCGGTCGGACGCGCTCCGTTCGCACCCGGATGCCGCGACGAGGACGAGGTCACCCGGACGTCCGCGCCCCGTCCCGTTCCGCGCGGCCCGCCCGCATGTCGCGCACAGGGGGTTTACAGCCCCCTTTCAACGATGTAAAACCTCATTGCGGCGGACCTGACAACGTTGGCCGCGGGGGAGTAGCGCCACCTCTGCTCGTCTGCGCGGCTCCCCAATTCCCTCTCAGAGTCGCCCGGATCGGGGTCACCATGCAGCGCAGCACGCACCGTCCGCACCTCCTCGCCCGTCCCGTCCTCGTGGCCCTGGCCGCCGCGGTCGCCCTGACCGCGACCGCCTGCTCGAAGTCGGAGGACGACGCTTCGGGCGACCAGGAGTCCACCGCGGCCGCCGGTTCGGAACAGAAGGTCGTCACGCCCGCGCCGGGCAGCAAGACCTGTGCCATCGACGCCTACGGGGCGGAGAAGATCGACCTGAAGAACGCCACCGTCGGCTTCTCCCAGTCGGAGAAGGAGGCCAACCCCTTCCGCATCGCGGAGACGCGGTCCATCAAGGACGAGGCCGGGAAGCGGGGCGTCAAGCTGCTGACGGCCAACGCCCAGTCGCAGTTCTCCAAGCAGATCAGCGACGTGCAGAACCTGCTGGCCAAGGGAGCGGACCTGCTGGTTATCGCCCCGCTCAACTCCGACGGCTGGGACCCGGTGCTGCAGGCCGCCGCCGCCAAGAAGGTGCCGATCATCACGATCGACCGCAAGATCAACGCGGACCCCTGCAAGGACTACGTCTCCTTCATCGCCTCCGACTTCGTCGAGCAGGGCCGGCGCGCCGCCGACCAGATGATCGAGGCCACGGGTGGCAAGGGCGAGGTCGCGATCCTGCTCGGTTCCGCCGGTAACAACGTCACCACCGAGCGGACCAAGGGCTTCAAGGAGCGGCTCGCCGAGAAGGCCCCGGACCTGAAGGTCGTCTTCGAGCAGACCGGCGACTTCGCCCGCGAGAAGGGCCAGCAGGTCACCGAGCAACTCATCCAGTCCAAGCCGGACATCAAGGGGATCTACGCCGAGAACGACGAGATGGGCCTCGGCGCGGTGACCGCCCTCAAGGGCGCCGGCAGGAAGGCGGGCGACGTCCGGATCGTCACCGTGGACGGCACCCGCAACGCCGTGCAGGGCGTCGTGGACGGCTGGATCAGCGGCGTCATCGAGTCCAACCCGCGGTTCGGGCCGCTGGCGTTCCAGACGCTCGACACCTTCACCAAGGGCGGGGAAGTCCCCCAGGACATCATCATCCAGGACGGCGCCTACAACGCGGACAACGCCAAGCAGGACATCGGCAAGGCCTACTGACCACCCCGAGGGGCCCGCAGACTCCGGGCCCCTCCGCCGCTCCCGAACCCCTTCTCCTCCTGGAGGCACAGGTGGCACCCCCCGCCGAAGTCCTCGCCGTCCGCGGACTCAGCAAGACCTTCCCCGGCGTCCGGGCCCTGGACGACGTGGACCTGACCCTGCATCCCGGCGAGGTGCACGCGCTGATCGGCGAGAACGGCGCCGGCAAGTCGACCCTCATCAAGCTCCTCACCGGCGTCCACCGGCCCGACGCGGGCACCCTCACCCTCCAGGGCCGCGAAGTCTCCTTCGGCACCCCGCTGGAGGCGCAGCGGGCCGGGATCTCGACCATCTACCAAGAGGTCAACCTCATCCCGCTGCTGAGCGTGGCCCGCAACCTCTACCTGGGCCGCGAACCACGCAACCGCTTCGGCCTGTTGGACGTGGCCCGCATGAACCGGGAGGCCGAGGAGGCACTCGCCGCCCACGGCGTCCGGGTGGACGTACGGCAACCGCTGCGCACCCTCGGTGTCGGAGCCCAGCAGATGGTCGCCCTGGCCCGGGCCGTGGCGACGGACGCCCGGATCGTCATCATGGACGAACCGACCTCCTCGCTCGAACCCCGCGAAGTGGCGACCCTGTTCTCGGTGATCCGGCGCCTGCGCGACGCGGGGATCGCCGTCGTCTACGTCAGCCACCGCCTCGACGAGCTCTACGCCGTGTGCGACACCGTCACCGTGCTCCGCGACGGCCGCCGCGTGCACCACGGCCGGCTGGCCGACCTGGACCGCCTCTCCCTGGTGTCCACCATGCTCGGCCGGGACCTGGGGGAGGTCCGCGAGGAGGGAGCGACCAAGTTCTCCGGCGACCACGACGCCGTGGACGCCCAGCCCGTCCTCCACGCGGAGGGGCTGACGGTGCCGCACAAGCTGCACGACGTCTCCGTCAGCATCCGCCCGGGTGAGGTCGTGGGCCTCGGCGGCCTGCTCGGTTCGGGACGCACCGAGACGGCGAAGGCCGTCTCCGGGGCCCTCGCCCGCAGTGCGGGCCGGGTCACGGTGGCCGGCGTACCGTTGCGCGGCGGCTCCACCCCGGCCGCGATCCGCGCCGGGATCAGCCTGCTGCCGGAGGACCGCAAGAGCGAGGGCATCGTCCCCGGGCTGTCGGTCCGCGAGAACATAGCGCTCGCGGCGCTGCCCCGGCTCTCCCGCTTCGGCCTGGTCTCCGAGGCCCGCGTGGACAGCATCGTCGACACCTTCGTCAAGCGGCTGCGCATCAAGGCGTCCTCGCCGCACCAGAAGGTCGGCGAACTCTCCGGCGGCAACCAGCAGAAGGTGCTCCTCGCCCGCTGGCTGGCCATGAACCCCAAGGTGCTGCTGCTGGACGAGCCCACCCGCGGCATCGACGTCGGCGCCAAGGCCGAGGTGCAGAAACTCGTGGACGAACTGGCCGGGGACGGCCTGGGCGTGCTGCTCATCTCCTCCGACCTGGAGGAACTGATCGAAGGGTCCGACCGCGTGGTCGTACTGAAGGACGGTGCGGTCGTCGGTGAGCTGACCGGCGACGACGTCACCGAGGACAGGCTGATGCGCACGATCGCCGGCGGCGACCCGGCACCCGACGCGGCGAAGGAGGCCGGCACCGATGGCTGAAGCCACCCTCCGCACCGCCCCGCTCGACAAGGCCCGCCTCCTCCAGTGGTTGCAGACCTACGGCGTCTACGCGGGCGTGGCGCTGCTCCTGGTCGTCAACATCGTCATCACCCCGCACTTCCTGTCCGCGGAGAACTTCCGCACCCAGGCCGTGCAGGTCGCGCCCGTCATCATCGTCGCGCTGGGCATGGCCCTGGTCATCGGCACCGAGGGCGTCGACCTGTCGGTCGGCGCGGTGATGGCACTGGCGGCCTCGGTGACGGCCCTCTACCTCGGCTACGGACTGCTGCCCGCCCTCCTGGTGGTGGCCCTGTTCGCCGCCGGGGCGGGGCTGGCCAACGGAGCACTGGTCGCGTTCGTCGGGGTCCAGCCCATCGTGGCCACGCTGGCCCTCATGGTCGGCGGCCGGGGCCTGGCCCTGGTGCTGCTCCCGCAGCTGAAGGACCTGCACAACCCGGCGCTGGCCTCCCTCGGCTCAGGTGACGTCCTCGGGGTCCCCTACCTCATCCTGATCGCCGCCGTGCTGGCGCTGCTGGTCGCGTTCGTGGTCCGCCGCACCACCTTCGGCCGGCAACTGCTGGCCATCGGCGACAGCCGCCCCGCCGCGCAACTCGCGGGCCTGCCGGTGCGTCGCGTACTGATCATCGTGTACGTCGCCTGCGCCCTGCTCGCCGCGGTGGCGGGGGTGCTGGCCACCGCCCGGCTCCAGGCCAGCGACCCGACCTCGCTGGGCAACCTGATGGAGCTGTCCGCCATCACCGCGGTGGTGGTCGGCGGCACCCCGCTGACCGGCGGCCGGGTCAACATCGCCGGCACCGTGGCCGGAGCGGTGCTCATCCAGCTGCTCACCGCCACCCTGATCAAGCACGATCTGCCCCCGTCGTGGACCCAGATCGCCCAGGCCATAGTGATCGTGTGCGCGGTCTACGCGGCACGGGGACGAGGGAAGCGATGACCGTCACGAACACGGACACGCCCGTGACCACCGCGAGCAACGCGGCCGCGGACACCGAGGGACCGGTCGGCTCCGCCCGCTCCGAACGGCTGAGTGCGCTGGTCCAGCAGCACGGCGCGCTGGCGGTGCTGGTGATCGTCTCGATCGTCGCCTCGTTCAGCTTCGACTCGTTCGCCACCGGCGACAACGTCTCCAACATGGCCACGAGTTCGGCGTTCCTCGCCATCGTCGCGCTCGGCATGACCTTCGTCATCGTCACCGGTGGTATCGACCTGTCCGTCGGCTCCCTGTTCGCACTCGGCGGCGTCCTCGCGGCCTGGGGCTCCCGGCACGGGACCCTGGTGGCGCTGCTGCTGCCCCTCCTGGTCTGCGGCCTGATCGGCGTCGTCAACGGCCTGCTGGTGGCCCGCTCCCGCCTCGCCCCCTTCATCGTCACCCTGGCCGCCATGCTGGGGGCGCGGGGACTGATGCTGGCCCTCACCGACGAGGGCGCCAACACCTACCTGATCGGCAAGGGCTCCTTCCTCGCCGAACTCGGCCAGGGCAGCACCCTGGGCCTCGGCAACCCGGTCTGGATCACGCTGGCGCTGTTCGTCGCGGGCGCGGTGGTGCTGCGCCGCACCCGCTTCGGGCAGCACGTCTACGCGGTCGGCGGCAACGAGGACGCGGCGGCCCTGATGGGCGCCCCCGTGGCCCGTACCAAGATCCTCGTCTACACCCTGTCGGGAGTGCTGGCCGGTCTTGCCGGCGCGCTGAACGCCGCATGGCTCGCGTCCGGGGTGACCATCCTCGGCAACGGCATGGAACTCGACGCCATCTCGGCCGTCGTCATCGGCGGCACCCTGCTCACCGGCGGCCTCGGCTACGTCAGCGGATCGCTGGTGGGCGTCCTGCTCCTGAAGGTCATCCAGAACGTCATCAACCAGATCGGATCCCTGGACTCCTCGTACCAACTGGTCGTGAGCGGCGCCTTCCTGGCGCTCGTCGTGATCGCCCAGACCTGGCTGGGCCGCAGACGGCAACTGATGTGACACGCACCGGACGCGGTGACCGTGCCCCGGGCACCCGGCTGCCGCGTCCGGCTCCGGTCGGGCGACCGTCCGGTGGCACGCGGCCCCAGCTCGTCCCCCCACCGTCCGCCCCAGTGCCCACTCCATGGAGGTCCCAGCCATGACTGCCGGAACGACCGGGCTCCTCGCCAGGTCCTGTGCCTCGCTGCTCGCCGGCGGGCTCCTCGCCCTGCTCTCCCCGACCCCCGCCGTCGCCGCCCCCGTGTACACGACGGCCGAGGCGGGCAATCCCTTCGTCGACGGCTGGTACGCCGACCCCGACACCGAGATCTACGACGGCCGTTACTGGGTCTACCCGACGACCTCGAAGAGCTACGCCGAGCAGACCCGGCTCGACGCCTTCTCCTCGACCGACATGGTCCACTGGACCAGGCACCCCGACGTCCTGAGGACGGCGGACATCCCCTGGGCCGAGTACGCCCTGTGGGCGCCGGCGCCGGTGGAGCGCAACGGCAAGTACTACCTGTACTTCGCCGCCAACGACATCCAGAGCGACGCGGAGCTCGGCGGCATCGGAGTCGCCGTCGCCGACCGGCCGGAGGGCCCCTACAAGGACGCCCTGGGCAAACCGCTCGTCTCCCGGTTCCACAACGGCGCGCAACCCATCGACCAGGACGTCTTCATCGACGACGACGGCCAGGCGTACATGTACTACGGCGGCTGGCACCACGCCAACGTCGTCAAGCTCAACCCCGACATGACGAGCCTCGGCACCTTCGCCGACGGCTCGACCTACAAGGAGATCACCCCGGAGAACTACACCGAGGGCTCCTTCATGTTCAAGCGTAACGGCACCTACTACCTGATGTGGTCCGAAGGCGGCTGGACCGGCCCGGACTACTCGGTGTCCTACGCCATGTCCGACTCGCCCACCGGCCCCTTCAGGAAGATCGACCGAGTGCTCGCCCAGGACCCGGCCGTCGCCAAGGGGTCAGGCCACCACTCCGTCGTCAACGTGCCGGGCACCGACGTGTGGTACATCGTCTACCACCGCCGCCCCCTCAGCGAGACCGACGGCAACCACCGGCAACTCGCCTACGACCGCCTGTACTTCAACGAGGACGGAACCATCCGCCGGGTGCGGATGCAGGTGAAGGACAACTTCGCCGACCGCAACGCGCTGGGCTGGAAGACGTACGGCGGCTCCTGGTCGGCCGGTGACGGAAGCTACCGGGTGAACCGTTCCCAGGGCGGCAAGGCGCTCCTCGACACGAACTTCGCGGACTTCACCCAGGACGCCGACGTCACGGTCACCTCGGGCGGCGGCGACGCAGGTCTGGCCTTCCGGGTGACACGGCCGTCGATCGGCTGGGACAGCTACTCCGGCTACTACGCGGGCATCGGCCCCGACGGCAGGGTCGTCCTGGGCCGGGCGAACGACGACTGGACCCAACTGGGCACCGCGCGGGTGCCGACCGCGCCCGGCACGACCCACCGCCTGCGCGTCAGCGCCGTCGGCTCGTCCCTCAAGGTGTACGTCGACGACATGACGACGCCGAAGATCTCCGTCAGCGACGGCACCTACCGCAGCGGAGCCAACGGCGTCCGGGTCTTCGACGCGGCCGCCTCCTTCGACAACGTGGCGGTGCACCCGGCGCAGTGACCTCCGGCCCGGTCGTCCCCGGCCGCACGCACAGGGTCCCGGCGAGTGGTGGCTCGCCGGGACCTTCGCGCGCCGGAGGCCTACGGCTTGCGCTGTGCGTGCAGGGCGCTCACCTCCTCGGTGGTGAGGGCCCTGTCGTAGGCCCGGACCTCGTCGACGGCGCCGTTCCAGAAGTCGGTGTCGGCACCGTTCCACTGGGCGCGCCCCACCGCGAGGGGACCGGTGCCCACGTAGTTCGGGCCGGCCGTCGCGGTCGAGACGGGCTTCCCGTCGACGTAGAGCCTGATCTGGTTGCTCGCGTCGTCGCGCACCCCGACGAGGTGGTACCAGCGCCCCCTCTCCGGTGTGATCGGCAGCCGGGCGCGCTGCTCGCCGGGCGTGCTGAAGGCGAAGGCGCCCTGTCCGTACTGCAGATAGAACGGGCTGGCCTGGTGGCGGCCGTCCTGGCTGACGGCGGTGGCGTAGTTGCCCGGGAGCGCGTCGAGGGTCACCCAGGCGGAGACCGAGTAGCTCCCGGTCGTGTCGAGCACCGGGCCGTCGGTCTCGGCGTGCGCTCCCGCACCGTCGAACCTCAGCGCGCTGCCGCTGACCCCGGGGGTCCAGGTGGTGCCCTCGGAAAGGGTCAGCGCCGAGCCGTTCGGGCCCTCGTCGGCGGCGGTGGAACCCGCGCCCTCGTCCAGGGCCCAGTGCCCGCCGCCCTTCAGTTCCTCCCGGTCACCCGCGGCGGCGCCGGCCGCGATGACCTTGCGGTTGACCTCGCGCACCCGGACGGGGTCGACCTTGATCTCCCGGCGGTCGTAGGTGTAGAGGCCGTTGAGCTCGTTCTCCAGGTCGGAGATCTGCGTGTAGACGGAGCCGGACAACTCGGCACCGGCCTGGTCGAGGTAGAACCTCTCGGTGTTCTCGACGTACTTGCGGGTCAGTGCCTCCTTGTCGGCCACCCCGCTGTAGATCACGGTCGGGGCGCCCGGCCACATGTGCCCCGGGGTGCGCAGGGTGAAGCCGCCGTGCTCACCGTCCATCGCGGCCCGGTGGTCCGGGAACGGCGGGTCCTCGTTGTTGTAGTCGTGGTGGTCGATGATGTCGCCCTTGCCCGAGTCACCCTTGGAGTTGCAGCAGTTCACACCGCTGTGGGCGTTGACGATCCGGGACGGGTCGGCGGCCTTGACGGCCTCGGCGATGCGACCGCTCTCCTCGCGGTCCCACTCGCCCCAGCCCTCGTTGAAGACGATGTTGCCGATGACCGAGGGCGCGTTGTGGTGCTGCCGCATCGCCTCCATGCCCTGGTCGACGAACGCCTTCTGTCCGGCCGTGTCGGTGACGTTCCCGGAGACGAAGTCCTGCCAGACCAGCAGACCGAGCCGGTCCGCGTGGTAGAACCACCGCGCCGGCTCCACCTTGATGTGCTTGCGGACGGCGTTGAAGCCCAGCTCCTTGTGGGCCTTCAGATCGAAGGCGAGGGCCTCGTCGCTGGGCGCCGTGTACAGGCCGTCGGGCCAGAAGCCCTGGTCGAGGGTGGCGAGGGAGAAGACGGGCTTCCCGTTGAGCACCAGCTTCGGATAGCCGCCGACCTCCTCGATGCCCACCTCGCGCATGCCGAAGTAGCTGTCGACCGAGTCCTTCGAACTGCCGTCGGTGAGCGACACGTCGAGGTCGTAGAGGTAGGGGTCGTCGGGGCTCCAGAGGTGCTGCTTCGCCACGGGAAGGCGCAGCTCCTCGTTGGCCGGTCCGCTGATCCGTCCGACGACCTTGCCGCGCCTGTCGCGGGCGACGGCCTCGACGCGGGCCCCGGCGGAGGCGCCCTCGGACTCCACCGTCACGGCGAGGGAACCGCTGTCGATGTCGGGCGTCGTGACTACGTTGTCAATGGACGTCGCCGCGACCGGTTCCATCCACACCGTCTGCCAGATGCCCGACGACTGCGTGTAGAAGATGCCCCCGGGGTTGGTGGACTGCTTGCCCATCGGCTGGTTGGCGCCACCGGTGTCGGTGACGGCGACGACGACCTCCTGCGGGCCCCTGTTCTTGAGCGCGTCGGTGATGTCGGCGCTGAACGCGGTGTAGCCGCCGGTGTGTTCGGTGACCTCCTTCCCGTTGACCCACACGCGGGCCTGGTAGTCCACCGCTCCGAAGTTGAGCTTGAGCCGGTCGCCCTTGCCGCCCTTGCCGACCTTCCAGTTCTTCGGCACGTCGACGAGCTTGCGGTAGAACATGTGGTCCTCGTGCCGCTCCAGCCCGGAGAGCTGCGACTCGACCGGGAACGGCACGACGATCCGCTCGTCGAGGTCCTTGCCGAAGACCGGCATCTCGCCCGCCTCGGCGGCGGCGAACTGCCAGGGGCCGTTGAGGTTCTTCCACGCGGAGCGCACCTGCTGGGGGCGCGGGTACTCCGGCAGCGGTCGCTTCTCGTCGAGCCGGTCGCCCCACTCGGTGGTGAGCCGGTGGACCGAGTCGTTCTGCGCGTAGCGGATGAACTCCGGTACGGTCTCGCCGCCGGAGGTGAGCCCACCCTGGCCGTCGTAGGTGAGCTTGACCTGCTGGTTCTTCTGGATGGGTGCCGCGAGCGTGATCTCCAGGGCGGTGCGGTCGCGGCGGGACACCGTGACCGACTCGATCGGCATGGGCGTGGTGTCGGCCTCGATCTCCAGGCGTTCGGCCAACGCCGCGACGTCGCCGCCGGCCTCGCCCTCGAAGCGCGCCATCACCCGCCGGCCGTCCTCGGCGACCGACGGCTCGACCGGATAGACCTCGAACCCGGCCGGGGGTGTGAACGCCGACATCGGAACGGCCTGCTTGGGCAGGGTCGGAGTGGACCAGCGCAGGAACATGTTGGCCCCGCCGGTGTCCTGGAACATCTCCAGGCGGAATTCGTGCTTCTCCCCGGCGGCCAGCCTGACCGCCGCGCTGGTCTGCTCGTTGTCCCAGTCCGGCTCCCAGTGGTCGATGACGGGTTCGTCGTCGATGAACAGCCGGAAGCCGTTGTCGCCGCTGGCGTGGAAGGTGTAGTCCCCGGTCGCCGGTGCTTCGATCTGCCCGGTCCAGCGGGCGGTCGTGTGCTCCGTCCTGCCGGTGAGTTCCTGGAACGTGCTGGTCAGGCCGGAGAAGTTGATCTGCGGGTCGAGAACGGTGCCGCCGAGCTCGGCGAAGTCCCGTGCGCCCGGCGCCGACATGGCGAAGTACTCGCCCTTCAGGCCGTGCACCGCGACGGCGGCCTGCTCGGCCGCGGGGGCCGAGACACCGGCGGGCGCCCCGGCGGCCGACGCGGTGGACATCAGACCGGTCGTGGGCAGCGCCAGGGCCGCGGCTGTCAGCAATGCCCACGCTCTCGCTCGTGGGCGTGCGGTACGTCTTGTCATCGAACCTTCCTCGCAGTGGGGTCCCGGACCGGGACGAGTCGGTCGGACGGCACCGGCTGGGCGGCACCGTGGAGATCGTGGGCGCGAGCGTTCGTCGGGTGGATCTGCGTCGAGGTGCTCTTCCAACGTTGGAAATCGAGCGACAGCGGAATGACAACACGTCGATCCGTCACTGTCCAGACCCCCGGATCCGGTTCGTGGAGCGCCAGTTGAGCGCCCCGGCAGAACTCTCCGCCCGCCGCGGGGTCGCCGCACCGGAGTGGGCGGACCATGCCGGATCTTCTCGGGATCAACCATCTGACCCTGTCCACCACCGACCTCGACCGACTCCTGCCGTACTACACGGAGCTGCTCGGGGGAGTGCTCGCCTTCGAGCGGGCCGCGACCGGCTCCGCGCCGGGTTCCCGGTCGGGCGGATCGGGACCCTGCCCACGCAGTGGACCATGACGGCGCGCGACCCGGACGGGCGCCCCGTGGACGTCCGGGCCCATCGCCCCCGCACCGCACCGCCGTCTCCGACCGGCTGAGGACGGCCCGGCGCGGGGGGTGACGGGCCGTCGTATCCGGCCCCGGAACTCAGCGCCTGGCCAGCGCGAGCAGACTCAGCCCGAACATCAGGACGCCGAGGGGGAGGTGGACCGACGGAACGTGAGCGACGCCGAGCACGACCTGGAGCGAGGCGAGGGCGAGGAAACCCGACGCGTGCCACGCGGGCCGCGCCGAGTCGCCGCCCGGCTTCCAGGCCAGGACCGCCGCGAGGACGTACAGCATCGACGCGCCGTACATCACCCGGGCTCCGACGCTGTGCAGCGTCTCCCCGTAGGCGGAGGTCAGCAGCAGTCCGGCCGAGACCGCCTAGGTCTCATCCAGTCCGACCACGTGGGTCCGCGAAAGGTAAGGCGAGGGGGTGGCCGGAAGCATGGACAGCGCCGGGACGCACGAGGTAGCCGGGGAGCGACGTCAACTGCTCAACGTGGCCTACCGGCTGCTCGGTTCGATGACCGAGGCCGAGGATGCCGTGCAGGACGCCTACACGCGCTGGTTCGGGCTGCCGCAGAGCCGGCGGGAGGAGATCCTGTCGCCCGGCGCCTGGCTGACGACGGTGACCAGCCGCATCTGCCTGAACCTGCTCGGATCGGCGCGCTCGCGCCGGGAAACGGTACGTCGGCGCGTGGCTGCCGGAGCCACTGTCCGACCGCTC
Source organism: Streptomyces sp. NPDC041968 (assembly GCF_055589025.1). NCBI lineage: Bacteria > Bacillati > Actinomycetota > Actinomycetes > Kitasatosporales > Streptomycetaceae > Streptomyces > Streptomyces sp. NPDC041968. Next base: position 52,885 of record NZ_JBVJCB010000009.1, on the reverse strand, counting down.
CGAGGGGGACCGGGCGGGCGGTGCAGCTCCCGTCGGCCCGGCGGACCCCGCCGACCAGATCGTCCTGGACGAGTCGGTGGCCATGGCCTTCCTCGTCGTCCTGGAGTCGATGACGCCGGCCGAGCCGGTGGCGTTCGTCCTGCATGACGTCTTCCGGTACCGGTTCGCCGAGATCGCCGACGTTCTCGGCCGCACTCCGGCGGCCTGCAAGCAGTTGGCCGCCGCCGCCCGGCGGAGGTTGACCGCGGAGGGCACATCCGCGACGGGGCCGGGCACCAGGACGGAGCCGGGACCGGGCCCCCGGACGGGGCTCGGGTCCGAGCCGGAGCCGGGACAGTCCGACGTGGTGAGGCAGGTCAAAGAAGCCTGGGAGGCGAAGGACATCACGGCTCTCGTCGCCGTCCTCGACCCGGCCGCCGTGCTGACCGCCGACGGCGGCGGCGTGATCGGCACCGTTCTGCGCCCGGTCGAGGGGGGCGCGCGCATCGCGCAGTACATGGTCGCCATCGCCGACAAGGCCCCCGGACTGCGCCTCCTGGTGCGGTCGGTCAACGGGGTGCCCGGCCTGGTGGCCCAGCGCGCCGACGTCGTGCTGACCGTCGCCGCGTTCGACGTCTGCGACGGGCGCGTCACCCGGATCTGGGTGGTCCGCAACCCGGAGAAGCTGCGCCCGTGGGCGCGCGAGGGCGTCGAAGCGCGGGAATCTCCGGGGTAGTCGACCACGGACGTACGGGCCTGTGTGAAGCTTTCCCCATGACTCATCCGCGCGAAGAAGTCAGGGCCAGACTTCAGACCGATCGCCCGCACTCGGCCCGTGTCTGGAACTACCTGCTGGGTGGCAAGGACAACTATCCCGTCGACAGCGAGGCCGGCGAGGTCATCCTGACGACCTTCCCGGAGTTCGCCGCCGTCGCCCGGCTGCAACGACGCTTCCTCTCGCGCGCCGTGCGCTTCCTGGCGGGGGAGGCCGGGGTCCGTCAGTTCCTCGACATCGGCACCGGCCTGCCCACCGCGGACAACACGCACGAGCTGGCCCAGCGCATCGCGCCGGAGAGCCGCATCGTGTACGTGGACAACGACCCCCTCGTCCTGGTCCACGCGCAGGCACTGCTCACCAGCAGCGACGAGGGCGCGTGCGCCTACATCGACGCCGATGTCAGGGACCCGGAACGCATCCTGGCCGAAGCCGCGAAGACCCTGGACTTCAGCCGCCCGGTCGCCCTGACCATGCTGGGGATCATGGGTCAGATCTCCGACGCCGAACGCCCCGCGGAGCTGGTGAGTTCGCTGCTGTCGGGTCTGCCGGCGGGGAGTTACCTGGCCCTGAGCGACGGCACGAACACCAACGAGGCGCTCAACACGGCGGTCCGGGTCTACAACGGCCAGTCGGCCAACACCTACCACCTGCGGTCGCCGCAGGAGATCGCCACCTTCTTCACCGGGCTGGAACTGGTGGAGCCGGGGGTCGTGTCGACGGCCTCCTGGCGGCCGGATTCCGACGGGTCCGAGGAGTCCACGGCCGACGTCTCCGTGTGCGGCGTCGCGATCAAGCACTGAAGCGCCACCCACGAAGGTCGAGCAGAGGCTCGGGTCCGGGTGCCCCGGTCCGTACGGACCGGGGCACCCGGACCCCCCCCGCGATCGCCACCGGCGCACCCCCGCCATCGGTCGCTCGTCCGAAGGATCATTGTGCGTGTACCGGGTGGGAGGTACTCTCGGGCGCAGTTGCGCACGGTGGAGGTAAGTGCGCCTGGGGTGAGTGGGGCATGCAGTGGCGGTTGGGAAGATCATTCGGTTCGACGAGTTCCGGGGCTACGGATTCATCGCGCCCGACAACGGCGGCGAGGACGTGTTCATTCACGTCAACGACCTCGCCTTCGACAAGAGGCTCCTCGGTCCGGGCATGAAGGTGGAGTTCGACGTCGAGGAGGGCGACCGCGGCCTCAAGGCCAGCAGGGTGCGCATCCAGAACGGGAACGCCGAGCGTGAGCGCCCGGTGTCGCCGCCGGTGAGGACGTCCTCGGCTGCCACCGGTCCCGCAGGCCTCTTCCCGGAGGACGGACTGTGCGACGTACTCTCCGTGAAGGAGTACATCGAGGAGATCACCGAGACCATCCTCCGGACCGCTCCCACCGTGACCTCCGAACAGATCCTCCAGGTCCGTCAGGGGCTCGTGCAGGTCGCCCTCTCGCACGGCTGGATCGACGCGGAACCCGGAGCGGACACCCGGGCCGGCGGACCGGTGTCCCCGCCCGGCGTCGGCAGGACGAGCTGACACCGGCCCCGTTCCGAGTCCTGGCCCGACAGTCGGTACCCGTCTTCGCGGTGGAGGGCGGGACCGCTACGTCTTCCGGCCGGGGATGCTTCGAACCCGTCGACCCTCGGCCCGAGGGCCGGCTGACGGGATGCCTCCTCCCTCGGTCCGTCCCCGCGCGCGCTGCCTGCGCGCTCGCCTCCGGTCGGATCATCGGCCGCAAGCGGGGCGCTATTTCACAGCTGCAAATCTTTTCGCCCGGCGGCTAGTGCGCTTTTGTTTATGCCGGTGACTTGGCCGTGGCAGTAGACGGAATCACGCGCAGAGCGATACTCTCGATCCGACTCAGGCATGATCTCGGTTGAGTGGCGGCCCGCTCGATCCATCCCGAGTTCATCATCGGAAACGAGGGGTTAACGAGCATGAAAGGGATCGTTCTGGCCGGAGGGAGCGGGACGCGACTTTATCCGCTCACCCATGCCGTGTCCAAGCAGTTACTGCCCGTCTACAACAAACCGATGATCTATTACCCGCTCTCCGTCCTCATGCTCGGTGGCATCAAGGACATCCTGGTGATATCGACTCCCTCGCACACGGGGCTCTTCCGGGAGCTGCTGGGTGACGGGAGTCGTCTCGGTCTTTCCATCGAATACGCCGAGCAGCCACGGGCAGGCGGCATCGCGGAAGCCTTCGTCATCGGTGAGAAATTCATCGGGGACGACTCGGTGGCGCTCATTCTGGGCGACAACATCTTCCACGGCCCCGGACTTTCGGACCTGCTGAGCGATCACTGCAAGAACGTCGACGGTTGCGTGCTGTTCGGCTACGCGGTGAAGGACCCGGAACGCTACGGCGTCGGGGAGACCGATGGCCGGGGTGAGCTGATATCGCTGGAGGAGAAGCCGGTCAGGCCCAGGTCGAACCTGGCTGTCACGGGCCTCTATCTCTACGACAACGGCGTGGTGGACATCGCGCGGGACATCCGGCCGTCCGCCCGTGGGGAACTGGAGATCACCGACGTCAACCGGGTGTACCTCCAGCAGGGTCGGGCCAGAATGATCGACCTGGGACGCGGATTCGCCTGGCTCGACACGGGCACACACGACTCGCTGCTCCAGGCCGGGCAGTACATACAGGTTCTGGAAGAGCGCCAGGGCGTACGGATCGCCTGCCTGGAGGAGATCGCCTTCCGTATGGGATTCATCGACTCCGCCGCCTGCTACGCACTGGGCGGACAGCTGGGCACATCGGAGTACGGTGCCTACCTCATGGCCATCGCGAGTGCGGATCACTGAGGGAGCGGCATGCGCATCGTAGTGACCGGCGGCGCCGGGTTCATCGGCTCCCACTTCGTCCGACGGGCCGTGACCGGCGCGTACACCGGCGGTACCGCGCCCGAGGTGGTGGTCCTGGACAAGCTCACCTACGCCGGCAACAGGGCCAACCTGGCGCGGATCGAGGACGACCCGCGCTTCACCTTCGTACGCGGCGACATCTGTGACCATTCACTGGTCGCGGAGGTACTGGCCGACTGTGACCTGGTCGTCCACTTCGCCGCGGAATCGCATGTGGACCGCTCGATCAGCGGGTCCGAGGAATTCGTCCGGACCAATGTCCTCGGCACGCAGGTACTGCTGGAAGCCTCCCTGCGTGCGGAGGTGCGGAAGTTCGTCCACGTCTCGACGGACGAGGTCTACGGTTCGATCGACGAGGGTTCGTGGAGCGAGGACCGGCCACTGGAGCCCAATTCCCCCTATTCGGCGTCCAAGGCGTCCGCCGATCTCCTGGCACGGGCTTACCACCGCACCCACGGACTGCCGGTGTGCATCACCCGGTGTTCCAACAACTACGGCCCGTACCAGAATCCCGAGAAAATGATCCCGCTCTTCGTGACCCGGTTGCTGGACGGGCGGAAGGTCCCGCTGTACGGGGACGGCGGCAATGTGCGGGACTGGTTGCACGTGGACGACCACTGCCGGGCCATCGCGCTGGTGGCGGAAAAGGGAGCGGCGGGCGAGGTCTACAACATCGGCGGTGGTACCGAACTGGCGAACCGTGACCTCACCGGGCGGCTGCTGCGTATGGTCGGCGCGGACTGGTCCATGGTGGAGAACGTGGCGGACCGAAAAGGCCACGACCGCCGTTACTCGGTCGACATCACGAAGATTTCCACGGAACTCGGATACCGCCCGCGGATCTCCTTCGACGAAGGACTGGCAGAAACCGTCGAATGGTACAAGAAGCGGCGGGACTGGTGGCAGCCGCTGAAAAACAGCGGCACATCAGTTCATTAGAAGGAAGTCGCGCGTCATCTGCATCGGATCTCTCGTCAATCCGAATCGTCGATATGACGGCCATGGCAAATGGCACGTTCGCGTAGGAAAACCGTCGGAGGAGTATCCGCGCGCTAGCGGCCGGCGGTGGCGGCGGGCACCAGCCATGCGGCGATCTCCTCGGTCACCGCCGGAGCGTGGGCGTTGAGATAGAAGTGACCACCCGGGTAGACGGTCATCTCGAACCGCCCCGTGGTGTGGCCGGCCCATGCGCGGACCTCGTCGGTCGTGGCCTTGGGGTCGGCGTCCCCCGTCAGGGCGTAGACGGGCGTCGACAGCGGCGGACCGGGCTCGTAGCGGTAGGTCTCAGCAGCCTTGTAGTCGGCGCGGATCGACGGCAGGACCATGCGCCTGATCTCGTCGTCCTCGAGCAGTTGGGACTGGGTGCCGTCCAGACGGCTGATCTCCGCCAACAGGCCCTCGTCGTCCCGCAGGTGAACCCGCTCGTCCCGAGGCGCGCTCGGTGCCCGCCGCCCGGACGCGATGAGCGCGACGGGCAGGCAACCACGTGCCTCCAGACGCAGAGCCACCTCGAAGGCGACCGTGGCGCCCAGAGAGTGCCCGAACAGCGCCAGGGGCTTGTCCTGCCACGGACCGAGGACCTCGACGATCTGGTCGGCCAGGTCCCGCACCGTCTCCAGACACCGTTCGTTCCTGCGGTCCTGCCGGCCCGGGTACTGCACGGCCAGGGTCTCGACACGCGGAGCGAGACGCTGCGAGACCGGGAAGTAGTAGCTCGCGGAGCCACCCGCGTGTGGCAGGCAGAGCAGACGGACCGGTGCCTGGGGTGCTGGATGGAAGCGGCGCACCCACAGGTCGCTCGCGTCGCTCTTCGCCATCGCGTTCGTCGTCCCTTCCGATCGGTGTCGTCCGCCCCCGGGTGGGAGACGTCCTCGACTGTTCGCCGCCCGCGTCCGCCCCCCGGCGCGCGGTCGCACATCGGCCCAGGCCCAGACGATCGCAGTGCCAGCAGCCGCCGACAACCCCTAACGAACGCGGACGACCGCCTGGTAGGGGGTGTGTTCACGAGGCAGCGGCGGGAGCCCGGGGCGGGCCGGCCCGACGAGCCCCCGGTCGGGACCGCGGTGCTCGGTCCCGACCGGGCGCGCTGTTCCGGCCGGCCTACGCCATCGGTTCGGCGAGGGCCATGAGCCGGTTCGGCAGGTCCGTGCGGCTCTTGACGTCCAGCTTCCGGTAGACCCGGGTGAGGTGCTGCTCCACCGTGCTCACGGTGATGTACAGCTCGTTGGAGATCTGCCGGTTGGTACGCCCACGGGCCGCCAGTACCGCGACCCGGCGCTCGGCCTCGCTCAGCAGACCGTCCTGGTCCCGGGTCTCGAAGCCGTCCGAGGACGCGGCCGAGGGCGAACCCGCCGTCGGCGTCGCGCCGCCGGGGGCAGCCCGCCGCTGCAGCTGCTGCGGCAGCGCCGCGGCCCTGCCCGAGCCCTGGGCCAGCTGGTTGGCACGATGGACGAACAGCCGGGCCCCTCTGGACTCACCGGCCTGCGGAAGCGTCTGACTCGTGTCGGACAGGGCCCGGGCCAGCTCGTGCTGGTCGCTGCACGCCTGCAACACGGTCACCGCCTTGGACAGCAGCTTGCGCCGGAGAACCGGCGTGGCCGTGGAAGCGAGCAGCCGCAGCGCCCGGCCCCGGGTGCGGTCGTCCAGCCCACGGGACACCTGGAGCTGCTCCCGGAGCAGTTGTGTGGCGCGCGTCGCGTTGCCGAGGCCGAGCTGCACCCGGGCCAGCTCCAGGCGCCACGGGAACAGACCGGCCACGTCGATGCCCCAGGAACGGACCAACTCACCGCTCCGGTGCAGATCGGCCGCGGCCGCCTGGTGCTGCCCCGTGGCCAGGTGGTGCCGGCCCCGGGCGATCAGGTAGTGCGCGCCCACCGGAGTGCGGAAGACACCGGCCGGTACCGGCTGCGACAGCCAGCGTTCGGCCTCGAACAGCCGGCCACTCTCGGTCGTGCAGGTGATCAGGGTGCCCAGCGGACCACCGACGGCCACGCCCCAGGCGGGCGCCGGCAAATCCTCCAGCGCCAACCGCGCGCCCCGCTCGGCCGCGTCCAGATCGCCCAGGCGCAGCGTCGCTTCCGCATGGATCGCCCGGATGACCCCCCGCCAGGCCGGTATGTGCTGGACGCCCTGTCGGGCGAGCAGCCGTTCGCCCCAGGCCACGACCCGGTCGGAGGGGCCGGCACAGAGCAGGGCCAGCAGCGGAGCGGTCAACAGGCCCAGGGAGCCGCTGTCCAGGTGATGCCGCTCCAGCAGCTGCTCCGCGGCGGCCACGGTGTCCACACCGGCGGTCGGCATCAGCGCGTTGCCGAGCACCGACACGGCCTGCAACAGCGGACTGCCGGAGTTCGTCGCCGTCGCCGCCCGCATCCAGGAACCGGGATCCTCCCGTACCGTCCCCAGGTAGTCCGGATGGGACAACGCGATCAGCAAGCGGATCAGCCGCAGCTCGTGCGACGCGGGGCCGTGGTCGTCCGCGCCACAGCCGCTGATCGCCTCGGCCGCCTCCTCCGCCCGACCTTGCCACAACAGGTACGGCACCGCGGACACGGCCGTCGAGTGAGACGACTCGTCGGACCGCGCCGCCTCCACCAACTGGCTCACCTGACCGGTCACGGCCAGCGGATTGACCTGCCACCGGGCGGTGATCAGCATCGCCATCAGGGAGTTGCGCCGGTCCTTGTCGGTCTCGGCCCGGCCGCCCAGGCGCAGACACGCGGCGGCGTGGTCGGGGCGGCCGGTGGACAGCGCGTGCGCCGCGGCGTCCCGGAGGACGGGCACCACCCAGGCACCGTCCGTCCACGCGGAGGCCACCAGATGCTCGGCGACCACGCTCGCTTCGGCACCGTTCTCGTGCAACACCTCGGCCGCCCGCTGGTGCAACCGCCGCTGCTCCTCGGCCGGCATGTCGGAACGCACCGCGAGCAGGATCCGCGGATGGCGCAGCCGGCCCGCGTGGACGAGCCCCGCACCCTCGAGCACGCGGACGGCGGGCACGGTGGAGTCGGGCAGCACGTCGAGCAGTTGACCGAGCAGCTCCGGTGAGGCCGGGCGGTCCAGCGCCGCGAGGGCCTGGGCCACCAGGCGAACGCCCGGCTCGTGGCGGTAGAGGCAGTCGAGCACGGCCCTCTCGAAGGTGTCGCCGGCCCTCGCTCCGCCGTCGGGGGCGCTGTTCGTCCCGCGGTGGGCCCGTTCGTCGACCAGCGCCTGGGTCAGCAGCGGATTGCCGCCGGTCACCCGCAGAATGCGCCTGGCCTCTTCGTGCACGTCCGGTGCGGCGGCCTCGGTGCCGTGACCGCCGTGCGCCCCGGCCTCCTCGCCGAGCAGCCGGGAGACGGAGTCGACGGTGAGGAGCGGCAGGGTGACACGGGTGAAGCGAGGCAGACTGCGCAGCTCCGCGTGGAACAGCGGATGCGCCGGGCGCAGCGTCGTCGCCTCCGAGAGCAGCACCATGATGCGTGCGTTTCTCAGTCTTCGGGTGACATAGAGCAGACAGTGCAGTGAGGCGGCGTCCGTGTGCTGGAGGTCGTCGACCGCCAGGACCAGGGGCCCTCGGTTGGCCAGGGTCAGGAACGTGTCGAAGGCGGTCCGCAACAGCGGTGCCCACAGTCCGTCCGCTGTCAAGGCCTCCGCTAAGATCTCGGGCGCCGCGCCGCTCCTCGCCTCCGCCGTGGGTACCGCGAGCGCGACCTCGCGTATCAGCTCCTCGACCTCCCGGACACCGTCGGATTTCAGCCGAGCGCTGTGCAGGAGTTGACCGAGCACTCCGAAGTGGAGTCCCTGCTCGGCGCGTGACCCGGCGGCGCTCAGAACCTGCCCACCAGCGGTGGCGGCCCACTCCCCGAAGGTCTCCAGTACCTGGGTCTTACCGCTTCCCACGGCGCCGGTGACCAGCGCCACCTGTCCGTGTCCGTGCTTCTCACAGGCGTGGAACGCCCAGCGTAGATGGGCCAGTTGTTCGTCTCGATGGACCAGCATGACTGGCGTCTGCCTCCCCGTTAGCAGTTCCGAACGGGGATTGCCAGGCGCCGGCCGGCACAGCATCCGCAGCTCCCCCGTTCACACGTGTCCGAGCGCGTGCAAGGGTGACCCCTGGGCCACGTCTGGACGGCCCTTCTGAACTGTTTCGAACTCAACTCGTCCTCGACTTGGACAAGTTTTTTGAGAATCTTTCACAGTTACCGGCCATGCCACAACGGCATCGCCACTAACAACGTGACGGATGACATGACGAGTTGTCGACGAGACGGGGGAGCCGGCCGCGAAGCCCCTGGTAGACGTGCTGCTGTCGGTGAGCGACATAGCCGTGTGTCGACTGGGGGTCATGTTCACCGGTCCGCCGCCCGCGCAGGACGGGACCCTGGCCGGGTGCGCGCCGTCCGAAACCGGCCGGCGCGTCTAGGGGCGCGGGCGGGCGATTAGGGGTGCTGCCGATGGCCTGATGCGAGGAGGATCGGAGGCAGGGTCGTCGTGTTGGAAGGTAGGGCTGGTATGTCGCTCCAGGAGCCTGTCTCGCCGGTCGGGGAGTCACCCACGTCCACGGCGGACCGCATCGCCGATCTGGCCGCCCGGCACGAAGAGGCCGTCGTCCTGGCCGAGAAGAAGGCCGCGGACCGGCAGCACCTCAAGGGGAAGCTCACCGCCCGCGCGCGCATCGACCTGCTGCTCGACCCCGGCTCGTTCGTCGAACTCGACGAGTTCGTGCGCCACCGGACCGTCGAGGCAGGCATCCCGCGCCCTTACGGCGACGGGGTGGTGACCGGCCACGGCACCATCGACGGACGTCAAGTGTGCGTCTTCTCCCATGACTTCACCACCCTCGGCGGCAGTATGGGCGAGGCCTTCGGCAGCAAGGTCGTGAAGATCTACGACTTCGCCATGAGCGTCGGCTGCCCCGTCATCGGCATCAACGACTCCGGCGGCGCCCGCATCCAGGAAGGCGTGATGTCCATCGCCTACTACACCGAACTGGGCGTCCGCAACGTTCACTCCTCCGGCGTGATCCCGCAGATCTCCCTCATCATGGGCCCCTGCGCGGGCGGTTCGGTCTACTCGCCGGCCCTCACCGACTTCACGGTCATGGTCAAGGACATCTCCTACATGTTCGTCACCGGACCCGAGGTCGTCTCCGCCGTCATGGGCGAGCAGGTGACCGCCGCGCAACTCGGCGGCCCCGCCGTCCACGCCGAGGTCTCCGGCAACGCGCACTACGTCGGCGACGACGAGCAGGACGCCATCTCGTGGGTGCAGACCCTCCTCGGCTACCTGCCGCCGAACAACCTGGACCCGGCCCCGGTCTACGACCACGACTGCGCCCCCGGCATCACCGAAGCGGACCTGGCTCTCGACACCGTCATCCCCGACAGCGAGCAGCAGGTGTACGACATGGCCGACGTCATCACCGCGGTCCTCGACGACGGCGACTACCTCGAGATCCATCCGGACTTCGCCCGCAACATCATCTGCGCGCTCGGCCGGGTCGAGGGCCACTCGGTGGCCGTCGTCGCCAACCAGCCCGGACACCTCGCCGGCGTGCTGGACATCGACGCCTCCGAGAAGGCCGCCCGCTTCATCCGCTTCTGCGACTCCTTCAACATTCCCGTCCTCACCTTCATGGACGTGCCCGGCTACCTGCCCGGCGTGGGCCAGGAGCACCAGGGCATCATCCGGCGCGGCATCAAGCTCTTCTACGCGTACGCCGAGGCCACCGTCCCCAAGATCACCGTCATCACCCGCAAGGCCTACGGCGGCGGGTACGCGGTGATGGGTTCCCGGCAGATCGGCGCCGACCGCGTGATGGCCTGGCCCACCGCCGAGATCGCCGTGATGGGCGCCAACAGCGCCGTGCCCCTCCTGCACCGCCGCGAGCTGGCCGCCGTCCCGCCCGAGGAGCGCGCGGCGGTCAAGGAGAGGCTCGTCGACGACTACCGGCGCAGGTTCGGCAATCCCTACGAGGCCGCCGCGCACGGCTACGTCGACATGGTCATCTCGCCCTCCCGCACCCGGCACGAGGTCGCCAGGGCGCTGGCGAGCCTGCGGAACAAGCGGCAGGCGCGCCCGACACGCAAACACGGGAACATTCCCTTGTGACGTCGTTCGTCGTGCCGGGCACACCCGTACGCGGGCCCACCTATGCGCGCGGGCCGCGCCGTCACCGGCCGGGTGACGGCGCGGCGAGGTCGACCAGGTCGCCGCCCTCGTACAGCGCACGGCACGCACGGCGCTGCACCTTGCCGCTGGAAGTCTTGGGTATCGCGCCCCTGCGCACGAGGAGGACCGTGTCGACCGTCAGGTGATGGTGGTCGTGGACGGCGCGGACCACCCGTGCACGCAGACTCTCCGTGCCATGGGCGCGCACCGTCCGGCCGTCGGCCTCGACGACGAGCACGAGGTGCTCCTTCTCGTCGCGTTCGACGGCGAACGCGACGGCGCAGTTGGGGTGCAGGCCGTCCACGGACTTCTCCGCCGACAGTTCGACGTCCTGCGGGTAGTAGTTGCGGCCCTGGTGGATGATCAGGTCCTTGAAGCGGCCGGCGACGTGCAGTTCACCGTCGTGCAGGAAGCCCAGGTCGCCGGTGCGCAGGTAGGCCCGGCCGTCCACCGGGCGCCCGTCGGCGTCCCTCATCCGTGCGCGGAACGTCTCCGCGCTCGCCTCGGGCCGCCCCCGGTACTCCGCCGCCACGCACGGTCCGTCGACCCAGATCTCGCCGATGACGTCCGGCGGACAGCCGCGCGAGGTGCCGGGATCGACGATCCGCACCTCGGTGCCGGGGACGGTGCGGCCGCTGCTGGTGACCGGGACGGCGCCGGGTGTCCGCGCGTCGACGATCTCCGCGCGGCCCTCCCGCAGCGCCGTCGCGGACAGCCACACGGCCGTCGGTTCGCGGTCCTGGTCGCTGCCGGTGACCTTGAGGGTGTTCTCGGCGAGTCCGTAGCCCGGGCACATGGCCTCGGGCCGGAAGCCGTGCGGGACGAAGGCCTCGGTGAAGTCCCGGATCGCACGCCAGCGCACGGGTTCGGCGCCGTTGGCCGCCACGCGCCACGAGGAGAGGTCACCGACCCCGCCGGCCTTCCCCTCCGCCGCCACCCGCGCGCACATCTCGTAGGCGAAGCTGGGCGCCGCGGAGTGGGTGCCGCGGAACCGGGCGATCGCCTCCAGCCAGCGGGCGGGCCGGCGGATGAAGGCGGCGGGTGCCATCAGGTACGAGGGGATACCGGCCCACAGCGGCATGACGACGCCGAAGAGCATGCCCATGTCGTGGAAGAGAGGGAGCCAGTTGACCACGGTGCCCTCGGGCGCGCACGGCCACAGGGCGTCCGTCTCGGCGACGTTGGCGAGGAAGTTGGCGTGGGTGACGACGACGCCCTTGGGGTCGCCGGTGGAGCCCGACGTGTACTGGAGCAGGGCGACGTCGTCCAGGCCGGGAGCGGGACCCCGTACGACCGCCCCCGGCACGTCGTCCCCCGCCGAGGCGGCATCGGCGGTGTCGAGGACCGTGAGGCCGAGGAGGTCCTCCAGGTTCCCGAACCGGTCCTCCAACTCCAGCCTGGCGGAGGTCTCGGTGAGCACGGCCGTGGCGCCGGCGTCCTGCGCGATGCGGCGGATGCGCTCCACGTCCTTGAGGTGGCGCGGTGTCTGGACGGGCGCCGCGGTCACCTTGGACGCCATGCACCCCAGGAGCGTACGGACGAACTCCAGCCCCGACGGATACATGAGCACGGCGCTCTGCCCGCTCATGCCCCGGGCGGCGAACCACCGGGCCCGGACGTCCACCGCGTCGGCGAGCTCGCGGTAGGTGAGCGACTCCCGGGGGTCCTCACCGTTGTACAGGAAGACGTAGGCGGTGTCGTCGGGTTGCCGCTCACCGCGTCGGCGCACCAGTTCGGGCAGCGTCGGTGTGCCGCCGTCCGAGCGGACGTCATCGAGAACAGTGGCCATGGGGCAGGTCTCCTTGTCCTGTGGTCCTTCTGCCGACATCCGGTGCAGGTAGCCGCCGGACGTGCCGGAGCCGTTCGAGGTCCGTGCCGCCCGGGGCGTGACACGGCAGCACGGCCGTGCCCGGGCGGGCGGGGTGCGGGGGAGGACGACCGGCCTCGCGGTGGTGCACGGGGTCACGGCCGCGGCCGCACGCTCCGTGCACGGGCCGACGAGGGCGTCGACGTGCGGGTGATGCCGGCGCGGTTCCTGTGCGGGGCGCGGAATCGGTCAGCCTGGGAAGGGACGGCGTGGGGGTCGGTCACTCGGGCCCACGCTGAGAACGGCCGGGACGCCGACACGGCAGCGTCCTGCGGCAGAAGGATGTCAGAAGCATACGTCGGCCGCCGCTCCGTGCCTTTCGTGATCACCCCTAAGTTGCCTGCGCAGCCCCTACAGGGAGCCGGAGGGCCGATGCGCCCGCTCGTCGACCGGGCGTGGTCGCCGTCGGGGACGCACGTCGGGGTGGCCGAGGTCAGGTGCGGGGGAGGTAGGGGTTGTTCCCCGTTCGCAGCAGTCCATAGGTTCTGAGCGCGAACCGAGCATAAGGAACGAGTCCGAACTGTTTCCGTCGGCGGGCCCGCCTGGAGGACGACAATGCGCATACTCTTCGTCACGCACGCGGAGAAGACGCACTTTTTCAGCATGGTGCCGCTGGCCTGGGCACTGCGAACAGCGGGCCACGAGGTCCGGGTCGCCACCCAGCCGGACATGGCGGAGGGCGTCAGCGAGGCGGGGCTCACAGCGGTTCCGCTGGGCTGCGACCACCGGTGGAAGCAGGTCATGGAGGCCAACGAGGACGAGGAGTGGCCGGTCCGGGTCGCCGAGGCCGTCACCCACTCCGCGGACCTGGGGCACGACGAACTCCTGCGGTTCTTCGACGAGACGACCGAGCGGTACTTCCGTATCGTCAACAACGACGAGTTCCTCGACGCGCTGGTCGAGTACTCCCGGTGGTGGAAGCCCGACCTGATCGTGTGGGAGCAGTTCACCTGGGCAGGCGCCGTCGCCGCCCAGGTCACCGGCGCCGCGCACGCCCGCATGCTGTGGGGGGCGGACGTGGTCACCCGCTCTCGCGACGACTTCCTGGCCCGGCTCGCCGAGCGTCCCGAGAACGAGCGGGTGGACCCGCTGCGGGACTGGCTCACCGAGGCCCTCGCCCGGCACGGCGCCGCCTTCGACGAGACCGTGGTCAACGGGCACTGGACGATCGACACCAACCCGCCCAGCCACCGGATCGACAACGGGCTGACCGTGGTCGGTGTGCGGTACGTGCCCTACAACGGGCGGGCCGTGCTCCCCGAGTGGCTGGCCGCCGAGCCCGCGAAACCGCGCGTCGCCGTGACCGCCGGCATCTCGGTCCGCAGCTACTTCGGGTTCGACATCTTCGGTATCAGCGCCCTGCAGGCGTTCGCCGGGCTGGACATCGAACTGATCGCCACGCTGCTGCCCGGCCCGGGAGAGTCGGTTGACGACGCACCGGAGAACACCACCGTCGTCGACTTCGTGCCCATGCACGGGCTGCTGCCCACCTGCTCGGCCGTCATCCACATCGGCGGCGCGGGTGTGCAGTCCACCGCCGCCTACTACGGCGTCCCCCAGATGATCCTGCCGGGCCTCTGGGACACCAAGGTCCGCGGCGCCCTCCTGGACCAGTCCGGCGCGGGCATCTCGGTGCCCGCGGAGCAGTTCACCCCCGAACGGGTCCGTGAGAACCTGGTCCGCCTGCTGGAGGACCCGGCCTTCCGCGAGGGAGCCGCCGCACTCCGCAAGGACGTACTCGCCGCGCCCTCGCCCAACGAGGTCGTCCCGGTCCTCGAGGACCTCACCGCCCGCCACCGGACCACCGGCTGACGGAGGGCCGCGGCCCCGCGCGGCCCGGAGCCGGCGAGACCCTCACCGCGGTCGCCGCCCTGCCCGCCCATCCCCGGCACCGGCGTCCGCGGTGGCCCCGGCCGCCGCCACGACTGCGTCCGCGCACCGCCCCCACGCAGGCCGGCCCGGAAGGAAGAGAACGGTCATGACCACGCGCGTATGGGACTACCTCGCCGAGTACGAGGCGGAGCGTGCGGACATCCTCGACGCCGTCGACCAGGTGTTCCGCTCCGGACAACTGATACTCGGACCCTCCGTCACCGGCTTCGAGGCGGAGTTCGCCGCCTACCTCGGACTGGCGCACGGCATCGGCGTCGACAACGGCACCAACGCCCTCGTCCTCGCGCTGCGCGCCCTGGACGTGGGACCGGGCGACGAGGTGATCACGGTGTCCAACACCGCCGCCGCCACCGTCGTCGCCGTCGACCAGGTCGGAGCCACCCCCGTCTTCGTCGACGTGCGCGAGAGCGATTACCTGCTGGACACCGCCCAGGTCGAGGCCGCGATCACCCCTCGCACCCGCTGCCTGCTGCCCGTCCACCTCTACGGCCAGTGCGTCGACCTCCCCTCGCTGGAGGAAGTCGCCACCCGGCACGACCTGATGATCGTCGAGGACTGCGCCCAGGCGCACGGTGCCAGACGGCACGGCCGACTGGCCGGCACCACCGGCAGGGTCGCGGCGTTCTCCTTCTACCCGACGAAGGTCCTCGGTGCCTACGGCGACGCGGGAGCGGTGGTCACCGACGACGCGGACACCGACGCCGCGCTGCGCAGGCTCCGGTACTACGGCATGGACGAGCAGCGCCGCGTCGCCCGGACTCCCGGTCACAACTCCCGACTCGACGAGATCCACGCCGAGATCCTGCGCCGCAAGCTGCGGCGGCTCGACGGGTACATCGAGGCCCGCCGCCGGATCGCGGCCCGCTACGCCGAGGCGCTCGCCGACACCGACCTGGTCCTGCCCGCGGTGACACCCGGCAACGACCACGTCTACTACGCCTACGTGGTACGGCACCCCCGGCGCGACGCGATCATCGAGGCCCTTCGGCCGCGAGGCGTTCACCTCGGCGTGCACTACCGCCGGCCGGTGCACACCATGGACGGGTTCGCCCACCTGAAGCAGGCCGAGGGCTCGCTGCCGGTCACCGAGGCGCTGGCGGAGGAGATCGTCTCCCTGCCGATGTACCCGTCGTTCCCCGAGGAACAGCAGGACCAGGTGATCGCGGCCCTGCGCGAGGTGCTGCGCACCGTCTGAACCGGGCGGGCCGTCGCAGCGGACCGCACTGCTCAGCGCGCCCGCGTCCCGGTGAGCGGCAGGGAGGCGGGCGCGCGGCGCGGTCGGCGCTCAGCGGGAGAGCCGCAGGGGGAGCTCCAGCAGCCCGTGCAGGTTGAAGTGACTGTTGATCGGCAGGTCCTCGCGGAGCAGCTCGATCTTCGTGTACCGCTCCAACAGCTTCGAGAACACGGTGGCCGCCTCCAGGCGCCCCAGCACCGCGCCCAGGCAGAAGTGCGGCCCGGCGCTGAACGCCAGCGTCTTCGGCTCGGTGCGGGCCAGATCCAGGCGGTCGGGGTCGGGATAGCGCTCCGGGTCCCGGCCGGCGGCGTCCAGGAACCCGATCACATGGGAACCGGGCGGAATGACCTTGCCGCCGAACTCCATCTCCGCGGTGGCGATCCGGCTGGACAGGGTCACCGGCGGGTCGAACCGGGACAGCTCGTCCACGGCGGTCGCCATCAGCCCCGGATCCGCACGCAGCGCCTCCAGCGCCTCGGGCTGGCGCAGCAGGGCCAGCATGCCGTTGCCGATCAGGTTGACCGTCGTCTCGTGCCCCGCGTTGAAGATGAGCAGGATGTTGGCGACGACCTCCTCCTCGGTGAGCTGCTCGTTGTCCTCCGCCGTCATCAACACCGACAGCAGGTCGTGGTCCGGGTCGGCGTCGCGCCGGGAGGCCATCAGGTCCAGCAGGTAGGCGCGGAACTCCGGCTCCGCCTTGTTCATGGCGATGCGTCTGCGGGGCGTCACGTCGGGGTCCAGGATGTAACCGACCTTGTCCGTCCAGTCACGGCACTTCGCGCGGTCCTCGACGGGTATCCCCAGCAGCTCCCCGACCACCGCGACGGGCATCGGCAGCGCCAGGTCCCGGATCAGGTCGACCTCGCCCTCGCCCATGCTGTCGAGCAGACCGTCGACGATCTCCCCGATGCGCGGCCGCAGACGGTCGATGTAGCGCGGCGTGAACACCCGCGCGATCAGCTTGCGCAGCCGCCGGTGCTCGGCTCCGTCCTGCAGCAGCAGCCACTTGCTGACACTGCGCATGGCCGGGCAGGTCGGCCCGCCCCGGCTCATCGCCCAGCCCGGGTCCTTCGGGAAGGCGCTGGAGGAGTGCGG
This sequence comes from Streptomyces sp. NPDC041968, assembly GCF_055589025.1. Classification (NCBI taxonomy): domain Bacteria; kingdom Bacillati; phylum Actinomycetota; class Actinomycetes; order Kitasatosporales; family Streptomycetaceae; genus Streptomyces; species Streptomyces sp. NPDC041968. The sequence continues at coordinate 36,038 of NZ_JBVJCB010000009.1, read as the reverse complement.
TGAGCGCAGCAGCGCCTCGACGTCGTCGTACCGGGTGAGCAGCCAGTACCCCGCCGCGATCTCATGCACCGGATCGGCCTCGCGCAGCCGCTTGTAGTAGGCGAACCTGTCGGCGGCGAGGGCGGGATCGTTCGGGTCGTAGAGAACGCTCATGCCGTCCATCCCTCTACGTCGGTGGGTGCCGTGTCCTGCGGGGCGAGACGTCCGCGTGCCCGGTCTCCTCTCGGAGCCGAAGGCCTTCGCGGACCCGGACGCCGGCTCCGGAGCGGCCATGCCGCCGCCCTTCCTCGCCGGCCGGTGTCTGCCCCACAGGCTAAGTGGGCCGCCGAGACGCCGAGAACCCCTAAAGAACGGTGGCCGGACCGTTCCCCCGGACGCCGGCGTCTTCGCTGCCCGGGCGGCCGACGGCATCGCCGTCGCCTGTGACCACCGGACCACCCACCGCGCGGGCAGGTGCCGCACCGACGGCCTGGTCACACAGGCGCCGAGCCGGGCCCGGCGGGAACTCCCGCTGATCGGTTAGGGGTTGAGGCTAGGGGGGCGTCCCTTCGTAGGGTGACGGCCGGTGCAGACGGGCTGCTCGACGCGCGGGGAGTGACGGCATGTCGGAGCTTGAGGCGGAGCGCAGGGCGCACTACCAGACGACCGTGGTGCAGGGGGCCCTGCGCACCGCGGCGGCGGGCGGTGACCCGTACGCCTCGATCCTGCTGGTCCCGGACGATCCCTACCCGTTCTACGAGCAGCTGCGCGAGCGGGGGACGCTGCACCGCAGCGCGGTCGGTGTCTGGACGACCACCAGTCACCGCGTCGCGAACCAGATCCTCCGGGACCGGCGCTTCGGTGTCCGTACACCGGAAGGGGAGAAACCTCCCGAGTTCATGCCGTTCGACAACTCGATGCTCGGACTGGACCCGCCCGACCACACGCGGTTGCGCAAGCTCGCCACCCCCTCGCTGAACCCGCGCCGGCTCGCCCACTGGCAGCCGTACGTCGAGCGGTTCACCGACGAGCTGATCGACGAGATGCTGGCGGGTCGCGGTCAGGTCAACTTCATGCGGGCCTTCGCCCAGCGGCTCCCGCTGCGGGTGATCGGCGACCTGGTCGGCATCCCGCCCCACCACCGGCAGCTGTTCTTCCGGCTCAGCCGCCGCATGGCCTACCTGCTCGACGGCGTGGCCACCGTCCCGGCCGCGCGGGGCGTGGTGGCGGCCATCGGCGAGATGACGGTGATGTTCCGGGAGATCATCGCCGAGCGGCGGGCCGACCCGCGCGAGGACCTGATCAGCGATCTGCTCCCGGCGGTCGAGGACGGCCGGATGACCATGGACGAGATGGTCCCGCTCTGCATGTTCCTGCCGCTGGCCGGCACCGAGACCACCGTCAACCTCATCGGCAACGGCCTGCTGGCCCTCCTCGAACACCCCGAGCAGTGGGACATGCTGGTCGCCGACCCGTCGCTGGCGGCCGCCGTCGTACGCGAGACCCTGCGCTACGACCCGTCGGTGCAGCAGTACCGCCGGATCGCGCACACCGACCTCCAGCTGGAGGGCGAGACGATCGCCGCGGGCGAGGAGGTGGCCATCTGCGCGGGCGGCGCCAACCGGGATCCGGAGGTCTATCCCGATCCCGGACGGTTCGACATCACACGGGACCCGGGACCGGAGAACCTGGCCTTCTCGGCGGGCATCCACTTCTGCCTCGGCGCCGCGCTGGCCCGTATGGAGGCGGAGACCGCCCTCGCCGCCCTCGCCGCCCGGGTACCCGAGATCCGCCGGGCCGGACCGGTGCGCAGGCGCGGGTCCTTCATCGTCCGCGGGATGCTCCAGTTCCCCGTCGACCTGCGCTGAGTACCGGCAGCGGAGGTGGCGCGACCCGCGCGCGGCGCGGTGACGTGAGATAAGGGGCGGCCTCACCCCATAGGGGTTGTCCGCCTTCGCGAGGCGTCCATAGCGTGCGGACGCGGATGTGTTGGACACGGCACCCGCGCCATGGCGGCTCCGGGTGGACCGTGGCCGAGCGGGAGCCTGGGAGGCACTGGCAGATGGCAGAGGACGAGACGCTCCGGGACTACCTCAAGCTGGTCACGATCGATCTGCGCAGGACGAAGCAGAAGCTGCGCGACCGTGAGGCCGCCGACCAGGAGCCGATCGCGATCATCGGCATGAGCTGCCGCTACCCGGGCGACGTCCACACGCCCGACGACCTGTGGCGGTTGGTGGCCGCGGAGCAGGACGCGATCTCCGGCTTCCCCGAGGACCGGGGCTGGGACCTGGCCCGGCTCTTCGACGGCGACCCGGACGGCGAGGGGCACAGCTCCGCACGCCAGGGCGGCTTCGTCCACGACGCGACCGCCTTCGACGCCGACTTCTTCGGCGTCTCCCCCCGCGAGGCGCTGGCGATGGACCCCCAGCAGCGGCTGCTGCTCCGGGCGGCCTGGGAGGTGTTCGAGCACGCCGGCATCGACCCCCACTCGGTCCGCGGCACCCGCACCGGGGTGTTCGCGGGCGGCAACGACCAGGGCTACCTGCGGCTGCTGGCGAACGAACCCGGCTCCGTGGGACACCAGCTGACCGGGGGCGCGACCGCCGTGATCTCCGGCCGGGTCGCCTACACCCTCGGCCTGGAAGGGCCCGCGGTGACCCTGGACACGGCGTGTTCGTCGTCGCTGGTCGCCCTGCACCTGGCCTGCCGGTCGCTGCGCAGCGGCGAGAGCACGCTCGCCCTGGCCGGTGGCGTCACGGTCATGGCCACACCCGGCGTGTTCACCGAGTTCACCCGACAGCGCGGACTGGCCGCCGACGGCCGCTGCAAGTCCTTCTCCGTGGACGCCGACGGCACCGGCTGGTCCGAGGGCGTCGGCCTCCTGCTGGTCGAGCGGCTCTCCGACGCCGTGCGCAACGGCCACGAGGTGCTGGCGGTGGTGCGGGGCAGCGCCGTCAACCAGGACGGCGCGTCCAACGGGCTCACCGCCCCCAACGGACCGTCCCAGCAACGCGTCATCCTCCAGGCGCTCGCCGACGCCCGCCTCTCCGCGTCCGACGTGGACGTGGTCGAGGCGCACGGCACGGGCACGAGGCTGGGGGACCCGATCGAGGCGCAGGCGCTGCTCGCCGCCTACGGCCAGGACCGGCCCGAGGAGCGCCCGCTGCTGCTCGGCTCGGTCAAGTCCAACATCGGGCACGCGCAGGCCGCGGCGGGTGTCGCCGGCGTCATCAAGATGGTGCAGGCGCTCCGCCACGAGCAGCTGCCCCGGACGCTGCACGTGGACGAACCGTCCGCACAGGTGGACTGGTCGGCGGGCGCGGTGGAGCTGCTGACCGAGGGACGGTCCTGGCCCCGGGGGGAGCGGCCGCGCCGGGCAGGGGTGTCGTCGTTCGGGGTGAGCGGTACCAACGGCCACGTCATCCTGGAGGAGGCGCCCGCCGCGAGCGCCGTGGAGGAGACGGCCGAGGCCGGGGCGGGTACGGAAGACGGACTGTTGGCGTGGCCGCTGTCCGCCCGCTCCGCCGACGCGCTGCGCCGCCAGGCCGGGCGGCTGCTGCCGGTGGCCGCCCAGGCGCACCCGGCCGATGTGAGTCACTCCCTGGCGACGGGGCGTGCGGCGCTGGAACACCGGGCGGTGGTGCTCGGTGCCGACCAGGAGGAACTGCTGGCCGGGCTGCGGGCGTTGGCCGAGGGCGAGGACACACCGTCGGTGGTGTGCGACCGGGCCGTGCAGGACGGCCTGGCGCTGCTGTTCTCGGGTCAGGGTTCGCAGCGGTTGGGGATGGGCCGGGAGCTGTACGGGGCGTTTCCGGTGTTCGCGGATGCCTTCGACGCGGTCTGTGCGGGTGTCGATCTCGAGCGTCCGTTGCGGGAGGTGGTGTTCGGCGAGGACGCGCGGTTGTTGGAGCGGACCGTCTACGCGCAGGCGGGACTGTTCGCGCTCGAAGTGGCGCTGTTCCGCTTGGTGGAGTCCTGGGGGGTGACCCCGGATGTGCTGGTGGGGCACTCGATCGGTGAGCTGGCGGCGGCGCACGTGGCGGGGGTGCTGTCGCTGGAGGACGCCTGCGCGTTGGTGTCCGCTCGGGGGCGGTTGATGGACGCGTTGCCCGAGGGCGGGGCGATGCTGGCCGTGGAGGTGGCCGAGGAAGCTCTGGAGCTGCCTGACGGGGTGGACCTGGCGGCGGTCAACGGACCCACGTCGGTGACGGTGTCGGGCGGGGCGGAGGCGATCGCGGAGCTGGAGGAGCGACTCCGGGCGCGGGAGATACGGGTCAAGCGCCTCGCCGTCTCGCACGCCTTCCACTCCCGCCTGATGGAGCCGATGCTGGCGGAGTTCGCGGCCGTCGCGGAGTCGTTGACCTACCACGCCCCGACGATCCCGGTCCGCACCACGGCCCCGGGTGCGATCGACACCCCGGAGTACTGGGTGGGTCAGGTACGGGAACCGGTCCGTTTCGCGGACGCGGTGCGTCAAACCCGTGACATCGGTGCCGGCGTGTTCCTCGAACTCGGCCCGGACGGTGTGCTCTCCTCCCTGGTCCCTCACCTCACCGAGGACGCGGCCACCGCCCCCGCCCTGCGTCCCGGCCACGACGAGCACGCCACACTGCTGCGTGCCCTCGCGTGCGTCCACGCGCGTGGTGCGGATCTCGACCGGGCCGCCGTGTTCGCGTGCGCTGGTGGCCGCCGTATCGCGCTGCCCGTGTACGCCTTCGCCGCCGACCACTACTGGCCCTCCGGTGTCTCCTGGGCCGGTGATGTCGCGTCCGCCGGCCTCGGCGTCACCGATCACCCGCTGCTGGGCGCGGGGATCGCGCTCGCGGAGGACGACGGGTACCTCTTCACCGCCCGGATCTCGACGGCCACCCAGCCCTGGCTGGCGGAGCACCGGGTGCACGGCCGGATCGTGGTGCCCGGAACGGCGTTCGTGGACCTCGCGGTGCGAGCCGGTGAGCAGGCGGAGACCGAGCGGCTGGACGAGTTGGTGCTGGAGGCGCCGCTGGTCGTGCCCGAGAACGGCGCGGTGCAGGTGCAGCTGGCCGTGGGCGCCGCCGACGACGAGGGCAGACGGACCCTCACCCTGCACTCCCGGCGCGAGGACGGGGGCGCGTTCGACGGCTGGCCGGACCGTCCTTGGACGCGGCACGCCACCGGCGTCCTCGCCCCACGGCCCCCGGCTGTCGCCGAGGACCCCGAACTCGTCGGCGTATGGCCGCCCCAGGGCGTCACACCCGCCGACCCGGCCGCGCTCTACGAGCGGCTCGGCGCTGCCGGGCTGGAGTACGGCGAGCTGTTCCGCGGCGTGTCCGCCGTGTGGACGCGCGGTCGGGACGTCTTCGCCGAACTCGCCCTGCCGGAGAGCGCCGCCACCGGCTTCGGGCTGCACCCGGCCCTGCTCGACGCCGCGCTCCAGTCGGCCGCCGTGCAGGGGGACGGCGGCGGAACCGGCCTGCCCTTCTCCTGGTCCGGGGTGACGCTCTGGGCCTCCGGGGCGACCCTCCTGCGCGCCCGGGTCTCACCCGCGGACGACGGCGACGGTGTCCGTGTGCGGGCGGTCGACCCGGCGGGCAGCCCGGTCGTCACCGTGGAGCGTGTCGTCACCCGGCCCGCACCGGCCCTCACCGACGAGGCGCCACGGCCCGACGACCTCTACCGGCTGGAGTGGACGCCGGTCCCGGCGGCCGGCCCCGGCCCCGGCGCATTGGCTCAGATCGGGGGCGGCGAGCCGCTCGTCGACCGGGCGGGCACGCTCGACGACCTCACCGACAGCGGCCGGACACCCACCCATCTCGTGCTGTCCGCCTGCCCGGACGCGCACGTCTCGACCGGCGCGCGGGCCGTACTCGCCCGGACCACCGAGGTGCTCGGACTGCTGCGGTCGTGGCTCGGCGACGAGCGGTACGCGGACAGCAGCCTGATCGTCGCCACCCGAGGCGCGGTGCAGGCGGACCCCGCCGACACCGTGCCCGACGTGGCGGGAGCCGCCGTATGGGGCCTGGTGCGCTCGGCGCAGGCGGAGCACCCCGGCCGCATCGTCCTGGTCGATCTGGACCCGTCGGCCGAGGACGACGCCCGGGCGCTCGCCCTCGCGGTCATGTCCGGCGACCCCCAGACCGCCGTACGCGGGGACAGTGTCCTCGCGGCACGGCTGACGGCGGCGGACCGCGGCCTCGTACCGCCTCCCGGCGGGGCGTGGCGGGTGGGGGTGACGGAGCGCGGCGCGGTGGAGAACGTGGCGCTGCTCGCGGCGCCGGACGCCGAGGGCGGGCTGCAACCGGGCCAGGTGCGGGTGGCGGTGCGTGCGGCGGGAGTCAACTTCCGTGACGTACTGAACGTGTTGGGCATGTACCCGGGCGAGGTGCCGGTCGGTGGCGAGGCCGCCGGCGTGGTGCTGGAGGTGGGCCCCGGGGTGACCCGCTGCGCGGCGGGGGACCGGGTGATGGGGTTCTTCGACGGCGCGATGGGTCCGGTGGCGGTGACCGACGAGCGGCTGCTGGCGCAGGTGCCGCACGGGTGGGGTTTCACGCAGGCGGCGGCGGTGCCGATCGCCTTCGTCACGGCGTACTACGGGCTGGTGGACCTGGCGGGGTTGTCGGCCGGCGAGTCGGTGCTGGTGCACGCGGCGGCCGGTGGCGTCGGGATGGCGGCGGTGCAGGTGGCGCGCCATCTGGGCGCGGAGGCCTACGGGACGGCGTCGCCGGCGAAGTGGGGGGCCACGGGCCTCGACGCGGAGCACCTCGCGTCGTCGCGGGACGTCGACTTCGAGGGGGTGTTCAGGGAGCGGACCGGTGGGCGCGGGGTGGATGTGGTGCTCAACGCGTTGGCCGGTGAGTTCGTGGACGCCTCGGCGCGGTTGCTGGTGCCCGGGGGACGGTTCGTGGAGATGGGCAAGGCGGACGTGCGGGAGGCGGACGCGTTCGCCGGCTGTGCCTACCGCGCGTTCGACCTGCGGGAGGCGGGGCCGGAGCGGATCGGGGAGATCCTCGCCGAGGTCCTCGCGCTGTTCGCGGCGGGCACGTTGGTGGTGCCACCGGTGCGGGTCTTCGACGTGCGGCGGGCGCCGGACGCCTTCCGTTTCGTGAGTCAGGCCCGGCACGTGGGCAAGGTCGTGCTGTCGGTACCGGCCGCGTGGGACCCGGAGGGCACGGTGCTGGTCACGGGGGGTACGGGGGCGCTCGGCGCCCTCACCGCCCGGCACCTGGTCGAGGAACACGGCCTGCGCCACCTGCTGCTGGTCGGACGCCGGGGCGCTGAGGCCGACGGCGCCGCCGCACTGAGCGCCGAACTGACCGCCCTGGGAGCCGAGGTCACCGTCGCGGCCTGTGACGTCACCGATCCCGAGGCACTCGCGGCCCTGCTCGCCGAAGTCCCGGCACGGCATCCGCTCACCGCCGTCGTGCACGCGGCGGGCATCCTCGACGACGGCCTGGTGGAGTCGCTCACCGAGGACCGGCTCGAGGCCGTCCTCGCGCCCAAGACGGCGGCCTCCGCGCTGCACGAGGCGACGGCCGGTGCCGACCTGGCCGCGTTCGTCATGTACTCCTCGATGTCCGGGACCTTCGGCAGCCCCGGGCAGGCCAACTACGCCGCGGCCAACGCCTACCTGGACGCCCTCGCCCGTCACCGGCACGCCCGCGGACTGCCCGCGCTGTCCCTCGCCTGGGGTCCCTGGGCCGGCACCGGCGGCATGGCCGACGCGCTCACCGCATCCGAGGCGGCCCGCATCCGCCGCTCCGGATTCCCGCCGCTGAGCCCCGAGCGGGGCCTCGGCCTGCTGGACACCGCCCTGGCGCTGCCCGACCCGGCGCTGCTCCCCACCGTCCTGGACACCGCCCGGCTCGCCGCCTCCCCGGCGACGCTGCCCCCGCTGCTGCACGGTCTGGTCCGTCCCGCACGGCGGGTCGCCGACCGTACCGTCGCCCCCGGCGGCCTCGCGGAGCGGCTGCGTCGGCTGCCCGCGGAGGACCGGGCCCGCACCGCGCTCGACCTGGTACGGGGCATGGTCGCGTCGGTGCTCGGCTTCGCGTCGCCGGACGCGGTGGACCCGTCACGGCCGTTCAAGGACCTCGGCTTCGACTCGCTGACCTCGGTGGAACTGCGCAACCGCATCGGCCGGACGGCCGGCCGCAGGCTGCCCGCGACCCTCGTCTTCGACCATCCGACCCCCGAGGCACTCGCCGCCCACCTCGTCACGGAGGTCCTCGGCGACCCCGCCGCGCCCGTACCCGCCCTGCCCGCCACCACCCGTGCGGAGACCGCCGGCGACCCCATCGCGATCGTCGGCATGGCCTGCCGCTTCCCCGGCGGGGCCGACACCCCCGAGGCGTTGTGGCGGCTCGTCGCCGAGGAGACCGACGCCGTCGGCGACTTCCCCACCGACCGGGCCTGGGACCTCGCCCACATCTACGGCGAGAGCGAGAAGACCGACGACCGGCGGACCTTCGAGGGCGGTTTCCTCCAGGACGCCGGCGGGTTCGACCCGGCGTTCTTCGGTATCTCGCCCCGTGAGGCGCTGGCGATGGACCCGCAGCAGCGGCTGCTGCTGGAGACCTCCTGGGAGGCCTTCGAGCGGGCCGGCGTCGACCCGGCGGAGCTGCGCGCCACGTCCACCGGCGTCTACGTCGGCACCGCCACCTCCGGATACGGCCTCGGCCGGTTCGACGTGCCCGACGGCTCCCGCCCGCACGTCCTCACCGGTACCGCGACGAGCGTCATCTCCGGCCGGCTGGCCTACACCTTCGGGCTCGAAGGGCCGGCGGTGACCGTGGACACCGCGTGTTCGTCGTCGCTGGTGGCGCTGCACCTGGCCATCGGGGCACTGCGGCGCGGAGAGTGCGCGATGGCGCTGGCCGGCGGTGCCACCGTCATGTCGGTACCGGGCATCTTCACCGACGCCGCGCAGGGCGGCGCGCTCGCGCCCGGCGGCCGTTGCCGGGCCTTCTCCTCCGACGCCGAGGGCACCGGCTGGGGCGAGGGCGTCGGCATGCTCCTGGTCGAGCGGCTCTCCGACGCGCGCCGCAACGGGCACCCGGTCCTGGCCGTGGTGCGCGGCAGCGCGGTCAACCAGGACGGCGCGTCCAACGGCCTCACCGCCCCCCACGGCCCCGCCCAGCAGCGGGTCATCCGGGCGGCGCTCGCCGACGCGGGCCTGGACACCACCGACGTGGACGCGGTCGAGGCGCACGGCACCGGCACGGAACTCGGCGACCCCATCGAGGTCCAGGCCCTGATGGCCACCTACGGGCGCGGGCGCGACGAGGAACAGCCGCTGTGGCTGGGTTCGCTGAAGTCCAACATCGGGCACACCCAGTCGGCCGCCGGCGTCGCCGGGATCATCAAGATGGTGATGGCCCTGCGCCACGGCGTGCTGCCGCGCTCCCTGCACATCACCGAGCCCACCCGGCACGTGGACTGGGACGGCAGCGGGGTCCGGCTGCTGACCGAACGGGTGGAGTGGGCCGACGGCGAACGTCCGCGCCGGGCGGCCGTCTCGTCCTTCGGCATGAGCGGGACCAACGCCCACACCATCCTCGAGCAGGCCCTCCCCGAGCCGGCCCCGGAACCGTCCGCGACCGACGGCGGCGCGGAGGTCGCCCTGCCCTGGCTGCTCTCCGCCCGTACCCCCGCCGCCCTGCGCGCCCAGGCACGACGGCTCGCCGACCACCTCGACGCCGACCCGGCGCCCGCCGGTCAGGACGTGGCCCACTCCCTGGCCGCCACCCGCTCCCGTTTCGAGCACCGCGCCGTCCTCCTCGGCCCCGACCACCACGCGCAGCTCACCGCGTTCGCCGAGGGCGCCCCCGCGCCCGGAGTGGTGACGGGGACCGCGGGGCGGACCGGCCGGGTGGCGTTCGTGCTGCCCGGCCAGGGCTCGCAGTGGCCCGGCATGGCCGACCGGCTGCTGGCGGAGTCCGCGACCTTCCGGAACACGCTGCGGACCTGTGCGCAGGCACTGGAGGAGCATCTCGACTGGTCGGTCGAGGACACGCTGCGCGGCCTGCCCGGGGCCGGGGACATGGCACGGGCCGACGTCATCCAGCCCGTGCTGTTCGCGACGATGGTCGCGCTCGCCGGGCTCTGGCGCGAGCACGGCGTCGAGCCGGAGGCGGTGGTCGGTCACTCGCAGGGTGAGATCGCCGCCGCCCACCTCGCCGGCGCGCTGTCCCTGGAGGACGCCGCGCGGGTCGTCACCCACCGCAGCCGCCTGCTGTCCCGCGTGGTCGGCCAGGGAGCGGTGGCCTCGGTCTCGCTGCCCGCGCAGGAGGCGCTGGCGCGGCTGCAACGCTGGGGCGACGCGCTCAGCATCGCCGCCGTCAATGGGGTGTCCTCCGTCTCCGTCGCCGGCGACGAGGCACCCCTGGACGAGTTCCTCGCCGAGCTGGAGGCCGAGGGCGTACGGTGCCGCAAGCTCCGTATCAAGGGCGCGGCGCACTCGGCCGTCGTCGAACCGCTGCGCGAGGAGGCGCTCGCGGTGCTGGCGCCCGTACGGCCCCGCGCCGCGCGCATCCCCTTCTACTCCACGGTCACCGGCGGACTGCTCGACACCACCGCACTGGACGCGGAGTACTGGTACCGCAACATGCGGCAGACCGTGCAGTTCGCCCCGGCCACGCGCGCACTGCTCGCCGACGGGTTCGGCGTCTTCGTCGAGTGCAGCCCCCACCCGGCACTCGCCGGGGCCGTACAGGAGACCGCGGAGGACGCCGGTGCGTCCGACCCCGTGCTGCTGGCCTCGCTGCGCCGTGAGGAGGGCGGGCTCGAACGGTTCTCCGTCTCGCTCGCCGAAGCGTTCGTCCGGGGCGTCGGCCCCTCCTGGGCCTCCCGGGGCAGCGCCGTCGACCTGCCCACCTATCCCTTCCAGCGCGACCGCTACTGGTGGGAGCCTCTCCCGCAGGAGACGGCCGGCCCCGCCCAGGGCGGTACGGCCGAGGAGGGCCGGTTCTGGGCAGCGGTGGAGGGCGGCGACGCCGAAGCGCTCGCCGAGTCCCTGGGCACCGACGCCCTGGCCCCCGCACTGCCCGCGCTCGCGGCGTGGCGGCGGCGCTCCCACGACCGGTCCACGGTGGACGGCTGGCGCTACCGGGTGGAGTGGAGGCACACGCCCCTCACCGGGCCCGGCCGGCCCGCGCTGACCGGCACCTGGGCGATCGTCGCGGGGGAGGAGCACGAGGACCTGGCCGGCCGGCTCGCCGCGCTGGTGGACCGGGCCGGCGGCACGGCCCACGTGACCACCGACCCGCCCGGGGAACCGTCCGGGGAACGACCGTTGTCCGGGGTGATCTCGCTGCTCGCCCTCGACTCCCGCCCGCACCCCGTCCACCCCGGCATCAGCGTCGGTGCCGCGCGGAACCTCGCCCTGCTGCGCGCCGTGACCGCCCGCCCGACCCCGGTCCCGGTCCACCTGGTCACCAGCGGCGCCGTCTCCGTCGGCCGCATGGACCCGCTACGGGACACCGCCCAGGCCGCCACCTGGGGGCTGGGCCTGGTGTCCGGCCTGGAACGTCCCGACTGCTGGGGCGGCCTCGTCGACCTGCCGGAGCAACCGGACGACCGGGTGCTCAACAAGCTGCTGCGGCTGATCGCGCGGCAGCCCGAGGGCTCCGGGGGCTCCGCGGACTCGGGGCACTCCGCCACGGAGGACCAGGTGGCACTCCGTCCCGCCGGCGTCTTCGTGCGCCGCATGGTCCGGGCCCCGAAGAGCACGCCGGTCCGGTCCTGGCAGCCCGGTTCCACCGTGCTGATCACCGGCGGTACGGGCGGCATCGGACGGCACCTCGCCCACCACATGGCCGCCCGGGGCGCACGCAAGCTCGTCCTCACCGGTCGCCGCGGCCCGGACACCCCCGGGGCCCGGGAACTGGCCGCCGAACTCACCGCACGAGGCGTCGAGACGATCGTCGCCGCATGCGACGTCACCGACCGGAACCAGATCGCCGCGCTGCTCGCCGAGCACCCCGCCGACACGGTGATCCACGCCGCCGGAGTGGCGCAGGCGACCGCGCTCGCCGACTGCGGGGAGACCGAACTCGCCGCGGTGACGGCCGCCAAGGCCCAGGGAGCCCGGCACCTGGACGAACTGGCCGGTGACGTCGGCACGTTCGTGCTCTTCTCCTCCGGCGCCGGTGTCTGGGGCGGCGCGGGCCAGGCCGCCTACGCGGCGGGCAACGCCGTACTCGACGCACTGGCCCAGGACCGCCGGGCCCGGGGCCTGGCGGCCACCGCCGTGGCCTGGGGCGGCTGGGCGGACGGCGGCATGGCCGACGACGGGCGGGCCGTCGCGGAACTCGGCCGGCGCGGACTGCACGCGATGGATCCCCGCCTCGCCCTCGAAGCGCTCGACCAGGCGCTGGACGCCGACGAGACCTGCCTGACCGTCGCCGACATCGACTGGGCACGCTTCGCGCCCGGCTACAGCGCGGCCCGCGCCCGCCCGCTGATCATGGACATCCCCGAGGCCCGGGCCGCGCTCGCGACGCCCGAGACCCCGGCCGACCGCGCCGAGGAGACCGGCGAACTGCATGACCTGCTGGCCGGGTTGACCGGACCGCAGCGGACCCAGCACCTGCTCGATCTCGTACGGGAGCACGCCGCCGCCGCGCTGGGCTACACGGACACCGCCGCGATCGAGGCCGGCCGCGCCTTCCGGGACCTGGGCTTCGACTCGCTGATGGCCGTCGACGTGCGCAACCGGCTCCAGGCCGCCACGGGCCGCAAGCTGCCGCCGACCCTGGTGTTCGACCATCCCACCCCCGCCGACCTGGCGGACCACCTGCTCGTCGAGGTGCTCGGCGAGCAGGACGCGGCCGAGGGCACCGCGGCCCGAGCCGGCGGCGCCGCCGCGGACGAGCCGCTGGCCGTGATCGGCATGAGCTGCCGGTACGCCGGCGGAGTGGACTCGCCCGAGGACCTGTGGCGGCTCGTGCTGGACGGCACCGACGCCATGGGGCCCTTCCCGTCGGACCGCGGCTGGGACGTGGAGCACCTCTACCACCCCGACCCCGACCACCCCGGCACCTCCTACGTCAAGGAGGGCGGGTTCCTCGCGGACGCCTCCCACTTCGACGCGTCCCTCTTCGGGATCAGCCCCCGCGAGGCGGTGGCCACCGACCCGCAGCAGCGGCTGCTGCTGGAGGCGACCTGGGAGGCGATGGAACGGGCCACGATCGACCCGTCCTCCCTGCGGGGCAGCTCGACGGGCGTCTTCGTCGGCACCTCGTTCGTCGGCTACGGCATCGGGGCCCAGCAGCCGGGCAACGAGGCCGAGGGCTTCTTCCTCGCCGGCACCGGTACCGCCGCCGCGTCGGGCCGCATCTCCTACACCTTCGGCCTCGAAGGGCCCGCCGCCACCGTCGACACCGCCTGCTCGTCCTCCGCCGTCGCCATCCACCTGGCCTGCCAGGCACTGCGGAACAACGAATGCGACCTGGCGGTCGCGGGCGGCGCCGCCGTCCTGGCCACCCCCGCCTCCTTCACGGAGTTCAGCCGCCAGCGCGGCCTCGCCGCCGACGGCCGGTGCAAGCCGTTCGCCGCGGCGGCCGACGGCACCGGCTGGGGCGAAGGGGTGGGCATGATCCTGGTGGAGCGCCTCTCGGACGCGCTGCGCGCCGGGCACCCGGTCCTCGCGCTGATCCGCGGCACCGCCGTCAACCAGGACGGCGCCTCCAACGGCCTGACCGCCCCCAGCGGCCGCGCCCAGCAGAAGGTCATCCGCCAGGCGCTGGCCAACTCCGGTCTGGACGCCGCCGACATCGACACCGTCGAGGCGCACGGCACGGGCACCACCCTCGGGGACCCCATCGAGGCGCAGTCGATCCTGGCGACGTACGGCCAGAACCGCGCCGAGGACCGGCCGCTGTGGCTCGGCTCCGTGAAGTCGAACATCGGTCACACCCAGTCGGCGGCCGGCGTGGGGGGCGTCATCAAGACGGTCATGGCGCTGCGCGAGGGGATCCTGCCCGGAACCCTGCACATCGACGCGCCGACCCCGCACGTCGACTGGTCGACGGGCGCGGTCGAGCTGCTGACGGAGACCACCCCCTGGCCCGACACCGGTGGGCGCCCCCGGCGGGCCGGCGTGTCCTCCTTCGGCGGCAGCGGCACCAACGCCCACCTGGTCCTGGAGCAGTACGTGGAACAGCCCGCGCCGGACCAGGACCCGGATCGTGCCCCCGAGACCGGCCGGACCCCTGAGCCCAGCCGGACCCCTGAGCCCGACCGGGCTCCCGAGCTCGACGGCGTGGTGGCACCGTGGGTGCTGTCCGCCCGGGGCGTGGCAGCGCTGCGGGGCCAGGCCCTGCGGCTCCTCGAGCACCTGGACGCCGCACCCGCCGCCCATCCCGCCGATGTCGCCCACTCGCTGACCGCCACCCGGGCCCTGCTCGGACACCGCGCCGCCGTGGTCGCCGCCTCCGACGCCGACCGCCGGGCCGCGCTCGCCGCCCTCGCCCGCGGCGAGGCCGCGCCACACCTGGTCCAGGGCGTGGAGCGCTCCGGGAAGGTCGCCTTCGTCTTCCCCGGGCAGGGCGGCCAGTGGGAGGGCATGGCCGTCGAACTGATGGAGACCTCCGAGGTCTTCGCCGCCGAGCTGTACGCGTGCGGCGAGGAGTTCGCCCGCCACCTGGACTGGTCGCTGATCGACGTGCTGCGCGGCGCCGAGGGCGCCCCGCCGCTGGACCGGGTCGACGTGGCACCGGTCGTGCTCTTCGGTGTGACCGCGGCGCTCGTCGCCCTCTGGCGGGCCCACGGCGTCGAACCCGACATGGTCCTCGGCCACTCGCAGGGCGAGATCGCCGCCGCCTACGCCTCCGGTGTCCTCTCGCGCGCCGAGGCGGCCCGGGTCGTCGCCCTGCGCGGCAAGGTGCTCCTCCCGCTGGCCGGCGTCGGCGGCATGGCGTCCGTGGCCCTGCCGGCCGACAGGACCCGCGAGCTGCTGGAGCCGTGGGGCACGCGGCTCTCCCTGGCCGGGATCAACAGTCCCGCGTGGAGCGTGGTCGCCGGGGAGCGCGAGGCACTGGGCGACTTCCTCGCCGCCTGCGAGGCGGACGGCGTCCGGGCGAGACGTATCCGGGTGGACTTCTCCTCGCACTGCGCCCAGGTGGAGCCGGCGGCCCGGGAGCTGGCGGACCTGCTCACCGGCCTCAGCCCCACCACGGGCGCCGTCCCTTTCCACTCCACGGTCACCGGCGAGCGGACCGACGGAGAACTGCTCGACGCCGCCTACTGGCAGCGGAACCTCGTCACCCCCGTCGACCTGGACCGGGGCGTGCGGGGGCTGGTGGAGCAGGGCGCCAGGTTCCTGGTGGAGATCGGTCCGCACCCGGTCCTCGCGCCCTCGCTCGGCGAGATCCTCGACGACATCCCCGACCTCGCCCCGGGCGAGGTCACCGTGCTCGGTACGCTCCGCCGCGACCAGGGCGGCATGGAACGCTTCCTCCTCTCCGTCGCCGAACTCCACACCCACGGGGGCGCGGCCGAACTCACCGCACCCCTCGCGGGACTGCCGGTGCGGACCGTTCCCTTGCCGGTGTACCCCTTCCAGCGGGAGCGGTACTGGCTCGACACCGCGTCCCCGGGCCTCGGTGACCTCGGCGCGGCAGGCCTGAGCGGCACCGGGCACCCGCTGCTGACCGCCACGCTGACGCTCGCCGACGGCGCGAGCACCGTGTTCACCGGGCGGCTCTCCGCACGCACCCAGCCCTGGCTGGCCGACCACGCCGTTCTCGGCGCCGTCCTGCTGCCGGGCACCGCCTTCGTGGAGATGGCCCTGCACGCCGGCGCCCGGGTGCAGGCCCCGGTACTGGAGGAACTCGCCCTGGGCACCCCCCTGGTGCTGGGCGAGGACCACGCCGTGGAGGTGCAGCTCACGGTCGGCGCCCCCGGGGAAACGGGCCGCCGGGAGGTGGCCGTCCACGCACGCGACGCCGACCTCCAGGACGCCCCGTGGGTCCGGCACGCCACCGGCACCCTGGCGCCCGCCGTCGCTCCCGCCGCCCGCTCGCTCACCACCTGGCCTCCGCCGGGTGCCGAGCCGGTCGAACTCACCGGCTTCTACGAGGCCATCGCCGACGCCGGCTACAGCTACGGCCCCGCCTTCCGGGCGCTCACCGGAGCCTGGCACCGTGACGACGCGCTCTACGCCGAGGTGCGTCTGTCCGACGAGGTGTCCGACAAGGGCTTCCTCCTCCACCCGGCGCTGTTCGACGCGGCTCTGCACGGCATCGGCCTGCTGCGCCGCCTGCGCGACGGCGCCGAGGCCGGCCGTACCGCCGACCTCCCCTTCATGTGGAGGGAGGTGACGCTGAGCGCCAGCGGTGCCGAGACCCTCCGCGTGCGGCTCACCGAGTCCGACGACGGCGTCGGCCTCGAACTCTTCGACGACACCGGAATCCCGGTCGGCGGGGTGGGGGCCCTGGTGGCGCGGCCGGCGGGCGCCGAACTGGCGGCCGTCCGCCACGGTCTGGCCGACACCCTCCTGCACGTGGACTGGGGCACCGAGGTGCCGCTCCCCGCCGCCGCTTCCGGCCGGCTCGCCCTGCTCGGGGACGACACCTGGCTGGACGGGGCGTTCGGGGAGACGAAGCCCGACGAGGCCGACATCCTCGTCGCACCGTTCGTCGCCCCCGCCACCGGAGCGGACACGGCCGGCGCCGTGGAGGAGGCCGTCACCCGGGCCCTCGGCCTCGTCCGTGACCGGATCGCCGACGAACAGCGCACCGGACAACCCCTGGTGCTGGTCACTCGGGGCGCGGTCGCCACGGCGGACGACGACCTGACGGACCTGGTCAACGCCCCCGTGCGCGGCCTGGTGCGCTCCGGGCAGGCCGAGCACCCCGGCCGGTTCCTGCTGGTCGACCTCGACCCGGCGGCCGAACCGGACCCCGCGCTCCTGCACAGGGCCGTCGTCGCCGCGCTGGAGGCAGGGGAGACCGAGGTCGCCGTACGCGACGGGCGGGTCCTCGCGCCCCGGCTGGTCCGCATGCCCGTACCCGGAGGACGGACCGACGGGACGGAACCGGAGCCGCGTACCGGCCTGGAGACGGCCGACGGCACGGTCCTCGTGACCGGCGCCACCGGCACCCTCGGCAGCGCCCTCGCCCGGCACCTGGTGCGACACCACGGAGTGCGGCACCTCCTGCTCGTCAGCCGGAGCGGTCCCGCCGCTCCCGGCGCCGAGGAACTGGTCGCCGAACTGGCGGACCTGGGAGCCCGGGCGACCGTGGCCGCCTGCGACGTGGCCGACCGCGAGGCACTGGCCGACACCCTGGCCCGGATCCCCGCGCGGCACCCGCTGACCGCGGTGGTGCACACCGCCGCCGTCCTGGACGACGGCGTGATCACCCAGATGACGGACCGGAGTGTCGCGCGAGTGCTCGGGCCCAAAGTACGCGGGGCGGTCAACCTGCACGAGCTGACCCGGGACGCGGACCTCACGGCGTTCGCGCTGTTCTCCTCCGCGGCCGGTGTGCTCGGCGGAGCGGGGCAGGCCAACTACGCGGCGGCCAACGTGTTCCTGGACGCCTTCGCCGCGCACCGCCGCCGACTGGGGCTGCCCGCGGTGTCGCTGGCCTGGGGACCGTGGGCCGAACGCACCGGACTGACCGGAACCCTCACCGAGGCCGACGTGCGCCGCGTGACCCGTTCCGGCATGAGCACGCTGACCACGGAGGACGGCATGGCCGCCTTCTCGGCGGCCTGTGCCGCAGAGAGGCCGCTGGTGGTGCCGATGGCCTTCCGGCCTGCGGCCCTGCGGGGACGCGACCTGGTGCCCCCGCTGTTCAGGACGCTGGTTCCTCGTCAGAAGCGGCGGTCGGAGACCGGCTCGGGGGACCCCGCGGCTCTGCGGGCCGCGCTCTCCGGAGTGCCCGAGGCGGACCAGCGGCGCGTCGTGCTCGACCTGGTCCGCGGCCAGGTGGCCGCCACCCTCGGCTTCGCCACCCCCGGGGAAGTCGACGTCGACCGGGGCTTCCTGGAACTCGGCATGGACTCCCTGACCGGCGTGGAGCTGCGCAACCGGCTGGCCGCCTCCACCGGGCTGCGGCTGCCCGCCACGCTCGTGTTCGACCACCCGAACTGCACCGAACTCGCCCGCCGACTCCGCGCCGAACTGGCTCCCGAACCGGTACGGGAGGCCGACCGGCTGCTGGCCGAACTGGCCCGACTGGAAGCCGACCTGACGCGGATGGACGGCGACGAGGAGGGCCGGGCCCGGCTGGCGGCCCGGTTGCGGTCCCTGGCCGACCGGTGCCAGGGCGAGCAGACCAGGCGGGACGACAATCTGGACTCCGCCTCGATCGAGGAGGTCTTCGACCTCCTCGACACCGAGTTCGAGACGCCGTGAGAGGACGCGAACAGCAGACCATGAGCGACACGGACCCGGACCAGCACGAGAAACTGCTCGCCTACCTGAAGCGGGCCACGACGCAACTGCGCGACGCCAACCGCCGCGTACGCGAACTGGAGGACCGGCCGCGCGAACCGATCGCCGTGATCGGCATGGCCTGCCGGTACCCCGGCGGCGTCCGCTCCCCGGAAGACCTGTGGAAACTCGTCGAGTCCGGTACCGACGCGCTCGGCCCGCTGCCCACGGACCGGGGCTGGGACCCGGCACGGACGTCAGCCGCGCCACGCGGCGGATTCGTCCACGACGTCGGCGACTTCGACGCCGGACTGTTCGGCATCAGCCCGAGGGAGGCCGCCGCCACCGATCCCCAGCAGCGGCAGCTCCTCGAAGCGTCCTGGGAGGCGTTCGAACGGGCGGGCATCGACGTGCGCACCGTGCGCGGTGGACGCACCGGCGTCTTCGCCGGCGTGATGTACCACGACTACCCGTCGGTGGTCGACCCCGAAGCGCTCGACGGCTACCTGGGCACGGCCAACGCCGGCAGCGTTCTCTCCGGCCGCATCGCCTACTCCTTCGGGCTCCAGGGACCGGCGGTCACCGTGGACACGGCCTGCTCCTCCTCCTTGGTGGCGCTGCACCTCGCCGCGCAGGCGCTGCGCGCCGGCGAGTGCGAACTCGCCCTGGTCGGCGGGGTCACGGTCATGTCCGGGCCGATGATGTTCGCGGGGTTCGGCCTGGAAGAGGGCAGTGCCGCCGACGGCCGCTGCAAGGCGTTCGCCGCCGCCGCCGACGGCACCGGCTGGGGCGAGGGCGTCGGCGTACTCCTCGTGGAGCGGCTGTCGGACGCCCGGCGCAACGGGCACCGGGTGCTGGCCCTGGTGCGCGGCAGCGCGGTCAACCAGGACGGCGCCTCGAGCGGCCTCACCGCCCCCAACGGGCCCGCCCAGCAGCGCGTCATCCGCCAGGCCCTGGCGAGCGCGGCACTCGTACCGGCCGAGGTCGACGCGGTCGAGGCCCACGGCACCGGTACGACCCTGGGTGATCCGATCGAGGCGCAGGCGTTGCTGGCCACCTACGGCCAGGAGCGTACGGAACCGCTGTACCTGGGCTCGATCAAGTCCAACATCGGGCACACCCAGGCCGCCGCCGGGATGGCGGGTGTGATCAAGATGGTGGAGGGGCTCCGCCGGGGCGTGCTCCCGAAGACGTTGCACGTCGACGCGCCCACGCCCCAGGTGGACTGGTCGGCGGGTGCGGTGGAGCTGCTGACGGAGACACGCCCCTGGCCGGAGACCGGCCGACCTCGCCGGGCCGGGGTCTCCTCGTTCGGTGTCAGCGGTACCAACGCGCACGTGATTCTGGAAGGGGTGGAGGCCGAGGGGGCGCTGGCTGGTGGCGGGGAACCGGGTTCTTCGTCGTCTGTGGGGGTGTGGGTGCTGTCCGGGCGGGACGAGCGTTCTCTGCGTGCTCAGGCTGGGCGGTTGCGTGGGTTCCTTGTGGCGCGGCCTGAGGTGGCTGTGGTGGATGTGGGGTTCTCGCTGGCGACGACGCGGGCTGCGTTGGAGTGTCGTGCGGTGGTGGTGGGCGGTGGGCGGGACGAGTTGCTGGCGGGGCTGGGGTCGTTGGCTGAGGGTGTGCCGGGTGTGGGTGTGGTGAGGGGGGAGGTGGGTTCGGGCGGGACGGCGTTCTTGTTCTCGGGTCAGGGTTCGCAGCGGTCGGGGATGGGGCGGGAGCTGTACGGGGCGTTTCCGGTGTTCGCGGAGGCTTTCGACGCGGTGTGTGCGCGGGTGGATGTGGGGCGTCCGTTGCGGGAGGTGGTGTTCGGCGAGGACGCCGGGTTGTTGGAGCGGACGGTGTTCGCGCAGGCGGGGTTGTTCGCGTTGGAGGTGGCGCTGTTCCGGCTGGTGGAGTCGTGGGGTGTGGTCCCGGATGTGCTGGTGGGGCATTCGATCGGTGAGCTGGCCGCCGCGCACTGCGCGGGAGTGTTGTCGCTCGACGATGCCTGCGTGCTGGTGTCGGCGCGGGGGCGGTTGATGGACGCGTTGCCCGAGGGTGGGGCGATGCTGGCCGTCGGGGTGGCCGAGGAGGGGCTGGAGCTGCCCGAGGGGGTGGACCTGGCGGCGGTGAATGGTCCTGCCTCGGTGACGGTGTCCGGTGCGGCGGATGCGGTCGCGGACCTGGAGGAGCGGCTCCGGACGCAGGGCGTGCGGGTGAAGCGGCTCGCGGTCTCGCACGCCTTCCACTCCCACCTGATGGAGCCCATGCTGGCCGGCTTCACCGCCGTCGCCGGGGCGTTGACCTACCACGCCCCGAGGATCCCGATCCTCACCACGGCCCCGGGTGCGATCGACACCCCGGAGTACTGGGTGGGTCAGGTGCGGGAGCCGGTGCGTTTCGCGGACGCGGTGCGTGAGGCGCATGGCACCGGGGTCACCCGGTTCGTGGAGTGCGGTCCGGACGGGGTGCTGTCGGCGCAGGCGGGGCTGTGTCTGGCCGACCACTCCGAGGTGACGGTTGTTGCGTTGCAGCGTGCGGGCAGTGAGGGTGTGGGTGCTCTGCTCGCGGGGATCGGGGCGGCCCACGTCGCCGGAGTGCGGTGCGACTGGGGGGCGGTCTTCGGCTGCCTCGGCGGTCGCGTCGTGGACCTCCCCACCTACGCCTTCCAGCACCAGAGGTACTGGCCGCTGCCCGCCTCCCATACCGGCGGGGCCGGCGGCCAGGGCGCCGACGACGCCTTCTGGGCCGCGGTGCGCGGGGGTGACGCGGACGCCGTGGCCGGACTGCTCGGTGTGGACACCGGCCAGGAACGGGAGCGGCTCGACGACACGTTGTCGGTGCTGGCGGGTTGGCACGACCTCTGTTCCTCCCGGAGCCTGCGCTACCGGGAGGAGTGGCAGCCGGTCTCCCTTCCCGTGGACCCGGTTCTCGTGGGCGGCTGGTTGGTGCTGGCGCACCCGGAGGACGGGGACATCGCCGCCGACTGCGCCGAGGCGATCCGACACAGCGGCGGACACCCGCACCTCCAGGTGATCGATCCTGCTGACGCGGCGGCCGAACTCCGGGCACTGGTGAAGGGTTCCTCCTCCGACCGGCCGTGGGCAGGAGTGCTGTCACTGCTCGGCCTGGCCGACGACACCGCCTTGGCCACCGGACTCGCCCTCGTCCAGGCGCTGGCCGACACCGACACGCGCCTGTGGTGTGCCACCCGCGGTGCCGTGGCGCTGCCGGGCGAGGAGCCCCCCGCGGCAGGCGGCCACGCCCTGTGGGCGCTGGGTCGGGTGGCAGCGCTGGAACATCCCGCGCTGTGGGGAGGGCTGATCGACCTGCCCGAGACCGGGGTCGGCG
Organism: Streptomyces sp. NPDC041968; assembly: GCF_055589025.1. NCBI lineage: Bacteria > Bacillati > Actinomycetota > Actinomycetes > Kitasatosporales > Streptomycetaceae > Streptomyces > Streptomyces sp. NPDC041968. The sequence continues at coordinate 14,368 of NZ_JBVJCB010000009.1, read as the reverse complement.
ACGCCTCCCTGATCGCCCTCCTCTCCGGGGTCACCGCCGAGGACCAGGTCGCCCTGCGGGACATACCGCTCGCACGACGGCTGGTCACCGCGGCTCCGGTCACCGCCACGCCCTGGCACCCGCAGGGCACCGTCCTGATCACCGGCGGAACGGGCGCGCTCGGCTCCCGCGTCGCCCGGTGGGCGGCCCTCGGCGGGGCCACACGACTGGTGCTGGCCGGTCGGCGAGGTGCCGGGACACCCGGTGCCGACGAACTGGTCGCGGAGCTGACGGAGCTGGGGGCCGAGACCGCGGTGGTCTCCTGCGACTTCTCCGACCGGGACGCCGTCGCCGCGCTGCTGGCCGCGCACCCGCCGAACGCCGTGGTGCACGCCGCGGGCGTAGGGGACCTGGGCAGGCTGGCCGAACTCACCGAGGAGGACCTGGCGGCGGCTCAGGCGGGAAAGGCGGCCGGCGCCGAGAACCTGGACGCACTCTGCGGTGACCTCGACGCCTTCGTACTGTTCGGCTCGGTCGCCGCCGTCTGGGGCGGTGCCGGACAGGCCGCGTACGCCGCCGCCAACGCCCGGCTGGAGACCCTGGCCCTGCGGCGGGCGTCCCGTGGGGCGCCCGCGACCTGCGTCGCCTTCGGTGCCTGGGGCGGAGAGGGCATGGCGGAGGGCGCGGGCGCCGAACTCGCCCGTCGGGGAGTCCTGGCGATGGACCCGGACCTGGCGATCGCCGCCATGGCCGACGCGGTCGCGGACAACGCCCCCACGGTCACCGTGGCGGACATCGACTGGCCGGTGTTCGCGCGGACGTTCACCTCCTCCCGGTCCAGTTCCCTGCTGGTCCGGCTGGAGGGCGGCGCGGCCGCCGACGGGGCGGAGGCGGCCGGAGCCCCCGGCGACCTGCGCGCGGACCTTCTCGCCCTGCCGCGGTACGAGCGGTCCGAGAAGGTCCTGGAACTGGTGCGAGCGCAGACCGCCCTGGTGCTCGGGCACGCGCACGGCGGTGACATCAAACCCGACCGCGCTTTCCGGGACCTCGGATTCGACTCGCTCACCGCCGTGGAGATGCGCAACCGGCTCACCGCGGTCAGCGGCCTGTCACTGACCGCCACGGTGGTCTTCGACTACCCGACGCCCGCCGAACTCGCCGAGCACCTCCTCGAGGAGTGCGGCATCGCCCCGGACGTCGACGAGGGCGAGGCCGACGAGGAACAGCGCGTGCGCGCCGCCCTGGCCGCCGTACCGACGGCCCGGCTCCGGGAGGCCGGACTGCTCGCACCCCTGCTGAGACTGGCGGGGGAGAAGACCGACGACGTGGAAGCGCCGACCGCGCACGCGGTGGACGAACTGGACGGCGAGGCACTGCTGAAGCTCGTCGAAGCCAACGACGGGGAGCACTGACCATGGCGGCGTCCGCCGACGAACGTTACGTCGAAGCCCTGCGCACCCTGATCAAGGAGAACGAACGGCTCAAGACCCGCAACCAAGAGCTGGTCGTCGCCGGGCACGAGCCGATCGCCATCGTCGGGATGGCCTGCCGGCTGCCCGGCGGGGTCGACTCGCCCGAGTCGCTCTGGGACCTGGTGTCGGCCGGAGGCGACGGCATCAGCGAGTTCCCCGCCGACCGTGGCTGGGACCTCGGCTCCCTGTACGACCCGCACTCCCGGGGTGAGGGCACCTCGTACTCACGCCAGGGCGGCTTCGTCCACGACGCGGGACGCTTCGACGCGGACTTCTTCAGCATCTCGCCCCGCGAGGCCGCCGCGATGGACCCGCAGCAGCGTCTGCTCCTGGAGGCCTCCTGGGAGGCGTTCGAGCGAGCGGGCATCGACCCGAGGGAGGTCAAGGGCAGTCCGGTCGGCGTGTACGTCGGAGCCGGGACCTCCGGCTACGGCGTCGGCGTCCCCGTCGCCGAGGAGGCGGCGGGCTACGCGCTGACCGGCACCGCTACCAGCGTGCTCTGCGGCCGGGTGGCGTACAGCTTCGGCTTCGAGGGGCCGGCGGTCACGGTGGACACGGCGTGCTCGTCGTCCCTGGTGGCGCTGCACCTGGCGGTACGCGCGCTGCAGGCCGGCGAGTGCACGATGGCGCTGGCGGGCGGGGTCACCGTCATGGCCACGCCGGCCGCGTTCGTCGAGTTCAGCAGGCAGCGCGGTCTGGCACGTGACGGCCGCTGCAAGGCGTTCGCCGCCGCCGCCGACGGCACCGGCTGGAGCGAGGGCGTCGGCGTGCTGCTCGTGGAGCGGCTGTCGGACGCCCGGCGCAACGGGCACCGGGTGCTGGCCCTGGTACGCGGCAGCGCGGTCAACTCCGACGGCGCGTCCAACGGGCTCACCGCCCCCAACGGACCCGCCCAGCGCCGCGTCATCCTGGACGCGCTGGCCGCCGCCCGCCTCTCCGCCGCCGAGGTCGACGCGGTCGAGGCCCACGGCACCGGTACGACCCTGGGTGATCCGATCGAGGCGCAGGCGTTGCTGGCCACCTACGGCCAGGAGCGTACGGAACCCCTGTACCTGGGCTCCCTGAAGTCCAACATCGGCCACACCCAGGCCGCTTCCGGCGTGGCCGGAGTGATCAAGATGGTGCAGGCGATGCGGCACGGCGTGCTCCCCAGGACCCTCCACGTCGACGCGCCCAGCCCGCACGTCGACTGGTCCTCGGGCAGCGTCGAGCTGCTGACCGAGAACCGGTCGTGGCCCGACTCCGGAGAACCTCGTCGGGCCGGGGTCTCCTCGTTCGGTGTCAGCGGTACCAACGCGCATGTGGTCTTGGAGGGGGTTGCGGCTGAGGAGGCGGGGGCGGGGGGTGTCGGCGAGGGATCGGGTTCTTCGTCGTCTGTGGGGGTGTGGGTGCTGTCCGGGCGGGACGAGCGTTCTCTGCGTGCTCAGGCTGGGCGGTTGCGTGGGTTTCTCGTGGCGCGGCCTGAGGTGGCTGTGGTGGATGTGGGGTTCTCGCTGGCGACGACGCGGGCTGCGTTGGAGTGTCGTGCGGTGGTGGTGGGCGGTGGGCGGGACGAGTTGCTGGCGGGGCTGGGGTCGTTGGCTGAGGGTGTGCCGGGTGTGGGTGTGGTGAGGGGGGAGGTGGGTTCGGGCGGGACGGCGTTCTTGTTCTCGGGTCAGGGTTCGCAGCGGTTGGGGATGGGGCGGGAGCTGTACGGGGCGTTTCCGGTGTTCGCGGAGGCTTTCGACGCGGTGTGCGCGCGGGTGGATGTGGGGCGTCCGTTGCGGGAGGTGGTGTTCGGCGAGGACGCCGGGTTGTTGGAGCGGACGGTGTTCGCGCAGGCGGGGTTGTTCGCGTTGGAGGTGGCCCTGTTCCGGCTGGTGGAGTCGTGGGGTGTGGTGCCGGATGTGCTGGTGGGTCACTCGGTGGGGGAGATAGCCGCGGCGCACTGCGCGGGAGTGTTGTCGCTCGACGATGCCTGCGTGTTGGTGTCGGCGCGGGGGCGGTTGATGGACGCGTTGCCCGGGGGTGGGGCGATGCTGGCCGTCGGGGTGGCCGAGGAGGGGCTGGAGCTGCCCGAGGGGGTGGACCTGGCGGCGGTGAATGGTCCTGCCTCGGTGACGGTGTCCGGTGCGGCGGATGCGGTCGCGGACCTGGAGGAGCGGCTCCGGACGCAGGGCGTGCGGGTGAAGCGGCTGGCGGTCTCGCACGCCTTCCACTCCCGCCTGATGGAGCCGATGCTCGCGGAGTTCGCGGAGGTGGCGCGGTCGTTGACGTACCACGCGCCTCGGATTGCGGTCCTGTCCACGGCCCCGGGTGCGATCGACACCCCGGAGTACTGGGTGGGTCAGGTGCGGGAGCCGGTGCGTTTCGCGGACGCGGTGCGTGAGGCGCATGGCACCGGGGTCACCCGGTTCGTGGAGTGCGGTCCGGACGGGGTGTTGTCGGCGCAGGCGGGGCTGTGTCTGGCCGACCACTCCGAGGTGACGGTTGTTGCGTTGCAGCGTGCGGGCAGTGAGGGTGTGGGTGCTCTGCTCGCGGGGATCGGGGCGGCCCACGTCGCCGGAGTGCGGTGCGACTGGGGGGCGGTCTTCGGCTGCCTCGGCGGTCGCGTCGTGGACCTCCCCACCTACGCCTTCCAGCGGGAGCACTTCTGGGCGGTACCGCCTTCCTCCGAAGGCGCCGACCCAGCGGATTGGCGGTACGCGGTCACCTGGCAACCTCTGCCGGAAGCCGGGCGACCGGTACTGCGGGGGACCTGGCAGGTACTGGCAGACCCCGACGCACCGGAGGACAGTCTGGTCGCCTGGTGCGCCGAAGCGCTGGGCGCCCACGGCGCCACCGTCGTCGTAGGCCGCACGCCCGCCCCGGACGTCGACGGGCTGATCCTCCCACACGACCCCCGGCCGCATCCCGCCCGTCCGGAGGTGTCCCTCGGGCTGGCCGCACTGCTCGCCGCGGTGCGCGGAGAGGGTGCCCCGGTGTGGGTACTCACCCGAGGTGCGGTCACGACCGGTGCGGATGACTCCGCCGTCGACCCCGGGGCGGCACAGCTGTGGGCGATGGGCCGGGCCGCCGCGCTGGAGAAGCCGCACCGCTGGGGCGGCGCCGTCGACCTTCCGCGAGTCCTTGACGCGGAAGCCGCACGGAGACTGGCTGCCGTGCTCGTCGGTACGGGCGAGGACCAGGTGGCCCTCCGTGCCGAGGGGGTCTTCGGCCGGAGACTGGCTCCGGCACCCGTGCGCCCGGCGGAGCCCTGGCGGCCGCGCGGCACCACCCTGATCACCGGCGGCACCGGCGCGCTCGGCGCCCATGTCGCCCGATGGCTCGCGGGCCGCGGCGCCCCGCACCTGGTACTGGCCGGCCGGCGCGGCGCCGAAGCCCCGGGCATGACCGACCTCGCCGCCGAACTCACCGCGGCGGGGACCGAGGTCACGATCGCCGCCTGCGACGTCAGCGACCGCGCGGCCCTCGACGAGCTGCTGGCCGCGCACCCGCCGAGCGCCGTGGTGCATGCCGCCGGAAGCGGTGACTTCGGCACCCTCGACGACGCGAGTGAAGCCGACATCGCCACCGTGCTGGCCGCCAAGGTCACCGGTGCCCTCCACCTCGACGACGCGCTCCGGGACGCGGACCTCGACGCCTTCGTGCTCTTCTCATCGGTCTCCGGCATCTGGGGCAGCGGCGGCCAGGCCGCCTACGGGGCGGCCAACGCCGCCCTGGACGCCCTCGCCTCCCGTCGCGCCGCCCGGGGTCTGCCCGCCACCTCCGTGGCGTGGGGCCCCTGGCACGGCAGCGGTATGGCCGGCGCGGAGGAGACCGCCGACTACCTGCGGCGTCGCGGCCTGCGCACCATGGAACCGGCCAAGGCACTCGAGGCTCTGGGCGCGGCGGTGGACGGCGGGGACGTCTCCGTGGTCGTGGCCGACGTGGAATGGGCACGCTTCCTTCCCGCCTTCACCGCCGCGCGACCGCAACGGCTCTTCGACGGACTGCCCGGCGCCTTGCCGCAGGACGGGGAAGAGGAGCCGGCCGGGAGGGCCGACGCGGAGGCCGGTTCCCCGTTCGCGGTCCGCCTCGCCGCGCTCGATGCCAAGGAAAGACGGCGTGAACTGGTCGAGTCGGTGCGTGCCCGCGCCGCCGTCGTCCTCGGTCACCACGACGCCGATGCCGTCGAACCACGCAGGGCCTTCAGGGACCTGGGTTTCGACTCGCTCACCGCCGTCGAGCTGCGCGACCTCCTCGCCGAAGTCACCGGCTTCAGCCTGCCGGCCACCGTCGTCTTCGACCACCCCACCCCGGCCGCGCTGGCCGAACACCTCGACGACCTCATCCTGCACCTGGACGGTGACGGGGGCGTGACGGCCTCCGCCACCGCCGACGAGCCCGTCGCCATCATCGGCATGGCCTGCCGCTACCCCGGAGGCGTCACCTCGCCGGACGAGCTGTGGCAGCTGGTCGCCGAGGGCCGCGACGGCATCACCGACTTCCCCGAGGACCGGGGCTGGGACACCGCACGTCTCTACGAACCCGACGGCACGCCGGGCACCTCGTACGTCCGTGAGGGCGGATTCCTCGGCGACGTGGCCGCGTTCGACGCCCCGTTCTTCGGCATCTCACCCCGCGAGGCGGTAGCCACCGACCCGCAGCAACGCCTGATGCTGCAGGTCGCCTGGGAGGCCCTGGAGCACGCCGGCGTCGACCCCACCGCCCTGCGCGGCAGCGACACCGCCGTGTTCGCGGGCACCAACGGGCAGGACTACCCGATCCTGCTCGCCGGGGATCCCGACATCAGCGAGGGACATCAGGGCGCCGGCAACGCGGCCGCCGTGCTCTCCGGTCGTGTCGCCTACACCTTCGGTTTCGAGGGACCCACCCTCACGGTGGACACCGCGTGCTCGTCGTCCCTGGTGGCGCTGCACCTGGCGGTACGCGCCCTGCGGGCCGGCGAGTGCTCGATGGCGCTGGCGGGCGGCGTCACGGTGATGTCCACACCGACCGCCTTCGTGGAGTTCAGCCGACAGCTGGGGCTCGCGGCCGACGGTCGCTGCAAGGCGTTCGCCGCCGCCGCCGACGGCACCGGCTGGGGCGAGGGCGTCGGTGTGCTGCTGGTGGAGCGGCTGTCGGACGCCCGGCGCCACGGGCACCGGGTGCTGGCCGTGGTGCGCGGCAGCGCGGTCAACTCCGACGGCGCCTCCAACGGGCTCACCGCCCCCAACGGACCCGCCCAGCGACGCGTCATCCGCAGGGCGCTGGCCGACGCGGATCTGCGGTACTCCGACGTCGACGTGGTGGAGGCGCACGGTACGGGCACGAAGCTGGGTGATCCGATCGAGGCGCAGGCGCTGCTGGCCACCTACGGCCAGGAGCGTGCGGAACCCCTCTACCTCGGCTCACTGAAATCGAACATCGGGCACACCCAGGCCGCCGCCGGGGTGGCCGGAGTGATCAAGATGGTGGAGGCGCTCCGCCGGGGCGTACTCCCGAGGACGTTGCACGTCGACGCGCCCACGCCCCAGGCGGACTGGTCGGCGGGCGCGGTGGAGCTGCTGACCGAGGCACGTCCCTGGCCGGAGACGGACCGGCCCCGCCGGGCGGGGGTCTCCTCGTTCGGCGTCAGCGGCACCAACGCCCACGTGGTGCTGGAGGCCGCGCCCGCGGGGGAGCACGCGGAAACACCAGCCCCGGCCGGCGACAGCACCCCGCTGCTCCCGCTGCTGCTCTCCGCCCGTACGGCGACCGCGCTTCCGGCGCAGGCGGAGAAGCTGCGAGCGGCCCTCGACGGGCACCGGATCGCTGATGTGGCCCATTCGCTGGCGACGACCAGGGGAGCCCTGGAGCACCGGGCCGTGGTGCTGGCAGCCGACAGCGAGACCGCGGACGCCGCCCTGCGGAACCTCGGCGGCGCTGTCGTCGGACGGGCCGAGGAGGACGGCTCCCTGGCCCTGCTGTTCTCGGGTCAGGGTTCGCAGCGGTTGGGGATGGGCCGGGAGCTGTACGGGGCGTTTCCGGTGTTCGCGGAGGCTTTCGACGCGGTGTGCGCGCGGGTGGATGTGGGGCGTCCGTTGCGGGAGGTGGTGTTCGGCGACGATGCCGGGCTGCTGGAGCGGACCGTCTACGCGCAGGCGGGGTTGTTCGCGCTGGAGGTGGCGCTGTTCCGGCTGGTGGAGTCCTGGGGTGTGGTCCCGGATGTGCTGGTGGGGCATTCGATCGGTGAGCTGGCCGCCGCGCAGGTGGCCGGGGTTCTGTCACTGGACGACGCCTGCGTGTTGGTGTCGGCGCGGGGGCGGTTGATGGACGCGCTGCCCGAGGGCGGGGCGATGTTGGCCGTGGAGGTGGCAGAGGAGGATCTGGAACTGCCTGACGGGGTGGACCTGGCGGCGGTCAACGGGCCCACGTCGGTGACGGTGTCGGGCGGGGCGGAGGCGGTCTTCGATCTGGAGGAGCGCCTCCGGGCGCGGAAGATCCGGGTCAAGCGCCTGGCCGTCTCGCACGCCTTCCACTCCCGCCTGATGGAGCCCATGCTGGCCGACTTCGCCGCCGTCACCGGGGCGTTGACCTACCACGCCCCGAGGATCCCGATCCTCACCACCGCCCCGGGTGCGATCGACAGCCCCGAGTACTGGGTGGGCCAGGTGCGCGAGCCGGTCCGCTTCGCCGACGCGCTCGGCCGGCTCACCGGGGTGCGGACGGCACTGGAGCTGGGTCCGGACGGAGTGCTGTCGGCGGCCTCCTCGGCGCTCCTGGACCAGGCCATGGCCGTACCGGCACTGCGGCGTGGGCGCGACGAAGCCGAAACGCTCCTCCGTGCCGTGGGAACCTTGCACGTACGGGGTATCGCGGTGGACTGGTCCGCCCTGCTCGCCCCCGTCGGCGGCCGACGCATCGAGCTGCCCACCTACGCTTTCGCCCGCGAGCGCTACTGGCCCTCGGTCCCGGCGACGGCACGCCCCGGTGACGTGGTCTCCGCCGGACTGGGGGAGACCGGACACCCGGTCCTCGCCGCCGGTGTGGATCTCGCCGACGACGGCGGCTTGTTGTTCACCGGACGCCTCTCCCTCCGTACGCACCCGTGGCTCGCGGAACACCGTGTGCACGGCCGGATCGTGGTACCCGGCACGGTGTTCGTCGATCTCGCGGTGCGCGCCGGCGACGAGACGGACTGCGACGTCGTGGACGAACTCGTCCTGCACACACCGCTGGTGCTGACCGCCGAGGAGTCCGTCCAGCTCCAGGTCACCGTGGGCACCCCGGGCGAGGAGGGGGACCGGGAGATCACCGTCCACTCGCGGACCTCAGGTGACACCGGCTGGTTCGGGCAGCCGTGGACCAGGAACGCCTCCGGCACGCTGCGGGCGACCACCACCCCCCAGGCCGTGCCGGAGCTGACCTGGCCGCCGGCCGACGCGCGGGCCGTGCCGGTCGACGCCCTCTACCCCGAGCTGGCCGCGGCCGGCCTGGACTACGGGCCCGTGTTCCAGGGCCTGCGTGGAGTGTGGCGAGCGGGTGAGGAACTCTGGGCCGAGGTCGAGCTGCCCGAGACGGCGCACGCCGACGCCGGACGCTTCGGACTGCACCCCGCACTGCTCGACGCCGCGCTCCACTCGCTCGCCGTGCGGGCGGAGGCGTCCGACGGTCCCGCCGGGCCCCCCGGACTGCCGTTCTCCTGGTCCCGGATCGCGCTGACCGTCTCCGGCGCCACCAGGCTCCGCGTGCGTGTCTCACCCCGCGGCGCCGACGGGGTGGAGCTGGTGGCCGTCGACCCCGGCGGGCAGACCGTCGTCTCCGTCGGACGAGTGGTGCTGCGTCCCCTCACCGAGGCCGCCGCGACGGGTGCCGCCCCGTCGCGGCCGCTGCACCGGGTGGACTGGACTCCGCTCCCCGACGTGGCACGTGCCCCCGGCACCTGGGCGGTCCTGGGCCCCGACCCGTACTGCGCGGCCGAGGCGCTCTCGGAGCTGGGGGCCGAGTGCGCGCGGGTGTCAGACCTCGCCTCGGCCTCGGCCGACCTGCTGCTGGTCACCTCCGCGCCGGACGCCGGCCGCGACGCCGCCGCGGGCCGCGATGACGGCGCCGCCGGCCGCGACGACGCGGAGGCCCGGGTGACCGCGATGCTGGCCACCGTCCAGGAGTTCCTGGCCCGCGAGGACACCGACGCCACCCTCGTCGTGCTCACCCGGGGCGCTGTCGCCGTCGACGCGGGCGACGACCTGTCCGACGTGGCGGGCGCCGCCGTGCGCGGGCTGCTGCGCAGCGTGCAGTCGGAGCACCCCGGCCGCCTGCTGCTGGTCGACGTCGACGCCGACCCGTGGACCGCGCTGCTCAGCACCCCCGGCGCGGACGAACCGGAACTGGCCGTCCGCGACGGACGGTTGTACGCCGCCCGTCTGGCCTCGCTCGCCGAACGCACCCTGCGGGCTCCCGAGGGCCCGTGGCGTGTGGGCGTGGTGTCGCGGGGCGCCGTCGAGGGTGTGGGGCTGGTGGCCGCGCCCGATGCGGAAGGCACCCTGGAAGCAGGACAGGTGCGGGTGGCGGTACGAGCGGCCGGCATGAACTTCCGGGATGTGCTGAACGTGCTGGGGATGTACCCCGGGGAGGTGGAGCTGGGGGGAGAGGCCGCCGGTGTGGTGGTGGAGGTCGGGCCCGGGGTGTCGAAGCTGGCCGTGGGGGACCGGGTGCTGGGGTTCTTCAGCGGTGCGATGGGCCCGTTGGCGGTGGCGGACGAGCGGTTGACGGCCCCCCTTCCGCAGGGGTGGTCCTTCGTTCAGGGCGCCGCGGTTCCGATCGCGTTCGTGACGGCGTACTACGGCCTGCTGGACGTGGGAGGTCTGTCGGCCGGGGAGTCGGTGCTGGTCCACGCGGCCGCGGGCGGGGTCGGCATGGCGGCGGTGCAGATCGCCCGGCACGTGGGAGCCGAGGTGTACGGCACGGCCTCGCCCGGCAAGTGGGGCGCGACCGGGCTGGACGCGGAGCACCTGGCCTCCTCCCGGGACCTGGGATTCGAGAAGGTCTTCGCGGAGCGTACGGCCGGTCGCGGGGTGGACGTGGTGCTGAACGCCCTGGCGGGTGAGTTCGTCGACGCTTCGGTCCGGCTGCTGACCGCGGGCGGACGGTTCGTGGAGATGGGCAAGGCGGACGTACGCGATGCGGACTCGGTGCCCGGTCGGATGTACCGTGCGTTCGATCTGAGCGAGGCGGGTCCCGAGCGGATCGGGCGGATGCTGGACGAGGTGCTGGCTCTGTTCGCGCGGGGCGTGCTCAGCCTGCCGCCGGTGCGGACCTTCGACGTACGGCGGGCGCCGGAGGCGTTTCGCTTCATGAGCCAGGCCCGGCACGTGGGCAAGGTCGTGCTGTCCCTGCCGCGTGCGGTGGAGCCCGGCGGCACGGCGCTGATCACCGGTGGCACGGGTGCTCTGGGTGCGTCGGTCGCCCGGTACCTGGTGGAGCGGCGCGCGGTGGACCGGCTGCTGCTGCTCAGCCGCCGCGGCCCGGACGCCGAGGGCGCGGACACGCTGAGGTCGGACCTCGAGGCGGCCGGAGCGCGGGTCGAGATCGTGGCCTGCGACGTCACCGATGCCGAAGCCCTGGCCGAGGTGCTGGCCGGGCGGCGCGTCAGCTCCGTCTTCCACCTCGCGGGTGTCCTCGACGACGGGGTGGCCACCGCCCTCACACCCGAACGGATCGCCCCGGTGCTGGCGCCCAAGATCACCGCGGCCCGCGCTCTGCACGCACTCCTGCCCGAAGCCGAGGAGTTCGTGCTCTTCTCGTCCGTCTCCGCCACCCTGGGCAGTCCCGGCCAGGCGTCGTACGCAGCGGCCAACGCCTACCTCGACGCCCTGGCCCGCCACCGCCACGGCAGGGGCCTGCCCGCCCTGTCCCTGGCCTGGGGCCCGTGGGACGTCGGCGCGGGCATGCTCGGCGTGCTCACCGACGGCGACCGCCTGCGGGCCACCCGCTCCGGTCTGCCCGTGCTCACCGCCGACGAAGGCCTGGCCCTGCTCGACGAGGCCCTCTCCGGGCCCGACCCCGCCGTGGTGCCGGGTGCCGTCGATGTCACCGGGTTCGCCGGCCGCCCCGACGTGCCGCATCTGCTGCGCGGTCTGGTACGGGGCCGTCGGCGCACCGCCACCGCGGCCCGGGAGACCGGCTTCGCCGACCGGCTGCGGGCCCTGCCTCCCGCCGAACGGGCGCAGGTGCTTCTGGACCGGGTGAGGTCGGAGGCGGCCACCGTGCTCGGCTTCGCCGGAGCGGAAGCCGTCGAACGGGACCGGGCGTTCAAGGACCTCGGCTTCGACTCGCTGACCGCCGTGGAACTCCGTAACCGGCTCGGCGCGGCCACCGGCATCCGACTGCCCGCCACCCTGGTGTTCGACTACCCGACGCCCGACGCGCTCGCCGAGCGGCTCGGGGCCGACCTGGTGCCTCCCGCCCACGACCCGGCGGAGGCCATGATGGCCGGGCTGGACCAACTGGAGGCGGCGTCACACGACTTGTCCGCCAGCGACCGCTCCCGGCTACGGGTCAGGATGAGCGCCCTGCTCGCCCGATGGGCGGATCGACCCGACGGCCCGGACACCGCCGACGAGGCCCGCGACGCCGATCTGTATTCCGCCACCGAGGAGAGCATCTTCGCGCTCATCGACAACGAGCTGGAGAGCCCGTGACCCACCCACCGGGCGCCGGAATCGACCCGAACACGTTCAGTGCGGACGTATTCCGCGAACAGTTCCAGGAATGCCTTCCACGGCCGTCGCGTGATGACGTGGACCGGTCCGCGCGGTCCCAGCCGAGCGGCGTATTCGGACGGCACGACCCCTTTCCTCGGACCGGTTATTCCCGGCGCCCCGGCCCGCCGCCCGGGCACCCGGAGCGACCTCACGGTCCGTCCCCCCTAGGGGTGGGCTAGGGGTTGTCCGCGGCTTCGAGTCGTTCGTAGCCTCGGTGAGGGTTTTTGCCGACGGTATTGGGGCGGTTTTCCCGGGGGACCCGAAATCATTCGGCGACCCACAACACTTCGCATCACGCGGCCCGTGTGAGCTGTGCGAGATTTCCCGGCGCGAAAAAATGAACTGCCGGTCCGGAGAAGGTGGCATCGAGTGGCCGACAATCAGAAGTATCTCGACTACCTCAGGCGGCTCACCGCGGACCTGCGGCAGACCCGGCGCCGGCTGCGGGAGGTCGAGGCGCGCGGGAGCGAACCCGTGGCGGTCGTCGGCATGGGCTGCCGTTACCCCGGCGGTGTGCACTCCCCGGAGGACCTCTGGCACCTGGTCTCCGAGGGCCGTGACGGGATCTCCGGCTTCCCCCTCGATCGTGGCTGGGACACCGCCGTCCACGACGACGACCCCGACGCCGCCGGCACGACGTACGTGCGGGAGGGCGGATTCCTCCACGACGCGGGCGAGTTCGACGCCGACCTGTTCGGCATCTCCCCCCACGAGGCGCTCGCGATGGACCCCCAGCAGCGGCTGATGCTGGAGACCTCCTGGGAAGCCCTGGAACGCGCGGGCATCGACCCGCTGTCCCTGCGCGGATCCCGCACCGGCGTCTTCATCGGTTCCTCGTCCTCCGCCTACGGCACCGGTCTGCGTACCCTCCCGCAGGGCGTCGAGGGCCACCTGCTCACCGGCAGCGCGCCCAGCGTCGTCTCCGGCCGCGTCGCCTACGCCCTGGGCCTCGAAGGGCTCGCGGTCACCGTGGACACCGCCTGTTCGTCCTCGCTGGTCGCCACCCACCTCGCGGTGCAGGCGCTGCGCAACGGCGAGTGCGACACGGCGCTCGCGGGCGGCGTCACCGTCATGACCAGCCCGGGCATCTTCACCGAGTTCAGCAGGCAACGAGGCCTCGCGGCCGACGGCCGCTGCAAGCCGTTCTCCGCCGACGCCGACGGAACCGGCTGGTCCGAGGGCGCCGGCGTCCTCGTGCTGCGCCGCCTGTCGGACGCCCGCCGCCGCGGCGACCGGGTGCTCGCCGTGATCAGAGGCTCCGCGGTCAACCAGGACGGCGCGTCCAACGGCCTGAGCGCCCCGAACGGCCCCTCGCAGGAACGCGTCATCCGTGCCGCGCTGGAGAACGCCCGGCTCGCCGCCGCCGACATCGACGTGGTGGAGGCGCACGGCACCGGCACCACCCTGGGTGATCCGATCGAGGCGCAGGCGCTGCTCAACGCCTACGGTCAGGACCGGCCCGCCGACCAGCCGCTGTGGCTGGGCTCGATCAAGTCCAACATCGGGCACGCCCAGGCCGCGTCCGGTGTCGCCGGTCTCATCAAGATGGTGATGGCCCTGCGCGCCGGGGAGCTGCCGCCCACCCTCCACGTCACCGAACCCACCCCGCACGTCGACTGGTCCCAGGGCCACGTCCGGCTGCTGACCGACCCCATGTCCTGGCAGCAGAACCCCGAGCGGCCCCGCCGAGCGGGCGTCTCCTCGTTCAGCATCAGCGGAACCAACGCCCACCTCCTCCTGGAGGGCGCCGACGCCACGGCCGCACCGGCCGAGGACGAGGCCGACGACGGGGGCGGGAGGAGGGCCGAGGAAGAGGCCGAGCGCAGGGCCGACGATACCGACGAGCCCGCGCCGCGCATCGCCGACACCACGGCGCTGCCCTGGATCCTCTCCGCCCGGACCCCTGAGGCGCTGCGGGGCCAGGCCGAACGGCTGGCCGAGGTCGCCGGCGACCTCGACCCGGTCGGTGTCGCGCGCACCCTGGCGGTCTCCCGCGCGGTGTTGGAGCACCGGGCGGTGGTGGTGGGGCCGGATCGTGTGGGTGGGTTGGGGGCGTTGGCGGGGGGTGTGGCGCATCCGGGTGTGGTGCGGGGTGTGGCGCGTTCGCGGGTGTCTCCGGTGTTCGTGTTTCCCGGTCAGGGGTCGCAGTGGGCGGGGATGGCTGCGGAGTTGTTGGAGCGGGAGCCGGTGTTCGCCCAGGCGATGGCGGAG
>NZ_JBVJCB010000008.1:225265-425981 GCF_055589025.1 Streptomyces sp. NPDC041968 | reverse complement strand
TTTTGGCACGCTGTTGAGTTCTCAAGGAACGGACGCTTCCTTTGTACTCACCCGAGAGACTCTCTCAGGCTTTCCTCCGGGCGCTTCCCTTCGGTGTTCCCAACTCTACCAGCGTTTCCCGGTGCTTCTGACCACCGTCCTGCGAGCATGCAGAAGGCGATCCAGCGATAGGATCTGATGAGTTGGGTGCTGCCGGGGTGAGGACGCGTTCGCATCCCTCAACCTCAGGCAGGAGTAACGACTGTACACGGAGTCGCGGAACGGGTGCAAATCCGTGGGGACTGTGGTCTAGACCTCTAATCGGAACACTCATGCGGAACCGGTACTTCCTATGACATACCCTGCTGCACAGTGCGCCGTCCGGGACAGGCAGTGACGGCCCGTATACATCTCCGCCCCTGGGAGGCTTCCCATGACCACCGTCTCGTCCCCGCTCGCAGGACGTGCCATCGGACTGGCCGCAGTGCCGGACCCCGTCTTCTCCGGGGCCATGGTCGGCCCGGGTACCGCCATCGACCCCGTACGGGAGCCCTCCGAGGCCGTCGCTCCCGTGGACGGGGTCATCGTCTCTCTGCACCCGCACGCCTTCGTCGTCGTCGACGACAGCGGACACGGTGTGCTGACCCACCTCGGCATCGACACCGTGCAGCTCAACGGCGAGGGTTTCGAGCTGCTGGTGAACAAGGGCGACACCGTCGTGCGTGGTCAGGGCGTGGTGCGCTGGGACCCGGCTGCGGTCGAGGCCGCGGGCAAGTCCCCGATCTGTCCGATCGTGGCCCTGGAGGCGACGGCCGAGGCCCTCACCGAGCTGCGTGAGGACGGGGAAGTGAAGGCCGGCGAAAGCCTCTTCCTCTGGAAGTGACGGCAGCGCCGTCGCAGACGGCCGCTGGGACAACCACCGCGGCGGCGGGACCCGCCGCACTATCGGGACGGGTGAGATGGAGACAACGCTGCGAGGCGTCGGCGTGAGCCACGGTGTGGCGATCGGCGAGGTTCGGCACATGGGAACGGCGGTGCTCGAACCGCCGGCCAAGCAGATTCCGGCCGAGGACGCGGAGCGCGAGCAGGGGCGCGCCCGCAAGGCGGTGGAGGCTGTGGCGGCCGACCTGATGGCGCGCGGCAACCTGGCGGGGGGCGAGGCCCAGGCGGTGCTCGAGGCCCAGGCCATGATGGCGCAGGACCCCGAGCTGATGGCCGACGTCGAGCGGCGGATCGCCGTCGGCAGCACGGCCGAGCGTGCGGTGTACGACGCCTTCGCCGCCTACCGCGCCCTGCTGGCCGGTGCCGGTGAGTACCTGGCCGGCCGGGTGGCCGATCTCGACGATGTGCGGAATCGTATCGTCGCCCGTCTGCTCGGGGTGCCGATGCCCGGTGTCCCCGACAGCGACGAGCCGTATGTCCTCATCGCGCGGGACCTGGCACCCGCGGACACGGCGCTGCTGGACCCCACGCTGGTCCTCGGCTTCGTCACCGAGGAGGGCGGACCGACCAGCCACAGCGCGATCCTCGCTCGAGCGCTCGGTGTGCCGGCCGTGGTGGCCCTCCCTGGAGCCGGTGAGCTTCCTGAGGGCACGGTCGTCGCCGTGGACGGGAGCACCGGCGAGATCTTCGTGAACCCGAGCGAGGAGAACAGGGCGAGGCTTACGGCGGAGGCCGCCGAGCGCAAGGCGGCCCTGGCCGCGTCGACCGGGCCGGGAGCGACCTCGGACGGCCACAAGGTGCCGCTGCTCGCGAACATCGGCGGCCCCGCGGACGTGCCCGCCGCGGTCGAGGCCGGGGCCGAGGGTGTCGGCCTCTTCCGTACCGAGTTCCTCTTCCTCGACGACAGCAAGAATGCGCCGTCGGAGGAGAAGCAGGTCACCGCCTACCGGCAGGTGCTGGAGGCCTTCCCCGAGGGCCGGGTCGTGGTGCGGGTGCTGGACGCCGGCGCGGACAAGCCGCTGGACTTCCTGACCCCGGGCGACGAGCCGAACCCGGCGCTGGGCGTGCGCGGGCTGCGGACGCTGCTCGACCACCCCGACGTGCTGCGCACGCAGCTGACCGCGCTGGCGAAGGCTTCCGAGGGCCTGCCCGTGTACCTCGAGGTCATGGCCCCGATGGTGGCGGACCGTGCCGACGCCAAGGCGTTCGCGGACGCGTGCCGCGAGGCCGGGCTGCGGGCCAAGTTCGGCGCCATGGTGGAGATCCCGTCGGCCGCTCTGCGGGCACGCTCGGTGCTCCAGGAGGTCGAGTTCCTGTCGCTGGGGACGAACGACCTCGCGCAGTACACCTTCGCGGCCGACCGGCAGGTGGGCGCGGTGTCCCGGCTGCAGGACCCGTGGCAGCCTGCGCTGCTCGACCTGGTCGCGCTGTCCGCCGAGGCGGCGAAGGCCGAGGGCAAGAGCTGCGGTGTCTGCGGTGAGGCGGCGTCCGATCCGCTGCTGGCGTGTGTGTTGACCGGTCTGGGCGTCACCTCCCTCTCCATGGGCGCCGCTTCGCTTCCGTACGTACGGGCGACGCTGGCGAAGTTCACGCTGGCGCAGTGCGAGCGTGCCGCCGCGGCCGCCCGGGCGGCGGACAGCGCCGAGGAGGCGCGCAGCGCCGCTCAGGCGGTGCTGTCCGGCGAGTAGCAGCCGGACGAGCCGCCGTTGCGGCTGGTATGCGGGGCGTTCCACCTGCGGGTGGGGCGCCCCGCTCGCGTCAGTGGTGGTGTCCCGGTGGCAGGTGGTCGTCTCCGAGGTCGGGCGGCGCGCAGTAGTCCACGTTGGACTCCGGGGAGATGAGGTCACCCGATTCGACGTCGGTGCAGTAGGCGTCGAAGACCTCGCCGGCGGTGAGGGGTTCGAGACCGTATCCGCGCAGGCGCCAGCCGTGGATGCGGTCGGGTCCGCCGGAGGTGCTGACGCGCATGACCAGGCCGCCGGGGCTGTGCGTGGCGAGGCCCAGGGCGAGGACGCCGGTGAATTCGAGGGCCTCGGCCTCGTCGACGTGCGGAGTGCCGTCGAGATCCTCGTCGGCGTGGAGGACCGAGACCAGCGTCTCCGGGGCGCCGGAGACGCTGCAGACAAGGTGCCGGTTGCCCGGAGGGGCCGTCTCGAGGACGCGGCGAAGGAGGCGTGAGGCGCGGGCGAACGCGGCTCGGCCCAGGTCCTCGCCGCAGGTGGCGCAGCTGCCGAGGCGGGCGAGGAGGGTGGACGCGTACTCCCAGGTGGCCTGGCGGACGGCTGCCTCGACGAGGGCCGGGAGGAGGTCCGCGAGGGGCTGGCCCTCGTACGCGACGGTAGGGCCGCCGGCGGCCAGCTCGGCGGTGAAGCGGGTGCGGCTGGCGGGTGCGTCGGGGTCCAGGTCGGAAACGGCGCAGAAGTCGGCGTACTCCTCCGGGTCGAAGAGGGCGACCGTGGTGTGGGTGCCCTGTGCGGCGCGTGCCCTGAGCAGGGCTTCCACCTGCCGCAGGTAGGTGGGGTGGTCGTCGAAGGTGAAGCTGCGGTAGCGCCGCATGGCGCGGAAGTCGTGCTCGTCGGCGAGCAGGCCGATGGTGCCGGCGATCTCCCGCCGCAGGACGCGTCGTGTGGTCTGGTCGGTGTGCGCCATCTTTTCCCCCTGTGCGCAGCGATCAATGCTCACTCACAGTAATCGGAGGCACTGACAGCGGCGTCGGGGCGGAGCGGGGAGCCGGCCGCCGTTCGGGGCGACCGGCTCGTCCGTGGCCTGGTCAGGGGCGTTTGCGGGCGAGGTCCTCGTAGAAGTGGAGCAGGTCGAGGTTGTCGATCGAGCCGGGGTTGACGGCCTTGTCGAGCGGAGTGCCCTGGAGCAGGCGCTTGACCGGGACCTCGATGCGTTTGCCGGTCAGGGTGTGCGGGACGCCGGGTACCTCGATGACCTCGTCGGGCACGTGGCGCGGGGAGAGCTGTTCGCGGATGGTCCGCTTGATGCGGTCGAGCAGGGCCTCGTCGAGGACGGCGCCGGGGGCGAGGTGGACGAAGAGCGGCATCCAGTAGCCGCCGTCGGGCTGTTCGACGCCGATCACGAGGGATTCCCTGATCTCGGGCAGGCGCTCGACGGCCTCGTAGATGTCGGCGGAGCCCATGCGGACGCCCTGCCGGTTGAGGGTGGAGTCGGAGCGGCCGTGGATGACGACGGACCCGCGGGCGGTGAGGGTGATCCAGTCGCCGTGCCGCCACACGCCGGGGTACGTGTCGAAGTAGCTGTCGTGGTAGCGGCTGCCGTCGGGGTCGTTCCAGAAGCGGATCGGCATCGAGGGCATGGGGTTGGTGACGACCAGCTCGCCGACCTCGTCGGTCAGGGGCGTGCCGCCCGGGTCCCAGGACTGCAGGTCGGTGCCGAGGCCGGGGGCCTGGAGCTCGCCGATGTGCACCGGGAGGGTGGGGACGGCGCCCGCGAAGCAGGAGCACACGTCGGTGCCGCCGCTGACGGAGGCGATCCACAGGTCCGCCCCGCTCTCCGCGAACTCGTCGTGCAGCCAGCGGAAGCCGTCGGGCGGGAGCGGGGAGCCGGTGGTGGCGACGCACTGGATCCGGGAGAGGTCGTGGTCGCGGGCGGGGTGGACGCCGGCCTTGCGGCAGGCCATGACGTAGGCGGCGGAGGTGCCGAAGAGCGTCGCCCCGGTGCGTTCGGCGATGCGCCACTGGGCTCCCGTGTCGGGATGGCCGGGGCTGCCGTCGTAGAGGACGATCGTGGTGCCGGTGAGCAGGCCGGAGACGAGGAAGTTCCACATCATCCAGCCGGTCGACGTGTACCAGAAGAACCGGTCCTCGGGGCCGAGGTCGCAGTGCAGGCCGAGCTGCTTGAGGTGCTCGACGAGGATGCCGCCCTGGGACTGGACGATGGCCTTGGGCAGGCCGGTGGTGCCGGAGGAGTAGAGCACCCACAGGGGGTGGTCGAAGGGCACCTGCTCGAAGACGGGTTCCGTGTCCGCGGCCGTCAGGGTCTCCCAGTCGAGGGCGCCTTCCGGGGCCTTGCCGCCGAGGAGCGGGATGTGGACGACGGCGCGCAGGGTGGGCAGTTCGCGGCGGAGTTCGGCCACGGTGTCGCGCCGGTCGTGTTCCTTGCCGCCGTAGCGGTAGCCGTCGACGGTGAACAGGACGACGGGTTCGACCTGCTGGAAGCGGTCGAGGACGCTGCGGGCGCCGAAGTCGGGGGCGCAGGAGGTCCAGACTCCCCCGACCGCGGCGGTGGCGAGGAGGGCGACGACGGCCTGCGGGATGTTCGGGAGGTAGCCGCTGACGCGGTCGCCCGGGCGTACGCCGAGGGTGCGCAGTTCGGCGGCGAGGGAGCCGACCTGGCGGCGCAGCTCGGTCCAGGAGACGGAACGCGGTTCCTGGGTCTCGTCGACGTGGATGAGTGCCGGTTCGTCCGCCCGGGTGGCGGCCGCGCGCAGGGCGTGCTCGGCGTAGTTGAGCGTGGCGCCGGGGAACCACTGGGCGCCGGGCATGGAGCGGTCGCCCAGCACGCGCGCGTAGGGGGTCGAGAAACGGACGTCGAACCACTCCGTGACGGCTTTCCAGAAGGTGTCCAGTTCCTCGACGGACCAGCGGTGCAGGGCGGCGTAGCCGCCTTCCGCGGGCGCGCCGTGGTGTTCGGCGGCCCAGGTCTGGAAGCTGGTGATCCGTGCCTGGGCGATGCGCTGGGGTTCTGGCTGCCAGAGCGGCTGCGGGTTCACGGTCGACATGGGGCGGCTCCCGGACTGTGCGCGTCGTGTGCGTCCTCCGCGCACGGGCTGGGGTGTGCGCGTGACGCGGCTGACACGGACGATGCCATGTGATCGACTTCCACACCAGGGCGCGCCCCACATAGTCGGTGTCATGAAGATGTGGTGCGGTCACGGGTGAACGGCAGTTGAACGACACCCGCGCGGGCGCTGATCGGTGGCAGGGTGAGCAGCATGGACGGTCGTGACCTGGTGCGTTCGATGAAAGCGGTCGGTTCTGCGGGGGCGGCGCAGGGGTTGCGTACCGTTCGGGGGGCCTGGCGCAGACGTCGTGCCGACGCCGCGGGACTGCCGCCCCGGGGTGCGGAGCGTGCGCGGGTGCCCGGGCCGATGCGCGAGGTGGAGCCGGGGCCCGGCGGCGGGGTCCTCCGGTTCGGTCGCTCGGAGCTGCGGGTCCGCGTCGCGGTGAACGGTGCCGTGTTCTGGGGCTGGGACGGCGCCGGGCCGGAGCCGTCGTACGCGTTGGCGGGCCGCTGTCCGGAGCCGGATCCGCGGGCGGTGCTGGAGCCGGACAAGGACGGCGGCTGGCGGGTGGTGGCCGAGCGGGCGACGGTGGTCGTGTCCCGGCACGGCGCGATCGAGGTCCGTACGCCCGGAGGGGTCGTGCTGCGCCGTGAACTGCCGCCTCGCTGGTGGGAGCCGGTCGGTGGCGGTCCGGCGCGTTGGGCGCAGCGGTCGGAGGTGGCGGCGGACGCCCGGTTCTTCGGGCTCGGCGGGCGGGCTGAGGGGCCGCGGCTGCGGGAGGGCACGTACCGGCTGTGGAACACCGGTCCCGGCCGGCCTCTCGCGTCGGGCGACGACCCGTCGTCCCTCACGATGCCGGTGCAGTTGGTGGTGGCCGACGCGGGCACGCATCTGGTGTTCCACGACAGTTCGTGGGACGGCACCGTGACGCTGCGGGAGGGGCAGGAGGGGGCCGGGTCGGGGCACGACCGGCCCGGGCGGAGCGTGCTGCGCATGGACGGGAGGCCGCTGCGGTGCTGGGTGACGGTGGGGACCCCCGCGCGCGTGCTGCTGGCCTGGGCCTCGCTGACCGGGGCGCCGGCGCTGCCGCCGGCGTGGGCGCTCGGTCACCATCACGCACGGTCGGGTGCCGGTGACGAGCAGGAAGTACGGCGTGCCGTCATCGATCACCAGGAGCGTGATCTGCCGCTCGACGCGGTGCATCTGGGCGTCGGTCACCTCGCCGCCCACGAGCCGTTCACCGTGGACGAGGAGCG
The DNA here is from genome assembly GCF_055589025.1 of Streptomyces sp. NPDC041968. NCBI lineage: Bacteria > Bacillati > Actinomycetota > Actinomycetes > Kitasatosporales > Streptomycetaceae > Streptomyces > Streptomyces sp. NPDC041968. Next base: position 419,054 of record NZ_JBVJCB010000008.1, on the reverse strand, counting down.
GTACCCGAAACTGCCCGTTCTCGCCGAGGAACTGCGCCGGGACGGCGTCCGGCTGGTGTCGGCCGTCGTTCCCTCGGTGCCGGTCGCGCCCGGCGGCGCCGTGTACGAGAGGGGGACGGGCGCGGACTTCTTCGTGCGGAGCGCCGCGGGGCCGGCGGTGCGGGGTGTGGCGCGAGAGGGTGACGTGGTCTTTCCGGACTTCACGCACGCGGGCACGCGGGCCTGGTGGGGCGGGCTTCACGAGGAGCGGCTCGGGCAGGGGTTCGGCGGGTTCTGGCACGACCTCGACGAGCCCAGCTCGTCGGCCGCGTTCGGCGGGTCGGCCCTGCCGCTTTCGGCGCGGCACGCGCTGGAGGGCCGGGGCGGCGACCACCGCGAGGGCCACAACGTGTACGCGCTGTGCATGGCTCGGGCCGCCTTCGAGGGGGTGCGGACCCTGGCTCCCGAGGAGCGTCCGTTCGTCTTCTCGCGCTCCGGGTGGGCGGGCATGCAGCGGTACGGCGGTGCGTGGTCGGGGGCGGTGGCCACGGGGTGGCCGGGGCTGCGCGCCTCGCTGTCGCTGGTGATGGGGCTCGGACTGTGCGGGGTGCCGTACGCGGGGACGGACGTGGGCGGGGTGGGTGGGAGGCCGTCGCCGGAGTTGTATCTGCGGTGGCTCCAGCTGGCGGCCCACCTGCCGCTGTTCCGGACGTACGGGGGGCTGCGGGCGGGGGGTGGGCAGGCGTGGGAGTTCGGTCCGGAGGTGCTGGAGCACGCGCGCGTGGCGCTCGTCGAGCGGCGGCGGCTGCTGCCGTACTTCGTGACTCTGGCGCATCTGGCCCGTCGGACGGGCGCGCCGTACGTACGACCGCTGTGGTGGTCGTCGCCGGAGGAGCGGGCGCTGCGGGACTGCGAGGACGCCTTCCTGCTGGGCGACTGTCTGCTGGTGGCCCCGGTTCTGGAGCCGGGGGCGGACCGGCGGGCGGTGCGGTTGCCGCGGGGGCGGTGGTACGACGTGGCGACGGAGCGGGCGTACGAGGGGCCCGCGCAGGTTCTCCTGGAGGCTCCGCCGGAGCGGATTCCGGTGCTGGCGCGTGCGGGAGCGGTGATTCCGGTGCGCGGTGAGGACGGCGGGCCGGCGTTGGAGGTGTGGGCGCCCGCGCGGGGGCGGACCGGAGGCGGGCTGGTGGTGCCGGACGCGGGTGACGGCTGGGTGGAACCGGAGATCGAGCGGTACGTCTCGCGCTGGGAGGGGCCGCGGGTGGTCGTGGAGCGGGAGGTCGGGGACGGCGTGGCCGAGCCGTTCTGCCCGGTGCGGGTCCGCGGGCTCACGGAGGGCGCGCCGGGCGTGGTTCAGACGTAGCGGCCGTCGAACCAGGCCCGCACGGCGCGGGTGTGCAGGGGGAAGGCGAGGTCCTCCGCTCTGCGCAGCAGGTGCCATCCCTCGGTCTCGTTCGTGGCGGTGGACGTCGGGAGCCCGTGGGCGGGCCGCTCGGGGAGGAGGCCGAAGAGCAGCAGGTGGCCGTCGGGTGAGCTCATGGCGTCGGCGAGCCGCACACCGCGGCTCGACGCGTCGATGCCCGTCTCCTCCTTGAGCTCGCGGACCACGGCCCGCCGCCAGTCCTCCCGGTCGTCGACGTAGCCGCCGGGCAGTGCGATGCCGCCCCGCGCGGGGGTGACGGTGCGGGTGATGACGACCAGGGCGGTGCCCTGGGTGTCGTACACGGGCTGGAGGGCGACGGCCACCGGCAGCGGGTTGCGGTAGGCCGTGGTGCGGCAGGCCGGGCAGGTGCGGGGCCAGCCGGAGACGCCGTCTCCGTAGCGTGTCCCGCAGCTCGAACAGTGCGAACCGGGTGCGGGATGGGGGACGGGGACTCGGGTCTCGGACACGCGGCGGACTGTAGCCGATCGCTGCGCAGACGGCTCCGGCGGGCGGCTCAGCCGCGGCCGGTGAGCGACCCGGTGGAGACCGGGAAGTCGAAGTAGGTGTCCGGGTAGGGCTCGGGCTTGTACGTGAAGTGCCACCACTCCTCGGGGAGGTTCACCAGGCCGGCGTCCTCCAGGGTGTTCTTGAGCAGCAGCCGGTTGGTGCGCTGGGCGCCCTGGACGCGGGGGTCGAGGGTGTGCGAGCGGGTGTCGAAGCAGTCGTAGCCGGTGCCCATGTCGACGGAGTTGTCGGGGAAACGCTCGTCCCGGGGCGCGTAGCAGGGCACCAGGGGCTGTCCGGGGCGGTACGGCCGGGTCGGCCGCGCGGGGAGCTCGACGATCGTGAGGTCCACGGTCGAGCCGCGGCTGTGCCCGGACTTCTCCGCGATGTAACCGTCCGCGAACAGGCGGGTCTTGTCGACGTCCGGGTAGAACTCGGCCTTCATGTCCTGGTCGTCGAGGTCCTCGGCCCAGCGGACGAAGTGGTCGACGGCGCGCTGCGGCCGGTAGCAGTCGTACACCTTGAGGGAGTAGCCCTGGCGCAGCAACCGGGTCTGGGCGCGGTGGAGGGCCTCGGCGGCGGGGCGGGTGAGGATGCACAGGGGTTGCCGGTAGCCGTCGACGCGCTCGCCGACGAAGTTGTGCCGGGTGGTGTAGCGCATCTCCTGGATGATCGTCGGATCGACGCTCCCGAGGGCCACGAAGTCCCGCGGGGCGCGCAGTCCGGGCTCGGCCCGGGCGGCGGCGGGGACGGCGGTCACGGTGAGCAGGGCGGCGAGGGTGGTGACGAGACCGCGGAGCGCGGCGGACAGTCGTGTCATGTTCCCTGCATCTATCAGGTGCGGCCGGGAGGAGGGAAGGCTACGGGGGGCCGTTCGCCCTGCACGCGGTGCGTGAGCGGGGCGGAACGCTGCGTGAAAGTCTCGTGAACTGGGTCCGGGCGGCCGTCCGCGGCGCGATTCTGCTCCCGTGCGCTCCTGGACGGACACTCTCCGCTTCGCCTTCCAACCGGTGGTCAACCTGATGACCGGCGGGGTGGTCGCTCTGGAGGTACTCGCCCGCCCGGAGACCGGCGACATCCTGGCCGAGGCGCGTCGCGACCCCGAACTCGACGCCCGGCTGGCGGTGTCGGCGTTCCGCGCGGCGGCCCGCAAGGAGACGCTGCTGCCGCTGCACGTCAACGTCTTCGCGGGCACGCCGGCCGACCTCGGTGGCCTCCGGGCCCTGCACGACGCCGTGCGTGAGGCGGGGCGGCTGCCCTGGGAGGTGACGCTGGACGTGTGTCCGCCGTACGCGCACGTACCGCGGCGGGCGCTGCTGGAGGCGGTGGGCGTACTGCGGGGCCAGGGTTTCCGGATCTGCGCGGACGGCGTCGGGGACGGGGACGCGCCGCTGCGGCTGCTCACGGATCTGGCGCCGGAGCTGGTCAAGCTCGACGCGTCGCTGCTCACGCGGCCGGCGGCCGTGCGGGCGATGCGGGTGCTGTGCGACGAGTCGGGGGCCTTGCTGTCCGTCGAGGGGGTGGAGACGGAGCTGCAGTGTGCTGCCGCGCGAGCGGCCGGCGCGCAGTTGGCGCAGGGGGAGTTGTTCGCGCCGCCGGCGCGGTTGCCCACGGCGGACGTGTACGTTCCGCCCGGCTCGCACGCCGCCGTACCGGCGTCGCGCTCGGGGCCGCCGGTACGGCAGTTCGTGCGGCCCGCCGCGCTGTTGCCGTCGACCGCGTCGGCGGGGCAGGTGCGGGCGCTGCTGACGGGGTCGCCCGACGTCTCCGGAGTCCTGCTCGTGGACCGGGACGGGGTTCCGGTGCGGTCGCTCCACCGCTCCCGCTTCCTGCTGTCGATGTCGGGGCGCTACGGGCACGCCCTGTACGCCGACCGGCCCGCCGCCAAGCTCGGCGACCCGCCGCGGACGGTGGGCGTCGACGCGACGGCCTGGGAGGTGCTGGACGTGGTGGCGGTCGGGGACCCGGACCGTACGTCGGACGACGTGACGGTGGTCGACGCGTACGGGCGGTGCGTGGGCGTCGTACGGCTGGCGGATCTCGTACGGGCGCTGGCCGAGAGCCGGGTGGAGGAGGCGGCGCGGCTCAATCCGCTGACCAGGCTGCCCGGTTCGGAGGCGATCACCGCAGAGGTGGACCGGTGGGTCGCGGAGGGGCGGGCGTTCGCGCTGAGCCGGCTCGACGTGGACGACTTCGAGCGGGTGAACGACGGGGCCGGGTTCGCGGCGGGCGACGACCTGATCCGGGCGGTCGGGCGGGCGCTGCTGCAGGCGGCCACGGGGTCCGCGTGCGTGGGGCACATCGGCGGGGACGACTTCCTGGTCCTCACCGACCCGGAGGGGCTCGACCCGCTCGCCGCCGCCGTGCTGGACGTGCCGTGGTCGGCCGGCGGACGGTCCGTGACGCTGTCCCTGGCGACGGTCCTGTGCGCGCCGGGCAGCGTGCCGGGGCACCGGCAGGCCGCCGCGTGCCTGGCGCCGTTGAAGGAGGCGGCGAAGGCCCTGCGCGGGGCGAGCTGGGTACTGGGCCGGGCGGGGGCGCCGGGGTACGAGGTCCGGCGCGGCTCGGACCGGGCCGCGGCGCCCGCCGGGTGAGCCGCGGCGTTCGCGGCGGCCGCCGTGGGAGGGCGGGCGGACTCCGTGGGCGGACGAAGGGACTCCGTAAGCGGGCAGGGGACGCGCCGTACGCGTATCTGACGCACCGCCCGACGCAGGCGGTCGCGGGATCGTCGGTCGCCCTCGGAGGAGGAGGCGGGGTTTCGTGGGGACGTCGAGCCGGGCCGGTCGGCCGCAACCGTTGCGGTCGGCCACCTTGACGCTCCCCAGGCACGGGTCGACACTGCCGGTGTCAGTCGACATCGCCGTACATCTCGGCGTATTCCGGACTGCGTGACGCGGGCTGCCTCGTGCCGCGGGGCCCACTCCCCCACGGGCGGTCCGGCTGCTGCGGCACGTTCGTCACTCACGCCCCCTCACACCGCCATGGGACACGCACCCCGCGCGTGCGGACCGGGGCCGATCGTCCCGGACCAGGGCCCAGGAGCCGCCATGAGCAACGGAGACATCTTCGTCGGCGAGACCATCGGTACGGCGATCCTCATCCTCTTCGGCGCGGGTGTCTGCGCCGCCGTGACCCTGAGGTACAGCAAGGCGCGGGCGTCGGGATGGGTGGTGATCGCGTTCGGCTGGGGCTTCGGGGTGCTGGTGGGCGCGTACACCGCGGCGCCGCTCTCCGGCGGGCATCTCAACCCCGCGGTCACGCTCGGGATCGCCGTCGACACCGGCGAGTGGGGCAAGGTCTGGGTGTACGTGCTGGGGCAGTTCGCCGGCGCGGTGACCGGTGCCCTCCTGTGCTACGTCACGTACTTCGCCCAGTTCCGGGCCAACGCGCACGGCACCGGTGCCACCGGGGGCACGGCAGGCGAACCGGTCGCGACGCTCGGGGTCTTCTCCACGATCCCGGAGATCCGCAACCCGGTCGCCAACCTGCTGACGGAGATCATCGCGACCGTCGCCCTCGTCCTGCCGATCCTGGCCTTCGGGCTGACCGAGGGGCTCGGCGAGTCCGGGACCCTGGTGCTGATCGTCTCCCTGCTCGTCGTCGGCATCGGTCTCTCCCTCGGCGGGCCGACCGGCTACGCCATCAACCCGGCGCGCGACCTCGGCCCGCGTCTCGTGCACACCTTCCTTCCCATCCCGAACAAGGGCACCTCCGACTGGGGCTACGCCTGGATCCCGGTGGCCGGTCCGCTCATCGGCGGCGCTCTCGCCGGGGTCGTCTACAACGCCGCTTCTGAACGCCCGCACACGCGCACGCGCGCAGCAGTCCACCGAACCCGGCCCGGCCCAAGGGGTAGCCATGACGGACCACTCAGCGAAGTACGTCGCCGCGATCGACCAGGGCACCACCTCCAGCCGCTGCATCGTCTTCGACCGGGACGGTGCGATCGTCGCCGCCGACCAGCGCGAGCACCGCCAGATCTTCCCCAGGCCCGGCTGGGTGGAGCACGACGCCACCGAGATCTGGTCCAAGGTGCAGGCCGTGGTCGCCGGGGCGCTCGCCAGGGCCGGTCTGCGGGCCGATCAGCTCAGCGCGCTGGGAATCACCAACCAGCGTGAGACGACGGTCCTGTGGGACCGCACGACCGGCAAGCCCGTGCACAACGCCGTCGTGTGGCAGGACACCCGTACGTCCGCGCTGTGCCGCCGGCTGGGCGGCGCGGACGGGCAGGACCGCTTCCGCGAGCGGACCGGGCTGCCGCTGGCCGGCTACTTCTCCGGGCCCAAGGCGGCCTGGCTGCTCGACAACGTGCCCGGCCTCAGGGCCCGTGCCGAGCGGGGGGAGATCGCCTTCGGGACCATCGACTCCTGGCTGATCTGGAACCTCACCGGCGGCACCGACGGCGGACGGCACGTCACCGACGTGACCAACGCCGGACGCACCATGCTGATGGACCTGCGGACCCTGCGGTGGGACCCGTCCATCCTGGCGGCGATGGACATCCCCGAGGCCGTGCTCCCCGAGATCCGGTCCTCCGCCGAGGTCTACGGCACGGCCGTCGGCCAACTGGCCGGGGTGCCGGTGGCCTCCGCCCTGGGCGACCAGCAGGCGGCGGTGTTCGGGCAGGCCTGCTTCGACGTGGGCACGGCGAAGAACACGTACGGCACCGGCAGCTTCCTGCTGCTCAACACCGGTGACCGGCCGGTGCCGTCGAAGAACGGGTTGCTGACGACGATGGGTTACAAGATCGGCGACGAGGCGCCCGTCTACTGCCTGGAGGGGGCGATCGCGATCACCGGTGCCCTGGTGCAGTGGTTCCGCGACCAGCTCGGCATCATCCGTTGCGCCGACGAGATCGAGCCGCTGGCGGCGAGCGTCGCGGACAACGGCGGTGCGTACGTCGTACCGGCCTTCTCCGGACTGTTCGCGCCGTACTGGCGGTCGGACGCGCGGGGAGTCGTCACCGGTCTCACCCGGTACGTCACCAAGGCGCACCTCGCGCGCGCGGTGCTGGAGGCGACGAGCTGGCAGACGCGCGAGGTCGTGGACGCCATGCACCAGGACTCCGGGGTGCGCATCACGACCCTGAAGGTCGACGGCGGGATGACGAAGAACGGTCTGCTGATGCAGCACCAGGCGGACGTGCTGGGCGTGCCGGTGATCCGTCCCCGGGTCTCCGAGACGACCTGCCTGGGTGCCGCGTACGCGGCGGGACTGGCCACCGGCGTGTGGAACGGCCTCGACGAACTGAAGTCCCAGTGGCGTGAGGACGTCGCGTGGGCGCCGGCCATGGAGGCGTCCGTACGGGACCGGGAGTACCGGAACTGGCGCAAGGCGGTGGAGAAGAGCCTCGGCTGGGTGGAGGACGGCGACGGGGACGGTTAGGCGTCGCCGTCCGGTGGGCTCGGGGCACGCGCGCGGGGATGTCGTTCCGCTGCCCCGATCCGGTCACGTCGCGACGGCGGAGCGGGGGTCCGCGGCCTGGGCCATGGCGTGCTGGACCACACCGACGAGGACCTCCTTGACCGACTCGCGGTCACGGGCGTCGCACAGCACCAGGGGCACGTCGGTGTCGAGGTCGAGCGCCTGACGGACGGTGTCGACCGGGTAGCGGGCCGAACCCTCGAAGCAGTTGACGCCGACGAGGAAGGGGATGGAGCGCCGCTCGAAGTAGTCGACGGCGGCGAAGCAGTCCTCCAGGCGGCGGGTGTCGGCCAGCACGACGGCGCCGAGCGCGCCCTCGGACAGCTCGTCCCACATGAACCAGAACCGTTCCTGGCCGGGCGTGCCGAAGAGGTACAGCACCAGGTCCTCGCGGAGCGTGATCCGTCCGAAGTCCATGGCCACCGTGGTGGTGTGCTTGCCCTCGACCCCGCTGACGTCGTCGACGGGACGCCCCGCCTCGGTGAGGAGCTCCTCGGTGCGCAGCGGCCTGATCTCGCTGACCGCGCCCACGAGGGTGGTCTTGCCGACGCCGAAGCCGCCGGCGACCAGGATCTTGAGCGTGACGGGCTCGACCGGCGGCTTGCCGCGTTGAGAACGCCCGAAGATCATCGATCTCTTCTCCTTAACGTGCCACTTGCCGTGCCGCTCGCCGGGCGGCTTGTCATACGCCCGCCGGTGCGCCCTGGGGTGGGGCATGGGGCGGTTCCTGGCGTGGGCCCTGGGGTGGGTCCCGTCCTGCCCGGGGGCCGGTTCACAGTGCCCTCAATCCGCTGATCACGTCGCGCAGGATGTTCTCGTCCGGCAGTTCGGCCGGGGGCACGGGCCGGTTGACGTGGACGAGTTCCACGTCCACGAGGTCGCCGACCAGGACCCGAACGACCCCGACGGGCAGGTCCAGCCCGGCGGCGAGTTCGGCGACCGACTGCGGGGCGTCCCGGCAGAGGCCGACGATGTCCACGTGCTCGGGGGCGAGCGTGACGTCCGCCTCCGGATCGTCCGCGTGGGGCTCCGCGACGACCACCGCGATCAGGTCGAGACGGTGCTGGGCCGCGCTGGACGTGCGGCCACGCGTCATGGCGTACGGACGGACGACGGGGCCGGCCTCGTCGTCGAACCAGTGGTTTCTTCCCTGACCGTCTGCGCTCATGTCATCCCACTTACCCGTCCGAGGGCAGATCGGTGCGCGGAGCGGTGCCCAGGTGCACGCCGACCCGCTTGACGAGGAGCGTCATCTCGTAGGCGACCTGGCCGACGTCCGAGTCGGCGTCCGACAGGACGGCCAGGCAGCTGCCGTCCCCCGCGGCGGTGACGAACAGGAAGGCGTCGTCGAGTTCGACGACCGTCTGCCGGACGCTGCCCGCCTCGAAGTGGCGGCCCACGCCTTTGGCGAGGCTGTGGAAACCGGACGCCACTGCGGCCAGGTGCTCGCTGTCCTCCCTGGTCAGGTCCTTGGACGCCCCGGTCGCCAGGCCGTCGCCGGACAGGACGACGGCTTTGCGGATGCTCGCGACCCGGTCCACCAGGTCGTCGAGGAGCCAGTTCAGCTCTCCGGACCTCGTCGCGGTCTGGCCGGTCGCCTTCGGTGCGGTCATCGACCGTCCCCCTTGTTCGTTCCTCGTGGTGCGTGCGGTGCTGCGCCGCCGGGGACGTCGTCACCCGCGGCGTTCTCCTCGCGGCCGCGCTGCCAGCCACGCTGGAGCGAGGCCATGCGGCTGCGTACCTCTTCGGCGTCCCGGTCGGCGGGGTCGGGACGGTTCTCCGCGGGGCGCCCGGCGCTCTGCCTGAGCTGAGGGGCCAGGCTGGCCTGCCGTACGCGCCGCGGCAGCGCGCCGGAGTCGGGGGCGTCCGGCACGCCGGGCGTGGGATCGGCACGCCGCGCGGGGTCCTCCGTGGTGACCGGTGACGCGTACGCGCGCGTGGGGGACGCGCCGCGGCGGCGGGCGGGGAGCGACGGCAACCCGTCGGGCTGCGTACGGTCGGCGTCGCGGCCGTCGGTGCGCTCGTACTCGGATCCGTCCGTACGACCGTCGGCGCGCTCGTTCCCGGTCCCGTCGGTACGGCCCTCGGTACGGTCCTCGACGCGGTTGCCGGACCGGCGTCGGGTCGGCAGGGCGGGCGGCTCACCCGGGCGTTCCTGCGGTGCCCCGGGCGCCCCGGCCCGGTCGGCGCCTGCCGGACGCTCCTCGTCCTCGCCGTCCCGGGAAGCCCGCTCGGGCACCGGGCGACCGTGCGAACTGACCAGCTTGGGAGTCCGGCGACGGGGCAGCGCGACCGGCGCGTCCGCCTCGGCCGGGCCCTGCGGCGGCTCACTGCCATGGCCGGGTTCGCGACGGCGCCGTCCGGCCGGGCGGCCCACCGGGTCGTCGTCCGGCGCGGCGAGGGAGCGCCGGGGGCGGAACAGGCCGCCCTGCTCGCCGTCATGGTCCCCGAGCACGTCCGGCAGGCCGTCGAGGGCGTCCAGGTCGACGGGCGCCTCCAGTTCGACGGGCCCGTCGAACAGCGGGGCCGGCCGGCCGGGCAGCCGCGCGGGCACGTGGGAGAGCGCCGTACGGCGGCCCTCCTCCCGCTCCTTCCGCCTGCTGTGCTGGGGGCGGTCGAGACGGAAACCGACACCGTTGGTGTCCGGGGCGTCGTCGGTGAGCAGCGCGTCGGGGACGAAGACGACCGCGGTGGTGCCGCCGTACGGGGACGGCTGCAGGGAGACCCGGACGTTCTGCCGCTGGGCGAGCCGGCTGACGACGAACAGTCCGAGCCGGTCGGTGTCGGAGAGCTCGAACTCCGGTGTCTCGGCCAGGCGCAGGTTGGCGTCGAGGAGGGCGTCGGCGGCCATGCCGAGGCCGCGGTCGTGGATCTCCAGGGTGAAGCCGTTGGCGACCCGGTCCCCGAGGACCTGCACGGCGGTGTGCGGCGGCGAGAACACCGTGGCGTTCTCCAGCAGTTCCGCCACGAGGTGGGTGAGGTCGGCGACGGCCGGCCCGGTGACCGCGATGCGGGGCAGCCTGCGGACCTCGATGCGTTCGTAGTCCTCGACCTCGGCGACGGCGGCGCGGACCACGTCCATGAGCTGGACGGGTTTGCGCCACTGCCTGGACGGGGCCGCGCCGGACAGGATGACCAGGCCCTCGGCGTGCCGTCGCATGCGGGTGGTCAGGTGGTCGAGGCGGAAGAGGTCGGCGAGCTCCTCGGTGTCCTCGGTGCGGCGCTCCATGGTGTCGAGCAGCGTCAGCTGCTTGTGGAGCAGCACCTGGCTGCGGCGGGCGAGGTTGACGAACACCTCGGAGACGCCGGCCTGGAGAGCCGCCTGTTTGACGGCGGCCTCCACGGCGGCGCGCTGCAGGGTGTTGAGTGCCTGACCGACCTCGCCGATCTCGTTCTTGTCGTACTCCAGGCGCGGCACCTCGGTCTCCACGTCCACCTGTTCGCCCGCCGCGAGGCGGCGCATCACGCTGGGCAGCCGTACGCCGGACGCCTCATGGGCCTCCAGGCGGAGCTGCTTGAGGTCGCGGATGAGGGAGCGTCCGACGCGTACGGACAGGAAGAGCGAGAACAGCAGCGCCGTCAGGCCGAGGGCTCCGGCGACGACCACCTTGGTGATGACGCCCGTCGCCACCGGGTCGACCCGGTCCTGGTAGCGGTCGGCGGCGTTGTCGTCGAGGGCGCCGAGTTCGTCGAGCACCCTGCCCGCGGCGGTGTCCCAGCTCTTGGCGGTGACGCCGCGCGGCGAGCCGCCCTCGGTGGAGACGGCCGCCTCCTCCGCGACCCGCAGGGGAGCCGAGGAGGCGTTCTTCCAGAAGCGCTGGTAGCGCCCGCGTTCCGCGGCGGGCAGCAGCGGGAGGTTGATGTCGTACATCACGGTGCGCTGGGCCACGAGGTCGGAGACGTCCCGTACCTCGCTCCGGGTGAGCCGGCCGGTGACCAGCGCGGAGCCGAGGAGGGCGTCCTCTCGGGAGAGCAGTTCGCGGGCGCGGGAGACGTTGACGAGTGCGCGGTACTGCTTGTCGAGGCCCACGTCGTCGACGACGTGGAGGTTGGCGAGCAGTTCGTGGCAGGGGTCGACCAGGCGGTTGTAGAGGCCGAGCGCCTGCGCGCGGTCGACGGTGCCGTCCTCGACGCTGCGGCGCAGCGAGCCTATGCCGTCGAGGGCGTCCAGAACTGCGGTGATCCGCTCCTCCTCGGCCTGGCCCAGCGCTTCGCGCACGTCGGCGTCGGCGGCGTTGCGGCGGACCTCGGCGACGGCCTCGTCGGTGGCGGTGCGGCTGCGCTGCAAGGCCGCGAGGCTGTCGGAGGCGCGCGGGTCGGCGAGGTGGACGAGGGTCTGGCGGCGTTCCTGCTGCAACACGCGGACGGTGTCCTCGACCGGGTAGCCGATCTCCTCGACGACGGTCGAGACGCTGAACAGCCGACTCGCCTCGCGGCCGGTGAGCACCGTGGCGAAGGCCCAGATCACGGTCAGGGACACCAACGGCACGAGAAGCAGCGCCACGATCTTCCGGCGGATCGACTTCCCGCGAAAGCGCATGGCCTCCCCCAGCTCGACCCCCGTCGACCGGGGGTGCACATGTACGTCAACAAACGGCGCGAGCCTACTACTGACGCACAGGTAACTCGAAGACCCGTCCGGAGGCCGAACCTCCGCCCAGGCCGCCGACGATGGGCAGTTGTCCGGTCATTGCGGGAGATTGCCTCCCCGATTCGGGGTGGGTGCGCAGGAGAGGACTTCGGGTGGCACGGGCGAAGTGGCCGAAAGTTTTCGATTGCACGGGATGCCGGGAATCTTGGGCAGCCCTCGCTCGTCCTTCACTACGGGAAATGGAGGCGGGACCGGCCACGGAAGCCGCATCCCGCCCCCGGGCGGCGTAAAGCAGCGCAAGCCGGGCAGCCAGAGGGGAGCCGTGTCTTCGGACACGGACGAGCTGTCTCCTGGCGGTGGGGAGTGACATGTTGATGGGCACGGCGGAGCGGCACAGGGCACCTCAGGACGGCGGTGCGGACGAGAGAGCGGCGGGTTCGCCCCCCGAGGCGTCGGAGCGCGACGTCCCGGCAGCCGGGCGGGACGCGCGGACACCGGCGCGCGCCGAGCAGCCGCAGAAGGAGCGTGAGGCGGCCTACCGGCCGTTGTGGACGGAGGAGCCCGCGCGGCGGCGCCGGCTGCCGGATCCGGTCCGTACGGCGGCCGTCCGCGCGGTGCTCGTGGTCGCCGTGACGCTGATCCTCGCGATGGTCGCCTTCCTCTGCACGCTCGCGGGGTCGTGGCTGGCGTTCCCGATGGTGATCGGCAGCGTGGCGGGCACGGTGGTGGCCACCTGGGGCGTGCTGGACGTCTGGGTGACCCGGCAGGTCTGGAACCAGCGGCACGGCGTGGTCTCGGCGCCGAGCAGCACCGCGCGGGCCATGCGCCGCGAGCGTCGCCGGGCGAGGCGGCAGGGCCGGTCCGCGGAGCGGGCCCAGGAGCGGATAGGCCGGCGCGGCGCGGGGCAGTTGTCGCACTCCTGAGTGCCCGGTCCGCGGAGCGGGGCGGCGGGCAGCGCCGGCGAGGGACCCGCCGTCTGCCGTCCACGCGCACTCCGCGGTGCGCGCGGACGGCAGCTCGGCCTCCGCGCCTCGGGGGTGTCCCGGGCGGAGACCGACCGGCTCGGCGGCCGCGACGACCGGCCCCCTACGCAGGTGACCGCGCGGGTGACTACGCGGGTGACTGCGCCGGCCGCTTGAACATCCGCGTCGCCGTGATCTCGCTGTGCACCGACTCGCCTTCGCCTTCGGCGGCCGGGGTGGGCTGGGGCAGACCCGGCCTCAGGTGCTCCTCCACGCTGATGTACTTGAGGCCGGCCCTGAGGTCGGCGTCGTTGCGCAGCCGGATGACCAGGGGGAACTCGGCGAGCGCCGTCGTGTCGAACAGGCCCGTCGTGTACAGGAGCTGGACGCCGAGCGCGTCGGACACGGCCCGCTGGAGCTCCAGCAGGTAGGTGGCGTTGGCTCGGCCGATGGGGTTGTCGAGGAACAGGGTGCCGGCGTGGCGGTGCCGGTCGCGGCCCCGGTCGTTGCTGCGCAGTGCGGCCATCGTGCAATACAGGGCGATGGCCGCGGTGAGCAGCTGGCCGCCCGAGAAGACGTCGCCCATCTGACCGACGGGGACGCGCTCGGCGCGCAGCACGGCGTCGGGCTTGAGGATCTCGACGGCGACGCCCTTGGGCTGGAGAGCGGCGGCGACGCCGCGCAGCAGCAGGGACATGCCGTCGCGGCGCAGGTCGGAGTTCTTCTTCACGGCGGCGCGGGTGGCCTCGTCCACGACCTCGCCGAGCCGCTCCGTGAGGGTGGCCTGGTCGGGTTCCTCGAAGCGGATGCGCAGGAACTCCTGCCCGGACCACTCCCCGAGGCCCTCGGGCAGCCGGGAGAGCCGCTGGGCGGAGCGGAGGGTGGCGAGGGCCGACTCGACGAGGCCGCGCAGCCGGTCCACGATCGAGTCGCGGTTGCGCTCCAGTTGTGCCAGCTCATCGGTCAGCACCCGCAGCCGCGGCGCGAAGGCGTCCGCCCACTTGGCGGCGTGCTCGGGGAGCGCGGAGGCGGGCAGCTCCCGGATCTGCTGGCGGGCGGGGGTGCGTACCTGCTCGTAGCGGGTGGAGTTGGCGTGCCGGACGAGGATGTCGCTCGCCTCGCGCACGGCGGCCTCGGCGGCGGACAGGTCGGCGGCACAGCCGCGCAGCGAGCGGCGGGCCTCGGCGGCGGACTGCCGGGCCTCCTCCAGACCGCCCGGGTAGGGCTCGGTCTCCTCCTGCTCCTCCTCGGGCGGGTGCTCGCGCAGCAGGTCGCGGAGGAGGGCGGCGGTCTCGTCGAAGCCGCCCGCCGCGTCCTCGGCGGCGCGGTGCGCGTCGAGGAGTTCGGCGTGGGCCTCACGTGCCTGCGTCAGGGCCTGCGCACGGGAGGCGAGTTCGGACGTCGCCGTGCGCAGCAGGGCCTGGGCGTGCTCGGCGTCGCGCGGGACGAGTTCCTCGGGGAGTTCGGTGTGGGCGTCGCCGTCGTCGGGCGCATGCCGCTCGGCCTCGCCGCGCAGGCGGCCGAGTTGCTCGCTGGCGCTCGACATCCTGGTCTCCAGCAGCTGGACCAGTTCCTCCGCGCGGGCGGCGGCGGCCTGCCGGGACGGCCCGTCGGATCCGTCGGGCGACTCCAGCAACTGTCCGGCCCGGGTGCGGACCTTGTTGCTGAGCCGGTCCAGCTCCGCGCGGGCCGTGCTCTCGTCGCTCTCCGAACGGGCCTGTTCGGCGCGCAGGTCGGCGCCCACGCCGACCTGTTCGTAGAGCTGGGAGGCGGCGCGGTAGGCCTCGCGCAGCGCGGGCAGGGAAGCGTTCGGCGCTACCGCGCCGCTCCCGGGCGCGTCCTGCGCGACGTCGTCGGGGGCGCCGGCGATCTCGGAGCGTTCGGCGCGCAGCGCGCGGGCGGTGCGGCGCGCGTCGTCGGCAGCGCGCTGGGCGGCGCGACGGTCCTCGTCGGCGGCGCGGGCCCGTTCCACACAGGCCTGCGCACGGGCCTCGGCCTCGGCACCCTCGTCGGCCAGTTCGCGGAGCCTGGCCTGCCAGCCGGCGCGCTCGCGCAGCCGGAAGGCCAGCCCCGCGAGCGCGTCGGCGACGCGGCGGGCCCGCTGGGCGGCCTCCTGCCGCTCGTCCCTCACCCGCACGGCCTCGGCGGCGCTCTCCTCGGCCTCGGCGCGCACGGTGCGCGCCTCGGTCAGCTCGGCCTCGCACTCCTCGGCGAAAGCGCGCGCCTCCTCGGCGGTCCGCGCCAGCTCGGCGAGGCGACCGGTCGGGCAGCCGGTGCGCCAGGAGGCGAGTCGGGCCGCCAGCTCCCGGTCCTTGCCGAGCCGGGTGGCCAGGGCCCGGATCTCCTCGTCCCGTTCCGTCGCCCGCGCGCGCAGCGTCTGCCGCTCCTCGTCGGCGGCGTGCTCGTCGTGCATGGCGGGGTTGGGCGGTACGAGGAAGACGTCCCCGCTGTCGGTGTCCGGCGCCGGGGTCGGCGCGAGCAGGGCGGCGGCCGTGCCGACGGCGACGGCGGAGCGCGGCAGCAGCGCCGCGTCGCCGAGGACGTCGCGGGCGCGGGTGTGCGAGTCGGGGTCGGTGATGATCACGCCGTCGACGAGTTCGGGCCGGGCGGCCAGCACGCGCGCATGGTCGGCGGGGTCGACGGCCTGGGCGAGGTAGCGCCAGCCGGGCAGGGCGGGGATGCCGTGTTCGCCGAGGAACTCGACGGTGGCCAGGACGTCCGGGCCGGGTGGCAGCAGTCCGCCGTCGCCGAGGGCGCCGAGGATGCGGGAGTCGTCGGCGGCGGCGGTGCGCAGCTCGAACAGGTGGCGTTCGGCAGAGGAGACGGTGTCGTCGAGCAGTTCACGCAGTTCGTCGGCGAAACGGTCGAGCTGCTCCGGGGTGAGCGCCCCCTCCTCCGCCGCCCCGGGCGCGGTGGCCCGCTCCCGGTCGGTCTCCTGGCGGGGCTGCGGGATGCCCGGACGGGTCCCGGAGGCCAGGCCGAGCAGCTCGGCGAGGCGTTCCTCGGCCGCCAGGGCCCCGGCCGTGCGGCGCTCCGCCTCGTGGGCGCGCTCGGCCGCGGTGGCGGCGTCGGCGGCGCGGGCCGCCGTCAGTTCGGCGCGGCTCTCCGCGGCGGCTGCCTCGCGCGCGTGCTCCAGGGCGCGGCGTGCCGCCTCACGGGCCGTGTCCCAGGCCGCCACGGTGGTCTTCTCGGCGTCGCTGGCGGCGAGTGCGGCGCGGGCGGGGTCGGCGTCGGGTGCGCTGTCGTCGAGCCAGCCCGCGCGGACGGCCTCGGCGGTCTCCTGCTCGACCTCGGTGAGGCGCTGGCGCAGATGTCCGGCCTCGCTGCGGGCGCGCTGCGCCTCGGTGGCGGCGGCGGTGGAGTCACGGTGGGCGGTGTCGCTGACGTCCTGGAGGGCGGCGGACCGCTCCTCCTCCTCGTTGGCGTGGTGCTCGGCCTTCCCGGCCGCCGCCTGGAGGGCGCGGACCAGGTCGACGGCCGCCTCGGCGCGGGCGGCGAGCGCGGGGGCCGCGTCCCGCTCGGCCTCCTGGATGGCGGCGGACACGCGGGCGACGCGGTCGGCGGCGGCGCGGTGGCGCAGCACGGCTTCGGCGGCCTGCCACGCGGCGTGCAGGGTGCGCGCGTCGGCGAGTTCCCGTTTCTGTGCGGCGGCCGACTTCTCGGCCGCGGTCAGGGCCAGCGAGGCGTGCCGGTAGGCGAGTTCGGCGGCGATGAGGGCGCTGCGGTCGCGGGCCGACTCGGCGTGCGTGACGGCGTAGGCGGCGGCGGTGACCCGCTGGGCGAGATCCCCGGCCCGGGCCCGCTCCCGGGCGCCGCGGGAGGAGAGCCGGCGGGCCAGCGCCCTGGTGCGGCGTTCGGCGGTGTTGTGCACTTCCCGGGCGCGTGTGCGGGCACCGGTGGCCTCGACGATCCGGCCCAGGAGGTCGACGGACCCGGCGGTGAAGTCGCGTTCGGCGATCAGCTCGGCGCGCCTTCCCAGCTTGTTGCCGAATCCGCTGACCAGGTCGGCGAGTCCGTCGGTGTCGCGGGTGTCGGTGACGGCGCGCAGCAGCAGGTCGGTGAAGTCGGAGTCCTTCTTGACCGCGAAGAGACCGGCGGCCTCACCCTCGTCGGCGTTCATCTCGCGCTGGTAGCGGAAGAGTTCGGGGTCGAGGCCCAGGTCGCCGAGGTGCTCGATCCAGCGGTCGTGGATCTCCTCCCAGTGCACCTCCAGGTGCGGGTACGCCTTCCCGGCCTCGGTGATCGCGTCCCGGAAGCCCTTCATGGTGCGCCGTCGGCCCTGGGCGCCGGAGACGCCCTCGACGGGCGGGCGGACGGCGGTGGCCTCGGCGACGGGCAGGTTGTCCAGGGTCAGTCCGGGTCCGGGCCGGAAGGAGTACCAGGCCTCGGCGAACTTCCGCGGGTCGTTGGAGACCTGTCGCCCTCGCCACTCGCTGACCTTGCCGACGACGACGCACTCGCCGGTCTGCACGTGCTGCCACTCCAGGGCCACGTGTCCGCAGTCGTCCGCGAGCAGGAACTTGCGCAGGACGCCGGAACTGGCGCCTCCCAGGGTGTTGCGGTGGCCCGGCAGCATGACGGAGAAGATGAGCTTGAGCAGGACGGACTTGCCACCGCCGTTCTCCAGGAACAGCACGCCGGCGGGCGCGGGCCGGCGCGGCGGGCCGACCGGCTCCTCCTCGAAGAACTCCGCCTGCGTGGGCGCGGGGGCGGGCACGGGCTCGCCCACACCGCGCAGGTCAAGCACAGTGTCGGCGTAACGCGCACCGGCGGGCCCGATGGAGTAGAGGCGGACCCGGGACAGCTCGTACATGGCGGACTCTCGTAAGTCTTCGGAAGGCAGGGGGAGGTGCGGCGGCGAGGGGGACGGGGTCAGGTGGAGTGGAAGGGCAGCCCGGCGTCGGCCACCAGGTCCAGGTCCTCCGTCTCCTCGGCGGGCAGCAGCGTGGCGGTGCCGTCGGTCACCGGGACGACGCCCAGGTCCAGCAGCTCGGCCAGGGCGGCGCTGCCCGCCATGTCACGCACCTGGAGCTGGTAGCGGGCCGTGGTGCGGTACGTGCCGCCGCTGTCGTCGCCGGTGCGCTGGAGGAAGCCGGACTCGGTGAGGAAGGCGGCCGCCTTGCCGACGATGCCGGTGGTGGAACCGGGGAGCCTGCGCGCGTCCTTGGTGGCGCCGGTGGAACTGCGTCTGGCCCAGATCCGCCAGGCGGCCTCCAGCCCCGGGGCGTCGGTGGCCGGGTCGGTGTTCTCGCCCTGCTCCTCGGCGCGCTCCTCCAGCCGTCGGCAGGCCTGGCGGACGAAGGCGTCCACGCCGTTGACCGTGACCCGGCCGACGTAGCCGTCGTCGGCGAGGTCCTCGGGCCGCGGGTACGCCATGGCGGCCACGGCGAGGTGGGCGAGGCCGTGCAGGAAGCGGTCGCCGGAGTCGGTGGCGGCACGGCGCGCGTAGTCGCCCATGCGGACGGCGAAGACCGAGTCCTCGGCGGCGGTCACGGCCATTCCGGCGCGCGGTGACACCTCCAGGACGATCAGGCCGAGTCCGGCGGCCACGGCGTCGGCGAGCCGCGCGAAGGGCGGGTCCTCGCGGTACCGGCGCAGCAGGTCGGCGTATTCCTGGTCGCGGGCGGGCAGCAGCTTGGGCTGGAGGCCGAAGGCGACGAGCCGCGCCGCGTCGGCGGCGTCGGCGGGCGTGACGGCCGCGGTCGGCGCGGCACCCGCCTCCGGTTCGCTCCGGTCGACGTGCTCGGTCACGGTCGGTACTCCTTGCTGTGCTGGTCCTGGTGCGGGTGCGGGTGCTGGGGCGAGCGGAGGCGCTGGTGCTCGGGATCGGGATCGGGGTCGCGGGAGCCGGTCATGCCGCCTCCGTGCGGTCCGCGGCCATGCCGGCCGCGTCCAGCAGCGCGGTGCCGACGATGAGGTCGGCACCGCCGAACTCGGGGTCGTCCAGCTCGGTGCCGTCGTCCACGGCGAACAGCAGCTTCGGCTCGCCCTGCCGGTAGGCCGTGCCGACCGGCGGGCTGGCCGCGTGCACGGCCAGCAGCGCGACGAGGTACGGCAGCTCGGGGTCCTGGGCGCGGGCGTCGGCCAGCAGGCCGGAGAGCCGGCGCGGGGCGTCGTGCGGCAGGTCGAGCAGGGTCATGGCGGCGGCGAGCTGTGCCTCGCTGAAGCGGCTGTCGTCCGGTGTGGCGATCAGGTCGGGCTCCGGCATCTCGGCGCCGAGGTGCTCCCGTTCCACGGGCGGGGTCAGCAGTATGTCGACGAGGTCGCCGACCCGGACCGAGACGGGCGTGCGCAGACCGACGCCCCGTGCGAAGAAGGCGTCGGTGACGCGCAGCGCCTGCTCCAGGGGCAACGGCAGGGCGGGGGCGACGAGATGGCCGTACAGGTCGAGGCCCGAGGTCGTCAGGGGGGTGGCGAAGGCCTGCCGGTCCTGTTCCGCGCGGAAGAGCGGGCCCGCCTCCAGAAGCCTGGACTGGAGCTGGGTGTGGCGGCGGATGCAGTCCTTGACGATGTCGACGAGCTCGGCGGCACGACGTTTCTGCTCGGCGTCCTCGGACTCGTCGCGTGCCTTGCGGATGTTGGTGAGGATCGCGTTCTCGTGGCGGTACCGCTCGGCGACGTGGTCCAGGGCCTCGGCGATCATGTCGGGGACGGCGCTCAGCCAGTCGACCGCGCGGACGTTGCGCCGGGTGGCGTCCAGGGCCTTGCGGAGGGTCTCCGAGTACTGCACGGTGCGGTACCGGGCCTGCTCGGCGGCGAGCTGGGCGTCGGCGAGGCGCCCGCGGCTGATCAGCACCTCCAGCTTGACCTCGGCGGCGATCTGCGCGCTGGTGACGTCGGTGTCCAGGGCGCCGACGAGGACGTTGACCGCTTCGTCGGTGGTGCGCAGGTAGACGGTGCCGCCGGGGCCGGGGACCTCTTCGAGCAGCTTGAAGTCGTAGTCGCGGCGCACATAGGTGCCGTCCGGTCCGAAGGTGCCGTACACCGCGCGGAAGCCGCGGTCGACGCTGCCCACGTTGATCAGGTTCTCCAGGACCCAGCGGGCCACCCGCTCGTGCTCGGCGGCGGGCCGCGCCGGGGCCTGGGCGGCGACGCGCGGGACCAGCCGGGCCACTATCTGGTCGTGGTCGGCGCCGGTGTCGAAGTCCATGGTGAGGGTGACGAGGTCGATGGCGGAGAGGGCGACCTCCGCCATGCCGTAGACCGAGTACTCACCGGCGAGGTTGGCCTTGCGTGCGTCGAGGTCGTGCAGCGGCGCCGTGCAGGCGAGCGCGCGCAGCCGCCGCGCCAGTCCCTCGTCGGCGGCCGGGCCCGGTGCGGGGCGCGGCCCCGCGCTGAGCTGGGGCGGAGCGCTGTCCGTCGATGCAGGCGAAGTCACGGTGCACAGACTAGGTCCTCGGTCCGACAACGACCCAAACGACGCAGATGGGCCCCGACGCGACAGCCCCTGGGAGCGCCCGCCCGGGCCCTCTCAGGAGCCCTCGTGCCCCGGTACGACCCGCGGGTGCGCTCGCTCCCCCGCCGCACGGTCCCGGAACCCCCGCGCACGGTGTCCCGGCGCCCCGTGCCTCACCCGTCGTCGCCGACCCGGCGCAGATAGACCTCGACGACCCGTTCGAGGGAGTTGTCGAGGTAGACCGCGAGCAGCCGCTCCGCCGTCCCCCGCTCGCCGCTCTCCAGGGCCGCGAGGATCTCCGCGTTCCGCGCGATGTAGGGCTCGTGCAGGCGTCGCGGGTCGTCCACGACGTGGAAGGCGAGGCGTAGTTCGGCGAAGACGCTGCGCATCAGCTCGTCCGTGCGCTCGCTGCCGGCGAGGGCCACCAGTTCCCGGTGGAAGTGGATGTTGGCCGTACCCACACCTTTCCAGTCACCTTCGCGGGCCGAGCGCCGCCCCTCCTCGACGGCCTCGGCGAGCCCGCCGAGGGCGTACGGGGGGTCTCCGAGGCCCCGGACGACGGCGCACTCGACGAGGGAGCGCGTGCGGTAGATGTCCTCGACGTCCTCGACCGTCAGGACCCGGACGAAGACGCCCCGGTTCAGCTCGTGGACGAGGAGGCGTTCGTGGGTGAGCAGCCGGAACGACTCGCGCAGCGTGTTGCGGGAGACGCCGAGCGCGCCGCCGATGCTGTCCTCCGACAGGCGGGTCCCGGGTGGGAAGTACCCCTCGGCGATCCGGCTCCTGAGGATGTCCGAGACCCGCTCGGCGGTGCTGGTCCGCCCGAGGAGCGCACGGTCGTCGGCCAGTCCCGTCAACTGCTCTGCCATGCCCGGAATTCAACCGCAGATGTCAGAACGAAACAACAGGGGTATTGAGGGATCGTTGAACGATCCTCTACCGTGCCTCCAAGTGCCCACTCGACCAGCACCCTCCGTCCTCCCCCTGCGAGGTGCACCATGAGCACACCCCCTCCGCCGCGCGCACCGTCCGCCACCGCCCGTCCTCCCGGCACGGCCGAACAGCCCTCGGACGACGGCCCGTTCGGCTGGCTGCGCGCCCTCGGTCCGCGCGGCCGCCGGGCCTTCGGCGGCGCTTTCGGGGGCTACGCCCTCGATTCGTACGACTACTTCACCCTGCCGCTGACCATGGTCGCGCTGGCCGCGTACTTCGGCCTGGACAGCGGGCAGACCGGGTTGCTCACCACGGTCACCCTGGTCGTCTCCGCGGTCGGCGGCGCCCTCGCGGGCGTGCTGGCGGACCGTATCGGGAGGGTCAAGGCGCTGCTGCTCACCGTCATCACCTACGCCGTCTTCACGGTGGCCTGCGGGTTCGCGCCCAACTACGAGACGCTGCTGGTCTTCCGTGCGCTTCAGGGGCTCGGCTTCGGCGGCGAGTGGGCGGTCGGCGCGATCCTGGTCGCCGAGTACGCGAGCGCCAAGCACCGGGGGCGCACGCTGGGCGCGATCCAGAGCTCCTGGGCGGTCGGCTGGGGCCTCGCCGTGGTCGTCTACACGCTGGTGTTCTCGCTGGTCGGCGACGACCTGGCCTGGCGTGTCATGTTCTGGACGGGTGCGCTGCCCGCGCTGCTCGTGGTCTGGGTGCGGCGCAGCGTCCACGACGCGCCCCGGGCCGTCGAGGTCCGCGAGAAGGGCGCCGGGAAGGGCTCGTTCGCGGCGATCTTCTCGCCGGGTGCGGCCGGCACGCCGGGTCTGCTGCGTGTCACGCTCTTCGCGAGCCTGCTCTCCACCGGTGTGCAGGGGGGTTACTACACGCTCGCCACCTGGGTGCCGACGTACCTGAAGGACGAGCGCGGCCTGTCCGTCGTGGGAACGGGCGGCTACCTGACGTTCCTCATCTCGGGGGCCTTCATCGGCTACCTCACCGGCGGCTACCTCACCGATCTCCTCGGCCGCAAGCGCAACATCTGGCTCTTCGCGCTGCTGTCGGCGGTCTGCATCCTGGCGTACGCGAACATCCCCGGCGGCGCCGACACCCTGCTCCTGGTGCTCGGCTTCCCGCTCGGCTTCTGCATGTCGGCGATCTTCAGCGGCTTCGGTTCGTACCTGAGCGAGCTGTACCCGACGGCCGTCCGGGGCGCCGGGCAGGGCTTCACGTACAACACCGGACGCGCCGTGGGAGCCGTCTTCCCGACCACGGTCGGCTTCCTGGCCGACAGCTGGGGCGTGGGCGGCGCACTGGTCTTCGGCGCCATCGGTTACGGCATCGCGGCACTGGCGCTGCTGGGGCTGCCCGAGACACGCGGAAGGGAACTGACGTGAAGCACGCGTACGACAGGACCGAAGGCCGGCCGGGCGAGCACCGCCCCCCGGAGAACCGACCCGCCGCGAACCGACGCCCGTCGGACGAGGCGTCCGCGCAGCGCCCCATCGCCCTCCTCGACGAGCACGCGCACGCGTGGAGCCCGAAAGCGGCCCGCTCCCGCCTCCGCGAGGGGCTGTCCGGGCCCACGGCCGGCGTGGCGGCCGGGCACACCCAGGCCAACCTGATCTCGGTGCCCGCCGACTGGGCGTACGACATGCTGCTCTTCTGCACCCGCAACCCGAAGCCGTGCCCGGTGCTCGACGTCACGGACGCCGGGTCCTGGACCACCGCGCTGGCCGACGGCGCCGATCTGCGCACCGACCTGCCGCGCTACCGGGTGTGGCGGGACGGTGAGCTGGTGGACGAGCCGACGGACGTCCGTGCCCAGTGGCGGGAGGACCTGGTGTCGTTCCTGATCGGGTGCAGCTTCACCTTCGAGTGGGCGCTGGTCTCGGCCGGCGTCCCCGTCCGCCATGTCGAACAGGGCCGCAACGTCCCGATGTACGTCACCAGCGGGCAGTGCCGTCCGGCCGGGCGGCTGCACGGGCCGCTGGTCGTCTCCATGCGCCCCGTCCCTCCGGAGCACCTGTCCGCCGCGATCCGCGAGACCAGCCTGCTCCCCGCGGTGCACGGCGGCCCGGTGCACTGCGGGGACCCGTCGGCGCTCGGCATCCGCGATCTGGCCCGGCCGGACTTCGGCGACCCGGTGGACGCCGAGCCGGACGACATCCCGGTCTTCTGGGCCTGCGGGGTGACCCCGCAGGCAGCCGTCATGGCCTCTCGGCCGCCCTTCACGATCACCCACGCGCCGGGGCAGATGTTCCTGACCGACGCCCGGGACGAGCAGTACCGCGTGCTGTGACCCCCGCGCCGCGCCGAGGCCCCCGCCCGGAGCCTCCGCCCCGCAGCAGACCCGCGAACCCGGCGGGAGCGGGGGGAGAGGCCGTGCCTCACGGCACGGGCCTCGGCGGTACGGGAGACGCGGGAGCCGTCGCCGCCGTCGCCTCGTGCGCGGCCAGGAACGCCTCGACCGCCGCGTCCCAGCCGAAGCACTCGGCACGCGCGCGTGCGGCCCGGCGCCGGTCCGCCTCCCGGCGCCCGAGGAGCAGTTCCACGGCGTCCGCGAAGGCCTCCCCGCGGTCGGCGGCGACGGCGCCGGCGGAGCCGATCACCTCCGGCAGCGCCGACGACGCGCTGGCCACCACGGGGGTGCCGCACGCCATCGCCTCCAGCGCGGCCAGTCCGAAGGTCTCGGCCGGCCCGGGCGCCAGGCACACGTCGGCGGACGCCTGGAGCGCGCCGAGCACCGCGCGGTCGGCGACGTGTCCGAGGAAGGTCACGGGCAGCCCCCTCTCCCGCGCCCGCTGTTCGAGACGTGGCCGCAGCGGTCCGTCCCCGGCGACCACCAGCACCGCCCGCGCCCCGCGCCGGCGCAGCGCGGCCAGCGCGTCGAGCGCCGTGCCGGGCCGCTTCTCCACGGACAGCCGGGAGCACATGACCAGCAGGGTCTCGTCCACGCGCGCGTGCCGGGCGCGCAGAGCCGGATCGCGCAGCGCCGGGTGACGCCCGGCCAGATCGACGCCCAGGGGAGCCCGTACGACGTTGCGGGCCCCGATGCGGACGAACTCCCGCTCGGCGAACTCCGTGGTGCACACCACGCGCGCATAGGTGTGCGCCGTGCGGGTGTTGAGGGCGTCCGCCGTGCGGCGGGCGGTGCGCTCGGGCAGGCCCCAGGTGCGCAGCACGCCGTCGGCGGTCTCGTGGGACACCATCACGGCGGGGACCCGGGCCCGCCGGGCCCACTTGCCGGTCCAGCGCAGGGTGGTGCGGTCGGACACCTCCAGGCGGTCGGGGGCCAGCTCCTCCAGGAGTGCGGCCACCCGCCGCCTGTCGGTCAGGACGCGGTAGCCGCCGGTACCCGGCAGCAGTGGTCCGGGGAGGGTGATCACCCGGCCCTGCTCGGTCTCCCGGTCGTCGGCGTGCTCGCCGGGGACGACCAGGACGGGGTCGTGTCCGGCCGCCCGGAAGCCCTTGCCCAGCTCACGCAGCGCGGTGCGCAGCCCTCCGGACGCGGGCGCCACGAAGTTGGCGAGGCGGACGATCCGCAGGGCGCTCATGCCGCCAGCACCGCCTTCCGGGAGACGAGCACGTCCGTGTAGTGCCCGATCAACCGGTCGCCGACGGCCGCCCAGGTGCGCCCCTCCACGGCGGTCCGCCCGGCGGCCCCGTACGCGGCCCGCAGTACGGGGTCGGCGGACAGGGACCACACCGCGTCCCGTACGGCGGCGGCGTCGCGCGGCGGTACCAGCAGGCCGGTCCGCCCGGGTGCGACGAGGTCCAGCGGGCCGCCCGCGGCCGGCGCGACGACGGGCACACCGCTGGCCATGGCCTCCTGCACGGTCTGGCAGAACGTCTCGAAGGGGCCGGTGTGCGCGAAGACGTCCAGCGAGGCGAAGATCCGGGCGAGGTCGTCGCCGGTACGGCGGCCGAGGAAGACCGCGCCCGGCAGCGCCTGCTCCAGGCCCGGCCGGCTGGGCCCGTCCCCGACGACCACGACGCGTACGCCGTCCAGGCCGCAGACGCCGGACAGCAGCTCCACCTGCTTCTCGGGGGCGAGCCTCCCGACGTAGCCGACGATCAGTTCGCCGTTCGGGGCGAGTTCGCGGCGCAGTGCCTCGTCGCGCCGGTCGGGCCGGAAGCGGAGGGTGTCCACCCCGCGGGGCCACAGCGCGACCCTGGGCACGCCGTGCGCCCTCAGGTCGCGCAGGGCCGCGCCGGAGGGGGCGAGGGTGAGGTCGGCGGCGGAGTGCACGGAGCGCAGGCGCCGCCAGGCCGCCGCCTCCCCCGCGCCCATGTACGTACGGGCGTATCCGGCGAGGTCGGTCTGGTAGACGGCCACGGCGGGGACGCCGAGCCGGGCGGCGGCGGCCATGCCCCGGACGCCGAGGACGAAGGGGCCGGCCAGGTGGACCAGGTCGGCGCGGTGCTCGGCGATCGCGGCGGCCACGCGGCGGCTGGGGAGGGCGACGCGGACCTGGGGGTAGCCGGGGAGCGGGAGGGAGGGGACGCGGACGAGGGGGCACGGGGCGGAGGCGTCCGCGGCGTTGCCGGGGGCGGTGGCCGGAGCGACGACGACGCAGTCGTGACCGCGGTCGACGAGGTGCCGGGCGGTCTGGAGCGCGCAGTGGGCCACGCCGTTCACATCGGGGGGAAAGGATTCGGTCACGATGACGACACGCATACCGGTGTTGTCGCCGGACCGGACGTGCTCGCGTCAACGTCGATCTTTCCGGGCGGGGAACGTCCCATGAGCGTTGCCCTGCCCACCCGAGCGGGTCGGACATCGGCCATGCCCGTCGAACGCGCGGGCCATCCGCCGTTCACCCACGGGCGCCACCACCCGCGGACGAGGGCGGCGCCAGGTGGGGGCCGCCGCTCGCACCACCCCGCCCGGCGAGTCACCGGGCCCGTCCGTCACACGGCGGGCGCGTCGGGGCCGAAGCGGCTGCGTACGGCCGTCTGGACCTCGTCCTCCTCGGCCGGATCGGCGGCCAGCCTGCGCAGCCGCTCGACGACCCGGTTGTCGCCGGTCTCGGCGTGGCGTGCGGCGAGTTCGCGGGTGGTCTCCTCGCAGTCCCACAGGCACTCGATGGCGAACCCCGCGGCGAAGGACGGGTCGGTGGCGGCCAGCGCTCGGGCGGCTCGGCCACGCAGGTGGGAGGAGGCGGTCTCCCGGTAGACGTGGCGCAGTACGGGTGCGGCGCAGGCGATGCCGAGCCGTCCGGTGCCGTCGACGAGGGTCCACAGGGTCTGGGCGTCGGGCCCCTCGCCCCGCACCGCCTCCCGCAGGGCGGCGAGGACGAGGTCGCGGTCCTGTGCTCCGCCCCGGCAGGCGAGTACGCGACCGGCGGCGGCGCCCAGGGCGTCCGGCCGGTGCACCCAGCGGCGTGCGGCGGCGACGGCGGAAAGACTGCGCATCCGCTCGAAGGCGGCCACGGCGGCCTCCACGACCGGGGCCGGGCCGGTGGTCACGGCGCCCTCGATC
This sequence comes from Streptomyces sp. NPDC041968, assembly GCF_055589025.1. Classification (NCBI taxonomy): domain Bacteria; kingdom Bacillati; phylum Actinomycetota; class Actinomycetes; order Kitasatosporales; family Streptomycetaceae; genus Streptomyces; species Streptomyces sp. NPDC041968. Next base: position 392,366 of record NZ_JBVJCB010000008.1, on the reverse strand, counting down.
AGGTCGAGGGCGTCCGGGTCGTTGCCGTCGGCGAGATAGCGCAGGGCGGTGCAGCGGGCCCCCTCGTCGCCGGAGCGCGCGGCCTGGACGATCTCGGGCCGGTCCTCGGGGCCGGCGACGGCCGTGAGGCACCGGGCGGCCGGCACATGGAGCGCGGCGCCCCGCTCGACGCCCTGGTCGGCCCACTCGAACACGGCGCGCACGCTCCAGCCCGGACGCGGTCCGGCGGGGCTCATCTGCCGCTGCCAGCGGTCGAAGCACCCCGTCTCCTGGGCGGCCCGCACACGCGCGGCGATCGACTCGCGCGCATCGTCGGCCCAAAGACGCCAGGGGCGGGGCTCGAAGGCGTCGCGGACGGCGACGGCCAGCTCGGCGTCGCCCTCGGGATCGCGTGAAAAGCGCGCCAGGACGGGCGCGGCGAGGGCGCGCAGTCCGGCGTCGTCGTCGCGCAGCGCCAGCTCGTCCAGGGCCCACGCCCAGTTGACGCCGCGGGCGGCGTACCTGCGCAGCAGCTCGAGCGCGTCGAGCCTGCCGTAGGACGCGAGGTGGCCGAGGACGGCGAGGGCCAGCCCGGTGCGCGACTCGTCGGAGTCGAGGACGTCCTCGGGGTCGAAGAGGTGGGCCTCGATCGCGTCCAGCTCGCCGTTGAGGTCGAGGTAGAGCCGGGCGTAGTAGAGGGAGCGGTTCTCGACCTGCCAGTCGTGGCGGGGGTCGTGGAGCACACAGTGGTTCAGTGCCGCGAGCGCCTCGGCCCGCGGGGCGGTGAGCGCGTGCAGCGTGCCGTCGCCGCGACCCCGCTGAAGCAGGCCGAGCAGCGTACCGCTGGGCGCTATGACCGGATCGAACATGGGAAACAGCCTCACATCAAGCGTCGACGCAACCGGGAACCACGCGTTACCTGGCCGTACGCCGACACGTCGAAGCGCCCACCGTCTCTTGCTTGCTGAAGACCATGTTCCTCTGCCTCTCGTCGATGGCCCGTGCGGGCCGTGTCACGGCCCGCGCGGTGCGGCAACACCTGCCCAGCCATCGCGTCCGTGAACCACGTCGTCATGATGACCCGGCGGTCACATCTGCCGCGACCGAAATTACGGCGGCCCGGTACCGCCTCCCCCGTTATTCGTGTTTTACCTGGTCAGGATGGGTAGAGCCGATCCGGAGCAGTACCGGCCCGGCGCCCGGTCACTGGACGCCGAACAGCTCCAGCAGCTCCGTGCGGGCGAACATCCGCGCCGTGTCCACGGCCGACGGAGTGCCCGCGGCCGGATCGGCGCCGGCCTCCAGAAGCGCCCGGGTCACTTCCGCCTCGCCCTTGAAGGCGGCGCCGGCGAGCGGCGTCTGCCCGCGGTCGTTGACGCGGTCGGCCTCGGCGCCGCGCGCCAGCAGGGCACGCACCGCGTCGGCGTGGCCGTGATAGGCGGCGAGCATGACGAGGGAGTCGCCGCGGTCGTTGGTGAGGTTGGCCGGCACACCGGCGTCGACGTACGCCACCAGTTCCTCGGTCCGCCCCTGACGGGCCAGATCGAAGATCTTGGTCGCCAGCTCCACGACCTCGGGGTCGGGGGCTTCGCTCATCGGCCGGACCACCTCTCACTACGAACGCTTCACGACGTGAACGTTGGGGACTGGGTGTGCGTACGGCGGCGAGCGGCGCGGCCGTACGAGTGAATCGCCAGGGTAGCGGCTCGTGCCGCACCCCAGCCGACGTGCCCGAGGTAAAGATCAGCACGGACCCGGCAGGGCGCAACCGCCCTGCTCAACCGGCCGAGAGAAGCGCTACGCCACCCGGGGCAAATTCGCCGAATTTCCCCCATTTGCACCTTTAATCGTATGGATACATGCTGTGATCCTGGAAGTACTCATGGTGACTGTCCCCGCGAACCAGGAGAACTCACATGATCCTCTCGATCTCAGGCGTGGTCCTGCTCGGCATCGTCGTCTTCATCTTCTTCCGCAAGGACGGCCTCAAGGCCTCCCACGCGCTCGTCGCGGTCCTCTTCGGGTTCTACCTCGCGAGCACCGCCATCGCCCCGAGCATCAAGGCGGGCGGCGAGAGCCTGGCGGGCCTCCTCGGCGGAATCAAGTTCTGACGGCCCGCACCACCGCCCGACATCCGCACGTACGCACCTCCAGGAGGCAGCAGTGGCCCGGCGGCCCCTCCCCCGCATTCTGAGCAACGGCGGCGCACAGCTCGCCCGAAGCCGGGAGCTGGCCCGGACGGCGGCCGACAGCGCCACCGACGTCCTCCAGCCACTGATCACGATCGCCCGAGGTCTGCGCCGCCTGGCCGCGGCCGCGCGGCGCAGATGGACCGAGACCCCCAAGGACCGGCGCGGCGCGCTGCTGTTCCTGGTGGCCTCGGTGGTCCTGGTCGTGGCACTCGTGCCGTACGGCCCGCTGCTGGCCGCCATCAGCCTGATGGCGGCGGCTGCCTGGCAGGGCCGGGACCGCACCCCGGCGGAGCCCGAGGGCCCCGACGACTCCCAGACCCAGCGCCTCCAGTCCCTCTACGAGGCCCTGGTCCCCTACTTCTCGCTCGCCGAGGACCCCGACCCCCTCTACGCCCACGGCGGCGAGTGGGAGAAGGCCTTCCCGGCGTACGAGTTCGACGACAACGGCCGCTTCGCCCACCTGGTGATCCGCTACCCCGCGTTCTTCACCGACGGGGAGGCCGAGTCCCGGGCGCGCATCGAGCACCTGCTCGCGGCGAAGTCCGGCCGAGGGCGCGAATACCACTTCGCGTGGAACGAGGAGGCCAACCACCTCTCGGTCGACGTGCTCACCGCGCTGCCCACCGACATCGCCGCCCAGCGGTTCGTGACGGCGCCCGGCGAGACCGTCCTCGGCTTCACCGACCCGACCCGGGTCCAGCGCACGCTCCCGCTCACCCACGGCGAGGAGCGACGGGACGTACCGCCGGTGGTCTGGCGCACCGGCATCCGCTCGACCGAACCCCATCTGCTCGTGCTGGGCCAGCCCGGAACAGGCACCTCCACCCTGCTCCGCTCGGTCGCGCTGCAGGCGGTGCACCACGGCGACCTGCTCATCGTCGACGGCGGCGGCACCGGCGAGTACGCCTGCCTGGTCGGCCGGGACGGCGTGCTCGCCGTCGAGTGCGGCCTCACCGGGGCGCTGACCAGCCTCGAGTGGGCGGCGGCCGAGACGGAACGGCGGCTGATCGCCGTCAACCGGGCTCGTCAGGAGGGCCGGCCGGCGCCCGACGACACCCGGCGGCCCCTGTGGATCTTCCTCGACCGGCCGAGCGCGTTCGCGCACCTGGCCTCCGCGGACGGCCGCAGAGACCCGCAGACCCTGCTCCAGGTCCCGCTGCGCCACGGCCGCGCCGCGAACGTGACGGTGGTCGTCGCGGACCAGCTGGACGCCCTGGCCGGCCTGGGCGACGCCGTACGGCAGCACACCCGCGCGCGGGTCGTCCTCGGCCCGGCCACCGCGGACGAACTCGCGGCCGTGCTGGGTGCGCCGCCGCACACCACCCCCGTCGAACAGGTTCCGCCCGGTCGCGGCTACGCCCGCCTGGGCACCGGCCCGGTGCACCGCCTCCAGGTCCCGGCCACCCCGGACCCCTACGACGACGCCACCAGCGAGGCTCAGCGGCAGGCCGTCCTCGACCTGCTCCCGCCCCGCACGACGCCCGCGGACGGCGAGCGGGCCCCGGTGCCGGCGGAGGCGGAGGCGGAGGGCGAGTCCGGGACTACGACTCAGGCGGAGACCGCCACCACCGGAAGAGGCGACACCGCCGACCGAGCCGACACCACCGAGAAGGGCGACACGACCGAGAAGGGCAACACGACCGGGAAGCACGGCCCGACCGGGGAGACCGTCGCCACCGACAAGGCCACCTCCCCCGACACGGCCGTCGCCCCTGGCAAGGCCGCCTCCCCCGACAAGGTCATCGCCCTCGACAAGGCCGTCCTCACCGTCACGACCGGGGTCACCGACAAGACCGTCGCCGCCGACAGGACCAGCACCCCCGCCACGAGGGAGACGGGCACCCCGGCGGAGTCCCGGTCCGGGACGGAGGAGCCCGGCGAGCCGGACGAGCCCGGAAAGCCCCTGGCGGACGCCCCGCCGGCGCCGGTCGCGCTGGAAGCGGCGACCGTCGCGCAGACCCCCTCGGAGACGTCAGCGGCCATCGGCCCGGTCCGCACGGAGAAGGTCCCGGCCGAGGCGGTCGCGGCGGAGACCTCCTGACCCACGCGTCACACCGCGGTCCCGGTTCGCCGGGATCCGGGCCGCCCGACGGAGGGGGCGCCCGGGTCCCGTCGCCGGGGTCGCCGCGTCCCCGCTACGCCACGAACGTCCGCGGCCCCTCGCCACCGCCGCCGACGCCGCCGTTCTCCACCAGCCGGGCCGCCGCGGCGAGCCGCGCCGCGGCCTCCTCGGCCACCGCGCCGCCCACGGTGAACGGCAGCCGGACATAGCCCTCGAAGGCCCCGTCGACCCCGAACCGCGGCCCGGAGGGGACCCGCACCCCCACCCGCTCCCCCGCCTCGGCGAGCCGGGAGCCCGAGAGCCCCCCGGTCCGCACCCACAGCGTGAGCCCGCCGCGCGGCACCTCGAACTCCCAGTCGGGCAGCTCCCGCCGCACCGCGCCCACCAGCTCGTCCCGGTTCTGCCGGGCCTGTGCGCGGCGCACCGCCACAGCCTGCTCCCAGCCCCCGGTGCTGAACAGCCAGTTCACCGCCAGCTGTTCCAGTACCGGCGTGCCCAGATCCGCGTACGCGCGCGCGGCGACCAGGCTGCGGATCACGTCGGGCGCGGCGCGGACCCAGCCGATGCGCATGCCCGCCCAGAACGCCTTGCTGGCGGAGCCGACGGTGACGACCGTGGAACCGGCCGGGTCGAAGGCGCACACCGGGCGCGGCATCTCGACGTCGTCGTCCAGCCACAGCTCGCTCATCGTCTCGTCGGCCACGAGCACCGTCCCCGCCGAGCGGGCGGCGTCCACCAGCCGCCGCCGCTGGTCGTCGTCGGCGAGCGCGCCGGTGGGGTTGTGGAAGTCGGCGACCACGTACGCGATGCGGGGCGCGGCGTCGCGCAGCACCTGGCGCCAGCGGTCCACGTCCCAGCCGGTGAGCCCCTCGGCCATCGCGACGGGGACGAGCCGGGCCCCGGCCTCACGCATCAGCTGGAGGATGTTGGCGTACGACGGCGACTCCACGGCGATGCGCTCGCCGCGGCCCCCGAACAGGTGGCAGATGGCGTCGATCGCGCCCATGGCCCCCGTGGTCACCATGATCTGCTCGGGCATGGTCGGGATGCCGCGCGCGCTGTAGCGCTCGGCGATCATCGAGCGCAGCGCGGGCAGTCCGGCCGGATAGTCGCCGTGGGTGTGCGCGTAAGGGGGGAGTTCCTCCAGCGCGCCCTGCACCGCCCGGGTCAGCCAGGGTTCGGGCGCGGGCAGCGCCGCGCAGCCGAGGTCGATCATCGACCCGAGGGCCTCCGGGGGCAGGGGCTCCAGGCCGCGCGCGGGCAGGGGGTTGCCGGCCGGGACCGCGGTCCAGCTCCCCGCGCCGCGCCGGGACTCCAGGAAGCCCTCGGCGCGCAGGGCCTCGTAGGCGGCGGCGACGGTGGTGCGGCTGACGGTCAGGGCGAGGGCCAGCTCGCGTTCGGCGGGCAGCCGGGCGGCGACGGGGACGCGCCCTTCCAGGACGAGCAGGCGGACGCCGTCGGCGAGCGCGCGGTAGGCCGGCGGACGGCGGGTGCCGGGCCCGGCCGGGCGGTCCTGCTGGGAACCGAGCAGCCGCGCGAGCTGTCCCGCCCCCACGGCAGAAGTCCACTGCGCCATGGAAATCAGTCCACCTTCCCCGAATTGGCCCTGGTTGGCTCTGCTTACCAAGCCACAGGGTGTCATGCAGCAGGCCACTACCACCACCCAGGGGGCATTTCATGTCCAGGCGATCCGGACCGCGGCATCTCACGCGGCGACTGACACAGCTCTACGGCGGCCTCGTCCTGTACGGCGCGAGTTCGGCGCTGCTGGTCGCGTCCGGGCTCGGTCTGGAGCCGTGGAACGTGCTGCACCAGGGCCTCGCCGAGCGCACGGGCCTGTCGATGGGCCTGGTGCTGACCGTCGTCGGCGCGGCCGTGCTGCTGCTGTGGATCCCGCTGCGCCAGCGCCCGGGCCTCGGCACGGTCTCCAACGTGCTGGTGATCGGCGCCGCGATGGACGCGACGCTGGCCGTCGTGCCCGACGCCCACGGCTGGACGGCGCGGATCACCATGATGGTGGCGGGGATCGTCCTGAACGGCGCGGCGACCGGCCTGTACATCGCCGCTCGGTTCGGTCCGGGCCCGCGGGACGGCCTGATGACCGGGCTGAACCGGCGGACGGGCCTCTCGGTGCGTCTGGTGCGGACCGCCGTCGAGATCACCGTGGTGGCTACGGGCTTCGCCCTCGGCGGCACGGTGGGTGTCGGCACCCTGCTGTACGCCGTGACGATCGGCCCGCTCGCCCAGGTGTTCCTGCGCCTGTTCGCCGTCCCGCCGGCATCCGGCGGCAGCACGGTGGTTGCCGCCGCTCAACCCCGCCACGCGATACTGCGTCGGTGACCACCCCGATACGCCACCCCCGCCACCCCTATCTGGACCACCCCGGACCGATCGCCTTCGCCCACCGCGGTGGGGCGGCGGACGGCCTGGAGAACACCCTCCGGCAGTTCCGGCGCGCGGTCGAGGCGGGCTACCGGTACATCGAGACCGATGTCCACGCGACCCGGGACGGGAAGCTCGTCGCCTTCCACGACGCGACCCTGGACCGGGTGACGGACGGGGCCGGGCGGATCGCCGACCTCCCGTGGGAGAGGGTGCGCCGGGCGCGCGTGGCGGGCGAGGAGCCGGTGCCGCTCTTCGAGGAGCTGCTGGAGACCTTCCCCGAGGTGCGCTGGAACATCGACGTCAAGGCGGAGTCGGCGCTGCTGCCGTTGCTGGAGCTGATCGAACGGACGGGCAGCTGGGACCGGATCTGCGTCGGCTCCTTCTCCGAGGCACGCGTGGTCCGCGCCCAGCGCCTGGCCGGCCCGCGCCTGGCCACCTCGTACGGCACCCGGGGCGTCCTCAACCTGCGGCTGCGCTCGTGGGGCGTGCCGGCCGCCCTGCGCCGTTCGGCGGTCGCGGCGCAGGTGCCCGAGGCCCAGTCGGGCATCCAGGTGGTCGACCACCGCTTCGTGCGCGCCGCCCACGCCCGCGGGCTCCAGGTGCACGTGTGGACGGTGAACGATCCCGACCGGATGCACCGGCTCCTGGACCTGGGAGTGGATGGCATCATGACCGATCACATCGACACACTGCGCGAGGTCATGGAGGACCGCGGCGTCTGGGTCTGAGACCGTCGGGGACCGCCTGGGCCCGCGACCGGAGCCCGGGCGTCGCGCGCTCCCGGGGAGGCGAGGGCACGGGTGGGTACCGACACCCTGAGGACGGACGCGGCCGACGACGCGGACGGCCGACGGCGCGAGCAGCGCGGCTGGTACGTCTACGACTGGGCGTGCTCGGTCTACTCCACCAGCGTGCTCACCGTGTTCCTGGGCCCCTATCTGACGTCGGTCGCCGAGTCGGCGGCGGGCCCGGACGGCTATGTCCACCCGCTCGGCATTCCGGTGCGCGCCGGGTCCTTCTTCGCGTACTCGGTCTCGCTGTCGGTGATCGTCGCGGTGCTCGTGATGCCCCTGGTGGGCGCCGCGGCCGACCGCTCCGGGCGCAAGAAGCCGCTGCTGGCCGCCGCCGCGTACACCGGCGCGGGGGCGACGACCGCCATGTTCTTCCTCGACGGCGACCGCTACCTGCTGGGCGGACTGCTCCTGGTCGTCGCCAACGCCGCGCAGTCCGTGGCGATGATGCTCTACAACTCCTACCTCCCCCAGATCGCCCGGCCCGAAGAACGCGACGCGGTCTCCTCGCGGGGCTGGGCCTTCGGCTACGCGGCCGGGGCGCTGGTCCTGGTCGCGAACCTGATCCTCTACACCGCCCACGACTCCTTCGGGCTGAGCGAGAGCGCGGCGGTCCGCGTCTGCCTGGCGTCGGCCGGACTCTGGTGGGGCGCCTTCGCGCTGATCCCGCTGCGACGGCTGCGCGACCGCCGCGTCCCCGCGCGCGCGGCGGCGCTGCCGGGCTTCCGGCAGCTCGCGGCGACCGTCCGCGACATGCGCCGCCGCCCGCTGACCCTGGCCTTCCTGCTGGCGTACCTCGTCTACAACGACGGCATCCAGACGGTGATCTCCCAGGCCTCGGTCTACGGCTCCGAGGAACTCGGCCTCGGGCAGTCCACGCTCATCGTGGCCGTGCTGCTGGTGCAGCTCCTGGCGGTGGCGGGCGCGCTGGCGCTCGGCAGGCTGGCCCGCGCGTACGGGGCGAAGCGCACGATCCTCGGGTCGCTGGTGGCCTGGACGGTGACCCTCGCGGCCGGGTACTTCCTGCCGGCCGGGGAACCGGTGTGGTTCTTCGTGCTGGCCGCCGGGATCGGACTCGTCCTCGGCGGCAGCCAGGCGCTGTCCCGCTCCCTCTTCTCCCACCTGGTGCCGCCCGGCAAGGAGGCCGAGTACTTCTCGGCGTACGAGTTGAGCGACCGCGGGATGAGCTGGCTGGGGCCCCTGCTGTTCGGTCTCACCTACCAGCTGACCGGGAGCTACCGGGACGCGATCATCTCCCTGGTGGCGTTCTTCGTCATCGGTTTCGCGCTGCTCGCGCGGGTCCCGGTGCGGCGGGCCATCGACGACGCGGGCAATCCCGTACCGGCGAGGATTTAGCACTCGGCACGAAAGCGCTGTAGTGTACGCGTTTGGCCTGCCAGGCGTACCGTTACTGCGCGTCAATGGCGCCGAAACGCTATGTCACATCTGTTAGCAGAGGTGACAAACCGGGCGTCGGCGGGTACTGCACTGGAGCAAGGCTGCGACTGCGACGGCGACGCAGACGCCCGGAACGGGAGTCGGGACGGGAATCTTTACCGCCGCCCGGACGTTGACCGGATGACGACGACAGCGACACCTGTCCTGTGGGCGACAAGCCCGGGAGGCACGATTCATGAGTGAGCGAGCTCTTCGCGGCACGCGCCTCGTGGTGACCAGCTACGAGACGGACCGCGGCATCGACCTGGCCCCGCGCCAGGCCGTGGAGTACGCATGCGAGAAGGGGCATCGGTTCGAGATGCCCTTCTCGGTGGAGGCGGAGATCCCGCCGGAGTGGGAGTGCAAGGTCTGCGGGGCCCAGGCACTCCTCGTGGACGGCGACGGCCCTGAGGAAAAGAAGGCCAAGCCCGCGCGTACGCACTGGGACATGCTGATGGAGCGCCGCACCCGCGAGGAACTCGAAGAGGTCCTCGAGGAGCGGCTGGCCGTTCTGCGCTCCGGCGCGATGAACATCGCGGTGCATCCGCGTGACAGCCGCAAGAGTGCGTAGCGGGAAACCGTAGGCAACGAACACACCGCGGGTGCCGTACGTGAACCTCACGTACGGCACCTGCGGTTTTTGCTGCCGCGTGCCGTCAGAGGACCGCTCCCCCGGGCGGCACGCTTCCGCTCAGCGCGCCAGCGGCGGGCGGGGGCCCTGCGGGGCGTCGTCCGGGTCGTCGCGCACGACCTCGCCCTGGACGACCTTGCCGTCCGGCTGGTGCATGCGGGCCTGGCGGAAGGCGTCGCCCAGGGTGCCGGGACGGGCCTCACGGAGCTTGCGCTCCACCGTCCGCTCCGCGTACCGGCTCACCGCTTTCTGGACCGGGGGCAGCAGCATGAGCAGCCCCAGCGCGTCCGAGATCAGGCCGGGGAGGATCAGGAGCAGCCCGCCCAGCATCATCAGGCCGTTGCCCTCGCTGTTCGGCCGGGCCTCGGGGGGCATGCCGGACTGCTGTTGCTGCACCGTCCGGGTCAGGTTCCGGAAGGCTCGGCGGCCCGCCGCCTTGATGACGACGGAGCCGAGGACGATGCCCGCGACCAGCAGCAGGAAGACCACGAAGCCGCTGGAGGCGCCCGCGACCACGGTCAGCAGCCAGATCTCCAGCACGAGCCAGGCGGCGACACCCAACGGCAGGAACGCGCGCAGGCGGGAGCGGGGGGGCCGGGCGGGGGACCTGGGGGTCTGAGCGCCAGTCGTCATACCCCCAGTGTGCCTGCCCCCGGCTCAGCGCGGCGTAAGGGGGCGTCAGGCGCTCTCGTCGGGCGCCGGGGTCGACTTGTCGCTTTTCCCGGGCTGCCTCTGGGCGCCCTCTCCGGACGGCCCCGACGCCGGCTCCGTCCGGTCCGCGGCCCTCTCGTGGGACGCTCCGGCGGTCGGCTCACCCGCTGCCCTGTCGGGCTGCTTGTCGCGCCCCAGGACCTTGCCGACCCGCTCCCCCACACCCCACGTGGTGACCCGCCAGAGGGCCTCCACGAGGATGTCGCGGCTCATCTTGGAGTCGCCGTGCTCGCGCTCGACGAAGGTGATCGGCACCTCGACGACGAGGTAGCCGGCCTTGATCGCCCGGCGGGCGAGGTCGACCTGGAAGCAGTAGCCCTGCGAGGAGACCTCGTCCAGGCCGAGGCCCTCCAGGGTCTCGCGGCGGAAGGCGCGGTAGCCGCCGGTGATGTCGCGCAGCGGCAGGTCGAGCGCGAGGCGCGAGTACATGCTGCCGCCCCGGGAGATGAACTCGCGGGACTTGGGCCAGTTCACCACCCGGCCCCCGGGCACCCAGCGGGAACCGAGCACCAGGTCGGCCCCCTTGAGGGCGGTGAGCAGGCGGGGCAGTTCCTCGGGCTGGTGGGAACCGTCGGCGTCCATCTCGATCAGCACGCCGTAGCCGTGCTCCAGGCCCCAGCGGAAGCCCGCGAGGTAGGCGGCGCCCAGGCCTTCCTTGCCCCTGCGGTGCAGGACCTGGACGTGGTCGTCCCCGGCGGCCAGCTCGTCGGCGAGCTTGCCCGTGCCGTCCGGGCTGTTGTCGTCGGCCACGAGGACGTGCGCCTCGGGGACCGCCTCGCGCACGCGCGTGACGATCGCCTTGATGTTCTCCGCCTCGTTGTAGGTCGGGATGATCACCAAGGCCGTACCCAGGGGATCGAACCGCCTCCCCCGCCCCGCTGCCGCGGGCGTCCCGTCGCCGTCGTTCACCGCTGCCCCTTCATGTCCGTACGCAGAGCACCACCTTAATGGCCGCGGCCTGCGCCGACGTGACAGGACGTGCGTACGGCGGTGTCGTTTCCCGTGGACCGGGGTAGGGATGCACGCTTGCGGACCGTTACCGCTGCGGATGGGGGCCCGGCGCCCTTCGGGCCGACCTGGGACCCGCTGGCTGCGGATCGACCGAAAGCCGTTGTCTACTGAGCGCCCGGGCCCCACCCGGGTCACACCTCCCGACCGGCGGGAACGTTCCCTCGTCGCGGCGTGAGCGCTGAGCCTGGCTCCCAGCGACGGTGCCCCGAATGCGGCACACCGTCCCTGACCCAGCGGCGCCGCGACGCGTGCGCGGAGGATTCCCCGGTCGGACGTCCGGTGGTGGACTCGGCCGAACCTACCGGCCCCCCGCCGTCGCCTGTCAACAGTCGTTCGACCTGCGGCTTCCGCAGCAATGCCCAGGTCAGCGGGGCGGAGCCGCAGGTCGTACGCGGCGGAAGATCATCGCCCCGTCGGCCGTGGAGATCACTCGCCCGGCCGTACGAAGACGGTCCGGCCCCCGACGACGGTGCGCAGGCAGACGGGCAGTCCCCGGCCCGGGGTGAGGTCGGGCAGGCCGGGGGTGCCGGAACGCGGGTCGGTCGACCAGCGTGCGACCCGGTCGTCGGGGGCCTGGACCACCAGGGCGCCGGTACGCCAGACCGCGTAGTCGGCGGGGGCGCCCGGCACCAGGACGCCCGCGTCGTCGCGGCCGATCGCCCGCCAGCCGCCGCGTGTGTGCGCGGTGAACGCCGCCCGCACGGAGACGCGGTGTTCCGCCGTGCGGTGGAAGGCGGCGGCCCGGACGGTGCCCCACGGATCGAGGGGCGTGACCGGACTGTCGGAGCCGAAGGCGAGCGGGACACCGGCGCGCAGCAGGGCGGCGTAGGGGTTGAGGGTGCGGGCCCGTTCGGCGCCCAGGCGGCGGGCGTACATGCCGTCCTCGCCGCCCCACAGGGCGTCGAAGGCGGGCTGGACGGAGGCGGTCAGGCCCAGTTCGGCGAAGGCCGCGACGGTCTCGGGGGTGAGCATCTCGGCGTGCTCGACGCGGTGGCGGGCGGCGCGGACGCGCGCGAGGCCGAGCTTGTCGGCGGCGGCGCGCACCCCCTCCACGACGGCGGTCACGGCGGCGTCCCCGATGGCGTGGAAGCCCGCCTGGAGACCGGCCTCGGTGCAGGCGACGACGTGCGCGGCGACGTCGGCGGAGTCCAGGTAGGCGATGCCGGTGTGACCGTTGTCGGCGTACGGCTGGTGCAGGCAGGCGGTGTGGGAGCCGAGGGCGCCGTCGACGAAGAGGTCGCCGGCGGCGCCGACCGCGCCCAGTTCCCTCGCCTTGTCGACATCCCGTTCGGCCCAGTAGCCGATGACCCGGGGTCCGGCCTCGGTGGCCGACAGCCGCAGCAGGCCGGTGAGGTCGTCCTCGGAGGAGATCTCGGGCCCTGCGCATTCGTGAACGGTGCCGATACCGAGGGAGGCGGCGTGCGCGAGGGCGGCGCGCTGGGCCTCGGTGCGCTGGGCGGGGGACACGGCTCCGAGGGCGGCCGCGCGTACGGCGTGGTGCGCGTCGGCGGTGAGCGGACCGTCCGCGCGGTCGCCGGCCCCGGGGGCCAGGTCGAGCAGGGCGGTGGTGACGACGGCCGAGTGGACGTCGATACGACTGAGGTAGAGGGGGCGGCCGCCGGTGGCCTCGTCCAGCTCCGCGCGTGTCGGGGGCAGCCCGTCGGGCCAGCGGGAGGCGTCCCAGCCGTGCCCGAGGAGGACGCGGTCGCCCGGGCGGGCCGCCGCGAAGTCCCGCACCAGGGCGAGGGCGGCCTCCCGGGTCGGAGCGCCGGAGAGGTCGAGGCCGGTGAGGGCGAAGCCGGTGCTCGTGGTGTGCACGTGTGCGTCGGTGAACGCCGGGGTGACCAGGGCGCCGTCCAGGTCGATCACCTCGTCCACGCCGTCCGCGAAGGCGTCGGCGGCGCCCTCGGAGCCGACCCAGGCGACCTGGCCGCGTTCGACGACCATCGCCGTCGCGAAGGGGTCGGCGGGACTGTGGACCTCGCCGCGGCGCAGCAGGACGGTCGTGGACGGGGTGGTGGGCTCGCTCATGGACACCAGTCTCGCCCCTCGTGCCCGCCGACCGGCACGCAGGTCGGCGCTGCACGGGGGGCGCCCCGCCCCCGACCGGTGACCGGCAGCGGGCGGCCGTCCCCTGCCGGGCCGGCACCGTGGCCCGCGGCGACGGTCAGACGCGGGGCGGCCGGGCCTCGTAGGGCGTGGACAGCACCACGGTGGTCCGGGTCGACACGCCCGCCAGGGAGCGGACCCGGGCGAGCAGCTCCTCCAGCTCGTGCGGGGTGGCCACGCGCACCTTGAGGATGTAGTTCTCGTCGCCCGCCACGCTGTGGCAGGCCTCGATCTCGGGAACCCCGGCCAGCCGGTCCGCGATGTCGTCGGGAGCGCTGGGGTCGAACGGTTTCACGGAGATGAAGGCGGTCATCGGCAGCCCGACGGCCTCCGGGTCGACGACCGCGGCGTACCCGCGGATGACGCCACGCTGCTCCAGCCGTCGCACCCGCTGGTGCACGGCGGACGTGGACAGGCCCGTGGCCTTGCCCAGGTCCGTGTAGCTCATCCGCCCGTCCCTGACGAGCAGCTGCACGATCTGTCGGTCCAGCTCCTCCATGGCGCAAGAACCTACAGTGCGCTTGATCTCCTCGGATACCTGAGCGGCCCAGGTCATGCCCTGTTCGTGATGTGACGGGCGGTCGGCCGACGGACCGGCCGGGTACAAAACCGCCGCAGGGGGCGGCTGCGCGAGGCATGTGACGAAGACCACACCCCCCGGCCGTTCTCCGTGATGTTCTCGTGATTACCCCGTAGGGGGGACGGGAAGTGCTTGCTGTGGTCGAGGCCGCAGTGCCGTCACGGCCCAGCCCGAGGGGGAGAATCCCATGCAGAGTCTTAAGCGCCCTGGACGTACCACGTCCAAGCGGCAGCAGCCGGTCATCGAGCCCCTTCCGGAGGGCGTCGAACCCGACGCCCTCGACGAGGAGGAGCTCGACACCTACGACACGTTCGAGATGTACCGGGTGATCTGCCCGGACTGCGCGCAGCCCATCGCGCTGCTGGCGGACGAGGAGGTGCTGCCGCAGCACGCGCTGTGCGCCTCCCCGTGGAACCCGTTCGGCCTCACGGCGTGTGCGGGCACCGGCCGCAGGGCCACCGACGCCCGTCCGGCGGACGAGTCGTTCCAGCCCCACGAGCAGGACACCGCCCTGCTGTTGACGCTCCCCCAGGGTCTCGACTGGCGGACCCAGCCCTTCTCCCACGTCGGCGGTCCGGGCTCGCGCCCGATGCGCGTGCCGACGATGCGGCGCGAGGCGGCCTGAGCCCACGTGTGCCACCCGGACGGGCGCCGTCCGGGTGCGTCGCCCCGATGCGTCCACCCACCCGCTCCACGGCCCACGCACGGCCGTGGAGCGGGTGGAGCGCTGTCCGCGGGAGGTCGCGGGAGGGCCGCCGTGAGCGACGGTGCGTCAGACACCGTGCGACGCCGCCGACTCGGCGGCGGACAGCCGCGAACTCACTCTCGATTCCGGGCGCCGGTGACCTGTCCGCACTCCGCCGCGTTGCCCGGGCATGACCCCCACGTACTCGGCGACCGGGCCTCGGCGCCGCGCGTTCGTCCCGGTGCCCGCGAGACCGGTTCCGCCGGCCCCGCAGCCCCCGGACCCGCCGATCTACCGTGAGCTGATGCGGACCTGGGCCGACCGCGGCCGCACCCTGCCGGGACGCGACGACCCGGAGTGGGTGCGACTGGCGGCGCCCCCGCGCGGACTCGGGGACTTCTTCACCACCGGCGACCTGCGCGTCACCGGCGGGTTCGGCGTGGCCGGCGACTTCGCCGTCACCGGTGCCTGGAGCGTCACCGGTGACTTCAGCGTCCCTCGGGACCCGCGAGGTGACGGGCGATGACCATGCGCTGGATCTGGTTGGTGCCCTCGACGATCTGCAGCACCTTCGCCTCGCGCATGTAGCGCTCGGCGGGGAAGTCGGCGGTGTAGCCGTACCCCCCGAGGACCTGCACGGCGTCGGTGGTGACCCGCATCGCCGTGTCGGTGCAGTGCAGCTTGGCCATGGCGGCCTGCTTGGCGAAGGGCAGTCCGGCGTCCCGCAGCCGTGCCGCGGTCAGGTACAGCGCGCGGCCGGCCTCGATCTGGGTGGCCATGTCGGCGAGCATGAAGCGCAGCCCCTGGAAGTCGGCGATCGGCTTGCCGAACTGCCGGCGCTCCGCCGCGTAGGACACCGCCTCGTCCAGCGCCGCCTGGGCCACACCGATCGCGCAGGCGGCGATGCCCAGCCGCCCCGAGTCGAGCGCGGACAGGGCGATCGCGAAACCCTGCCCCTCGTCGCCGAGGCGTCGGGCGTCGGACACCCGCACGCCGTCGAGGTGGACCTGTGCGGTGGGCGAGCCCTTGAGCCCCATCTTCTTCTCCGGCACCGCGGCGCTCAGCCCCGCGGCGTCGGCGGGGACCAGGAAGGCGGTGATGCCCCGCGGTCCCTCCTCGCCCGTGCGCGCCATGACGGTGTAGAAGTCGGCGACGCCGCCGTGCGTGATCCACGCCTTGGTGCCGGTGATCACCCAGTCGCCGCCCTCGCGCACGGCCTTGGTGCGCAGCGAGGCGGCGTCGGACCCGGAGGCGGGCTCGGAGAGGCAGTAGGCACCGAGCAGGCCGCCGCCGAGCATCGCGGGGAGGTGCTCGACCTGCTGTTCCTTGGTGCCGTAGGCGGCGAGGGCGTAGGAGGCGAGGGTGTGCACGCTGACGCCGAGGCCTACCGTGAGCCGGGCCGCGGCCAGCTCCTCGAGGACCTGGAGATAGACCTCGTAGGGCTGCTCGCCGCCGCCGTACTCGGCGTCGTAGGGCAGGCCGAGCAGGCCGGAGTCGGAGAGCAGGGCGAAGACCTGGCGCGGGAAGCGTCCGGCGTCCTCCTCCTCGGCCGCGTTCGGGGCGATCTCACGCTGCGCGATGTCGCGGACGAGCGAGATCAGATCCCGTGCCTCGTCCGTGGGCAGTTGCCGGTCCACCGGCTGCGGGGCGCGGTCGGGCATGGCGACGCTCTCCTCCCTGTCGGGCGCAACGGCGGACGTGCGCCTTGGGTGGAGGCGGTTCCGCCGGGTCGTTCGGGCCAGGCCGATGCTCGCACTCCCGGGTCGCGGAAGCGGCTGACCAGCGGCTGTGCGCTGTGAGTATGCCCGATCGGAGGCATGGAGTCACCAGTTAACGACCGCTTACTTCAGGAAATGCTCCGGCCGGTCCGCGAGCCCTCGATTCCGGCGCCCCGACCCGAAGATGGTCCGAACCATTGACCCCACTGGTCTAGTCCTCCTACGGTGACGGACCGAACGCATTACCGCGTTCATGCCAATCGGCGCGCGTTTCCCTCTTCCCCCCACGAGGAGACACCCGATGCACGTCCCGCACCTCCCCCGCGTCCTCCCCCACGCCCGGCCCCGCTCACGCCGGAGGGCCCCCGTCCGGGCCCTCCTCGCCGCCCTGTGCTCCGCGGCGCTCGGCGCGGGGCTGCTGGCCGGCGCGGCCACGACCACCGCCGCGGCGGCCCCCGCGGCACCCGCGCCGAGTGCCGCCGCCGGCTCCAAGGTCGTCGGCTACTTCACCGAATGGGGCACCTACGACCGCAAGTACCACGTCAAGAACATCGAGACGTCCGGCTCCGGCGCCGAACTGACCCACATCAACTACGCGTTCGGCAACGTCACCGGCGGCAAGTGCGCCATGGGCGACGCCTACGCGGCGACCGACCGGGCGTACACGGCGGCCGATTCCGTCGACGGCGTCGCCGACACCTGGGACCAGCCGCTGCGGGGCAACTTCAACCAGCTGCTCAAGCTGAAGAAGAAGCACCCCGGTCTCAAGGTCCTGTGGTCCTTCGGCGGGTGGACGTGGTCCGGCGGCTTCGCGGAGGCCGCGAAGGACCCCGCCGCGTTCGCCCGGTCCTGCCACGACCTGGTCGAGAACTCCCGGTGGGCCGAGGTCTTCGACGGGATCGACATCGACTGGGAATACCCCAACTCCTGCGGGCTGAGCTGCGACACCAGCGGCCGGGACGCGTTCCCGAAGCTGATGAGCGCCCTGCGCGCCGAGTTCGGCTCCGGCAACCTGCTCACCGCGGCGATCACGGCCGACGCGACGTCCGGCGGCAAGATCGACGCGGCCGACTACGCGGGAGCGGCCCGGTACGTCGACTGGTACAACCCGATGACGTACGACTTCTTCGGCGCCTGGGACGCCGCCGGCCCGACCGCTCCGCACTCGCCGCTGACCTCGTACTCCGGTATCCCGAAGCCCGGTTACCACTCCTCGGCGACCATCGACAAGCTCAAGGGCCTCGGCATCCCGCCCTCGAAGCTGCTGCTCGGGATCGGGTTCTACGGCCGCGGCTGGACCGGCGTCGGCCAGGCGGCACCGGGCGGCACCGCCACCGGCCCCGCCAAGGGGACGTACGAGAAGGGCATCGAGGACTACAAGGTGCTGAGGACCAGCTGCCCGGCGACCGGCACCGTGGCCGGTACGGCGTACGCCAAGTGCGGGAACGACTGGTGGAGTTACGACACGCCGCAGACCATCGCGACCAAGATGGCGTACAAGGACCAGCAGGGGCTGGGCGGCACCTTCTTCTGGGAGCTGAGCGGTGACACCGCGAACGGCGAGCTGATCAGGGCGATCGGCTGACCTGACCCACAGGGGGGGCGGAGGGGCGGGGGCCGGCTCGGGTCTCCGCCCCTCCGCTGTGCGCGTCAGGCGTCCCGGCGGGCGGCGGCCGGGGCCGGGCAGGCGGGGTCCAGCTCCTCGATGGCGCGCAGGGTGCCGCCGAGCGACTTCACCAGCAGGTCACGCATGGTTTCGCGGGGCAGACCGGGACGGCCGATCCAGTCCAGGGTGGCGCCCTCGACCCCGCACACCCAGGAGAGCAGGCCCATACGCGCCAGCGGGCCGACGTCGGAGCGGCCGTACGCCCCTTCGGCGATGGTGGCGACGATCGCCTCGCGCACCCCGTCCCGGACGGCGTGCACCTCGGTGTCGAAGCCGACTCCGCCGCTGACGATGGTGCGGTAGGCGGCCTGGTGGTGCTCGGCGTAGCGCAGATAGCCGTCGATGGTGCGGTGGACGCGGTCCACCTGCGGCAGTTCGGTACCGCCCGCCGCGGTCGTGACCAGCTCGGCGACGGAGTCCTGGATGATCGCCAGGTAGTAGCCCCGCTTGGACTGGAAGTAGTAGTAGATCAGCCCCTTGGCGACATGCGCCTGGCGGGCGATGTCGTCCATCGAGAGCGCGTCGTAGGACGTGTCGGCGAACAGCCTGCGCCCGATGGCGATGAGTTCGGCCCGGCGTGCCAGCGAACGCTCGGTGCCGCGCGCCCGGGGGCGGGCGTCGGCACGCTGTTGACTGATATTCAATTTCGACCCTGGTTTCCTACGGGCAGCGGGACTTCCGCAGTATGGCAGGTCGGATCGTGGGCCAGGTCACACCCGGGTCACGTCACAGCAGGCCCAGCTGGACCACGAGCATCGCGACTACCACGACGAGGGTCCAGCCCATGACGTGTTCGAGGACCTTCGGGCCGTCGTCCTCGGGGCCGCCGGTACGGACACGGGCGGCTGTGGCGGTGTGTGCGGTCATGGCTACTCGCTGATCTCGGAGTTCGGGTGGACTCCCCCCGCCTCCCGTCGAGGGCGACCCCCGCGGTGACGCTGTCCACCTTGCCACCGCCGGCGGCATATGTGGCGGAGACCTTGCTCACAGCGGACGGCCCCCGGAGCCGATCTCGCGCTGCCGGGGGCCGTCGTCGCGGCGCGGTCAGAGCACGCCCACCGCCGCGAGCGCCTTGCGCTGGCGCGGGCTCGGGTGCGCCGGGAAGTACAGGTAGCAGACGCCGCCGGTGCCGGAGGCGACCTTGCCGCTCGCGTTGTAGCGCTTGGTGCGCAGCCAGATGTTCTCCCACTCGCGCCGCCGGTAGACGCGGCGCACGGCCTCGTTGTCGTCGGAGGCGGGGTCGTTGGCGATCACGTCCCCGTCGGCGGTGAAGCCGATCACCGTCATCAGATGGCCCGACGTGCCGTAGCCGGCCCCGGTCAGCTCCTCCTCCAGGAAGGACTGGGACGTTATGGCCGGGATGCCGGCCGCGATCAGCGTCTCCAGGTCGGTGAGGGAGCCCAGGCGGGTGACCACGCCCTGGAGGCCCTCGAAGGTGGCCGCGTAGGCGGCGTTGAAGGGCCAGTTGCCGCAGCCGGCGTACTGGTGGTCGTACGTGTACCGGGCCGCGTGGCAGACCTGCGGGTCGGCGTAGGACGGGTCGACCCAGGCGAGCTGCTCGGCGGTGAGCCGGCCGCCCCAGTACTCGATGATCATCTGCGAGGAGGTGGGGCTGCACCAGGCCTCGCCGCCGTTGTCGTACTCGGGGTACTGACCCTTGTGGATCTCCTGCGAGTAACGCGGGACGCTCAGCTCCTGGGCGAGGCCGGGAGCGGAGGCCGGGACGGTGAAGCGGTCGGGGATGTCCGAGCCCATCGCGCCGAGCCGCCAGACGGTGGGCGTGGTCCTCGTGCCGGGGCGGCGGTAGAGCGTGAGTCTGAGCCGGTAGGAGACCAGGCGCAGCCCCGTGGAGGCGTCGTCGACGGCGAAGGTGTCCGTCCAGACGCTGCTCTTGCCGTCGCCCTGGTCGTCGACCGAGGTCCGCTTGATGTCCTGGTCGCCGGCCGCCCAGCGGCCCATCACGTACCAGGGGGTGTCCGTACCGTCGGAGTAGCTCCCCTTCAGTTCGACCTGGAGCCAGGTGCCGCTCGGGGTGTGCGCGTTCCAGGAGGCGATGACCTCCGTCGAGGGCACGGCGAGCCGGTGGACGGGCGACGTCCAGGTCGCGTACTCCCAGGCGGCGGTGGTGCCGGTGTGCGGGTCGGTGTAGTCCGCGGTGCCGGCCGGGGCGCCGATCACCACACCGGGACGGGCGCCCGCGACCGCGCGGGCCCCTTCCGCGGTCCCGCGCCGCCAGTCGCGGAACGTGGTCCAGGCCCGGTAGTCGACCTGCCGGGCGGGAGTGCGCTCGCGGTCCGCAGGGCCCTCGTCCGCGGCGGGCGGGGTTGCGGCGGTGGCCGGAACCGCACTGCCCGCCACGGCGGCAACCACGGCTGCGGCCAGGACGGTTCTGCGGGACGGCTGTTCGGCTCTGCTCATGGGTGGAAGACCCCCAGGTGTCCGAGTCGGGCGGGTCCGTTGCACGGTTGTGCGCCAACTATGGCCGCAGGAACCCGGTCCTGCCAGCACTTCTCCGCACGCCGCGCCACGAATATTGGTGTCGACCAGTGGCGTGCCCCGGGGCGGGCGTCGCGGGGCGCGGCCGAACCGGTCGCGGGGCCCGGGCGAGGCGCAGGACCCGAGCCGCACACCGGACCCCGACGGCGTGCGGGGCCGGCCGCCGGCCGGACGCACGTCCCGGACGGGCGCGGCTAGAGTGCGGGGGACGTCGTCCGTTCCCTCGCGCAGCCCAGGATCCGCCATCCACGCCCTCGCAGCCCTGCTCCGCCGGCTCCCCCCGTCCTGCGGACCCGTGCGTCTGGTCGGCGTCGACGGGCACGCCGGGTCCGGGAAGTCCACGTTCGCCGGACGGCTGGCCGCCGAGCTGGGCGGCGCCCCGGTGCTGCGGCTCGACGACATCGCCAGCCACGACGAACTGTTCGACTGGACCGGCCGGCTGCTGAGCCAGGTGATCGAGCCCCTGGAGCGCGGCGACACCGCGCACTACGCCCCCTACGACTGGCGGACCCGGCGCTTCGGAGCGCCCCGCCCGCTGCCGCCCGCCCCGGTGGTCCTCGTGGAGGGCGTCGGCGCGGGCCGCGAGGCACTCCGCCCCCACCTGGCCCGGCTGGTCTGGATGGAGCTGCCGCGCGAGGAGGCGTGGGCGCGCGGCAGGGCGCGCGACGGCGCGGAGCAGCGGACGTTCTGGGACGCGTGGATCCCCGCGGAGCGCCGGCACTTCGCCGACGACCCCTCGCGCCCCTTCGCGCACCTTCTGGTGCGTCAGGGGGAGAAGGGGTACGAGTTGCTGCCGGGACCCGCGGGAACCACCTCTGAGGCCCACTTTTTCACGCAGGGTGACGGACCCTCCGCAATGTGCTGAACTCGTGAAGATCGCCCCGCGGCAACCTGCCGGAGTGCCTCAACTTCGCTTGACCCAGGGGTCGTACAGGTCTTACGTTCTGGATGTGCGGCCATTCGGTGCCGCCGACAGACGCGAAGCCCCCGATTGTTCCCCCGTGATCGGGGGCTTCGTTCTGCCCCGAGCACGTTTTCCGGCTGCTGCGCGAGTCGATCCGCTCACCCTCAGTCACCGTCCGGCGCACGCCCCGACCGTGCCCGCCTCGCGCAACGGCCTGCCCCGGCACCCTTCGGAGGACAGACCCCCGCGGGTACGATGCCCACGGTGCGACCTACGGGCGGTTGCCGCGCGCACCTTGCAACTCCGGTCCGCGGTACACCCGTTGACCGAGGCGGTCGGCGGGCGACGGCTCGTCGGCATACCGACGGGGGCACGGTACGTGGGGGACGGGATGGACTTCGGCACGCGGGGCCCCCAGGCCCCGGCCGACCTCGCCTGGCTGCGCGGCGTGGACGCCTACACCATGGGGGCCTATCCGCAGGCCGAGGAGGAGTTCCGGACCGCGGTGCGCATCGATCCCGCGATGGCCGACGGCTGGCTGGGACTGCACGCGCTGCGCGTCGACACCACGAACGCCCTGCTCAGGATGTTCCGGCACCGGGAGCGCTTCGGCGAGCAGCGTGCCCGCCATCGCCGCACGCTCAACTCCTGGTACTGGCTGGGCTGGTGGGTGCAGCCCGTGCTGGAGAGCCCCCGCGACCTGCTGCTGGCGCACGCCTCCCACTGGCTGGACGGCCGCCACGTCCCGGAGCTGGACCGGGCCCTGGCCGGGCTGCCGCCCGTGGACGCCGACGCCCAGGTCCGCTTCCTGCACGCCTGCCGCGCCTACCTGGTCAAGGACTGGGAGCAACTCGTACGGCACACCGACCCGCTGCTCGGCGATCCCCTGCTGGGTATCGAGGCCGGCCTGTTCAGCGGCATGGCCCGGGTGCGTCTGGAGATGTACGGACAGGCCGAGCCGCTGCTGTCGACGGCTCTGATGCGCTGCCGCAGCGAGCAGCCGCAGCGCAAGGAGCTGCGGTACTGGCTGGCCCGGGCCCACGAGGGGACGGGCCGCAGTGCCGCGGCGCTCCCGCTGTACCGGGCCGTGCACCGCGTCGACCCGGCCTTCATGGACACCTCGGCCCGGCTGGCGGCGATCGCCGAGGGAGACGGTTACGACGACACCGGCGATCTCACCGGACTCGCCCAGGCCGGCACGGGACCGGACGGGCTGGACTGCGCCGACGGACTCGACCCCCTCTTCGGCGCCGAGGAACGCGGCCTCAAGCTCTCCGTCCCCGAGGTCCCCGAGCCCCCGCCGGGCGCCCCGCTGCCCTCGCTGAGCGGCCCCGCCGTGCGCGAGCGGACCGACGGGCCGCACTCCTCCCTGCCCACCGGGCCCACCGATCCGGCCTTGCTGGAGGAGGCGCTCGCGGAGCTGGAGCGCATGGTGGGTCTGGAGCCGGTGAAACGCCAGGTCAAAGCCTTGTCCGCGCAGCTCAACATGGCTCGGCTGCGGGCCGGTCAGGGGCTGCCGGTCCAGCCGCCCAAACGCCATTTCGTCTTCTCCGGCCCCTCCGGCACCGGCAAGACCACCGTGGCCCGCATCCTGGGCCGGGTCTTCTACGCCCTCGGCCTGCTCGGCGGCGACCACCTCGTGGAGGCGCAGCGGGCCGACCTGGTCGGCGAATACCTCGGCCAGACCGCCGTGAAGGCCAACGAGCTGATCGACTCCGCGCTCGGCGGCGTCCTCTTCGTCGACGAGGCCTACTCCCTGTCGAACTCCGGGTACGGCAAGGGCGACGCCTACGGCGACGAGGCGCTCCAGGTGCTGCTGAAGCGCGCCGAGGACAACCGCGACCACCTCGTCGTCATCCTCGCCGGCTACCCGGAGGGCATGGACCGCCTGCTGTCCGCCAACCCCGGGCTGTCCTCCCGGTTCACGACCCGCGTGGACTTCCCCTCGTACCGGCCGCTGGAGCTGACCTCGATCGGCGAGGTGCTCGCGGCCGAGAACGGGGACGTCTGGGACGAGGAGGCCCTCGACGAGCTGCGCTCCATCGCGGGGCACGTGGTGGACCAGGGATGGATCGACGAGCTGGGCAACGGACGCTTCCTGCGGACGCTGTACGAGAAGAGCTGCGCGTACCGCGACCTGCGCCTGTCGGTGTATCCCGGGTCGCTGACCCGGGACGACCTGGCCACGCTGCGGTTGCCGGACCTGATGCAGGCCTACGGGGAGGTCCTCTCCGGGCGGGGGCCGCAGGACCCGGCCGGCCCCTGAGCCCTAGGTGGCCAGCGTCACCTCCCGGTGGGCCGGGTCGCGCACCTCCCCGACCAGGAGTTCCAGGACGTCCTCCAGGGCGACCACGCCGAGCACCCGTCCCGACGCGTCCGTCACCTGGGCCAGGTGGGTCGCCGCGCGACGCATCACGGTGAGGGCGTCGTCCAGGGGCAGTTCGGGGCGGAGGGTGGTCATGGGACGCCAGAGGTGCTGGGGGACGGCACGCTCCGAGTCCTCGAGGTCCAGGACGTCCTTGACGTGCAGGTACCCCATGAAGGCGCCCTTCTCCACGGCGACCGGGAAGCGCGAGTACCCGGTGCGGGCGGTGAGGGCGACGATCCCGCCGGGTGTGACCGACGGGCTGACCGTCACCAGCGACTCCCGGGCGAGGAGCACGTCGGTCACCGGGCGGGAGCCCAGCTCCAGGGCGTCCTCCAGACGTTCCTGCTCCTCCGGGTCGAGCAGTCCGGCCTGGCCCGCGTCCCCCACCAGCCGGTTGAGCTGCTCGCTGGTGAAGACGGCCTCGACCTCGTCCTTGGGCTCCACGCGGAACAGCCGCAGGATGCCCTGGGCACAGGCGCCGAGCGCTGCGGTGATCGGCCTGCACAGGCGGGCGAAGGCGACCAGGCCGGGGCTCAGCCACAGCGCCGCCTTCTCGGGGGCGGCCATCGCGAGGTTCTTCGGGACCATCTCGCCGATGACGAGGTGGCAGAAGACGACCGCGGCCAGCGCGATCACGTAGCCGAGGGGGTGGATCACCCCGTGCGGCAGGTGCATCCACGCGAAGACCGGCTCCAGCAGGTGCGCCACCGTGGGTTCGGCGACCGCACCGAGCGTCAGCGAGCAGACGGTGATGCCGAACTGGGCGGCGGCCATCATCTGCGGCAGCCGCTCCAGGCCGTACAGCACCTGGCGGGCGCGGGCGGTGCGCAGGGGCTCGATCTGGCTGCGGCGCACCGAGACGAGCGCGAACTCGGCACCGACGAAGAAGCCGTTGGCGAGCACGAGCAGCGCGGCGAAGAGGAGTTGCAGGACGCTCATCGGGCGGCCTCCAGCACGGACGCCGGAGCCGTGCGCACCAGGCGTATCCGCTCGGCGCGGTAGTGGCCGACCTGCCGGACGGAGAGCCGCCAGCCGGGCAGTTCCGCCCGGTCGCCGACGGCGGGGATACGGCCGAGCAGGTCGGCGACGAGCCCGGCCGCGGTCTCGTACGGGCCCTCGGGAGCCTCCAGGCCCACGCGTCGCAGGGCGTCGACGCGGCAGCTTCCGGCCACGTCCCAGGCGGGCCGGCCGTCCTCCGGCGCGGCGGCGGCGAGTTCGGGGACGTCGTGGCCGTCGTGCTCGTCGCGGACCTCGCCGACGATCTCCTCGACGATGTCCTCCAGGGTGACGACGCCGGCCGTGCCGCCGTACTCGTCGACGACGACCGCGATGGGCTGCTCGCTGCGCAGGCGGGTCAGCAGCGGCCGGACGGGCAGGGTCTCGGGGACCAGCAGCGCCGGGCGGGCGATCCGGCCGGCGGAGGTCCGCAGCCGGTCGGGCGCGGGGACGGCGAGGGCGTCCTTGAGGTGGACCATGCCGACGATCTCGTCGATCTTCTCCCGGTAGACGGGGAAGCGGGACAGACCGGTGGCACGGGTCAGGTTGACCACGTCCTCGGCGGTGGCCGACGACTGCAGGGCGCTGACCTTCACGCGTGGGGTCATGACGTGCTGCGCGGTCAGTCCGCCCAGGGAGAGGGTCCGTACGAAGAGGTCCGCGGTGTCCTGCTCCAGGGCGCCGGCCCGGGCGGAGTGCCGGGCCAGGGAGACGAGTTCGCCGGGGGTGCGGGCGGAGGCCAGCTCTTCGGTGGGCTCGATGCCCAGCGCGCGGACCAGGCGGTTGGCGACGGCATTCAGCGCGGCGATCACCGGGTGGAACAAACGGGCGAAGGCGTGCTGCGGGCCCGCGACGAAGCGCGCCACCTGCAGCGGCTTGGACACCGCCCAGTTCTTGGGCACCAGTTCGCCGATCACCATCTGCACCGCCGAGGCCAGCAGCATGCCGACGACGACCGCGACGCCGGGTACGGCGCCCTCGGGGACGCCGATCGCCGTGAACGGGCCGTCCAGCAGCCGGGCGAGCGCCGGTTCGGCGAGCATGCCGACGACGAGGGAGGTGATCGTGATGCCGAGCTGGGTGCCGGAGAGCTGGAAGGACAGCTCCTTGAGGGACTCGACGACCCGGCGGGCGCGTCGGTCGCCGCCGGCGGCCGCCTGCTCGGCGTCCGGCCGTTCGACGGTCACCAGGCCGAACTCGGCGGCCACGAAGAAGCCGTTGGCGAGGATCAGCAGGAACGCGGCTGCCAGGAGCAGCAGGGGGGTGGTCATGATGCCGCCGCCTGTGAGGGGTCACAGCAGGGGGCGGCGCAGGTACTGCAGGACGGTCCGTCCATCGCCGGAGGGGGTCACTCCTCGGGTAGCGGGGTCCCCCGCGCACCGGGCGGAGCGACAGGGGTGAGGACGCGACGACCGCGTCCTCGTTCCCAGATTAATCACGAAAAGGGCGCCCGCGGCAGGGGCGCCGCGTCCGCTTCAGCCTCGCGGCGTCTCGGACGCGCCGCGGGACCGGGCCTCGACGAGGGCGCGCAGCGCACGGGCGTCGTGGAGGGCGCGCTCCCGGGCGATGCCCGGCTGGATGCCGAGCGCGGGCAGGCTGGTGCCGTCGCTGAGGTCCAGGAAGGCCCAGGGATCGCCCTGCCTGAGGTTGACCCGCACGATCTCGGCCCACGCGAGGCGCCGCTTGGTGGTGAGGTTGACGACGGTCACCCCGGCGTCGTCGGC
Organism: Streptomyces sp. NPDC041968; assembly: GCF_055589025.1. Taxonomy (NCBI): domain Bacteria; kingdom Bacillati; phylum Actinomycetota; class Actinomycetes; order Kitasatosporales; family Streptomycetaceae; genus Streptomyces; species Streptomyces sp. NPDC041968. Next base: position 365,921 of record NZ_JBVJCB010000008.1, on the reverse strand, counting down.
GACGACCCGGGGTCGGGCCAGCAGCAGCACGACGCCGGCCAGGAGAAGTCCGGTCAGCGCGAAGCTGAGCCTCTCCCCCGGGCCGAGGCCGTCCAGCAGCAGCCCGACCGCCGTGATCGCCGCGAAGGTGATGACGGCGAGGACGGTCAGGACCGCGCGGGTGCGCCCCGGGCGGAAGGTCACCGGCAGGGCGGGCAGATCCGGCGTGGTGTCGGGCATGGTGTCGCTCCGGGTCGTGCTCAGAGACGGCAGGCGTGGATGGCCGTGGTCAGGATGGCCCGGGCACCGATCTCGTACAGGTCGTCCATGATCCGCTGGGCCTCCTTGGCGGGGACCATCGCACGGACGGCGACCCAGCCCTCGTTGTGCAGCGGGGAGACGGTCGGGGACTCCAGGCCGGGGGTGAGGGCGACGGCCTTCTCCAGCTGCTCCACCCGGCAGTCGTAGTCCATCATCACGTACGTCCGGGCCACCAGGACGCCCTGGAGGCGGCGCAGGAACTGCTGCACCTTGGGCTCGGTGGTGGCGTCGGGCTCCGCTCCGGAGCGGCGGATCACGACGGCCTCGGACTTCATGATGGGCTCGCCGAAGACCTCCAGGCCCGCGTTGCGCAGCGAGGTCCCGGTCTCGACGACGTCCGCGATGACCTCGGCGACGCCGAGCTCGATGGCGGTCTCGACGGCGCCGTCGAGGTGGACGACGGAGGCGTCGACGCCCCGGTCCGCCAGGTAGGCGGCGACGATGCCCTCGTAGGAGGTGGCGACGGTGCGGCCCTTGAGGTCTTCGACGCCGGTCGCGGTGCCGGGCTTGCCGGCGAAGCGGAAGGTGGAGCGGGCGAAGCCGAGCGGGAGGATCTCCTCGGACTCGGCGCCGGAGTCGACGAGCAGGTCCCGGCCGGTGATGCCGATGTCGAGCCGGCCGGAGGAGACGTAGATCGCGATGTCGCGGGGGCGCAGGTAGAAGAACTCGACCTCGTTGACCGGGTCGACGATCCGCAGTTCCTTGGACTCGCGGCGCTGCTGGTAGCCGGCCTCATGCAGCATCTCCCCCGCGGGGCCTGACAGGGAACCCTTGTTGGGGACGGCGATGCGCAGCATGAGGTCGGCTTCCTTCGCGTGGTGGGGTGGGGAGAGGGGGTGCGGCTTCACAGGTGGGCGTAGACGTCGTCCAGGGAGATGCCGCGGGCGACCATCATCACCTGGACGTGGTACAGCAGCTGGGAGATCTCCTCGGCCGCCGCCTCCTTGCCCTCGTACTCGGCGGCCATCCAGACCTCGGCGGCCTCCTCGACGACCTTCTTGCCGATGGCGTGAACCCCCTTGTCCACCAGCTCGGCGGTGCGGGAGGTGGCGGGGTCGCCGCTTGCGGCCTTGTGCTGGAGCTCGGTGAAGAGCTCCTCGAAAGTCTTCTTGGACATGGTGGCGCCCACTTTACGCGTAGTGCCGGGCGGCCTAGCGCCACGGTTCGGATACTGAGCGGAGCGTGGCCGCCGTGGCGACGGCCGCGGTCACCGCCTCGTGGCCCTTGTCCTCGCGGGAGCCCTCGATGCCGGCCCGGTCCAGCGCCTGCTCCTCGGTGTCGCAGGTGAGGACGCCGAAGCCGATGGGGACGCCGGTCTCCACGGAGACCTGGACCAGGCCCTGGGTGACGCCCTGGCACACGTAGTCGAAGTGAGGGGTGCCGCCGCGGATGACGACGCCGAGGGCGACGATCGCGTCGTAGCCGCGGCCGGCGAGGACCTTGGCCACCACCGGGAGCTCGAAGCTGCCGGGGACCCTGAGCAGGGTCGGCTCGTCGATGCCCAGCTCGTGCAGGGCGCGCAGGGCGCCGTCGACGAGTCCGTCCATCACCTTGTCGTGCCACTGCGCCGCGACGACGGCGACCCGCAGGTCCCCCACGTTGCGTACGGTCAGTTCCGGTGCGCCCTTGCCGCTCATGTCTCTCCTGGAGTCCTTGCTTACTGGTTGCCGCAGGTGGACACGGGGGTCGTGTCCAGCCAGGGCAGGTCGTGTCCCATCCGGTCCCGCTTGGTGCGCAGGTAGCGGAGGTTGTGCTCGCCGGCCTGGACGGGCATCGGCTCGCGGCCGCTGACCTCGATGCCGTGCCGGACGAGGGCGTCGCTCTTGTCCGGGTTGTTGGTCATCAGGCGGACGGAGCGCACGCCGAGGTCCGTCAGGATCTGGGCGCCGGCGCCGTAGTCGCGGGCGTCGGCGGGCAGGCCGAGTTCCAGGTTGGCGTCGAGGGTGTCCCGGCCGCGCTCCTGGAGTTCGTAGGCGCGCAGCTTGGACATCAGGCCGATGCCGCGTCCCTCGTGGCCGCGCAGGTAGACGACCACGCCCCGGCCCTCGGCCTGGATGCGGTCCAGGGAGGCGTCGAGCTGGGGGCCGCAGTCGCAGCGCTGGGAGCCGAAGACGTCGCCGGTGAGGCATTCGGAGTGGATGCGGACCAGGACGTCCTCGCCGTCGCCGACCTCGCCGTGGACGAGGGCTACGTGCTCGACGCCGTCGACGGTGGAGCGGTAGCCGTACGCCGTGAACTCGCCGTGCCGGGTGGGGAGGTGGACCTCGGCCTCGCGGCGGACGGTCGGTTCCTCGCTGCGGCGGTAGGCGATCAGGTCCTCGATGGAGATGATCGTCAGGCCGTGCTTGCGGGCGAAGGGGATCAGCTCGGGCAGCCGGAGCATGCGCCCGTCCTCGCCGGCGATCTCGACGATGGCGCCGGCCGGGCGCAGGCCCGCCAGGCGGGCGAGGTCGACGGCGGCCTCGGTGTGGCCGTTGCGGACGAGCACCCCGCCGGAGCGGGCGCGCAGCGGGAAGATGTGGCCGGGGCGGACCAGGTCGGTCGGCTCGGCGGTGCCGCTCGCCAGGAGCTGGAGGGTGGTGGCGCGGTCCGAGGCCGAGATGCCGGTGCTCACGCCGTGGGCGGCGGTCGCGTCGACGGAGACCGTGAACGCGGTCTTCATCGACTCGGTGTTGTCGTCGACCATCTGGGGCAGGCGGAGCCGGTCCAGTTCGTCGCCCTCCATGGGCGCGCAGATCAGGCCGCGGCACTCGCTCATCATGAAGGCGACGATCTCCTCGGTCGCCTTCTCGGCGGCGACGACGAGGTCGCCCTCGTTCTCGCGGTTCTCGTCGTCGACGACGACGACCGGCCGTCCGGCGGCGATGTCGGCGACGGCCTGCTGGACGGGGTCGAGGAGCAGGTCCTCGGGTCCGTCGGGGCTGTAGAGGATGGGTGCCGTGCTCATGCGGGCGCTCCTTCCGGGACGGGCCGCGCCGCGGTGCGGGAGCGCAGCCACCAGTCGCGCAGGCCCCACAGGACGAGCGCGCCGTAGATGACGTAGACGAAGCCGGAGAAGGCGAAGCCGTTGGCGAAGTTCAGCGGGACGCCGACCAGGTCGACCAGCAGCCAGGCGAACCAGAACTCGACCATGCCCCGTGCCTGGGCGTACATGGCGACGACGGTGCCGACGAAGATGTACGCGTCCGGCCAGGGGTCCCAGGACAGGGTCGGGAAGGCGGTGAACAGGCCGCCGACCGCGAGGGTGCCGAGGGCGGCGGCGCCGACCAGGGCGCCGCGCTCGCGCCAGGTGGCGAACCGGACGGCGATGGAGCCGTCCTGGCTCTGCCGCCGGCCGCGGTTCCACTGCCAGAAGCCCCAGGCGGCGACGACCATGACGACGATCTGCTTGCCCGCGCTGCCGGAGAGGTGGGCGGTGGCGAAGGCCGTGAAGAGGACGAGCCCGGAGACGAACTGCACGGGCCAGGTCCAGATCGAGCGCCGCCAGCCGAGCGCGAGACCGAGCAGCCCGATCACGTTGCCGATCATGTCCGACCACTTGATGTGCTGGTCGAAGAGCGTGAACGCCTCGGAGTTGAGCCAGTTCACCGGGTGCCCCCCTGAGCCCCGAGCAGGCGCTCGACGTACTTGGCGATGACGTCCACCTCGAGGTTGACCGGGTCGCCGGGCTGCTTGTGGCCGAGCGTGGTCAGGGCGAGGGTGGTCGGGATGAGGCTGACGGTGAAGAAGTCGGGGCCGGCGTCGACGACGGTGAGGCTGATGCCGTCGACAGTGATGGAGCCCTTCTCCACGACGTAGCGCGCGAGGTCCGCGGGCAGGGAGATCCTGACGATCTCCCAGTGCTCGGAGGGCTTGCGCTCGACGATCTCACCGGTGCCGTCGACGTGTCCCTGCACGATGTGCCCGCCCAGGCGGGCGCCTACGGCGGTGGGGCGCTCCAGGTTGACGCGGGAGCCGGTGGCGAGGACACCCAGGCTGGAGCGGTTCAGGGTCTCCGCCATCACGTCGGCGGTGAACTCGTCGCCCTCGTGGTCGACGACGGTGAGGCAGACGCCGTTGACGGCGATGGAGTCGCCGTGTCGTGCCCCTTCGGTCACGACAGGGCCGCGCACGCGGAAGCGACAGGCGTCGTCGAGGGTCTCGACGGCGGTGATCTCGCCCAGCTCTTCGACGATTCCGGTGAACACTTCCCGGGTCCTCCTGCCTCTTCGGGCACGGACTCCGGGGCTGTCGAGGAACGACAGAGATCGCGAGCGAGAACACCGGGAGCGACGCCGGACGGGACCCGCCCGTCAAGGGGCGAGCCCAGAGGTCGGCGGCGCGCACGCATGCTCGCCCGCCGCGCACTGCCTCCCATCCGGACTTTAACCGTCGGTCCAGGAATTTCACCTGGTCAACCGGTCGCTGGAGGCGACCGGGTCGCGGACTGTAACCGCCGGTTCGGACTTTCACCGACCCCGGAGTGCGCTGCTTCTGGTACAGGGCCAGTCTGCCACGTCCGCTCACGGTCCATGCGAACGGAGTGTGTGGAGTGGCTCACAGGACGCCGCGCGCGAGCGCCGCTCGAGCCGGCGCCGCTCCGCCAACCTCGCTTTCCCGCCCGCACCTTGAGATTGGTCCATACCTATTGACTCACTGGTCTAGTCCTCTTAATGTCTGCGCAACTTCCGTGGAGAGGAACCGACTGTGCCTTCCCCCTCACGCTCCAGAACGCGCCGCGGAGCGAGACCGGCCCTGTTCGCCGCGGCCGCCGCCGTCGCCGGTCTGGTCCTCGCCGGCCTTCCCGCGACCGCCTCGCACGCCGCGGACCAGGAAAGCTGTCGGCCCGACGGGCTCTACCGGACCCCCGGCGTCGACGTCCCCTACTGCTCGGTCTACGACTCCGCCGGCCGGGAGAAGATGGGCACCGACCACCCGCGCCGGGTGATCGGCTACTTCACCGGCTGGCGCACCGGCAAGGACGGCAAGCCGGCGTACCTCGCGTCGGACATCCCGTGGGACAAGATCACCCACATCAACTACGCCTTCGCGCACGTCGACGGGGCCAACCGGCTCTCCGTGGGCCCGGACGGCGAGAAGAACACCGCGACCGGCATGACCTGGCCCGGGGTGGCGGGCGCCGAGATGGACCCGGGCCTCCCCTACAAGGGCCACTTCAACCAGCTCACCAAGTTCAAGAAGCAGCACCCGGACGTCAAGACGATGATCTCGGTGGGCGGCTGGGCCGAGACGGGCGGCTACTTCGCGGCCGACGGCTCGCGCGTGGACTCCGGCGGCTTCTACTCCATGGCGACCAACGCCGACGGCTCCGTCAACCAGGCGGGCATCGACACCTTCGCGGCCTCGGCGGTCGACTTCGTCCGGAGGTACGGCTTCAACGGCGTCGACATCGACTACGAGTACCCGACGACGATGAAGGACGCCGGCAACCCGCTCGACTGGTCCCTCGCCAACGGCCGCCGGGCCGGGCTGGTCAAGGGGTACGCGGCGCTGATGAAGACGCTGCGCGAGAAGCTCGACCGGGCGGGCGCCGCGGACGGCAGGCACTACCTGCTCTCCGTCGCCGCGCCGTCCTCCGGGTACCTGCTGCGCGGCATGGAGACCTTCCAGGTCCAGAAGTACCTGGACTACGTCAACATCATGTCGTACGACCTGCACGGCGCCTGGAACGAGCACGTCGGCCCGAACGCCTCCCTCTTCGACGACGGCAAGGACTCCGAACTCGCCGCGGCGGGCGTGTACACCACCTCCCAGTACGGCGGCATCGGCTACCTGAACACCGACTGGGCCTACCACTACTTCCGCGGCTCGATGCCGGCCGGCCGCATCAACATCGGCCTGCCGTACTACACGCGCGGCTTCAAGAACGTCGCCGGCGGCACCGACGGGCTCTGGGGCAAGGCGCCCGCCACGTCGTGCCCGGCCGGTGCCGGGCTGACCAAGTGCGGGGACGGCGCGGTCGGCATCGACAACCTGTGGCACGACCTGGACACCGCGGGCAAGGAGTCGCCGGCGGGCTCCAACCCGATGTGGCACGCCATGAACCTGGAGAAGGGGGTCGTCGGCGACTACGTCACGGACTACGGCTTCCCGGCCACGACGAAGCTGACCGGGACGTACGCCCGCAAGTACGACGCCACCCTGGTCGCGCCCTGGCTGTGGAACGCGGAGAAGAAGGTGTTCCTGTCCACCGAGGACGAGCAGTCGGTGCGGGCCAAGGCGGACTACGTGGTCGACCGCGGCATCGGCGGCACCATGGTCTGGGAGCTGGCGGGCGACTACGCCTGGGACGCGGGCAAGGGGCAGTACGTGCCGGGCTCGACGCTGACGGACACGATGTACGATACGTTCAAGTCGGCCTCCCCCTACGGCGCCGAGCGCGCGACGATCGACATGCCGGCCGAGGCGGTCGACGTCGACGTGGAGTTCGGGCAGTTCCCGCTCGGCGACTCCAACTACCCGATCAGCCCCAAGCTCAAGATCACCAATAACACGGGGACGGCGCTCCCGGGCGGTACGGAGTTCCGGTTCGACTACGGGACCTCCGCGCCCGGCAACGCCAAGGACCAGTCCGGCTGGGGGACTTCGGTGATCCGCAGCGATCACACGGGCGGCAACGTCGGCGGCCTGAAGGGCGACTACCACCGCGTCTCGCTGAAGCTGCCGGCCTGGCAGTCGCTGGCGCCGGGCGCGTCCACCGAACTGGACCTCGTGTACTACCTGCCGGTGTCGACGCCGTCGAACTGGACGGTGACGTTCGGCGGGAAGACGTACGCCCTCGAGGGCGACCTGGCACGGGGGACGACCCCGGTGGAGCCCGGTACGCCGACGCCGACGCCCACGGGCACCGGTTCCCCGAGCCCGAGTCCGAGCCCCACCGGCGGCACCGGTTCGTGCACGGCACCGGCCTGGGACGCGGCCACGCCCTACGGCGGTGGCATCACGGTGTCCCACGCGGGGCACTCGTGGAAGTCCAAGTGGTGGACGAAGGGCGAGCGGCCCGGCACCACGGGTGAGTGGGGCGTCTGGCAGGACCTCGGCGCCTGCTGACCCCGGCGAGACCGGCCCGGCGGCGGTGACGAAGGCCCTTGCCCGCCGCCGGGTCTCCTCGGGTCCCCCGCCGGGCTTCTGGCAGGGTGAGACGCATGACGACCGCGTGCTCGGGCAGCTCTGAGACCTGCGCGCGGGAGCTGTCACATTCCGCACCGGCTGTCCCGTCACAGCTGGCGACAGGACGCCCCGCCCCGGGGCGTCCACCGCGGAGAGGTGGCAAGGACATCCACGATCCTGGTGACCGGCGGCACCGGAACCCTCGGCCGCCTCGTCGCCGAGCGGCTGCGCGCGGACGGGCACGGCGTGCGGGTGCTCAGCCGGCACGCCCGGCCGTACGCCGTCGACCTGCGCGAGGGCGACAGCGACCTGGACGTGCCGTGCTCGCGGAGGTGACGAGCGGGCGGCCACGAACCTGATCGCGGCGGCCCGACGGGCCGGGGTGGGACATCTGGTCTCCATCTCGATCGTCGGCGTGGGCCGGGTGCCGCTCGGTTACCACCGGTCCAAGCTCGCCGTCGAGCGGTTGGTGGAGGAGTCGGGGCTCGGCTGGACCGTGCTGCGGGCGACCCAGTTCCACGACCTGGTGGCGCGGGCGCTCCAGGGCCTGACCAGGACGCCGGTCGTTTTCGCCGGCCCACGTGTCCGACCAGCCGGTGGAGGTGGCCGGCTCGCCGAACTGGCCGGTGGCGCGCACGCCGGGCGGGTCGCCGATCTCGGCGGGCCCGAGGTGCGCACGTTCGAGTCGCCGGCCCGCGCGTACCTGAGCGCGACGGGGCGCCGGCGGGCCGTGGTGGAGGTACCGCTCGCGGGCAAGGCCTACCGCGGGTTCCGCGCGGGCGGCCACCTCGCACCCGAACAGGCGGTCGACAAGGAGACGTTCGAGGAGTACCTGGCGGTGCGGTACGGCCGCGGGGCGGACGGACGGCGTTGACGGGACGCGGGTACGGGGTGGCTGCGGGTGGGGCGGGTGGGACGCGGCACGGCGACTGCGCGGGAGCGGCGGGCCGGGGGGTCTGAAGCCGGTGCGGACCGGGCCGCGTGCCGGTCACGGGCCGGCCGCCGAGGTCGGCGGAGCCCCGGGTCGTGCCCGCCGCAGACCTCCGATCACGAGCCGCCGCGGACTATCGCTCCGGGGGCGCGAACAGGTCGTCCTGGGCGCGGTCGCGGGCGGTCAGCAGGGCCCCGCGCAGCACGGCGCCGCCGCCCAGCGTGCTGGCCCGCACCTCGGTGGCCAGCGGCGACATCCGGGTGAGGCGGTGCTGGACGCGGGTGGCCAGCGCGTCGGCGCCGGCCCTGCCGACCTCACCGGCCAGCACCACGCAGCCGGGGTCGAGCACGGAGACGACGGCGGCGGCGCCGAGGGCGACCCGGTCGGCGAGCGCGTCGAGGAAGCGTGCGGCGACCGGGTCCGTGCCGGACCGGCGCACCGCGTCCCGTACCAGCGCGGCGGCGTGCCGCTCGGGTTCGGGTTCCTCCCCGGGTGCCGTCAGCCCGTGGTCCGCCGCGAGGGCGGCGACCGCCGCGGCCCCGGCCACGGAATGGAAGCCGCCGTCGCAGTCGGTGGCCGACGGCAGGCCCGAGGTGCCCGGCACCGGCAGGAAGCCGATCTCGCCGGCGCCGCCGGACACGCCCCGGCGCAGGGTGCCGTCGAGGACGATCGCGGCACCGATGCCGAGGCCGAGCCAGAGGAGGACGAAGGTCTCCCGGTCCCGGGCCGCCCCGTCGCGCTGTTCGGCCAGGGCGGCCAGGTTGGTCTCGTTCTCGACGTCGACACGTGCCTCGGGGAACGTCTCCCGCAGCGCGGCCATGAGCCGGCGGTGCCACTCGGGCAGCCCGGTGGAGTCCCGCAGTTCGCCGACCACCGGGTCGATCAGGCCGGGCGCGCCGATACCGACGGTGTGCAGCCGGACGGCGCCGGCCTCCTTCGCCGCACGCTCGACCAGACCCACCGCCTGCTCCACCGCGGGACCGGTCCCGGTGTCGTCGCCGATCGGCACGGACGCCTCGGCGAGCACCCTGCCGAGCAGGTCGGACACCAGTACGGCGACGCTGTCCGTGCGGACGTCGAGGGCGGCCAGGTGGGCGCGGTCGGCGACGATGCCGTACAGCTTGGCGTTCGGCCCGCGGCGCTGCTCGCCGGACTCCCCGGCCACCTCGATCAGGCCGGAGACGGTGAGGCGTTCGACGAGGTCGGCCACGGTGGGCCGGGACAGACCGGTCAGCTGCTTCAGCTGCCCCGCCGTCAACGGGCCCTCCTGCTGGAGCAGGCGCAGGGCGAGCCGGTCGTTGATGGCCCGGGCGGTGCTCGGGGATGCGGGCATGCCGGGATCCTTCCAGATCGGCGGCGCGGTGGCGCGCGCCGGTGTCCCCTATCTATCAGGCAGGGTTCCTGATAGTTTACGCGGCGCAGCGACGCCAGGGGGCCGAGTCTGCCGAGTGGACCCGACGAAGGGGGCAGGAGAATGAGCACAGTGGTCTACGCGCCGCGCGAGGTGAGGCGCGCCCGGTACGCCGTGGCGGCCGTGTTCGCCGTGCACGGCGCCGTCACCGGCTCGTTCGCGACGCGCGTGCCGTGGATCCAGGACCATGCCGGGGTCAGCGCGGGCCAGTTGGGCCTGGCGCTCGCCTTCCCGGCGCTCGGCGCCTCCGTCGCCATGCCGCTGGCCGGCAGCATCAGTCATCGCCTCGGCGCCCGCACCGCCCTGCGCGGACTGCTGGCCCTGTGGACGCTGGCGCTGGTCCTGCCGTCCCTCGCCCCGAACCTCCTCACCCTGTGCCTCGCCCTGTTCGTCTACGGCGCCACCGCGGGCATGTCGGACGTGGCGATGAACGCGCTGGGCGTCGAGATCGAGAACCGGCTCGACAAGTCGATCATGTCGGGGCTGCACGGCATGTGGAGCGCGGGCGCCCTGATCGGCTCGGCGGCCGGCACCCTCGCCGCCCACCTGGGCTCGGACGCCCGGCTGCACCACGCACTGGCCGCCGGGGTGCTGACCGTGGCGGGCCTGGTCGTCTGCGCCTGGGTGCTGGACCTCCAGCCCGCCGAGGACGAGGACCCGCCGCCGCGGTTCGCACTGCCCCCGAGGTCGGCGGTGCTGATCGGCGCCGTCGGGTTCTGCGCGGTGTTCGCCGAGGGCGCGAGCCTGGACTGGTCCGCGGTCTACCTGCGGGACGAGTTGGGGACCTCGGCCGGTCTGGCGGCGGCCTGCACGACGGGCTTCACGCTCACCATGGCGCTGGCCCGGTTCGCCGGCGACAAGGTGGTGGACCGCTTCGGCGCGGTGCGCACGGTCCGGGTGAGCGGTGTGCTGGCCGCGCTCGGCGGTCTGCTCATCGTCCTCGGGGGGCATCCGGCGGTGGCGATGGCCGGCTTCGCGCTGATGGGCCTCGGCATCGCCGTGGTCGTGCCGTTGTGCTTCGCCGCGGCCGGGCGCGCCGGCTCCAACCCCAGCCTCGCCATCGCGGGCGTCGCCACCATCACGTACACCTCGGGCCTGGTCGCGCCTGGCGCGATCGGCGGCCTGGCCGAGCTGACCAGCCTGGTGGTCTCCTTCGGCCTGGTGACCGCACTGACCTGCTGCCTGGTGCTGTTCGCCAAGGTACTGCGCGCCGGGGACCGGGACCGGCCGAAGATCAGTCCGCCGAGCGCAGCAGTGCCCGACCGGCAGCCCTGAAGGTGTCGCTCCACGGCGCCGGACGCAGCGTCGCCGAGTCCAGCCTGACCAGCACCCGGGTGCCGCGGGCGTAGGTGGTGGCGCCGTCCGGGGAGCAGAACCGGAAGCCGTACGTCAGCCCGGTCCTGCCGAGGCGCTCCAGCCAGAGGTGCACGGCGTACGCCCCCGGCCGGGTGACCGGCGCGTCATAGGTGACGGTCAGTTCCCTGACGGCGTTGCAGGCGTCGCCGGCCGCCGCCCAGTCGCCCTCGAAGCGGAAGCCGTACTCGGTCCACAGCTCGGTCCAGGCCCGTTCGACCAGCACGGGGTAGCGGGCGTTGTGCAGCAGCCCGAGGGCGTCCAGGTCGTCGAAGTGGACGGTGACGGGGACGAGCCGGCCGTACCGCGGGGCGGACAGGGCGGGGGCGGTGGGGACTTGGGCGGACACGGCGGACTCCAGGTGGCGCGGGTGGTACCGACGAACGGACGATCCCCTCCATCCTAAGCGGACGCTCAGTACGCCCCGTGGGGAAGGTGCAGGTCAACCGCACGGTCGGGCACCCCTGACAATGGTCCGGACAGCCCTCGGTACAGAGAAAGCGAAACCTCACCATGGACCTCGGCGTGCGCTGGAAGCTGCACGGTGACGGGCGCACGCCCGCACCCGGAGCGGTGGTCCGCCCCGACGAACGGCTCTCGTGGCCCCGCACGGTCGGGCTCGGCGCCCAGCACGTGGTGGCCATGTTCGGGGCGTCCTTCGTGGCTCCGGTCCTGATGGGCCTGGATCCCAACCTCGCGATCATGATGTCGGGCGTGGCGACCGCGATCTTCCTGCTCGCCACCCGCGGCCGGGTGCCCAGCTACCTCGGCTGCTCCCTCTCCTTCGTCGGCGTCGCCGCGGTGATCCGGGCCCAGGGCGGCACCAGCGCCACGGTCACCGGCGCGGTCCTGGTCGTGGGCGCCGCGCTGTTCCTGGTGGGCCTCGCCGTGCAGCGCTTCGGGGCGCGGATCATCCACGCCGCGATGCCGCCCGTCGTCACCGGCGCGGTGGTGATGCTGATCGGCTTCAACCTGGCCCCGGTCACCGCCTCCACCTACTGGCCGCAGGACCAGTGGACGGCCCTGCTGGTGATGCTGTTCACCGGTCTGGCGGTGGTCTGCCTGCGCGGTTTCTGGTCCCGGATCGCGATCTTCCTCGGGCTGGTCTTCGGCTACCTGCTGTCCTGGGTGCTCGACCTGGTCTTCGGCAAGATCCACTCCGTGGACGGCAGCGGCAAGCTCACCGACCACTGGCGCCTCGACCTCTCCGCCGTGGGCCAGGCCGACTGGATCGGCCTGCCCTCCTTCCACGGGCCGAGCTTCGAGTGGTCGGCGATCCTGGTCGCCCTGCCGGTCGTCATCGCGCTCGTCGCGGAGAACGCCGGGCACGTCAAGGCGGTCGGCGAGATGACCGGCGACAACCTCGACGACAAGCTGGGCACGGCGATCTCCGCGGACGGCGTCGGCTCCATGCTGTCCACCGCGGTCGGCGGCCCGCCCAACACCACGTACTCCGAGAACATCGGCGTGATGGCCGCGACCCGGGTCTACTCGACGGCCGCCTACTGGGCCGCCGCCGGATTCGCCCTGCTGTTCGGCGTCTGCCCGAAGTTCGGCGCGGTCGTGGCCGCGATCCCGGGCGGCGTCCTCGGCGGCATCACCGTCATCCTCTACGGCATGATCGGCCTGCTCGGCGCGCAGATCTGGATCAACGCGAAGGTGGACCTGCGCAACCCGCTGAACCTGGTGCCGGCCGCCGCGGGCATCATCATCGGCGTCGGCAACGTCAGCATGGAGTTCACCGACACCTTCTCGCTCAGCGGCATCGCGCTCGGCACCGTGGTCGTCATCACCGGCTACCACGCACTGCGGGCCTTCGCCCCCCACCTCAAGACGCAGCAGCCGCTGCTCGACGAGGGCACCTCCTCCTACGACGCGAGGACCGGGGCGGCGCAGGACGAGGGGCCGGACGGCGACGGCGGCTCTCAGCGCGCCAAGTCGTAGGCGTAGGACGGCGTGAAGGTGCCCGGCTCCCCCTTGCAGCCGTCCGACTCGCCCGGCAGCTTGACCCACAGGTAGGCGTCGACGCGTCCCAGGCCGGTGCTCAGGGTCGGTGCGCGGCCCAGTGTGCGGCCGGCCGGGTCGCACCACTGGCCGTCGGGCGGGGCGCCGCTGCCGTTGCGGCTGGTGTCGATGACCGCGCCGAGGCTCGCTGGGCCGCCCAGGGCGTCGAGCACCGCGCGGTCGTAGGCGACCTCGTCGGCCGTCGCGTGGAAGTTGGAGACGTTGCTGAAGATGCCGTCGGAGGAGGCGGCCGAGGCGGCGCCGGCCTGCCGCAGCCAACCCGCCTGCCTGGCGGGCGCGTGCCAGCCCGAGTGGCCCGCGTCGAAGTAGACCCGGGCCCTGGGATTGGCGTCCTTCATGACCCGCCCGGCCCGGGCCAGCGAGGCGAAGCGGTCGGCGCGCTCCCCGGCCGACAGGCACTCCGCCTGGGCCACCGAGTCGGGCTCCAGGACGACGATGACGTCGCCGGAGCCGAGCCCGGCGGCGAAGCGGTCGATCCACGCGTCGTAGGCGTCGAGGTCGGGCGCCCCGCCCTCGGAGTGGCCGCCGCAGTCCCGGCCCGGTACGACGTACGGCACGACGACCGGCACTTGGCCCGCCGCGGCGCCGCCCGAGGTGACGGCGCGGACCCGTGCGGTGATGTTCGCGGGCGTGTGGTCGGCGAACCAGACGGCTGCCGGGTGGGCGGCTATCCGGGAGCCGATGACGTCCCGGCGCGGGTCGTCGGGGTGGGCGCTGACCCAGTCGAGGACCTGGGAATCGGGATGCCGGTAGAGCCGGGTGGAGGCCTCGGTGGCCGGGGGCGTCTTCCTCTCGGGCCTCTTCCCGGGCTTCCCGGGCGAGGCTCCGGGGCTCGCCTTCTTGGACGCAGAGGGCGAGGCCGTGGCCGTCGCTGTCGCTGTCGGGGACGGCACCACGGGCAGGGAGTGCGGCCGTGGCGAGCGCGTCACCTGGGGCCGTGCCCCGTCCACGCCGCCGCCGTCGTCCCCGAGCACGGACAGCATGCCGGTCGCGGTGCCCACTGCCACCACGACGGACGCCACCGCGACCATCGCACCGCGGCGGGCGGCTCGCCTGCGCTCGGCCCTGCGAGCGGCCAGGCGCCGGGCACGAAGGCCTGACACGTACGGTTCCCCCTCCCCCGCACGGCGGGCGCGTTCCCCCGTTCTGGGGAAGCGTCGGGCCCGCCGGCACTCCGGCCAGCCTAAAGCTGGGACCCTGCCGCCATGGCGCACTGCGAACAACTCCCGGCGGCCGTCCGGACGGTGGACACGGTCCTCGCCCGGATGCGCGCCCTCGACACGACGCTGCCCGCACGGGACGGGGTGGCCGTCTTCAACCGCGTCTACCTGACCGTCACCGAGACCGTCGACCGGCACATCGACGGCGGCCGGTTCCCGGACGCCCGGGCCGCGATCGCGCTGGACGTGCGGTTCGCGGAGCGCTATCTGGCGGCCGTCGACACCGTGGAGAGGGGACACCGGCCGCCCGCGTGCTGGCGGCCCCTGTTCCAGTTCCGCCGCCATCCCGGCGTACGGCCGCTGCAGTTCGCGCTGGCGGGCATCAACGCGCACATCGGCCACGATCTCGCGCTGGCCGTGGTGGACACCTGTCGTACGCTCGGCTGCGATCCCCTGGAGCTGGAGGACGAGTTCGACCGGGTGGGCGAGGTCCTCGTCTCGCTGGAGGAGCGTATCCGCGACGAGCTGATGCCGGGTCCCGACCTCCTACGGATCGCCGACCCGCTGACCCATCTGCTCGGCTCCTGGAGCCTGGAGCGCGCCCGCGACGCCACCTGGTCCGCGGCCCGCGCGCTGTGGGCGCTGCGCCGGCTCCCGGACCTGGCCGGGGAGTTCACGGAGCGCCTGGACGCGGCCGTCGGCTTCGCGGGCCGCATGCTGCTCACCCCGCTGCCGGACTGAACGGCCGCTTCCCGGGCGGGCGGAATTCCCGCGCGATCGCCGCACGTTGCCCCTCTCAGCAGCCTCGCACCCGACCGCGAAGGAGCACCCGGACATGACGACCCGGCTCGGACTCGGCCTCCCCCAGATGCGGCAGTACGACCTCGGCAGGGACGTCCCCGACGTGGCCCGCGCGGCGGAGCGGACGGGGTACGACAGCCTGTGGGTCTTCGAGCGGGCCCTCTTCCCCGAGCCGGCGGCCCAGGGGCTGTACGGCGTCGAGGGCCTGCCCTGGCCGGACGAGTACCGGAACGTGGCGGAGCCGCTGGTCACCCTGACCCTCGCGGCCGCGGCCACCGAGCGGGCGGAGCTGGGCACCAGTGTGCTCGTCGCCCCGTTGCACAACCCGTTCCAGTTGGCCAGGGCGCTGGCCTCGCTGGACGCGGCGAGCGGCGGCCGGGTGGTCGCCGGCTTCGGCACGGGCTGGTCCCACGACGAGTACGCGGCGGCTTCGTTCCGGCCCTTCGCGGAGCGCGGGCAGGCTCTGGACGAGGTGATCGCCGTGTGCCGCGCGGTCTGGGGCCCGGACCCGGTGGTGTACGAGGGTGACCTCACGAGGATCGCGTCCGCCGTGGTCGGTCCCAAGCCCGCCCGGCGCGTCCCGGTGCTGCTGGCGGCGAGCAGCGGGAAGGCCCGGCGCCGGCTCGTCGACCACGCCGACGGCTGGCTGCCGGGCGGCGTGGGGGTCGAGGCCGTGGCCGCGCAGTGGCGGCAGCTGCGGGAGCTGGCGGAGGAGCGGGGGCGTACGGAGCCGATCCGGACGGTGCTGCGGGCCAACGCCCGCCACAGCTCGTCGACCCGGCCGGGCTCCGGGCGCCGGCCCTTCCACGGCAGCGTCGACCGGATCGTCGAGGACCTCGCCGCCCACGCCGCCATCGGGCTGGACGAGATCCTCGTCGACCTGCAGGGCTCCGCGCGGGACGCCGAGGAGCTGAAGGACCTCGCCGCCGAGGTGTACGAGAAGGCCAGGGCGGCCGGGGTGTAGGGGGCTTCCCCGTCCGGGGGCGGCCGCCGGGGCGGGCCGCCTCCGGCGGCGGACCCGGGCTAGTCCTCGGGCAGCTCGACCGGCGCGATCTCGTCGTAGACGTCGCCCGGGCCGGGGTTGGTCGCGTCGGTCGTCCCGCCGAAGTGGTGCATGACGCCCCAGACGGCGTTCAGCGCGGTCTGGACGGCTCCCTCGGCCCAGCCCGCGGTCCAGGAGATGTCGTCGCCGGCGAGGAAGATCCCCCGCTTGTCCTCGGGCAGGTCCTCCTGCATGAAGTGCGTGAACAGGCGCCGCTGGTACCGGTAGTGGCCGGGCAGGTTGGCCTTGAACGCGCCCATGAAGTAGGGCTCGTTCTCCCAGGAGACCGTCACCGGGTTGCCGATGATGTGCTTCCGGATGTCGACCTTCGGGTAGATCTCGCCGAGCGACTTGAGCATGACCTCCATCCGCTCGCCCGCGGACAGCGGGAGCCACTTCAGGCTGTCGTCGCACCACGTGTAGGAGAGGCAGATGACGGCGGGCCGGTCCGGGCCGTCGTCCAGCAGGTAGGTGCCGCGGGTCATGCGGTCGGTGAGCGTCATCGACATGACGTCCCGCCCCGTCTCCTCGTCCTTGTCCAGCCAGAACGGGCGGTCCACGGGGACGAAGAGCTTGGAGCTCTCCATGTAGTGGGTCCGCTCGATCGCGGTCCAGTGGTCGATCGGGAAGAGCGAGTCGTCGCAGTCGATCTTGGAGAGCAGCATCCAGGACTGGGCGGTGAAGATCGCCGCCCGGTAGGTGCGGATGTCGCCGTCGGCGTCGGTCACCGTGATCCGGTTGCCGGCGGTGCGGGTCAGCCGGGTCACGGCCGGGCGGGGCTCACCGTCCACGTGCAGGGACCGCAGCGAGGTGCCGTACGGCCAGTGGACGATCTTCTCCGGCTCGCGCTCCCAGAGCCTGAGCGGCAGCTGCTGGGAGCCGCCGACGATGCCGCGGTGGTGGTCGTCGGCCTCGGTGTAGACGACGCGGAGGATCTCCAGGATGGAGTTGGGGAAGTCGGTGTCCCAGCCGCCGGTGCCGAAGCCGACCTGGCCGAAGATCTCGCGGTGGCGGAAGGACTTGAAGGCCTCGGAGTCGCAGAGGAAGCCGTAGAAGGTCTGGTTGTCGAGCTTCTCGACCAGCTTCGCCCAGATCTCGCGGATGCGCGGGACGTCGCGCTCGCGCAGGGCGCGGTTCATGTCGGAGAAGTCGGCGCCCTCCTCGAGGCACCTGGCCCAGGCGTCGGCCACGTCGCGGTAGACCTGCGGCAGGTCGGCGAGGGTCTCCGCGTAGTGCGACTCGCCCTTGAGGTCGACGACGGTGGAGGGCGTCGCCTCGGCGAGGGGGTTCGGGAAGGGGCGGGTCTCCAGTCCCACCAGGTCGATGTAGTGCTGGAGCGCGGTGGAGGAGGGCGGGAAGCGCATCGCGCCCATCTCGGCGGTCAGCGACGGGTCGCACCCCTCGAAGCCGACGGTGCGCAGACGCCCTCCGATCCGGTCGGCCTCGTACACCACGGGCTTGAGGCCCATCTTCATCAGCTCGTAGGCGGCCACGATGCCGGACATGCCGCCGCCGATGACCGCGACCTCGCTGCCGTGCTCGGTCGCGGGGACCTGCCCGAGACCGGCCGGGTGGGCGAGGAAGTCGTCGTACGCGTACGGGAAGTCCGGACCGAACATGGTGATCGGCGGCTGCTGCTCGTCTGCGTGCTCGATCGCGTTGGGCACGGTGGACGTCATGGGGTACGGACTCCTTGCACAGGTGGAACAGGGGGAGGGCTCGGCGCGGGACTCAGACGAGGGAGCCGTAGAGACCGGGGCGGCGGTCCTTCAGGTAGGGGTTGGCCTCGCGGGAGGCGGCGAGGAGGACCGTGTCGACGTCGGCGAGGACCAGCTCGTCGACGCGTCCGGCCCGGCCGCGGACGGTCCCGTCGGGTCCGGCGAGCGCGGACAGGCCGACGAACTCGAACTCGCCCTCCTGACCGACGCGGTTGACGTACGCCACGTACATCTGGTTCTCGAAGGCCCGCACCGGTACGACGGACTCGGCGACGAACTGGAACGGGTGCATCTGCGCGGTCGGCACGAGCAGCAGGTCGGTGCCGGCCAGGGCGTGGGCGCGGACGTTCTCCGGGAACTCCACGTCGTAGCAGATCATCAGGCCGACGGTGACCCCGTCGAGCTGGGCCTGGACGACGGACTTCTCGCCGGGCGTGAAGTGCTCGCGCTCGAAGCAGCCGAAGAGGTGGGTCTTGCGGTAGTTGGCCAGGCGGGTGCCGTCGGCGGAGATCAGCTGGACGGAGTTGAACACGTCCGCGCCGGCCCGCTCCGGGTAGCCGTAGGCGACGGCGAGGCCGTGGCGCCCGGCGATCTCGGCGACGGCGTCGGCCGCGTCGCCGTCTGCGGGCTCGGCGAGGGCGGCGATCGCGTCGCCGATCGCGTACCCGGTGAGGAACAGCTCGGCGGTGACCAGCAGCCCGGAGCCCGCGGCGGCGGCGCGGCGCGCGGCCTCGTCGAGGACCTTGAGGTTCTCGGCGGTGGAGCCGGGCCGGCCGGAGCTCTGGAGCAGGGCGGTGCGCATGCGTGATCCTCACCGGTGGGAGGGGGTCGGGGGGCCAGATAGACGGTACGGTCGGCGGTCTCGACCGGACAAGCGGGAGCCGTTGCGCGCTGGTGAGCGGTTCGTTGCGTCCACTCGACGCCCGACGGCGATTCGTTGCGCACCTCGCCCGCCGGGCCCCCGACCGCGCCACGCCACACCGGAAACCGACGCCCCCGACACCCACCCCCGGCACGTGAGCCCCCGGCAGCGCGGGACGCGCCCGTCGGAGACTCCGGTGCCTCGAGGGCACCTTCCGGCTGCGGGGACGCGCCGGTCGGCTTCCTCCGGGAAGGTCAGGAAGGGGACCGGCGGCTTCAGGGACGTGCCCTGGCGGCCGCGGCGCGGGCGGCCGAGGTGCGGGCGGCCCTCACGAGCACCAGCGCCGTCAGCAGGTACGGCAGCGCGGACCAGGCGAAGGCGGCCCCGTGCCCGGCCGCCGTGGCCGTCGCCGCGTAGGCGGCGTAGGCGGTGAGGGTGCCCAGCTCCGTGCCGAGACCCGCGACCGACGTCAGCGTGGCTCGCCCGGTGTCCTCGATGCGTCGCTGGAGGCGGGCGTCGGCCAGCACGGTCGCCAGCTGGAAGCCGCCGAACGCGAGCGCGACCAGGACCAGGGCTGCCGGGGTGCCGGCGGCGGCGCCCACCGCCAGGGCGAGCGCGGAGCCGGTGAGCAGCGCGGCGAACCCGGCCGGGCTCAGGCGTTCGGCGGGCCCGGCCAGCAGGCTGCCGGCCGTGGCGCCGGCCCAGATCACCAGCAGCAGCCACGGGACGGCCTCCTGCGCCACACCGGTGTCGCGCACCAGCAGCGGCGTGTACTCGTCGAGCGCGCCCCACACCGAGGTCACCGCCGGGACGAGCAGCAGCGCGCCGCGCACGGAGCGGTCGGTGCGGGCCTCGGCGAGGCCGGCGCGCAGGGTGGCGGTCCAGTGACCGCCGCCGGCGGGCGGGGTGCGGCGCTCGGGGAAGCGGGTCGCCACCGCCGCTCCGGCCAGGCAGACCAGGACGCTCGCCGCACCCACCGCCTGGTAACCGCCCCAGGAGAACACCGGGCCGGCCAGGCCCATCGCCGCCATCGTCGCCGCGATGCCGACCGCGCGGGCCCGGCCCATCACGCGCGCGTACCGGTCGGCGGCGCCGTCCCGGTCCAGTTCGTCGTAGACCAGCGCCTCCAGCGCTCCGGAGCCGAGTGCTCCGCCCGCGCCCCACAGGACGAAGCCGAGCGCGAAGGCGCCGTAGGAGGGCGCGAGCACCCACAGGGCGAAGCCGGCCGCGGTGAGCAGCGGGCCGAGGACCAGCAGCCGCCGCCGCGAGGTGGCGTCGGCCCAGGCGCCGGAGGGCACCTCCAGGACGACGCCGGTGAGCGACCACAGGGCGAACAGGGAGGAGATCTGCCAGACGGACAGACCGGTGTCGCTGAACAGCAGCGCGTACACCGGGTAGAGCAGGACGAAGTCTTCGCAGAACGCGGAGGCGTACAGCGTGCGCGACAGCCGCCGGGTACCGGCGGTGGCGGGGGCACGCTCGGGTGAGGGTGAGAGAGTCATGAGGCCTTCCCGAGAGGGCGGTTCGGACACCGGAGGTACGGCGTCCGAGGCGGCCCTCGGGGGCAGGCACGGCTGGTGGATCAATGTCGCCAGGTCATGGCACCGATGCTAGTCGGGTTCCCCGCCCCGGTCAGGCGGACGGGCGAGCAGGACGGCGAGCGGCACCGCGATCAAATCGGCGATCAGGCCGGCGACCCTGACGAGAAGCGCCGGAGCAGCGGCGAGAGCACCAGCACGGACTTGGTCCGCTCCACGAACGGCTCCCCGGCGATCCGCTCCAGCACCCGTTCGAAGTGCCGCATGTCGGAGGCGAAGACCTGGGCGACCGCGTCCGCGTCCCCGGTGACGGTGGAGGCGGCCACGACCTCCTGGTAGCGCTCCAGACCCCGCTGGATGGTCTCCGGCGAGGTGTTGCGGCGGCAGAAGATCTCGACGAACCCCTCGGTCTCCCAGCCGAGCGCGGCGGGGTCCACCCGTACGGTGAATCCGGTGATGGCTCCGGTGGCGCGCAGCCGGTCCACGCGCCGTTTGACGGCGGGCGCGGACAGGCCGACCGACTGCCCGATGTCCGCGTAGGAGCGGCGGGCGTCCTCGGCGAGGGCGTGCACGATGCGTTCGTCGAGATCGTTCAGCACTGCGGGTGGTTCACTTCACTTCTGGTGTCACGGTGTCCGGTGCGGCCAGCCGGGAACGGCGCCGGCCGTACACGAAGTAGAACACGAGCCCCACGGCCATCCAGACACCGAAGACCACCCAGGTGACGGTGGACAGGCTGCCCATCATCCAGACGCAGAGGGCGAAGCCCAGCGCCGGCAGGACCGGTGACAGCGGCACCCGGAAGGTGCGGCGCATGTCCGGGCGGGTCCGGCGCAGCACCACGACGGCCACGTTGACCAGGGCGAAGGCGAAGAGGGTGCCGATGCTGGTGGCGTCGGCGAGCTGCCCGAGCGGGATGGCGGCGGCCAGGACGCCGCAGAACAGGGAGACGATGAGCGTGTTGGCGCGGGGCGCGCCGGTCTTCGGGTGGACCCGGGAGAACACCTTCGGCACCAGTCCGTCGCGGGACATGGCGAACAGGACGCGGGTCTGGCCGTAGAGCACGGTCAGGACGACGCTGGCGATGGCGACGACCGCGCAGAACGCCAGCAGGGTGCCCCAGAAGTCGTGGCCGGTGACGTCCGTCATGATCTGGGCGAGGGAGGCCTCGGAGTCGGTGAAGTCCCGCCAGGGCTTGGCGCCGACGGCGACGGCGGCGACGAGGACGTACAGCACGGTGACGATGACCAGGGACAGCATGATCGCGCGGGGCAGGTCGCGCTGGGCGTTCTTCGCCTCCTCGCCGGCGGTCGAGGCGGCGTCGAAGCCGATGTACGAGAAGAACAGCGTGGCGCCGGCCGCGCTGACGCCGGCCATGCCGAGCGGCATGAAGTGCTCGTAGTTGCCGGAGCGGAAGCCCTGCACGCCGATCGCGCAGAACAGCACGAGCGCCGCGATCTTGACGAGCACCATGATCGTGTTGGCGCGGGCGGACTCGCGGGCACCGCCCAGCAGGAACGCCATGGCGAGGAGCACCACGATCAGCGCGGGCAGGTTGAAGACGCCGCCGTCGCCCGGCGGGGCCGACAGCGCGGCCGGGATGGTGACGCCGATGGTGCCGTCGAGGAGCTCGTTGAGGTACTCGCCCCAGCCGACGGCGACGGCGGCGACCGACACGCCGTACTCCAGGACCAGGCACCAGCCGCAGACCCAGGCGACCAGCTCGCCCATCGTCGCGTAGGCGTACGAGTACGAGGACCCGGCCACGGGGATGGTGCCCGCCAGTTCGGCGTAGGACAGGGCGGAGAAGAGCGCCGTGAGGCCGGCGATGACGAAGGAGAGCGTGACGGCGGGCCCGGCCTTGGGGACGGCCTCGCCGAGGACGACGAAGATGCCGGTGCCGAGGGTGGCACCGATGCTGATCATCGTGAGCTGCCACAGGCCGAGGGAGCGCCGGAGTGTTCCGCCCTCGCCCTGGCCGCCCTCGGCGACCAGCCGTTCCACGGGTTTGCGGCGCATGAGGCGCGCGACCGGGCCCGGGGACGTGGGGCCGGCCGATGCGCCGTGGTGCGGGGGTGCGCCTTGGTCGAGCACGCGTTGACTCCTTTGTCGCTGCCGGTCGCCCGCCGGTGACGAGCGGGCGGGCTCCCGGCGGGTCTCTGGAGCGGCGGGGAACGGCGGGCACCCCGTGAAAAAGCGGGAACCCACCGAGCGGGGTTCCCGCCACGCCACGTACAGCGCAGAACACTACGAGCGGTGCGGTGCCCGGGTAATGCAGCAACCTTGCGCGTCCCCGCACGATCGTTGCGTTCGCCGGGGCGCGGCGCGTGTTCGTTGCGCGGGGGTCGTTGAAACGTTCCGACAACGGCGCCGACCCGGTCGTCGTCCCTGGTCAGCGGTGTCCCCGGGGGGCGCTCCGCAGCGCCCGGGCGACGGGCGCACCACCGCGGACGCCGGAACGCCGTGCGGCCCCGGACCGTCCCGGCGAGGGGAGGGCCCGGGGCCGCGGGAACGATTCGGCGCTCAGCTCCAGCTGGCGTGCAGCGGCTTGCCCTCGGCGTATCCGGCGGCGCTCTGGACGCCGACGATGGCCTTGTCGGCGAACTCCTCCAGGGAGCCGGCACCGGCGTAGGTGCACGAGGAGCGGACACCGGCGATGATCGAGTCGATCAGGTCCTCGACGCCCGGGCGGGTCGGGTCGAGGAACATCCGGGAGGTGGAGATGCCCTCCTCGAACAGTGCCTTGCGGGCCCGGTCGTAGGCCGACTCCTCCGAGGTGCGGTTGCGCACCGCGCGGGCGGAGGCCATGCCGAACGACTCCTTGTAGGGGCGGCCGTTGGCGTCGTGCTGGAGGTCGCCCGGGGACTCGTAGGTGCCCGCGAACCAGGAGCCGACCATCACGTTGGACGCGCCGGCCGCGAGGGCCATCGCCACGTCACGCGGGTGGCGGATGCCGCCGTCGGCCCACACGTGCTTGCCGTACTTCTTCGCCTCGGCGGCGCACTCCAGGACGGCGGAGAACTGCGGCCGGCCGACGCCGGTCATCATGCGGGTGGTGCACATGGCGCCGGGGCCCACGCCGACCTTGACGATGTCGGCGCCCGCCTCGATCAGGTCGCGCACGCCCTCGGCGGAGACGATGTTGCCCGCGACGATCGGGACCCGCGGGTCGAGGTCGCGCACCAGCTTGACCGCGCTGATCATCGACTCCTGGTGGCCGTGCGCGGTGTCGATGACGAGGGTGTCCACGCCCGCGTCCAGCAGCTGCTTCGCCTTGCCGGCCACGTCGCCGTTGATGCCGACGGCGGCGGCGATGCGCAGCCTGCCGTTCGCGTCCACGGCCGGGGTGTACAGGGTGGCGCGCAGGGCGCCCTTGCGGGTGAGGATGCCGGCCAGGCGGCCGTCCTGGTCCACGGCGGGCGCGTAGCGGCGGTTGGCGGCGTCGAGGGTGTTGAAGGCCTCGCGCGGGTCCACGTCGGCGTCGATGAGGATCAGGTCCTTGGACATGACCTCCTCGAGCTGAGTGAAGCGGTCCACGCCGGTCAGGTCGGCGTCGGTGACCACACCCACCGGCCTGTTGTCCTCGTCGACGACGACACCGGCGTTGTGCGCCCGCTTGGGCAGCAGGGACAGCGCGTCGGCGACGGTCTGGTGCGGGGCCAGCACGATCGGGGTGTCCAGGACGTGGTGGCGGCTCTTCACCCAGGTGACGACGTCGGTGACGACCTCGATCGGGATGTCCTGCGGGATGACCACGAGGCCACCGCGCCGGGCCACCGTCTCGGCCATCCGGCGGCCGGCGATGGCGGTCATGTTGGCGACGACCAGCGGGATGGTGGTGCCCGTGCCGTCCGGGGAGCCGAGGTCCACGCCCTGCCGGGAGCCGACGGCGGAGCGGCTCGGCACCATGAACACGTCGTCGTACGTCAGGTCGTACGAGGGCTGGATGTCATTCAGGAAACGCACGTGCTGCACATCCCAGTCGATCAGAGGTGGCCCCCGGACAGGTCAGCCAGGGGGAAAGAGCACGTACTTCATTCTCCCATGGCCGGTGGCCGATAACCCCCGGTCGGATCATCCAGGCTGCTCGGCGACCTCCTTGGAGGATCCTCCAGGGCCGAGGGTCACGAAGAGCCCCGGACCACGGTCGGTCGCCTCCGCGAAGACCTCCTCGGCGACGGCCCACTCGTCCGGCCGCGCCTCGGCGTACGCCCGCCAGCCCCGTACGACGAGGACCAGCCCCCGCTCCGCCGCCTCCCCGGGCCAGACCGAGGGGTCGGCCAGGGAGTCGGCGAGCGCGTCCCAGTTCCGGCCGAACCATTCGGGCAGGGCCAGGTCACGGGCGCAGCGGTCCATCAGGCCCGCCTTGTCCGTGACCCCGTCGAGGTCCAGCGTGACCACGAGCCGCCCCGCGGGGTCCTCGGTCATCTCGCACCCTTCCTTCCGCCCTGACCGGCTGTCAGACGCCGTCCGGGTCCGTCCGGTTGAGCGTCGACTTCGGCGCGGAGCCCGTCGTCATCAGATAGTCCGCGGCCGACGTGTCCGTCACCAGGCTGGTGACCAGCCCGGAGCGCAGCACCGCGTCGATCGCCGCCGCCTTGCGCTGACCGCCCGCGATCGCCACGACCTCGGGGATGCGGCGGAGCTGGTCGGCCTTGACCGTGATGCACCGCTCCCCCAGGTCCCGCCCGACCCGGCGCCCCTCGGCGTCGAAGAGGTGCGCGGACATCTCGGCGGCGACGCCGAGCGAGGCGTAGTGCGCGCGCTCCTCGTCGCTGAGCATGTCGTGCACCGTCGAGATGCCCGGCTCCCAGGAGCCGATGGAGACGCAGGCGACCGTGACCTTGTCGAAGTACTCGAAGGCCCGGGCGATCCCGGTCTGGTGGCGCAGCGCCTCGGCGGTGGCCGCGTCCGGCAGCAGCATCGGCGCGTAGATGGGGTGGGCGTCGCCGCCCGACACCTGGGCCGCGCGGCGCACCGCCTCGACGGAACCGCGCTCGGCGGTCCCGGCGTCGTACACGCCCGTCAGCTGCACCACCGTGCACGGCGGCAGCCGGTCCAGGGCCGCCGCCATGTGGATGGTGGAACGGCCCCAGGCCAGGCCCAGCACATCGCCCTCGTTGACCAGCTCGCCCAGCAGGTCGGCGGCCACCTCGCCCAGGTTCTCCGGGTCGGGGGTCTCCTCGGCGTCGGCCGGGGACTCCACGACGACGGCGTGCCTGAGGCCGTAGCGGGCCCGCAGGGCGTCGGAGCGCTCCGCGTCCAGCTCGGCCGGCACCCGGATCTCGATTCGTACAAGGTCCCGCTCGAGGGCGGTCTCCAGGACCCGGGCCACCTTGAAGCGGCTGACGCCGAACTCCTCGGCGATCTGGATCTTGGATTTGCCCTCGAGGTAGAAGCGGCGGGCCATGGCCGCCGCCTGGACCAGCTCAGCGGGTCCCATCCGCATGGCTGAACGGCCCGCCGACATACCCGACACGGCGATCTCCTCACTGCTGTTCACACTCTGGATACGCCGTTCATCCTTGCAGATTCGGCGCACTTGATCAGCCCTGATGGGAGCCGTTCACGTTCTGTTCCTCAGTGGTCGCACGCCCAGGACGCCTTGGCGGTCGCCGCCTCGGCCTGCGTGCGCAGTGCACGTACCGCCTCGGCCGGGTCGGATGCCCCGTACACGGCGGAACCCGCGACGAAGACGTCCGCGCCGGCTTCGGCGCACCGCTCGATCGTCGACGCCGACACCCCGCCGTCGACCTGGAGCCACAGCTCCAGTCCATGCTTCTTGATCAGCTCACGCGTGCGCCGGATCTTCGGGAGCATGATGTCGAGGAACGCCTGCCCCCCGAAGCCCGGCTCAACCGTCATGACCAGCAGCATGTCCAGCTCGGGCAGCAGATCCTCGTACGGCTCGATCGGCGTCGCGGGCTTCAGCGCCATGGACGCGCGGGCGCCCTTGGCCCGGATCTCCCGGGCGAGCCGCACCGGCGCGGCGGCCGCCTCGACGTGGAAGGTGACCGACCCCGCGCCCGCCTCCACGTACTGCGGCGCCCACCGGTCCGGGGCCTCGATCATCAGGTGGCAGTCCAGCGGGGTGTCCGTCGCCCGGGCCAGCGACTCCACGACCGGCACGCCGAGCGTGAGGTTGGGGACGAAATGGTTGTCCATGACGTCGACGTGGAGCCAGTCGGCTCCCTCCACCGCCTTGGCCTCGTCCGCGAGGCGGGCGAAGTCGGCGGACAGGATGCTGGGGTTGATCTGCGCGGCCATGCCCCAAGACTGCCATGCCCCGTGGGGGTGGGGGGCATCGGTCCCGGACGAGGCGGCCACCCGCGCGGGTCCCGCCTCCCGTCCGGACCGTTCAGGCGGTCCGGCGGATCAGGGCCAGGTACATCGCGTCGGTGCCGTGCAGGTGCGGCCAGAGCTGGATGTCGGGGCCGTCGCCCAGGTCCGGCACGCCGGGGAGCAGCGGGCGGGCGTCGAGCAGCTCGGTGTCCGGGTGCCGCTTGAGTGCGTCGGCGACCACGGCCCGGGTCTCGGCGAGGTGGGGTGAACAGGTCGCGTACCCGACGACGCCGCCCACCCGTACCGCCTCCAGGGCGCTGCTCAGCAGCCCGCGCTGGAGCGGGGCGAAGCCGTCCAGGTCCTCGGGGCGGCGCCGCCAGCGCGCTTCGGGGCGGCGGCGCAGGGCGCCGAGCCCGGTGCACGGCACGTCGACCAGGACGCGGTCGAAGCTGCCGGGCCGCCACGCCGGACGGGTGCCGTCCGCGGTGATCACCTGGTACGGACCCGGGTTGCCGTCCAGTGCCTTGGCCACGAGTCCGGCCCGGTGCGGCTGCTTCTCCGAGGCGAGCAGGAAGGCGCCCCGCTGGGCGGCCAGCGCCCCGAGGAGCGCCGCCTTGCCGCCCGGTCCGGCGCACCCGTCCAGCCAGCGGCGGTCCGGTCCGTCCAAGGGTGCGTTCGCCAGGGCGAGCGCGACGAGCTGGCTGCCCTCGTCCTGGACGCCGGCCCGGTTCTCCCGCACGGCCTCGACGGCCCCGGGCTCGCCGCCCTCGCTCAGTCGCACGGCGTACGGCGACCAGCGGCCGGGCACCGCTGCCTCCTCGCCGAGCAGTTCGTCGGTCGTGGCGCGTCCCGGCCGGGCGACCAGCGTCACCTCGGGCCGCTCGTTGTCCGCGGCCAGCAGCTGCTCGATGCCCGCCCGGCCGCCGCCGAGCGAGTCCCACAGCGCGGAGACGACCCAGCGCGGATGCGCGTGCACGACGGCGAGGTGGTCCTCGGGGTCCTCCTCGTAGGGCGGGGCGACCCGCTCCAGCCAGCCGTCGAGGTCGTCCCGCGCGACCTTGCGCAGCACGGCGTTGACGAACTTGGCCCGCCCGTCACCGAGCACGACCCGCGCCAGCTCCACGGAGGCCGACACGGCGGCGTGGCTGGGGATGCGGGTGCCGAGCAGCTGGTGGGCGCCGAGGCTGAGCACGTCCAGCACGGGCGGGTCGACCTCCCGCAGCGGCCGGTCGACGCAGGCGGCGATGATCGCGTCGTAGGTCCCCTGGCGGCGCAGCGTCCCGTAGACCAGCTCGGTGGCGAGCGCCGCGTCCCGGGCGTCGAACCCGTCGTCCTTCTCCCGCGCCTTGCGCAGCAGCGGCGGCAGGACGAGGTTGGCGTACGCGTCCCGCTCGTCCACGGCCCTGAGCGCCTCGAAGGCGAGGAGGCGGACGGGGTCCTTCTGGGGCCTGCGGTAGGGCTTGCCGGACTTGCGGGGACGGCGGGGCTGCTCGCTCACGAAAAGGTGCTCCGGGTGTGGGATGAATAGCGTCCACCAGCGTACGTCGGGCCGGTGGACGGTGGCGCGGAGGCCGAGGTCAGCCGCCGAGCGACTCGCCCTCGGCGATGCGCACCCCGCGCGCCCAGTCGGCGGCCCGCATCGGCTTCTTGCCCTGGGGCTGCACCCACAGCAGCTCGACGGCGTACGAGCCGGTGCCGACGTACACGTTGTTCTTGCCGGCGGCCAGCTGCCCGGGGGCCAGGTCGGTCCGGTCGGCCACGGGCACGGCCTGCACGAGCTTGAGACGCTCGCCCCGGAAGGTGGTCCAGGCGCCGGGGGCCGGGGTGCAGCCGCGCACCACCCGGTCCACGCGCAGCGCCGGGGCCGCCCAGTCGATCCGGGCGTCCTCGACGGTGATCTTCGGGGCCAGGGTGACGCCGTCGGCCGGCTGCGGCACCGCCTCCAGGGTGCCGTCCGCGATGCCGTCCATGGTGGCCGCGAGCAGCCCGGCGCCGGCGAAGGCGAGCCGGGTCAGCAGGTCGCCGCTGGTGTCGGTGGGGCGGACGGTCTCGGTGACCGTGCCGTAGACGGGGCCGGAGTCGAGCCCCTCCTCGATCAGGAAGGTCGACGCGCCGGTGATCTCGTCGCCCGCCATCAGGGAGTGCTGCACGGGGGCGGCGCCGCGCCAGGCGGGCAGCAGTGAGAAGTGCAGGTTGACCCAGCCGCGGGTGGGCACGTCGAGGGCGACGCGGGGCAGCAGGGCTCCGTAGGCGACGACCGGGCAGCAGTCGGGCGCGATCTCGCGCAGCCGCTCCAGGAAGTCGGGGTCGCGCGGCTTCGCGGGCTTGAGCACCTCGATCCCGGCCTCCTGTGCCCGCTCGGCCACGGGAGAGGCGACCAGCCGGCGCCCGCGTCCGGCCGGAGCGTCGGGCCGCGTGACGACGGCGGCCACCTCGTGGCGCCCTGAGGCGATCAGGGCGTCCAGGGCGGGAACGGCGACCTCGGGGGTACCGGCGAAGACGAGCTTCATGGGTGGGACGGGCCTCTCGGGCGGGGGCGGATGCGGGCGACGCACCAGTCTACGAGGCCGGGGACGACCGGCACCGCCGACGGCGGCGCACCCCCGCGGCAGGGCCCGGCCTCCCGGCCGACCGGGGAGCGGCGGGGCGGGCGGGCGAGGAGGACACCGGCGGCGAGCCGGAGGCCGAGGCGCACGACCCGTCCGACCAGGCGCACGCATATGCCGCCACGCCCCCACCCCGTGACCAGCGGAGCGCCCACGCGTTGGTCAAGGAAGAGTTGACCACACCGGACCGCCCGCGCGGCCCGATCCCTTTCAACGCCGGTTCGAGAGGCTTGTTCATGGCCGACCACGCAACCCACGACGCCCAGGCTCGGGCCAGCCTGCACTTGCTGGTGCGGGACATCGAGCGGGTCCGCCGGCAGGTGGACGCACTGCGCACCCTCACCGCCCAGCTGGGCAACGTCTACCGTCCGCGCCGCTCCGGCCCCTCCACGGGCTTCGTCGTGTACGGACGCGCCCCCGCGCCGACCGTCCGTCTCGCCCAGGAGCTGCGGGACAGTGTCGAGACGCTGGTCACGGCCGCCGTGGACTTCGACCGCTCGCTCGGCTTCTCGTGGGACGCGGTGGGCTCCGCGCTCGGCGTCACCAAGCAGGCGGTGCACCGCCGCTACGGTTCCCGCCGCGCCGCGGCCCAGACCGCGCCCGCCGCCGAGACCCCCGAGCACGCGCCGGAGTCGGCGGGCGCCCGCACGGTCAACGTGGGCTCCGCCCTGCCCTCCGTGCCCACGGTCCCGGCCGCCCGGTCCATGCCGACCCAGCCGACCGCGGGCAGTCCGGCCCTGCGCGACGACGTCCGGCCGACCACCTTCCCCGGCCCGCGCAACGGCTGACCACGAACACCCGCCGACCCACCGCCCTGCGTCGCACTCCGGGGGCGGTGGGCCTCTTTCCGCCCTCCACGGACGGCGGACCTTCGTCCGCACTCCCCGGACGACAGGCCTTTGCCGCACTCCCCGGGCAGCAGGCCTCCACCCCCACTCCCCGGGCGGTAAGCCTCCGCCCGCACCCCCAGGCGGTAAGCCGCCATCTGCACTCCGCCGCCCGCCCGCCGCGCGCGACGGCGGGCCCTCGTCCACCCGGGCGCGTCTCACCCGATGTCGGGCGGATCGATCCGCACCCACACCGCCGTCTCGCTCCCCCGCGCCATCCGGGCCGCCTGAGCGGTCTTCAGCGCACCCGCCAGCACCGCGCCGCGTCCCGGTGGCACCCGGACCAGCGCCCGCTCCCAGTGCTCCCCCGGCGGCGGGTCGCCCACCCGTCGGGGGCGCCCCGCGGACGTGACCGGCAGCGGCACCGGGCCCAGCACCTCGGCCTCGGCCGGCAGCTCCACGGCACGCAGAAAACCGGCCACCGCGTCCGGCGGGCCCGCCACCGACGCCATCCGGGACACCGGCGGGAAGCCCAGCTCGGCCCGCTCGGCCAGCTCCCGCACCGCATGGCCGACGGGGTCCCAGCGCACCAGGGCCTGCACCGGCCGCAGGGTCGGCTCGGCGACCGCGACGACGGTGCCCCCGGCGCCCTGCGACCGCACCAGCGCGGCGGCGGCCAGCCAGCGCCGCAGCGCGTCCTCGCCGGCACGCAGATCGGCCCGTCCGAGCATCGCCCAGCCGTCGAGCAGCAGGGCCGCCGCGTAACCGCCCTCCGCGACGGGCTCGGCACCCGGTGTACTCACGACCAGGGCGGGAGCGTCGGACACGGTGTCCAGCACGTGCTCGCGCCCGGAGGTGCGCACGGGGACCGCCGGGAACGCCCGTCCCAGCTCCTCGGCCGTGCGCCGCGCCCCCACGACCTGTGCGCGCAGCCGGAACGCCCCGCACTCCGGACAGTGCCAGCCGCCCTCCTCGCGCCCGCACCACCCGCAGCGCAGCGCGGCGCCGGACTCCTGGCCCTCCAGCGGCCCGGAGCAGTGCCGGCACCGCGCGGGCGTACGGCAGGCGGCGCACGCCATCCTCGGCACGTAGCCCCGCCGGGGCACCTGCACGAGCACCGGTCCCTGCCGCAGTCCGTCCCGGACGACCTGCCAGGCGAGGGTCGGCAGCCGCGCGGCCCGGGCCGCCTCGTCGCGCGCCAGGTCCCCGTCGCCCACGGTCCGCACCAGCGGGGCGACGGACCGCACCTGCTCCCGCGCGGCGACCAGCGGCCGGGCCCAGCCGGTCTCCACGAGCTGGGCTGCCTCCACGGTGCAGCTCCAGGCCCCCAGCAGGAAGGCGCACCGGTCCTGGGCGGCACGCAGCAGCAGTACGTCACGCGCGTGCGGCTGCGGGGCGTGGGGCTCGCCGTGGCTGTCGTCGCCGTCGTCCCACAGGGCGACAAGACCCAGGTCCCGCACCGGCGCGAACATGGCCGCGCGCGTCCCGATGACGGCCCGGACCGAGCCCCGGCGCACCGCCAGCCACTGCGCGTACCGCTTCTCGGGCCCGGCGTCGGCGGTGAGCACCGCGTGCCGTCCCTCGCCGAGCAGGGCGGTCAGTGCCGCGTCGGCGCGGGCCACGGCCCGTCCGTCCGGCAGGACGACGAGCGCGCCGCGCCCGGAGGCCAGCGTCGCCGCGACGGCCCGGGCCAGCTCCTCGCTCCACTGCGGGCCGGGCAAGGCGTTCCACACCGCGCGCGGCGCGCCGCCGGAGGCGAGGGCCGCGACGAAGGCCGCTCCCTGCTCGTAGCGCGCCCAGGGGCCCGGGGCGGGCACCGGCGGCGGGGGCAGCGGGTCCGGTGAGGTCCGCTTCTCGGCACGCGCGTTGCGCGGGGGCACGGCGAGTTGCAGCACGTCGGCGAGGCTGCCCGCGTACCGGTCGGCGACCGCCCGCGCGAGTCCCAGCAGCTCCTCGTCGAGCACCCGCTCGGGCGACACGACCTGGGCCAGGGCGGCGAGGGGCCCCGCGTAGTCGGACTCGGCGAGCCGCTCGACCAGGAAGCCGTCGATGAGCCCGCCGCCCTCGCGCCGGCCGTCCCGCACCCGGTGGCGTCCGGCGCCGAAGCGCACCCGCACCCGCACACCGGGCTGGGCGTCGGCGTCCAGCTCCTCGGGGACGGCGTAGTCGAAGTACCGGTCGAGGTGGAGTACGCCCTTGTCGACGAGGACCCTGGCCACGGGCAGCTCCTTGGCGAGCGCCGCTCCGCGCCAGGTCCGCGGTTTGGCGCGGGGCGCCTTCGCCTGGCGCACGCTCTCCCGGATGAGCGCGAGCTGCTCGGGCGGCGCGTCCTCCGCGCCACCGCCCCCCGGTTCGTTCTCGCTGCTCACGCCTGCATTCTTACCAAAGTCCACTGACAACGAGGCCGGGCCCGGGTTCCCGCCCGTTCGCCGACCGCGGCCCGCCCCCACCATGGGCCACTCCGCCCCACCGGCCATCTCCGGTCCGCGAACGACGGGACCGGAGCCCTGGGGAGGCTGAGGGGTTGGATGCTGTGCAGTCGCGGACGCTCACGGGCGCGGACGCCTACCGCGCCCGCAGCCCGGGCACACCGAGGCCCGGTGCCCCCGCCGTGGGGGCACCGGGCCTCGCCGCGTAGCCGTCGGGCGGACGCGTTACAGCCCGGCCGCCTGCCGCAGCGCGTCCACGCGGTCCGTGCGCTCCCACGTGAAGTCGGGAAGCTCACGGCCGAAGTGGCCGTACGCGGCGGTCTGGGCGTAGATCGGGCGGAGCAGGTCGAGGTCGCGGATGATGGCGGCCGGGCGGAGGTCGAAGACCTCGTCGATCGCCTTCTCGATCTTCTCCGCGTCGACCTTGGCGGTGCCGAAGGTCTCCACGAACAGGCCGACCGGCTCGGCCTTGCCGATGGCGTAGGCGACCTGGACCTCGCAGCGGGCGGCGAGGCCCGCGGCGACCACGTTCTTGGCGACCCAGCGCATCGCGTACGCGGCGGAGCGGTCGACCTTGGACGGGTCCTTGCCCGAGAAGGCGCCGCCGCCGTGGCGGGCCATGCCGCCGTAGGTGTCGATGATGATCTTGCGGCCGGTCAGGCCGGCATCGCCCATCGGGCCGCCGATCTCGAAACGACCGGTGGGGTTGACCAGGAGGCGGTAGTTCTCCGTGTCGAGCTTGATGCCGTCGTCCAGCAGCGCCTTCAGCTCCGGCTCGACGACGAATTCCTTGATGTCGGGCGCGAGGAGCGATTCCAGGTCGATGTCGCTCGCGTGCTGCGACGAGACGACGACTGTGTCAAGTCGGACGGCCTTGTCGCCGTCGTACTCGATGGTGACCTGTGTCTTGCCGTCGGGACGCAGGTACGGGATCGTCCCGTTCTTGCGGACCTCGGACAGGCGCTTGGACAGCCGGTGCGCCAGGAAGACCGGCAGCGGCATCAGCGTCGGCGTCTCGTCGGACGCGTAGCCGAACATCAGGCCCTGGTCGCCGGCGCCCTGCCGGTCCAGCTCGTCCTCGTCGCCCTCGACCCGGTTCTCGTAGGCCGTGTCGACGCCCTGCGCGATGTCCGGGGACTGGGCGCCGATCGAGACCGAGACACCGCAGGAAGCGCCGTCGAAGCCCTTCTTCGAGGAGTCGTAGCCGATCTCCAGGATCTTGCCGCGGACCAGCGTGGCGATGTCCGCGTAGGCCTTGGTGGTGACCTCACCGGCCACGTGCACCAGACCGGTGGTGATCAGGGTTTCGACGGCGACCCGGGAGGTCGGGTCCTCACGCAGAAGCGCGTCGAGAATGGTGTCGCTGATCTGGTCAGCGATCTTGTCGGGGTGACCTTCGGTCACGGACTCCGAGGTGAAAAGGCGACGGGACACAACGCTCCCTGGGGTTGCAGCGGCTGCTGGCTGATCATTGGTGGACGGCACGGGGAGCTGCACCCGGCGACGTCCGAGAACAGTTTATCGGTCGCACTCGGCCGCAGACCCACCCGTCTCAGCTCTCGGGAGGGCTGTGACCTGCGGCACGGGCATTCTGCCCAGAACGAAGCGCCGATGGCCAGGGGCGCCACGCTCGAATGCGCGGGGTTCGCGAGGACCGCGGAACGAATGAGTCATTCAGCCGAGCCGTTCGGCCACGAGGTCCCACACGGTTTCGGCCAGCTCTTCCTTCGGACCGTGGGCCACCGGGGTCTCGGTGCCGTCGGCGCCGAGGACCACGGCCTCGTTCTCCTCGGAGCCGAAGGTCTTGCGCTCCCCCACCTCGTTCACCACGAGGAGGTCGCAGCCCTTGCGCTTCAGCTTGGCCCGTCCGTTGGCGAGGACGTCGTCGGTCTCGGCGGCGAAGCCGACGACCACCTGCCCCGGTCGGGCCCGGTCCGCGGCGATCTCCGCGAGGACGTCCGGGTTGCGCACCAGGGCGATCGGCGCGGGTTCCTGGTCGTCCTTCTTCTTGATCTTGCCGGTGGCGTACGTCGCCGGGCGGAAGTCCGCGACCGCCGCCGCCATGACCACGGCGTCGGCGTCCGCGGCGGCGGCGAGCATCGCCTCGCGCAGCTCGACGGCGGTGCCCACCGGGACCACGTCCACGCCGGCCGGGTCCGGCAGCGAGGCGTTGGCCGCGACCAGCGTGACGCGGGCGCCCCGGGCGGCGGCGGTACGGGCCAGGGCGTAGCCCTGCTTGCCCGAGGAGCGGTTACCGAGGAAGCGGACCGGGTCGAGGGGCTCGCGGGTGCCGCCGGCGCTCACGACCACGTGGCGGCCGGCGAGGTCGGGCCCGGTCACACCGCGGGCGAGGACCCGGCGGCACACCTCGAAGATCTCGCCCGGGTCGGGCAGCCGCCCCTTGCCGGTGTCGACGCCGGTGAGGCGGCCGACGGCGGGTTCGACGACGACGGCCCCGCGGCGGCGCAGCGTCGCCACGTTCTCCTGGGTGGCCGGGTGCTCCCACATCTCGGTGTGCATGGCGGGGGCGAAGACGACCGGGCAGCGGGCGGTGAGCAGCGTGTTGGTGAGGAGGTCGTCGGCGAGTCCGTGGGCGGCCTTGGCGAGCATGTCCGCGGTGGCCGGGGCGACGACGACCAGGTCGGCGTGCTGGCCGATGCGCACGTGCGGGACCTGGTGGACGTCGTCCCACACCTCGGTCGACACGGGGTTGCCCGAGAGGGCGGACCAGGTGGCGGCGCCGACGAAGTGCAGCGCGGAGGCGGTGGGGACGACCCGGACCTCGTGTCCCGACTCGGTGAACCTGCGCAGCAGCTCGCAGGCCTTGTAGGCGGCGATACCGCCGCTGACCCCCAGAACGACCTTGGGCTTGTCCACCGTCTCTCCCCGGCTCGGATAACGCGCTCGGACCACGCGTACGACCCATCACACACCACAGGCCCGACAGTCGGACTGCCGGGCCTGTGGAAAAGTCAGCGCGAGGCTGAAAACAGTACCGCCGGTGTTACTGCGCCGGGCCTTCGATGGCCTCGGAGGTCAGCAGCCCCGCGTTGATCTCGCGCAGCGCGATCGAGAGCGGCTTCTCGTGGACATGGGTGTCCACCAGCGGACCGACGTACTCGAGGAGGCCCTCGCCGAGCTGCGAGTAGTACGCGTTGATCTGGCGGGCCCGCTTGGCCG
This sequence comes from Streptomyces sp. NPDC041968, assembly GCF_055589025.1. Taxonomy (NCBI): domain Bacteria; kingdom Bacillati; phylum Actinomycetota; class Actinomycetes; order Kitasatosporales; family Streptomycetaceae; genus Streptomyces; species Streptomyces sp. NPDC041968. The sequence continues at coordinate 330,346 of NZ_JBVJCB010000008.1, read as the reverse complement.
CGTAGATCACGAGGCTGTACTTCGAGTCCGTGGCCTCGAGGAGCTCGTCGATCGGCGGGTTGATGATGCCCTCGGGCGCGGAGATGGAAGAGGACACGCTCTACCTTCCGATGGATGGGAAAGATGAAGTCGGGATGATCACAGGGTGACCAGTACAGACTGACCAGTAACGATCACACGACGTTCGTCAAGGCTAGCAGCTCGCGGGCCACGTCCTCGACGGAGGTGTTGACCAGGGTCTCGTCGAACTCCGACTCGGCCGCCAGCTCCACCTTGGCCGCGGCGAGCCGGCGCTCGATCACCTCCGGCGGCTCGGTCCCCCGGCCGGTGAGCCTGCGCACCAGCTCCTCCCAGGAGGGCGGGGCCAGGAAGACCAGCTGGGCCTCCGGCATGGACTCGCGGACCTGCCGCGCGCCCTGGAGGTCGATCTCCAGGAGCACCGGCTCACCGGCCTCCAGGCGCTCCAGGACGGCCGTACGCGGTGTGCCGTAGCGGTTGCCGGCGAACTCGGCCCACTCCAGCAGCTCACCGTTGGCGATCAGCTTGTCCATCTCCTCGTCGGTGACGAAGAAGTAGTGGACGCCGTGCTGCTCGCCGGGGCGGGGCCGGCGGGTCGTCGCCGAGACCGACAGCCATACCTCGGGGTGTTCCTTGCGCATATGGGCGACGACCGTGCTCTTGCCGACCCCCGAGGGGCCGGAGAGCACGGTCAGCCGCGGACGTGCGTCCGGGGGTACGGGGGACGTCCCCCGGGGTGTTGCAGCCATGCAGCGATTATTCCAGCAATCCCGGAGTGGTCCGGACTCAGCTGCCGGTGCTGCCGAACTCGCGCTCCAGGGAGGCGATCTGGTTGGAACCGAGCCCGCGCACACGGCGGCTCTCGGAGATGCCCAGTCGCTCCATGATCTGCTTGGCACGGACCTTGCCCACGCCCGGCAGGGACTCGAGGAGGGCGGAGACCTTCATCTTGCCGATGACGTCGTTCTCCTGGCCCTGCTTGATGACCTCGTGGAGGGAGGCGCCGGAGTGCTTGAGTCGATTCTTGACCTCGGCCCGCTCCCGGCGAGCCGCGGCGGCCTTTTCGAGCGCGGCTGCGCGCTGTTCAGGGGTAAGGGGCGGAAGAGCCACGCCTACGTCACCTCGGATGTCGAACTGTCGGATACGGACCGGTGAGGAACCTAGTCGCCCCACACCTGGGGAGCCACGAGCAACACGCTCGCCCGTTGACTCTTCCCGGAGACTAGCGTCCAAGTCCTTCAGAGTCAGCGAGAACAGCGGAAAAGTCCTGGTCAGCCTCCGTCAGGACGGACATTCCTGACATACTGCCTCTGATTTGAGGATGTATCCAGGCTCAGGCGGTCGTGACCGCGCCACGGATCTCCTCCGCGAAGCGGTCCGCGGCCGTCCGCAAGGCGTCCACATCGGGGCCGTGACGGAGAACACCCCGGCTGACGTTGGGTACGACGTTGCGCGACGCGGCGCCGAAGACCCGCGGCAGGTCCGCGGGGGTGGCTCCCTGGGCGCCGATGCCCGGTGCCAGGAGGGGGCCGTTGATGTCCAGGTCGTACGACGACAGGTCGCCGAGGGTGGCGCCGACCACGGCGCCGAAGGAGCCGAGCGGCTCCTCGCCCGCGTTCTCGGCGGCCAGGTGCGCCAGCATCGTCGCCCCGACGCCCCGCCCGTCCGCACGCACCGCGTGCTGGACCTCGCCGCCCTCCGGGTTCGAGGTCAGCGCCAGGACGAACAGGCCCGCGCCGTTCTCGCGCGCCATGTCGACGGCCGGCTTCAGGGAGCCGTACCCGAGGTACGGCGAGACGGTCAGCGCGTCGGAGAACAGCGGGGCGTCCCTGTGCAGGAACGACTCGGCGTACGCGGCCATGGTCGAGCCGATGTCGCCGCGCTTGGCGTCCATGACGACCAGGGCGCCGGCCGCCCGGGCCTCCTCGACCGCCTTCTCCAGGACGGCGACGCCGCGCGAGCCGAAGCGCTCGAAGAAGGCGCTCTGCGGCTTGAGGACGGCCACCCGGTCGGCCACCGCCTCCACCACGGTGCGGCTGAAGCGCTCCAGGCCCGCCACGTCGTCGCCGAGACCCCACTCGGCGAGCAGGGAGGCGTGCGGGTCGATGCCGACGCACAGCGGGCCGCGCTCGTCCATCGCGCGGCGCAGCCGGGCGCCGAAGGGTTCGGGTACCGCCGTGCCGCTCATCGGGACTTCCTCACGTCGGCGCCGACCGCGTCGGCGAGGGTGGCGTACGGGCTCTGCCGCAGGCGCGCGGCGAGGCCCTTGTGGACGGCGCGGCCCCAGAAGGGCCCTTCGTAGATGAAGGCGCTGTAGCCCTGGACCAGCGTGGCGCCCGCCAGGATGCGCTGCCAGGCGTCCTCGGCGCTCTCGACGCCGCCGACGCCCACCAGGGTGATCCGGTCGCCCACGCGCGCGTAGAGGCGGCGCAACACCTCCAGGGACCGCTCCTTGAGGGGGGCGCCGGACAGACCGCCGGTCTCCCGGACGAGGACGGGCGAGGAGGTGAGGCCCAGCCCCTCGCGCGCGATGGTGGTGTTGGTGGCGATGATGCCGTCGAGGCCCAGCTCCACGGCCAGGTCGGCGACCGCGTCGACGTCCTCGTCGGCGAGGTCCGGCGCGATCTTGACCAGGAGGGGGACGCGCCGTGCGGTGACCGCGCGGTCGGCGGCCTCGCGGACGGCGCTCAGCAGCGGACGCAGATGGTCGACCGCCTGGAGGTTGCGCAGGCCCGGCGTGTTCGGCGACGACACGTTGACGACCAGGTAGTCGGCGTAGGGCGCCAGTCGTTCGGCCGACTTCACGTAGTCGCCGGCCGCCTCCTCCTCGGGCACGACCTTGGTCTTGCCGATGTTGACGCCGACGACCGTCCGGAAGACGGGCGTCCGGGAGGCCAGGCGGGCGGCCACGGCGAGCGAGCCGTCGTTGTTGAAGCCCATGCGGTTGATCAGGGCCCGGTCGCCGACCAGGCGGAACAGCCGCTTCTTGGGGTTGCCGGGCTGCGGCTCCCCCGTGACGGTGCCGATCTCGACGTGGTCGAAGCCGAGCATCGCCATCCCGTCGATGGCGACCGCGTTCTTGTCGAAGCCGGCGGCCAGCCCGAAGGGGCCGTGCATCCGCAGGCCGAAGGCCTCGGTGCGCAGTTCCTTGTACCGGGGGGCGAGCACGGCCGCGACGAAGGTGCGCAGGACGGGGACGCGGACGGCGAGGCGGATCCAGCGGAAGGCCAGGTGGTGGGCGGTCTCCGGGTCCATCCGTTTGAAGACCAGGCGGAAGAAGAGTTCGTACATCTCTCAGGCTCTCGGTGTCCTCATGAGGAACCGTCCTCATGAAGAGGGGGACACCGTTTCCGGTGTCCCCCTCGGGGCTGCTAGTCGCGGGCCGCGGTCAGGAACGCGGCGTGTTCCTGGAGGGAGCGCACTCCCACGTCGCCGTGGTTGAGGGCGTCGATGCCCTGGACCGCCGCGGCGAGCGCCTGGACCGTCGTCAGGCACGGCACGGAGCGGGCCACGGCCGCCGTGCGGATGTCGTAGCCGTCGAGGCGGCCGCCGGTGCCGTACGGGGTGTTGACGATGAGGTCGACCTGGCCGTCGTGGATCAGCTGGACGATGGTCTTCTCGCCGTTCGGACCGGTGCCCTCGGACTGCTTGCGCACGACGGTGGCGTTGATGCCGTTGCGGCGCAGGACCTCGGCGGTGCCGGAGGTGGCCATCAGCTCGAAGCCGTGGGCGACGAGCTCGCGCGCGGGGAAGATCATCGAGCGCTTGTCGCGGTTGGCGACCGAGATGAAGGCGCGTCCCTTGGTCGGCAGCGGGCCGTAGGCGCCCGCCTGCGACTTGGCGTACGCCGTGCCGAAGACGGAGTCGATGCCCATGACCTCGCCGGTGGACCGCATCTCCGGGCCGAGGACGGTGTCGACGCCGCGGCCGTGGATGTCCCGGAAGCGGGACCACGGCATCACGGCCTCCTTGACGGAGATCGGCGCGTCCAGCGGCAGCTCGCCGCCGTCACCGGTGGCCGGGAGCAGGCCCTCGGCGCGCAGTTCGGCGATGGTGGCGCCGAGCGAGATGCGGGCGGCGGCCTTGGCCAGCGGCACCGCGGTCGCCTTCGAGGTGAAGGGGACGGTGCGCGAGGCGCGCGGGTTGGCCTCCAGGACGTAGAGGATGTCCCCGGCCAGCGCGAACTGGATGTTGATCAGGCCGCGCACGCCGACGCCCTTGGCGATGCCCTCGGTGGAGGCGCGCAGCCGCTTGATGTCGAAGCCGCCCAGCGTGATCGGGGGCAGGGCGCACGCCGAGTCGCCGGAGTGGATGCCGGCCTCCTCGATGTGCTCCATGACGCCGCCGAGGTACAGCTCCTCGCCGTCGTACAGGGCGTCGACGTCGATCTCGATGGCGTCGTCCAGGAACCGGTCGACCAGGACCGGGCGGGACGGGCTGATCTCGGTCGACTCGGCGATGTACGACTCCAGGCGGGTCTCGTCGTAGACGATCTCCATGCCGCGTCCGCCGAGGACGTAGGAGGGCCGCACGAGGACCGGGTAGCCGATCTCGTCGGCGATGGCCTTGGCCTCGGTGAAGGTGGTGGCGGTGCCGTGCTTGGGGGCGGGCAGGCCCGCCTCCTTCAGGACCCGGCCGAAGGCTCCGCGGTCCTCGGCGGCGTGGATGGCCTCGGGCGAGGTGCCGACGACCGGCACGCCGTTGTCCTTGAGCGCCTGGGACAGGCCCAGCGGGGTCTGGCCGCCGAGCTGGACGATCACGCCAGCGAGGGGGCCGGCCTGCTGCTCCGCGTGGACGATCTCCAGGACGTCCTCCAGGGTGAGCGGCTCGAAGTACAGCCGGTCGGAGGTGTCGTAGTCGGTGGAGACGGTCTCCGGGTTGCAGTTGACCATCACGGTCTCGTACCCGGCGTCGCTGAGCGCGAAGGAGGCGTGGACACAGGAGTAGTCGAACTCGATGCCCTGGCCGATGCGGTTCGGACCGGAGCCCAGGATGATCACGGCCGGCTTCTCGCGGCGCGCGACCTCGGTCTCCTCGTCGTAGGAGGAGTAGAAGTACGGCGTCCGCGCGGCGAACTCGGCGGCGCAGGTGTCGACCGTCTTGTAGACCGGGCGGATGCCGAGCGCGTGCCGGACCTCGCGGACGACGTCCTCGCGCAGGCCGCGGATCTCGCCGATCTGCTGGTCGGAGAAGCCGTGTCGCTTGGCCTCGGCGAGCAGGTCGGGGGTCAGCTCGGGGGCCTCGGCCAGCTCGTCGGCGATCTCCTTGATCAGGAAGAGCTGGTCGACGAACCAGGGGTCGATCTTCGTGTACGCGAAGACCTCCTCGGGCGTGGCGCCGGCGCGGATGGCCTGCATGACGGCGTTGATCCGGCCGTCGGTGGGCCGGACGGCCTCTTCGAGGAGCGCGGTCTTGTCGCCGGGCTCGCCGACGAAGGTGAACTGGCTGCCCTTCTTCTCCAGGGAGCGCAGCGCCTTCTGGAAGGCCTCGGTGAAGTTGCGGCCGATGGCCATGGCCTCGCCGACCGACTTCATGGTGGTCGTCAGCGTGGAGTCCGCCGAGGGGAACTTCTCGAAGGCGAAGCGCGGAGCCTTGACCACCACGTAGTCGAGCGTGGGCTCGAAGGAGGCCGGGGTCTCCTGCGTGATGTCGTTGGGGATCTCGTCCAGCGTGTAGCCCACGGCGAGCTTGGCCGCGATCTTCGCGATCGGGAAGCCGGTCGCCTTGGAGGCGAGCGCCGAGGAACGCGACACGCGCGGGTTCATCTCGATGACGATGACGCGGCCGTCCGCCGGGTCGACCGCGAACTGGATGTTGCAGCCGCCCGTGTCGACGCCGACCTCGCGGATGATCGCGATGCCGACGTCGCGCAGCACCTGGTACTCGCGGTCGGTCAGCGTCATCGCGGGGGCGACGGTGATCGAGTCGCCGGTGTGGACGCCCATGGGGTCGAAGTTCTCGATGGAGCAGACGACCACGACGTTGTCGTTCTTGTCGCGCATCAGCTCCAGCTCGTACTCCTTCCAGCCGAGGATGGACTCCTCCAGGAGCACCTCGGTGGTCGGCGAGAGGGTGAGGCCCTGTCCGGCGATGCGGCGCAGCTCCTCCTCGTCGTGGGCGAAGCCGGAGCCGGCGCCGCCCATGGTGAAGGAGGGGCGGACGACGACCGGGTAGCCGCCGAGCTCCTCGACGCCCTTGAGGACGTCGTCCATGGAGTGGCAGATGTAGGAGCGGGCCGACTCGCCGTGCCCGATCTTCTTGCGGACCTCCTCGACGACCTCCTTGAACAGGTCGCGGTCCTCACCCTTGTTGATGGCCTCGACGTTGGCGCCGATCAGCTCGACGCCGTACTTCTCCAGGACGCCGTTGCCGTGCAGCGAGATGGCGGTGTTGAGCGCCGTCTGGCCGCCCAGGGTGGGCAGCAGCGCGTCGGGGCGCTCCTTGGCGATGATCTTCTCGACGAACTCGGGGGTGATCGGCTCGACGTAGGTGGCGTCGGCGATCTCCGGGTCGGTCATGATCGTCGCCGGGTTGGAGTTCACCAGGATGACGCGCAGGCCCTCGGCCTTGAGCACGCGGCAGGCCTGGGTGCCGGAGTAGTCGAACTCGGCGGCCTGGCCGATGACGATCGGGCCGGAGCCGATGACCAGGACGGACTGGATATCGGAGCGCTTAGGCACGCTGGCCCTCCATCGAAGCGGTGCTCATCAAAGACGTGAAGCGGTCGAACAGGTAGGCGGCGTCGTGCGGGCCGGCCGCCGCCTCGGGGTGGTACTGGACGCTGAAGGCCGGCCGGTCGAGGAGCTGGAGGCCTTCCACCACGTTGTCGTTGAGGCAGACGTGGGAGACCTCGGCGCGCCCGTAGGGGGTGTCGGAGACCTTGTCGAGCGGGGCGTCGACGGCGAAGCCGTGGTTGTGCGCGGTGACCTCGACCTTGCCGGTCGTGCGGTCCTGCACCGGCTGGTTGATGCCGCGGTGGCCGTACTTCAGCTTGAAGGTGCCGAAGCCGAGGGCGCGGCCCAGGATCTGGTTGCCGAAGCAGATGCCGAAGAGCGGGGTGCCGCGCTCCAGGACGCCCTGCATCACGGAGACCGGGTGGTCGGCGGTGGCGGGGTCGCCGGGGCCGTTGGAGAAGAACACGCCGTCGGGGTTGACGGCGTAGACGTCCTCGACGGTGGCCGTGGCGGGCAGGACGTGCACCTCGATGCCGCGCTCGGCCATGCGGTGCGGGGTCATGCCCTTGATGCCGAGGTCGATCGCGGCGACGGTGAACTTCTTCTCGCCGATCGCCGGGACGACGTACGCCTCGGTGGTGGCGACCTCGGCGGAGAGGTCGGCGCCGGTCATCTCGGGGGCTTCCTGGACGCGGGCCAGCAGCGCGGCGTCGTCCTGGATCGCCTCGCCGCTGAAGATGCCGACGCGCATGGCGCCGCGCTCGCGCAGGTGGCGGGTGAGGGCGCGGGTGTCGATGCCGGAGATGCCGACGACGCCCTGGGTGGCCAGTTCCTCGTCCAGGGTGCGCGTGGAGCGCCAGCTGGAGGGCACGCGCGCGGGGTCGCGCACGACGTAGCCGGAGACCCAGATCTTCTTGGACTCCATGTCCTCGTCGTTGACACCGGTGTTGCCCACGTGCGGGGCGGTCATCACGACGACCTGGCGGTGGTACGACGGGTCGGTGAGGGTCTCCTGGTAGCCGGTCATGCCGGTGGAGAACACGGCTTCGCCGAACGTGGCCCCCACGGCCCCGTAGGCGCGGCCGCGGAAGATCCGGCCGTCCTCCAGGACGAGTACGGCGGGAGTCCTGGACACTCCCCTGGTGGAGGTCGTCATCGTGCGCCTTCCGTTTCCGTCTTGTTGATCATGTCGTTCAGTGTTTCGACCCACTCGTTGTGCTCGGCCGCGTGGTCGGAGCGGAAACCGGAGTCGATCAGCTTGTCGCCGTGCTCCCAGGTGACGACCAGCAGGCCGCCCTCGGTGAGCACCTTGCCGGCGATGCCCTTGTCGAGCCGGGCCTCGCGCAGCGCGGTGACGGGGACGAAGAAGTCGGTCGCGCCGGGCCGCACCACGTCCAGTCCCGCGTCCGTCAGGGTGAGCTCGACCCGGCTGCGGGTGCCCAGGCCGTGCGCCACGATGCGGTCCAGCCACTGACCGGCGGTGGTGGAGCCGTGGTAGCGGCCGCTCATGCCCAGTCTCGCCGGGCCGGGGGCGTCCGGCGCGTCGGGAAGCTCCGGAAGGTCACCCTGGAGGGTGCTGCGCCACTTCCAGCCCTCGCGCATCAGCCAGTAGACGAGCGCGACGAACAGGCCGAGGCCGACGACCCAGCCGATACGGGCGGCCCAGTCGGTCACTTCCGCCGATTCCTTCTCGGCGGCCAGCAGGATTACAGGTGTCACGTGAGCTTCCCGTCGACGAGCGTGGCCTTGCCCCGCAGCCACGTGTGCGTCACACGGCCCGGCAGCTCACGCCCCTGGTAGGGGGTGTTGCGGCTGCGCGAGGCGAAGCCCGCGGGGTCCACCTGGCCACGGTATGCCGTGTCGACGAGGGTGAGGTTGGCGGGCTCACCAGCCGAGACGGGACGGCCGTGCCCGGTGGCCTGTCCGATCTGCGCGGGCTTGAAGGACATCCGGTCGGCGACGCCGGCCCAGTCCAGCAGGCCCGTGTCCACCATGGTCTCCTGGACCACCGACAGCGCGGTCTCCAGGCCCACCATGCCCATGGCGGCGGCGGCCCACTCGCAGTCCTTGTCCTCGTGCGGGTGCGGGGCGTGGTCGGTGGCGACGATGTCGATGGTGCCGTCGGCGAGCGCCTCACGCAGGGCGAGCACGTCCCGCTCGGTGCGCAGCGGCGGGTTGACCTTGTAGACCGGGTCGTACGACCGGACGAGTTCGTCGGTGAGGAGCAGGTGGTGCGGGGTGACCTCGGCGGTGACGTCGATGCCGCGGGACTTGGCCCAGCGGACGATCTCGACGCTGCCGGCCGTCGAGAGGTGGCAGATGTGGACGCGGGAGCCGACGTGCTCGGCGAGCAGCACGTCCCGCGCGATGATCGACTCCTCGGCGACCGCCGGCCAGCCGCCGAGGCCCAGCTCTGCGGAGACGACGCCCTCGTTCATCTGGGCGCCCTCGGTGAGCCGGGGCTCCTGGGCGTGCTGGGCGACGACGCCGCCGAAGGCCTTCACGTACTCCAGGGCACGGCGCATGATCACCGCGTCGTGGACGCACTTGCCGTCGTCGGAGAAGACGGTGACGCCGGCCGCGGACTCGTGCATCGCGCCCAGCTCGGCGAGCTTGCTGCCCTCCAGGCCGACGGTGACGGCGCCGATGGGCTGCACGTCGCAGTAGCCGGACTCCTGGCCGAGCCGCCAGACCTGCTCGACGACGCCGGCCGTGTCGGCGACCGGGAAGGTGTTGGCCATGGCGAAGACGTTGGTGTAGCCGCCGCTCGCCGCCGCGCGGGTGCCGGTCAGGACCGTCTCGGAGTCCTCGCGGCCGGGCTCGCGCAGGTGGGTGTGGAGGTCGACCAGGCCCGGCAGCAGCACCTTGCCGGCCGCCTCGACGACCTCGGCGCCCTCGGCGGACAGGCCGGTGCCGACCTCGGCGACGGTGCCGCCGTCGATCAGCACGTCCTGCGGCTCGCCGCCGAGCACCTTCGCACCGCGGATCAGGGTCTTGCTCATCGTCTTACTTCTCCTCGGTGGTGCGGGCGTGGGTGACGGCGGGCTCGGCGCCGCCGAGCAGCAGGTACAGGACGGCCATCCGGACGGAGACGCCGTTGGTGACCTGCTCGACGACGGTGCAGCGGTCGGAGTCGGCGACCTCGGCGGTGATCTCCATGCCCCGCACCATCGGGCCGGGGTGCATGACGATGGCGTGGTCGGGCATCTTCGCCATGCGCTCGCCGTCGAGGCCGTAGCGGCGGGAGTACTCGCGCTCGGTGGGGAAGAACGCGGCGTTCATGCGTTCGCGCTGCACGCGCAGCAGCATCACCGCGTCGGACTTGGTCAGCGTGGAGTCGAGGTCGTAGGAGACCTCGCAGGGCCAGGTCTCGACGCCGACGGGCAGCAGGGTGGGCGGTGCGACGAGGGTGACCTCGGCGCCGAGGGTGTGCAGCAGGTCGACGTTGGAGCGGGCGACGCGGCTGTGCAGGATGTCGCCGACCAGGGTGACGCGGCGGCCGTCGAGGTCCTTGCCGAGGCCGGCGTCGCGGCCGACCAGCCGGCGGCGCATGGTGAAGGCGTCCAGCAGGGCCTGCGTGGGGTGCTGGTGGGTGCCGTCACCGGCGTTGATGACGTGGGCGTCGATCCAGCCCGAGGTGGCCAGGCGGTAGGGGGCGCCCGAGGCGCCGTGCCGGATGACGACGGCGTCGACGCCCATCGCCTCCAGGGTCTGCGCGGTGTCCTTGAGCGACTCGCCCTTGGAGACGCTCGATCCCTTGGCGGTGAAGTTGATGACGTCGGCGGACAGGCGCTTCTCGGCCGCCTCGAAGGAGATCCGGGTCCGGGTCGAGTCCTCGAAGAAGAGGTTGACGACGGTACGGCCGCGCAGGGTCGGCAGTTTCTTGATCGGCCGGTCCGCGACCCGGGCCATCTCCTCGGCGGTGTCGAGGATCAGGACGGCGTCGTCGCGGGTGAGGTCGGCGGCCGAGATGAGATGACGCTGCATCTGTCAGGCTCCGTAGGGCGATTCTTGCGGAAGAGCGGGATAATTCGGGCGGCCGGGCGTGCGCGTGGGCACACCGAGCGGGCGTACGGCACGAGAACGCGCGCGTACGCGGGGGTGCTACGGGTGGGCGCCCGGGGCGGCCGGCTTGGCGCCGAGCAGCACGGTGTCGCGACCGTCCTCCTCGGCGAGCTGGACCTTGACCGTCTCCCGCAGCGACGTCGGGAGGTTCTTGCCGACGTAGTCGGCGCGGATGGGCAGTTCACGGTGGCCGCGGTCGACGAGGACGGCGAGCTGCACCGCGCGCGGGCGGCCGATGTCGTTCAGCGCGTCGAGCGCGGCGCGGATGGTGCGGCCGGAGAAGAGCACGTCGTCGACGAGGACGACCAGGCGGCCGTCGATGCCGTCACCGGGGATCTCGGTGCGGGCCAGGGCGCGCGGCGGGTGCATGCGCAGGTCGTCGCGGTACATGGTGATGTCGAGCGAGCCGACCGGCATCTTCCGCTCGGTGATCTGCTCCAGCTTGTCGGCGAGCCGCCGGGCGAGGAAGACGCCACGGGTCGGGATGCCGAGGAGCACCACGTCGTCGGCGCCCTTGGCGCGTTCGACGATCTCGTGGGCGATGCGGGTCAGGACCCGTGCGATGTCGGGTCCTTCGAGAACGGGCCTGGCGTCCGCCTGGGTGTCGGCCCGCGTGCCCGGCTCGTCACGCTCGTCGTGCCTGCTGTGCTTGTCCATACGAAACGGACCTCCTTCTCCGCCTCACGGGACGGACCTTAAAGGACGTCGGGATGTGCGTCACCCACGGTATCAGGCTCACAGAGCGGCCCCGGTGACCCCCCGGACACTCCCCCGTCACCCTTCTGCCGCCCTCACGTCACCCGCTTGGAGCAATGGAGAGCGGATATCACGGAAGCGTCGGTGCGGACCATTCGGCTTGACGCAGGAGAGTAACGCTGCGTAACCTCACAGTGAGTTACCAGCCGCGCGGCACGCAACAGCAGTCCGCGTCGACACCTTGTCCGGGGAGCCATATGTCCAGCGAATACGCCAAACAGCTCGGGGCCAAGCTCCGGGCCATCCGCACCCAGCAGGGCCTTTCCCTCCACGGTGTCGAGGAGAAGTCACAGGGCCGCTGGAAGGCCGTCGTGGTCGGTTCGTACGAGCGCGGTGACCGAGCCGTGACCGTGCAGCGCCTCGCCGAGCTGGCGGATTTCTACGGCGTCCCCGTGCAGGAGCTGCTGCCGGGCACCACCCCCGGCGGCGCCGCAGAGCCGCCGCCGAAGCTGGTCCTGGACCTGGAGCGGCTGGCCACGGTGCCCGCCGAGAAGGCGGGCCCGCTGCAGCGGTACGCGGCCACGATCCAGTCGCAGCGCGGTGACTACAACGGCAAGGTGCTCTCGATCCGCCAGGACGATCTGCGCACGCTCGCCGTCATCTACGACCAGTCCCCCTCGGTCCTCACCGAGCAGCTGATCAGCTGGGGCGTCCTGGACGCGGACGCGCGCCGCGCGGTGGCGTCGCACGAGGAGCTCTGAGGCCGCGGCCGGCTCAGCAGAAACGTGCCGCCGGGGTGGCCGGGACCAAGGGTCCCGGCCACCCCGGCGGCTTTGTCATGAGCCCCGTGCGGCGTGCGGCGGCCGGAGAACGCCGCAGGGCCCACAGCACGTGGCCGTGGGCCCTCCGGCAGGGTGGGTGTCTCCCCCGGGGCGCCGCTCAGCTCTCGTCGTCGCGACGCAGCGAGGGCTTGAGGTCCTTCAGCCGGCCGAGCAGGCCGTTGACGAACGCGGGCGACTCGTCCGTGGAGAACTCCTTCGCCAGCTGCACCATCTCGTCCAGGACGACGGCGTCCGGGGTCGCGTCCATCCAGATCAGCTCGTACGCACCCAGACGCAGGATGTTGCGGTCGACGACCGGCATGCGGTCCAGCGTCCAGCCGACCGAGTACTGGGCGATGAGCTCGTCGATGCGCTTGGCGCGCTCGGCGTAGCCCTCGACCAGCTCCATCGTGTACTCGCTCACCGGCGGCTGCCGGGTGTCGGACCGGGAGTGCCGGACCCAGTCGGCGAGCACCGTCAGGACGTCGGCGCCGCGCTGGTCGCCCTCGAAGAGGATCTGGAAGGCGCGCTTGCGGGCCGTGTTGCGGGCAGCCACGGTTAGCTGTTCACCCGGCCGAGGTAGTCGCTCGTGCGGGTGTCGACCTTGATCTTCTCACCGGTGGTGATGAAGAGCGGGACGTTGATCTGGTGACCGGTCTCCAGGGTGGCGGGCTTGGTGCCGCCGGTGGAGCGGTCGCCCTGCACGCCCGGCTCGGTCTCCTGGATGACCAGCTCGACGGCGGCCGGCAGCTCGACGAAGAGCACCTCGCCCTCGTGCTGCGCGACGGTGGCGGTGAAGCCCTCGATCAGGAAGTTGGCGGCGTCGCCGACGGCCTTGCGGTCGACGTGCAGCTGGTCGTAGGTCTCCATGTCCATGAAGACGAAGTACTCGCCGTCCATGTAGGAGAACTGCATGTCACGCTTGTCGACAGTGGCCGTCTCGACCTTGACGCCGGCGTTGAAGGTCTTGTCGACGACCTTGCCGGAAAGCACGTTCTTGAGCTTGGTGCGCACGAAGGCCGGGCCCTTGCCGGGCTTGACGTGCTGGAACTCGACGACGGACCAGAGCTGGCCGCCTTCGAGCTTGAGCACCATGCCGTTCTTGAGGTCGTTCGTGGAAGCCACGGTTGCGGAATCTCCTGGACTGGACTGACGTGGACGACCCCGGTGCCGGCCTGCGCACAGCGTGAAGGCTAGAGCGCGAGCAGTTCCTTGGTCGTGATGGTGAGTAGCTCGGGTCCGCCGTCCGCCTCGGGGCGCACGACGAGCGTGTCATCGATCCGGACCCCGCCCCGGCCCGGGAGGTGGACCCCCGGTTCGACGGTGACCGGCACACAAGCGTCCAGTTTACCCATGGCCGCGGGGGCCAACTGCGGGTCCTCGTCGATTTCGAGTCCGACGCCGTGACCGGTGAGGTTCGGAAGGTTCTCCGCGTACCCGGCCGAGTCCAGTGCCTGGCGGGCCGCGCGGTCCACGTCACGGCAGGCGGCGCCCGGTGCGAGGGCCTCCCGGCCGGCCCGCTGGGCGGAGAAGACCAGGTCGTACAGCTCGATCTGCCAGTCGGCCGGCGAGGTGCCGATGACGAACGTACGGCCGATCTCGCAGCGGTACCCGCGATAGGTCGCGCCCAGGCAGACGGAGAGGAAGTCGCCCTCCTCCACCCGCCGGTCGGTGGGCCGGTGGCCGCGGCGCCCGGAGTTCGGGCCGGTGCCGACGGAGGTGGGGAACGCGGGGCCGTCGGCCCCGTGGTCGACGAGCCGGCGCTCCAGTTCCAGGGCGAGGTGCCGCTCGGTGCGGCCGACCAGGATGGACTCCAGCAGTTCACCGAGGGCCTGGTCGGCGATCTCGGCGCCGATGCGCAGACAGGAGATCTCCTCCTCGTCCTTGACGACCCTGAGCTGCTCGACCGCCTGACCGAGGTCGGTCAGGCGCAGCCGGGGTGCGACCGAGCCCATGGCGCGGTGCCGGACGACGGTGAGGTGGTGGTCCTCGGTGGCGAGGGACTCCGCGCCCTGCGCCGCGGCGAGGCCGGCGGCCGAGACGGCCGGGTCGCCACCGGGGCCGGGCAGCGCGCGCACCGGGAGGGAGTCGTCGGGCCGGCCCTCGGTGGGCCGGTCGTCGAGCGGGCCGGAGCAGACCAGCAGGTCCTCGGTCTTGCCCAGCAGCAGCACGGCGCCGTGCGGGGCGGCGCCCGCGAGATAGCGCACGTTGGCGGGCCGGGAGACGAGCGCCGCCGCGCTGCCGCCCGCGTTGCAGCGTTCTCGTAGGCGCGTCCGGCGGGCCGCGTACACCTCTGACATGAGCCGAGCGTAAGAGCTCCGCCCGGGAGGCGCCGCTCGGGAGAGGCCGAGTGGGGAAGCGCGGGTGGTCGGTCCGCGGGAGCCGCTGGAGGTCGTGCGCCGTCAGGCCGCCGGTGAGGGCTGGTCGCGCAGTCCCCCGCGCCCCTTCGGGCGCCCCGGGTCCCGCTCTCTACCAGTTCGGGGGGCTCGCTATGGAACGGGCGAGGACCTCGTCCAGGACCCGGGCCGTTTCCGGTACGCCGAGCTGCGAGTTGTCGATGATCGGCAGGCCCGATCCGTACCAGCCGGCCATCCGGCCGTGGATGCGGGCCACCTCCTCGTCGGTGAGGCGGCGGTTGCCGCTGCGTTCGGCGTTGCGCTCCAGGACGACGTCCAGGCCCGGCAGGAGGACGACCGGGAGCAGGCCGGGGCCCACGTGCCGCTTCCAGCCGCCGAGCCCGACGACCGGGCGGTCCGGGAAGACGGCGTCGTCGAGGATGCAGGAGATGCCGTTGGCGAGGAAGTTGCGCGCGGAGAAGCCGCAGGTGCGGCGGGCGAGGCGGTACTGGGCCTCGGAGTTCTCGTTCCACCCGGTCTGGGGGTCGGCGAAGCCGGAGCGGACCCACTCGCGGACGTCGTCGAGGCTGATGTGCGCGGTGGGGACCCGGCGGTGGTCGGCCCAGTACTTGGCGACGCTGGTCTTGCCGGCGCCCGCGGGGCCGATGAGGAGCACCGCGAGGGTGCTCGTCGTCGGGTCGGGGGCGGCGGCCGTGGCCGGGGGCACGGCGACGGGCCCGCCGGGCGGCAGCGGTACGTGACCGGTGGTGTCCGGCGGGGGCGGGACGGGCGCCGCCCGGTGCGGTCCCGGGGCCGCGGCCTGGTGGGGCGTCACCGGGGGCGGGGCCTGGTGGGGCGCCACGGGGGGCGGGGCCTGCATCGGGTAGCCCGGCGCCGCGGGCGGCGGCACGGGGGCGGGGCCCTGCTGCGGGCCCGGGTGGTGCGCGGCCGGGGACCAGCCGACGGCCGGTCCGTGCCCCGGCTGATGGGGCGGCGGCAGCGGAGAACCCACTGCGTGCTGCATCCGGTGCCACTCCGTCTCGTACAGGCGATGGGCGCTGACAGCAGGAGGGGTCCCCCGCTCTCCCCCACAGCCTAGAGGGCGTGGGAGGACGACCGACCGAACGGTACCGCCCCCGGCCGTCGTTTGGTGAACGGCCGGGGGCGGTACGAAGTGCCCGTCGCGCAAGGCGAATCGGACGGAAGGTGCGCCGGGGTACTACTCGCCCACCTCGCCGTAGGCGGCGAGGAGGACGGCCGGGTCGGGTCCTTCCAGCACGGTGGGCCTGCCCAGGCCGTCCAGGACGATGAAGCGCAGCAGGTCTCCGCGGGACTTCTTGTCGATCTTCATGTTCTCGACGAGCTTGGGCCACTGGTCGTAGCGGTAGTGCAGCGGCAGCCCGACCGCTTCCAGGATGGTGCGGTGGCGGTCGGCGGTGGCGTCGTCCAGCCGTCCCGCGAGGCGGCCCAGTTCCGCGGCGAAGTGCATGCCGACGGAGACCGCGGCACCGTGGCGCCACTTGTAGCGCTCGTTCTTCTCGATGGCGTGGCCGAGCGTATGTCCGTAGTTGAGGATCTCGCGGCGGCCGGCCTCCTTGAGGTCGGAGGAGACCACCTCCGCCTTCACCCTGATCGAGCGCACGATCAGCTCGGCCGTGTGCGGTCCGGCCGGGGTGCGGGCGGCCTGCGGGTCGGACTCGATCAGGTCGAGGATCGCCGGGTCGGCGATGAAGCCGGCCTTGATGACCTCGGCGAGGCCGGAGACGTAGTCGTTGACCGGGAGGGAGTCCAGCGCGGCCAGGTCGCACAGGACACCGGCGGGCGGGTGGAAGGAGCCGACGAGGTTCTTGCCCTCGGCGGTGTTGATGCCGGTCTTGCCGCCGACGGCCGCGTCCACCATGGCCAGCACGGTGGTCGGTACGGCGATCCAGCGGACACCGCGCAGCCAGGTCGCGGCCACGAAGCCCGCCAGGTCGGTGCTGGCGCCGCCGCCGACACCGACGACGACGTCGGTGCGGGTGAAACCGGACTGGCCGAGCGCCTTCCAGCAGTAGGCGGCGACCTCGGCGGTCTTCGCTTCCTCGGCGTTGGGCACCTGGATGGCGACGGCCTCGTAGCCCTGCTCGGCGAGGTCGGCGCGCAGCGCGTCGCCGGTCTCGGCGAGCGCCTCGGGGTGGATCACCGCGACCCGCTTGGCCTTGGTACCGATCAGGCCGCCGAGCTCGCCCAGGAGCTGCCGTCCCACCAGGACCTCGTAGGGGTCGGAGCCCTCGGTGCCGCCGACCTGGATCCGGGTGACTGCCTCGCTCATGCTTCCTTCAACTCCAGTGCGTCCAGGGCGGCTCGGGTGACTTCTTCGGGTGTACGGCCGTCCGTGGCCACGACGACCGTGGCGAGCTCCTCGTACAGGTGACGGCGGGCCTCCATCAGCTCGCGCCACTGCTTGCGCGGGTTGACCGCGAGCAGGGGGCGGGCGGCGTTCAGGCCCGTGCGCCTGACCGCCTCCTCGACGTCCATGGAGAGGTAGACGACCCGTCGCCCGGCGAGCAGGGCCCGGGTGTCCGCGTCCAGGACGGCGCCGCCGCCGAGGGCGAGGACCCCGTCGTGTTCGGCGAGCGCGGTCCGTACGGCCTCCTTCTCCAGGGAGCGGAAGGCGTCCTCGCCCTCGTCCACGAAGATCTCGGCGATGGTCCGCCCCTGCGCGGAGACGATGTCCTCGTCCGTGTCCCGGTAGCCGGTGCCGAGGCGCTCGGCCAGCAGCTGCCCGACCGTGGACTTGCCGACGCCCATCGGTCCGACCAGCACGATCAGCGGTGTGCTCATCGGATGGCCAGGTTGTCGAGGTAGGAGCGCACGTTGCGGCGCGTCTCCGGCACGCTGTCGCCGCCGAACTTCTCGGCCACCGCGTCCGCCAGGACCAGGGCGACCATCGCCTCGGCGACGATGCCGGCGGCGGGCACCGCGCACACGTCGGAGCGCTGGTGGTGGGCCTGCGCGGCCTCGCCGGTGGCGACGTCCACGGTCTGCAGGGCGCGCGGCACCGTCGCGATCGGCTTCATCGCCGCCTTGACGCGCAGCAGCTCGCCGGTGGTCAGACCGCCCTCGGTGCCACCGGAGCGGCCGGTGGCGCGCTTGATGCCGTCGGGGCCGGTCAGGATCTCGTCGTGCGCCTTCGAGCCCGGCACCCGGGCCAGGCCGAAGCCGTCGCCGACCTCGACGCCCTTGATGGCCTGGATGCCCATGAGGGCGGCGGCCAGCCGGGCGTCCAGCCGGCGGTCCCAGTGCACGTGCGAGCCGAGCCCGACCGGGACGTCGTACGCCAGGACCTCGACCACGCCACCGAGGGTGTCACCGTCCTTGTGGGCCTGGTCGATCTCCGCGACCATCGCCTTCGAGGCGTCCGCGTCGAGGCAGCGCACCGGGTCGGCGTCCAGCTTCTCCACGTCGGCCGGGGTCGGGTACACGCCGTACGGGGCCTTGGCCGCCGCCAGTTCCACGACGTGGCTGACGATCTCGATGCCCGCCGTCTCCTTCAGGTACGACCGTGCCACGGCGCCGAGGGCCACCCGGGCGGCCGTCTCCCGCGCGGAGGCGCGTTCCAGGATCGGCCGGGCCTCGTCGAAGCCGTACTTCTGCATGCCCGCGAGATCGGCGTGGCCGGGGCGGGGGCGGGTCAGCGGGGCGTTGCGGGCGAGGCCGGCCAGCACCTCCGGGTCCACCGGGTCGGCGGCCATGACCTGCTCCCACTTCGGCCATTCGGTGTTGCCCACCATGACCGCGACCGGGGAACCGAGGGTGAGGCCGTGCCGGACGCCGCCGAGGAAGGTGACCTCGTCCCGCTCGAACTTCATCCGCGCACCGCGTCCATAGCCGAGCCGCCGCCTCGCCAGATGGTCCGCCACCATGTCCGTGGTGATCGGCACGCCGGCGGGCAGTCCCTCCAGCGTCGCGACGAGTGCGGGACCGTGGGACTCCCCCGCGGTCAGCCAGCGCAACCTGCTCAACGATGCTCCTCAGTGCTCGCGCCCCGGTATGCCCTGCGCACGCGTCTGCTCCGCGTGCGGCAACGGCCCGACCGGGTGCGCGGCCCCGGCCCGCCACCGACGATCCTCCCACGTCCGGAGGTACGGGCCGGAATCGGTCCGCTGGCCGGACATGGCGCGGGGGGTGCCGGGGACCGCCTCCGGCGGGCGCGGGGGTGCTCCGCGGTCAGCCGCCGGCGAGCGCGCGCTCCCCGGCGGACCGCATCGCCGCGAGCGGTACCGACGGGCTGCCGGTCATCTGCTCCACCTGGAGCACCGCCTGGTGGAGCAGCAGGTCGAGGCCGCTGACGACGGCACCGCCGTGTGCCGACCAGCGGGCGGCGAGCGCGGTCGGCCACGGGTCGTAGAGCACGTCGAAGAGGGTCGCGGGCATCTCGGGTACGGCGGCGGCGAGCGCGTCGGTGGTACCGGCCGGGGTGGTGGAGACGACCAGCGGGGCGCGCAGCGCCTCCTCGGCGTCCGCCCAGTCGGCGATGCGCACGCCGACGTCCAGCCGCTCGGCCCAGCCCCGCATCTCGGCGGCGCGGGCCTCGCTCCGCACGTAGACGGCGATCTCGCCGGTGCAGATCCGGGCGAGCGCGGCCAGGGCGGAGGAGGCGGTGGCGCCGGCGCCGAGGATGGCGGCGGTCTCGGTCTTCTCTATGCCATGCTCGCGCAGGGCGGCGACCATGCCGGGGATGTCGGTGTTGTCGCCGGTCCTGCGGCCGTCCCGGGTGAGGACCACGGTGTTCACCGCGTCCACGGAGGCCGCCGTGTCACTGATCCCGTCGAGCAGCGGGATCACCGCCCGCTTGAGCGGCATGGTGAGCGACAGCCCCGCCCATTCGGGGCCGAGCCCCTCGAAGAAGCCCGGCAGCGCCGCCTCGTCGACCTCGAAGCGGTCGTACGTCCAGCCCTCGAGGCCCAGCTCCGCGTAGGCGGCGCGGTGCAGTACCGGGGAGAGGGAGTGGGCGATCGGGGAGCCGAGCACGGCTGCCCGACGGGGCTCAGTTGCCCGAGCTGGCATCGAACTTTTCCTTCAGCTTCAGGAACTCGTCGTGGGTCTTGGCGAACTCGGTCTTGCTCACGCCGTCGGTGGCCACGAAGTAGATCCAGCCGTCCTTCGTGGGGTTCAGCGCCGCTTGCAGGGCCTCTTCGCCGGGGTTGCCGATGGGGCCGGGCGGCAGGCCCCGGTTGGTGTAGGTGTTGTACGGGTCCATGTTGCTGTTGATCTCGGACTCGCTGATGTGGATCTTGCTCTGACCCATCAGGTAGTTGAAGGACGAGTCGAACTGGAGCTTCTGGTTGGTCTCGGTGTTGGTGGGCTTGAGCCGGTTGTAGACGACTTCGGACATCATCCGGAAGTCGTCGTGCGTCTTGCCCTCCGCCTGCACCAGGCTCGCGACCGTGAGCAGCTGCCACGGTCCGTCGAGTCCGAGGCCCTCGGCCTTCTCCGCCAGGCCGATCCGCTCGTACTGCTCGTCGGCCCGCGCCACCATCTGCTTCAGCACCTCCGCCGGCTTCTGGCCCTTGGCCGCCGAGTAGCTCGACGGGAAGAGGAAGCCTTCGAGCGGGTCCTTGACGTTCTCGTGGTTGAGCGCCCAGTCGGGCAGACCGAGGCTCTTCCACTCCGTCTTGGCCACCTTGGCCGTGGTGCCCTGGGCCACTCCGAGCTGCTTGTCGATCATCTTGTAGACGTCGACGTTGCGCTTGCCCTCGGCGATGATCAGGTTGCTGCGGCTCTTGGGGCTGAGCAGGAGTTCGACCGCGCTCTCGGCCGACATCTCCTTCTGCAGCGTGTAGGCGCCGTCCTGGATGCTCTTGCCGCGGGGGTTGCTCTGCTGGGCGGCGATGAAGGCGTCGACGCTCTTCACCACGCCCGCGCGCTTGAGTTCCTGGCCGATCGTCGAGCCGCCGGCTCCCTTGGGGATGGTGACGGTCACCTGCTCGCCGTTGCCCTCACCCGCGTAGTCCGGAGCCGCGCCGAAACGATCCTGGTAGAACTGGTAACCGAAATATCCGACTCCCGCCACGCCGCCGCCGAGCACCAGGCAGACCACGAGGCACGCGACTCCGTTGCGTCCCTTCTTGGGCTTGCCTCCCCGTCCGCCCCGGCGGTCACCGCGCCCGCGACCGCCCGCGTCGTCGTCCTCCCCGTCCGCGGCCCCGCCCGCGAAGAAGGCGTGCTCGCCCTGGTCGGGGCCCGGGTCCCAGTCGTCCTGCCGCGGCTCGGGATCGGTGCGCCGACGGCCGGGCGGCTCGGGGGGCGGGTACGCCTCCGGGGTGCCGTAGAAGTCGGGCTGTTCCGCGCCGAAGGCGGCCGGCTGCGGACCGTAGGGGTCCGACGGGTCGGCGGGGTACTGCGCGGGGGGATGCGCGCCGGTGTCCCAGCCGCCCTCGCCGTAGCCCTGCTGCTGGTGCTGCGGCTCATGCTGCTGCTGGGACGCGTACTGCTGTTCGTACTGCGGCCGGCCGTACTGGTCGTACTGCGGCTCGGGATGCTGCTGCCCGTACGGGTCGTACTGCGGCTGCTGACCATAGGCGGACTGACCGCCGTCACCCCAGTCGCCGTACTGCTGCTGCGACTGCTGCTGCTCCGGATACTGCTGTGGCTGGCCGCCGTAGGGGGACTGCTGACCCGTGTGGGCCTGCTGTCCGCCCCATCCGCCGTCCCCGTACAACGGGTCCTCCGGATGCCACGGTTCGGAGCCTGGGCCCCGGCCATACTCAGTCATCGATCCCCTAGAGCCGCGAGGCGACGGGGCGTGCGCGGCCTGACAGGGAGGGCCGGCTTCCGTTCCGCCTCTTGCTGTGCGGTGGCTGTTCGAATGCCTCCGCATCGCGCGGAACGTTACCGTATCGCGATCAGATGACCACTTCGACGCCCTCGCCGGGCGCTCTGCCTGACACCCGTTCGGATTCCAGTGCCTGCTGGAGGATGATCACAGCGGCGGCCTGGTCGATGACGGACCGGCCCTTCTTGGACTTCACCCCCGAGGCACGCAGTCCCTGACCGGCCGTCACCGTCGTCATCCGCTCGTCGACGAGGCGCACCGGGACGGGTGCGATGCCGCGGGCCAGCTCCTGCGCGAAGCCTCTGACCTTGACCGCGGCCGGGCCCTCGCCCCCCTTGAGGGAGCGAGGGAGCCCGACGACGACCTCGATCGCCTCGTACTCCTCGACCAGTTGCCTGAGGCGGCGGTGCGCCGCCGGGACGTCGCGGCCGGGGACGGTCTCCACCGGGGTGGCGAGGATCCCGTCGGGGTCGCACGAGGCGACCCCGATCCGGGCGTCGCCCACGTCGACGGCGAGGCGGCGGCCCCGGCGCAGCGCCGGGGCGTCCTGCTGGTCGGCGCTCACTTGGCGGTGTCCGCCACGAGGCGCTCGACGGCGTCGACGGCGTCACCGATGGCGGCCGGGTTCTGGCCGCCGCCCTGGGCGACGTCCGGCTTGCCGCCACCGCCGCCGCCGAGCGTCTTGGCGGCGGTGCGGACCAGGTCGCCGGCCTTGAGACCGCGCTCACGGGCGGCCTCGTTGGTGGCGATGACCGTCAGCGGCTTGCCGTTGACCGTCGTGAACAGGGCCACGACCGCGGCCCGGCCGCCCTGGATGCGGCCGCGCACGTCGAGGACCAGCTTGCGCAGGTCGTCGGCGGTGGTGCCGTCCGGCACCTGGCCGGTGACCAGAGCGATCCCGCGGACGTCCTTGGCGGACTCGGCGAGACCGGCGGCGGCCTGGAGGACCTTCTCCGCGCGGAACTTCTCGATCTCCTTCTCGGCGTCCTTCAGCTTGCCGAGCATGGCGGAGACCTTCTCAGGCAGCTCCTCCGGGCGCCCCTTGATCAGCTCCTGGAGCTGCGCGACGACGGTGTGCTCACGGGCGAGGAAGTTGTAGGCGTCCACGCCGACCAGGGCCTCGATGCGGCGCACGCCGGAGCCGATGGAGGACTCGCCGAGCAGCTTCACCAGGCCGAGCTGGGCGGTGTTGTGCACGTGGGTGCCGCCGCACAGCTCCTTGGAGAAGTCGCCGATGGTCACGACGCGCACGCGCTCGCCGTACTTCTCGCCGAACTCGGCGATGGCGCCCTGCTTCTTGGCCTCGTCGATGCCCATGACCTCGGCCTGGACGTCGAGGTCGCGGGCGAGCACCTCGTTGATCTTCTGCTCGACGTCGGTCATCACGGCCGTGGGCACGGCGGAGGGCGAACCGAAGTCGAAGCGGAAGCGGCCGGGCTGGTTCTCGGAACCGGCCTGGGCGGCCGTCGGGCCGAGCGCGTCGCGCAGGGCCTGGTGGGTGAGGTGGGTGGCCGAGTGGGCACGGGCGATGGCCGTGCGGCGGCGGCCGTCGATGGAGGCGTGGGCCTTGGCGCCGACGGTGATCTCGCCGACCTGGACGACGCCCTTGTGGACGTAGACGCCCGGAACCGGCTTCTGGCAGTCGCGGACCTCGATGACGGCACCGGTGTCGACCTTGATCCGGCCGGTGTCGCCGATCTGGCCGCCGCCCTCGGCGTAGAACGGGGTGCGGTCGAGGACGATCTCCACCTCGTCGCCCTCGGTGGCCGCCGGGGAGGAGGCACCGTCGACGAGGATGCCGACGATCGTCGACTCGCTCTCGGTGTCGGTGTAGCCGATGAAGTCGGTGGCACCGGCCTGGTCGGCGATCTCTCGGTAGGCACCGACACCGGCGTGGCCGGTCTTCTTGGCCTGGGCGTCGGCCTTGGCGCGCTCGCGCTGCTCCTTCATCAGACGGCGGAACCCGTCCTCGTCCACGGAGAGGCCCTGTTCGGCGGCCATCTCCAGGGTGAGGTCGATCGGGAAGCCCCAGGTGTCGTGGAGCAGGAAGGCCTTGTCCCCGGCGAGGACGCTGCCACCGGCGGCCTTGGTGTCGCTGACCGCGGTGTCGAGGATGTTGGTGCCGGCCTTCAGCGTCTTCAGGAAGGCGTTCTCCTCGGCGAGGGCGACCTTCTCGATCCGCTCGCGGTCGGTGATCAGCTCGGGGTACTGCTGCCCCATCATCTCGATCACGACGTCGATCAGGTCCTTGACGACCGGACCGGTGGCGCCGAGCAGGCGCATGTTGCGGATGGCGCGGCGCATGATGCGGCGCAGCACGTAGCCGCGGCCCTCGTTGCCGGGGGTGACGCCGTCGCCGATGAGCATCACGGAGGTGCGCATGTGGTCGGTGACCACGCGCAGGGAGACGTCCGAGGCGTGGGTGTCGCCGTAGGCCACGCCGGTGAGGTCGGTGGCCTTCCTGATGACGGCCATCGAGGTGTCGATCTCGTACATGTTCTGCACGCCCTGCAGAATCATGGCGAGCCGCTCCAGGCCGAGGCCCGTGTCGATGTTCTGGCTCGGCAGGTCCCCGAGGATCTCGAAGTCCTCCTTGCCGATGCCCTCGCCCCGCTCGTACTGCATGAAGACGAGGTTCCAGATCTCCACGTACCGCTCGTCGTTGACGGCGGGGCCGCCCTCGACGCCGAAGTCGGGGCCGCGGTCGTAGTTGATCTCGGAGCAGGGACCGCAGGGGCCGGGGACGCCCATGGACCAGTAGTTGTCCTTCTTGCCGAGGCGCTGGATGCGCTCGGACGGGACACCGACGACGTCGTGCCAGATGCGCTCGGCCTCGTCGTCGTCCTGGTAGACGGTGATCCACAGACGCTCGGGGTCGAGGCCGTAACCGCCCTTGTCCTGGGCGCTGGTGAGCAGCTCCCAGGCGTACTTGATGGCGCCTTCCTTGAAGTAGTCGCCGAAGGAGAAGTTGCCGCACATCTGGAAGAACGTGCCGTGGCGCGTGGTCTTGCCGACCTCTTCGATGTCGGGGGTGCGCACGCACTTCTGCACGCTGGTGGCGCGGTCGAAGGGCGGCTTGACCTCACCGAGGAAGTAGGGCTTGAAGGGCACCATGCCGGCCGGGACCAGGAGCAGAGTCGGGTCGTCCGCGATGAGCGACGCCGAAGGGACGACGGTGTGACCGCGCTCCTCGAAGAAGCTCAACCAGCGGCGACGAATCTCGGCCGACTCCATCAGTGGTCCTCATTCCGGTTGTACGAGTCCGTCGTCCTGACGTCGACGACGGACTTGGGGTTGTTGCGGTTCTCGATGGTGCGGTTCTCGATGGCGGCGCGGCGCCGGGACGCGGGGAGTTCACCGTCGACGGGGGCGTTCAGCCCGAGCGCGTCGTCCAGTTCGGCCTCCCGCTGGGCCATGTTCTCCCGGACGTCGAGTGCGAAGCCCACCGCGCGGTCCCTCAGCCGGGTGCCCGCGTCGAGTGCCTTGTTCGCCGCGGTCGCGGCGAGGCTCTCGGGGGTCAGCTGCTTGAGCTTCCGGTTGACCTTGGTGGTGGCCCAGACTCCGGCGGCGACACCGGAGCCGAACCAGAAGGTACGGCGGAACATCGCTGGATCAGTCCTTCTTCCGCTTCGTCCGCCGCGCGGCCGGGATCGTACGGCCGACGATCACGGTGCGCCGCGGCTCCTTGGCCGGGCCCGCGGGGCCCTCCTTGCGACCGCCGAGTGCCCGGCGAACGCCGTAGCCGAACGCGGCGACCTTGACCAGCGGCCCGCCGAAGGTGGAGGCCACGGTGGTGGAGAGCGCGGAGGCGTTCGACGTGACCTCCTGGACGTCCGTGGCGATCGCGTCGACCCGGTCGATCTGGGTCTGCGCGGAGCGCACCGCCGACGAGGCGTCGGCCAGCAGGGGGACGGCCTGGTCGGTGACGTCCGCCACCAGCTTGGTGGTCGCCCTGAGCGTCTGGGCCAGTCTCGCCAGTGCCACGGCGAGGAAGGAGACCAGGATCGCCCAGAAGACGGCCACCAGGATTCCGGCCACCTCGCCACCGGACACTGTGCACCCGCTCCCTGGAAGTTGTGCCTGAACATCGGGAAAAGTCGTGCACCGAGCCTATCGCGCCGGGCGCGAAGCTCCGTACCGGATTACCGCCCGCGTCCGGGGGCGTACGGCGGAGTCGCGTGAACCGATTGTACGGAGTGAATACGGTTCAGTACGCTCTGTGTTCCATGCGAGACCATCGACGCGACGGCGTCCCGCACGGCAACCTGCCGCTGGAACTCGACGCCTTCGTGGGGAGAGCGGCGGAACTCGCCGAACTGGCCGGTGCGCTGGACTCCGGTCGACTGGTGACCGTGACCGGGACCGGCGGGGTCGGGAAGTCGCGCCTGGCGGCGAGGGCGGCCTCGCGGTGCGCGCCCCGGGACGGGGTGTGGCGGGTGGAGCTGGCGCCGGTGCGCGACGAGGAGTTCGTCGACTACGCCGTGGTGGAGGCGCTGGGGCTGACCGACCACACGACGCGGCTGCCGCGCGAGACGCTGATCGCCCACCTCGCCGAGCGGGAGCTGCTGTTGGTCCTGGACGGCGTCGAGCACCTGGTGGACGCCTGCGCCGCGCTGACGGCGGAACTGCTGGGCCGCGCGCCGGCGCTCCGCGTGCTGGCGGTGGGCCGCAGACCGCTGGGGGTGGCCGGGGAGCGGCTGATACCGCTGGCGCCGTTGCGTCCGCAGGAGGCGGTGGAGCTGCTGACGGTGCGGGCCGGGCAGCGGCACCTGCCGGGCGGGCACGACGCCGGGCCGTCGGAGGGCGAGGAGGAGGTACGCGAGCTCTGCCGGCGCCTGGACGGGATTCCGCTGGCCATCGAGCTGGCGGCCGGGCGGCTGGGCGCGTTGTCGCCCGGCCAGGTGCTGCGCCGGCTGGACGACCGGTTCCGCCTGTTGACCGGCGGCCACCGTACCGCTCTCCCCCGGCACCGGACGCTGCGCACGGCGATCGGCTGGAGCCACGAGCTGTGCACGCCGCAGGAGCGGCTGCTGTGGGCGCGGCTGTCGGTGTTCGCCGGGCCGTTCGACCTGGAGGCGGCCGAGTACGTGTGCAGCGGGGAGGGCCTGGCCGCCGACGACGTCCTGGACGTGCTCTCCGCACTGCTCGCCCAGTCCGTGCTGTCCCGTGAGGAGACTCCGGCCGGGGTGCGCTACCGGATGCTCGACACGGTGCGGGCGTACGGCGCCGACTGGCTGGAGGCGACGGGTGACGCGGCGCGGCTGCGCAGGCGGCACCGGGACTGGTACGTGGGCCTGGCGACCTGGTGCGAGCTGGAGTGGTTCTCGCCGCGCCAGCGGGAGGTCGCCGTGCGGGTGGACGCGGAGCTGCCCAACCTGCGCAACGCGTTGGAGCACTGTCTGACCGAGCCGGACGAGGCGCACCTGGGCCAGTACCTGGCGGGCGCCCTCTGGTTCCACTGGGTGGGCTGCGGACGGCTGTCGGAGGGGCGGCGCTGGCTGGAGCAGGCGGTGCGGCTGGACGCGGAGGGCACGGCGGGCGAGCAGTCCCGGCTGAAGGCGCTGTGGGTGCTCGGCTACGTGGCGATCCTGCAGGGCGACACGGTGCCCGCGCTGGCGGCGCTGCAGGAGTGCCGGGAGGAGGCCGAGCGGTCGGCGAACCCGACGGCGGTGGCCTACGCGGAGCACCGCACCGGCTGCCTGGCTCTGGTCACGGACGACATGCAGCGTGCGGAAACGCTGCTGCGCTCCGCGCTCGACCGCTACCGGGAGATCGGGGAGCTGAACAGCAACGTACTGATGGGCCAGGTGGAGCTGGCCATGACGCGGGCCTTCCAGGGCGATCTTGCGGACGCCGTGCGTCTGTGCGAGGACGTGCGCCAGGTGTGCGAGGACCACGGGGAGCGCTGGGCCCGGGGCTACGCCCTGTACGTACTGGCCTACGCCGCCTGGAGCGAGAGCCGGCCGGAACGCGCCCGCGAGCTGCTCACCGACTGTCTGAGCGGCGCCCACCGCTTCCGCGATCAGCTGGGCTCGGTGCTCGCGGTGGAACTGCTGGCCCTGGTCACGGTGGCGCAGGGCGATCCGGCGGAGGCCGCGGTGCTGCAGGGCGCGGCCGGGCGGATGTGGCCGTCGGTGGGGCTGCCGCTGTTCGGCTCGGCGCACTACAACGCGCCCCACGAGCTGTGCGAGGCGGCGGCGCGGGAACAGCTGGGCGACGAGCGGTACGAGGAGTGCGTACGCCACGGGGCGCGGCTCGGCCACCGGGAGGCGGTGTCGCGGGCGCTGCGGCGGCCCGGGACGCCGCTGCCGGTGCCGCGCGGCTCGGGGCGGCGCGCCAAGGCGGGCACGCGGACGGCGAAGCCCGCCGCCTCACCCACCCGGAAGGGCGAGGAGACGACGGGCTGAGTACCGCTGGTACTGCGCCGGGGCTGGGATCAGCGGGCGTAGTACTCGACGACGAGCTGCTCGTCGCAGATCACCGGGATCTCCTTGCGGTTCGGCTCGCGGTCCAGGCGGAACGCCAGGGCCTTGAGGTTCACCTGGAGGTAGCGCGGGATCTCGCCGTCGGGGGCGAAGCCACCCTCACGGGCGATGGTGAAGAGCGTCTTCTCCTTGGAGCGCTCGCGCACCTGCACGACGTCGTCCGGGCGGACACGGAAGGACGGCTTGTCGACCTTCTGGCCGTTGACCTGGATGTGGCCGTGGACGACCATCTGGCGGGCCTGGTAGATCGTGCGGGCGATGCCCGAACGCAGGACCAGCGCGTCGAGGCGGCGCTCGAGCTCGATGACCAGGGCCTCGCCGGTCTTCATGTTGGTCTTGGAGGCACGCTCGTAGGCGCGGACGAGCTGGCGCTCACTGAGGTCGTACTGCGCGCGCAGACGCTGCTTCTCGAGCAGACGGACCTTGTAGTCCGAGTTCTGCTTGCGGCCGCGGCCGTGCTCACCCGGCGGGTAGGGGCGGGCCTCGAAGTACTTGACGGCCTTCGGGGTCAGCGCGATGCCGAGCGCACGCGACTTCTTGACCTTGGGGCGGGACTGGTTCGCCACTGTGTGTCTCTTTCCTGGATTTCCGGCTTGTCAGGGTTGAGGGAGGTCGCAATCCGCAGCCGGGGAAACCCGCCGGGTCCGCATGGGACCTGTCGGGCAGCCGCTCCCCTGGTCTGGGCACATACGTGCAGCACGCGAGTGGCCCACCGACCGCTCCCGGAACTCCGGGTGGTGGTGGGCTGCCCGCGACACCTATCGACGGTGCGCGACGCTCCTGGAACCCGCTGGGGGTTCCGGCCGGTTGTCCCGTTCTGACTGCACGGGACTCGGCACTCCGGGCGAGTCTACAGGTTGCTCAGCTCCGCTTGCGACCGAGGTGCCCGCGGGTCCACTCGACGGCGTCCGCGTACCGGGCCTCCGCGCCGTGCCGGGTGGGCTCGTAGTAGGTGCGGTCCTTCAGCTCGTCCGGGGCGTACTGCTGGGCGGCGATGCCCTCCGGGAGGTCGTGCGGGTACACGTAGCCCTGTCCGTGACCGAGCTTGCCCGCTCCCTTGTAGTGGCTGTCCCGCAGGTGCGAGGGCACGGGACCGGCGAACCCCTTGCGTACGTCCTCCAGGGCGGCGCCGATGGCGGTGGTCGCCGCGTTGGACTTGGGAGCGAGCGCCAGGGCGATGGTCGCGTGGCTCAGGGTGAGCGCGGCCTCCGGGAAGCCGATCATCGCGACGGCCTGGGCGGCGGCGACGGCGATCGGCAGCGCGTTCGGATCGGCGAGGCCGATGTCCTCGCTGGCGGAGATCATCAGGCGGCGGGCGATGAACCGGGGGTCCTCGCCGGCCTCGATCATGCGGGCCAGGTAGTGCAGGGCGGCGTCCACGTCGGAGCCGCGGATGGACTTGATCAGGGCGCTGGCCACGTCGTAGTGCTGGTCGCCGTCGCGGTCGTACTTCACCGCGGCCCGGTCGACCGTCTCCTCCAGCGTGGTGAGGGCGATCTCCGTCTCGCCCTTGTCCAGCGCGGCCCCGGCGGCGGCCTCCAGCGCGGTCAGGGCGCGGCGGGCGTCGCCGCCGGCGATGCGCAGCAGGTGCTCCTCGGTGTCCTCGGGCAGGCCCACGGTGTCCTTGAGGCCGCGCTCGTCGGTCAGGGCCCGGCGGAGCAGGCCGCGGACGTCGTCGTCGGTGAGGGGTTCGAGGGTGAGGAGGAGGGAGCGGGAGAGCAGGGGGGAGATCACCGAGAAGTACGGGTTCTCCGTGGTGGCGGCGATCAGGGTGACCCAGCGGTTCTCGACGGCCGGGAGCAGGGAGTCCTGCTGGGCCTTGCTGAAGCGGTGGATCTCGTCGAGGAAGAGGACGGTCTCCTTGCCGTACCCGCCGACCGCGCGGCGGGCGCCGTCGATGACCGCGCGGACCTCCTTGACGCCCGCGGTGATCGCCGACAGCTCCACGAAGCGCTTGTTGGTGGCCTTGGAGACGACGTACGCCAGGGTGGTCTTGCCGGTGCCCGGCGGGCCCCACAGGATGACCGAGGACGGCCCGGCGGGACCGGACGCGCCCTCGCCGACCAGGCGGCGCAGGGGCGAACCGGGCTTGAGCAGGTGCTGCTGGCCGACGACCTCGTCGAGGGTGCGCGGGCGCATCCGCACGGCGAGGGGACTGCCGGTCGGGTCCTTCTCCTGGCGTTCTTCGGCTGCGGCGGTGAACAGGTCGGGCTCCACGCCTGAACCCTAATTCACCGCACTGACAACGCGACGGGCGCCGCCGACGGCCGGCCCGTCAGCTGGTCCAGAAGTCCCACCAGCGGGTCAGGATCATCATGCCGATGATGCCGATGTGCAGCACCGGCAGGACCCAGGTGAACTCGCCGAAGAAGCCCTTGAGCCAGGTCGGCGCCGGCAGGAAGCCCTTGCGGACGTTGAAGGACGTCACGTACCAGAACATGATGATCGTGGCGACCCAGGCCAGGCAGCACCACAGGCACAGCGCGTTGATCCGGTACAGGGACTGGAACTGCAGCCAGGTGCAGAATCCGACGCCGAAGAGGGTGCCCGCGTTGAAGGTAAGCCAGTACCAGCGCGGGAAGCGCGCCCCGGCCAGCAGGCTCATGCCGACACAGACGACGATGCCGTAGGTCACCAGGCCGAGCACGGGGTTGGGGAACCCGAAGACGGCGGCCTGGTCGCTCTCCATGACGCTGCCGCAGGAGACGACGGGATTGAGGCTGCACCCGGGCGTGAAGGTGGTTCCCGCGACCTTCGCCTCGAGCAGTTTGAACTTGTCCAGCGTGATGACCCAGGCGGCGAGCACTCCGGCCGCGCCGGTGATCACCAGCAGCAGGGCCAGGGCGCGGCTGCCGCCCTCGGCCCGCGAGGCTCCGGCGGTGGGTTCCGGCGCGGGCTCCGCCACGGTGGAGACGTCCTTCACTGTCGTCTTGCTCATCACGCCGATTCCGTCACTTGAGTCGGACCTGCTTCGGGCAGGGCCATTGTGCCGTACGACCCTGTATGGCCACCGTTCGATGAACATAAGAACGCACCGGCGATCCCCCCGGAGAGTTGCGTTCCGGCCGATTCCCGTTCCCCGGGGGCACACGCGGACGAATGCGCGTGCCCCCGGGGGCGGCAGGGCCGCGGGCCCTCAGCCGAGCCGGGACTCCAGCTCCGCGACGATCTCGTTGACACCGATCGCGGTCTGCTCGCCGGACTCCATGTCCTTGAGCTGGACGACGCCCTCGGCGAGGTCGCGCTCGCCGAGGACCAGGGCGTAGCGGGCGCCCGAGCGGTGGGCCGCCTTCATCGCGGCCTTGAGGCCCTTGCCGCCGTAGGAGAAGTCGGCGGCCACGCCGTTCTTGCGCAGTTCGGTGACCTTCGAGAAGAGGACCCGGCGGGCCTCCTCGCCGAGCGGGACGGCGTAGACGGAGGTGACCGACGGGATGTCCAGCTCGATGCCCTCGGCCTCCAGAGCGAGGACGGTGCGGTCGACGCCCAGGGCCCAGCCCACGGACGGGAGGGCCGGGCCGCCGATCATCTCGGACAGTCCGTCGTAACGGCCGCCGCCGCCCACCGCGGACTGGGAGCCCAGTCCGTCGTGGACGAACTCGAAGGTCGTGCGCGTGTAGTAGTCCAGGCCGCGCACCAGCTTGGGGTCGTCCTCGAAGACCACGCCGGCCGCCGTGATCAGCTCGCGCACCTCCTCGTGGTACGCCTTGCAGGCGTCGCACAGGTAGTCGCGCAGCAGCGGGGCGTCGGTGAGCTGCTTCTGCACCTCGGGACGCTTGTCGTCCAGGACGCGCAGCGGGTTGATGTCGGCGCGGCGCAGCGTCTCCTCGTCCAGGTCGAGGCCGCGCAGGAAGCCCTGGAGCGCTGCGCGGTAGACCGGACGGCACTCCCTGTCGCCCAGGGAGTTGAGCAGGATGCGGAAGTTCTGCAGGCCCAGCGCCCGGTACGACTGGTCGGCCAGGATGATCAGTTCGGCGTCGAGGGCCGGGTCCTCGGCCCCGATGGCTTCGGCGCCGACCTGGGAGAAGTGGCGGTAACGGCCCTTTTGGGGGCGCTCGTAGCGGTACTGCGAGCCCGAGTACCAGACCTTCACCGGCAGGTTGCCCGCCTTGTGCAGGTTGGCCTCCAGGACCGCGCGCAGCACGGGGGCCGTCGTCTCCGGGCGCAGCGCCAGCCGGTCGCCGCCCTTGGTCTCGAAGACGTACATCTCCTTGGTGACGATGTCGGTGGACTCACCCACACCGCGCGCGAAGAGTTCGACGTTCTCGAAACCGGGCGTCTCGATGTAGCCGTAGCCGGAGTTGCGCAGCGGGGCCGCGATCGCCTCGCGGACCGCCAGGAACCTGGCGGAGTCCGGCGGCAGCAGGTCGTACGTGCCCTTGGGGGCCTTGAAGGTGCTCACGGAGGGTCTCGTCACATTCCTCGTCGGGGAGCCCCGGGGGCTCTGTTCCCTTGGCGGCCGGCGGCCACTTCCCGCAAGTACGGGTTGGTGGCGCGCTCCTGGCCGATGGTCGTCTGGGGGCCGTGTCCGGAGAGCACCACGGTCGAGTCGTCGAGGGGCAGGCACACGCGTGCCAGGGACTCGAGCATGTCGTCCATGGAGCCACCGGGGAAGTCGGTGCGTCCGATGGAGCCGGCGAACAGCAGGTCGCCCGAGAACATGATCGGCGGGATGTCCGCCGCCTCGGGCAGGCCGAAGGTCACCGACCCCTTGGTATGGCCGGGGGCGTGCGCGACCGTCAGCTCCATGCCGGCCAGCTCCAGCCTGGTGCCGTCGGTCAGCTCCTTGACGTCGTCCGGCTCTCCGACGGTCAGCTCACCCATGAGCGGCATGCCGATGGACCGGCCGATCCCCTTTTCGGGGTCGCTCATCATGAAGCGGTCCTCGGGGTGGATCCAGGCCGGCACGTCGTGCGCGCCGCAGACCGGGACGACCGAGGCGACGTGGTCGATGTGGCCGTGGGTGAGGACGACGGCGACGGGCTTGAGCCGATGCTTGGCGAGTGCTTCCTCGACCCCCTGTGCGGCCTGGTGGCCCGGGTCGATGATCACGCACTCCTCACCGGCGGCGGGGGCGACGAGATAGCAGTTCGTCCCCCAGGCCCCGGCGGGGAACCCGGCAATGAGCACGATCGTCCTTCGTTTGTGTCGGTACGGGTGGGCTTGCGAACGGGCCGCGCCCATGGTCAGAGCCTACCGGCGGTGCCGTTTCCTCAGCGAACCCATATACGGTACGGGGCTACACGCCCACGGTCGGCTCATCGCACGCACGCGTACCGGTCGGCACTCGAAGACGCATGAGGAGAGAACCCGGTGGTCACCCAGGAGCAGCGGCGGCGTCAGCTCGCCCGGGAGAAGTTCTTGCGGCAGCAGCAGCGACGTACCTCCGCTCGACGCAAGGCGCGCATGCGCAACGCCGCTATCGCGTCGGTTCTCGGCGTGATTCTGATCGGCAGTGTCGCGCTGTACACGACCGGGGTGGTCCTGGGCGACGACGACACGAAGTCGAACGCGAACGCGGAGGTCACCCCGAGCGCCTCGGCGAGCAGCAAGGCGCCGGACCCGTGCGAGAAGCCGGCCGAGGGCAAGGTCAAGACGCAGACCTGGAAGAAGGAACCTGCGATGACCATCGACAAGTCGGCGAAGTACACGATGAAACTGGCCACGACCTGCGGCGACATAGACATCGCCCTGAAGACGTCGGCGGCCCCGCACACCGTCAACTCGTTCAGCTTCCTGGCCGGCAAGGGCTTCTTCGACCACACGCCGTGCCACCGGCTCACCACCAACGGGATCTTCGTGCTCCAGTGCGGCGACCCGACGGGACAGGGCAACGGCGGCCCCGGCTACACCATCCCGGACGAGAATCTGAAGGACAAGAGCCTCAAGAAGAACACGTACCCGGCGGGCACGGTGGCGATGGCGAACACCGGCCAGCCGGGCTCCGGCGGCAGCCAGTTCTTCCTCGTGTACCAGGACAGCCCGCTGCCCCCCAGCTACACACCGTTCGGCACCATCTCGGACGAGGGCATGAAGGTGCTGAAGAAGATCGCCGCCGCCGGTGAGAGCACGGGAGCGGGCGACGGAGCGCCCAACGCGACGGTCGTGATCGACAAGGCGACCGTCGCCAAATCCTGACTCTCATCTGCGGAAGTTCGGTCGCGCGGGATGCGGACAGGCCACCCGCCGGTCGCCTATGTTGGCCGTGACGAAACTGTGGACGATGCCCGGGGGTAGCGAAGCCCTCCGCAGGCATCATGTGGAGGAGGCGCTGTGAGCAGCGACCCGTGGGGCCGCGTCGACGAGACGGGGACCGTGTACGTGCGTACGGCCGACGGCGAGCAGGTCGTCGGTTCCTGGCAGGCAGGCTCCCCCGAGGAGGCGCTGGCCTATTTCGAGCGCAAGTACGAAGGCCTGGTTGTCGAGATCGGCCTCCTCGAGAAGCGCGTGAAGACCACCGACCTGTCGGCGAAGGACGCCCAGACGGCCATCGACCACCTGCGGGAGCAGGTCGACGCGCACCACGCGGTCGGTGACCTGGACGCCCTGCGGACCCGGCTGGACAAACTCGTGGAGCTGGTCGACAAGCGCCGCGAGGAGCGGAAGGTCCAGCGGGCGAAGCAGTCCGACGAGGCGCGCGGCGCCAAGGAGGCACTGGTCGCCGAGGCCGAGGAGCTGGCCGGGTCCGACCAGTGGCGGGCGGCCGGTGAGCGGCTGCGCTCGCTGGTCGACACCTGGAAGGGGCTGCCGCGGCTGGACCGCAAGTCCGACGACGAGCTGTGGCACCGCTTCTCGCACGCCCGGTCGGCGTTCTCCAAGCGCCGCAAGCAGCACTTCGCGCAGTTGGACGCGCAGCGCGAGGACGCCCGGCAGACCAAGGAACGGCTGGTCGCCGAGGCCGAGGCGCTGTCGAACTCGACGGAGTGGGGGCCGACGGCCGCGCGCTACCGCGACCTGATGTCCGAGTGGAAGGCCGCGGGTCGCGCCCAGCGCGAGCACGAGGACGACCTGTGGAACCGCTTCCGCGGCGCCCAGGACGTCTTCTTCGCCGCCCGCAGCTCGGTCTTCGCGGAGCGCGACGCCGAGCAGACGGAGAACCTCAAGCTCAAGGAGGAGCTGGCCGAGGAGGCCGAGAAGCTCCTGCCGGTGACCGACCTGAAGGCGGCCCGCGCCGCGTTCAGGTCGGTCAACGAGCGCTGGGAGGCCATCGGCCACGTACCGCGCGACGCCCGGCCGAAGGTCGAGGGCCGGATGCACGCGGTCGAGCGGGCGCTCCAGGAGGCCGAGGAGAGCGAGTGGCGCCGGACGAACCCGGAGGCACGCGCGCGTGCCGAGGGTCTGACCGGTCAGCTCCAGTCGGCCGTGGACAAGCTGCGCTCCCAGATCGAGCAGGCACGCGCCCAGGGCAACAACGCCAGGGCCGACAAGCTCCAGCGTGAGCTGGAGGGCCGGCAGGCGCTGCTGGACCAGGCGCTGAAGGGGCTGCACGAGTTCGGCGGCTGACCCGCACGACGAAAGGGGCTCCGGTACGCGTCGCGTACCGGAGCCCCTTTCGTCGTGCGCGGCCGCTCTACGAGGGCCTGCGCGCCGATGTCACGCGGTAGACGTCGTAGACGCCCTCCACGCCGCGTACGGCCTTCAGGACGTGCCCCAGGTGCTTGGGGTCGCCCATCTCGAAGGTGAAGCGGGAGGTGGCGACGCGGTCGCGGGAGGTCTGGACGGCCGCGGAGAGGATGTTGACGTGCTGGTCGGACAGCACCCGGGTGACGTCCGAGAGGAGCCGGGAGCGGTCCAGGGCCTCGACCTGGATGGCGACCAGGAAGACGGAGGACTGGCTGGGGGCCCACTCGACGTCGAGGATGCGCTCGGGCTCCCGGGAGAGCGAGTCCACGTTCACGCAGTCGCTGCGGTGGACGGAGACACCGCTGCCGCGGGTGACGAAGCCGATGATGGGGTCGCCGGGCACGGGCGTGCAGCACCGGGCGAGCTTGATCCACACGTCGTCGACGCCCTTGACCACGACACCCGGGTCGGCGCTCGTGCGGCGTTTGCGGCCGCGACCGTGAGCCGGCGGCACCGACTCGTCGATCTCCTCGGTGGCCGCCTCCTCGCCGCCGAGCGCGTGGACGAGCTTCTGCACGATGTTCTGCGCGGAGACGTGGCCCTCGCCGATCGCCGCGTACAGCGCGGAGATGTCCGAGTAGCGCATCTCGTGGGCGAGGGTGACCAGGGAGTCGCCGGTCAGGATGCGCTGGATCGGCAGGTTCTGCTTGCGCATGGCGCGGACGATGGCGTCCTTGCCCTGCTCGATCGCCTCGTCGCGGCGCTCCTTGGAGAACCAGGCACGGATCTTGTTGCGGGCGCGCGGCGACTTCACGAAGCCGAGCCAGTCGCGGGACGGACCCGCGCCGGCCGCCTTGGACGTGAAGACCTCCACCAGGTCCCCGTTGTCCAGGGTGGACTCCAGCGGGACGAGGCGGCCGTTGACGCGTGCCCCTATGGTGCGGTGGCCGACCTCGGTGTGGACGGCGTACGCGAAGTCCACGGGGGTGGCGCTCGCCGGGAGCGCTATGACGTCGCCCTTGGGGGTGAAGACGAAGACCTCGTTGCGCGAGAGGTCGAAGCGCAGGGACTCCAGGAACTCGCCGGGGTCCTCGGTCTCCTTCTGCCAGTCCAGCAGCTGGCGCAGCCACGCCATGTCGTTGAGGTGGTCGTCCTTGCCCTTGCCGGACGACTTGGGCGCGTCGGAGCGGACCTTGGAGGCGCCGGCGACGGCCTCCTGCTTGTACTTCCAGTGCGCGGCGATGCCGTACTCGGCGCGGCGGTGCATGTCGAAGGTGCGGATCTGGAGCTCGACCGGCTTGCCGTTGGGCCCGATGACCGTCGTGTGCAGCGACTGGTACATGTTGAACTTGGGCATCGCGATGTAGTCCTTGAACCGCCCCGGAACCGGGTTCCAGCGGGCGTGGACCGTGCCCAGCGCCGCGTAGCAGTCGCGGACCGTGTCCACCAGGACGCGGATGCCGACCAGGTCGTAGATCTCCGCGAAGTCACGGCCGCGGACGATCATCTTCTGGTAGACGCTGTAGTAGTGCTTGGGGCGTCCGGTGACGGTCGCCTTGATCCGGGCCGCGCGCAGGTCCTGCTGCACCTCGTCGGTGACGATGGCGAGGTACTCGTCGCGCTTGGGGGCGCGCTCGGCGACCAGGCGGACGATCTCGTCGTACATCTTGGGGTAGAGGATCGCGAAGGCGAGGTCCTCCAGCTCCCACTTGATGGTGTTCATGCCCAGCCGGTGGGCGAGCGGCGCGTAGATCTCCAGGGTCTCGCGCGCCTTCTTCTCCTGCTTCTCGCGCTTGAGGTAGCGCATGGTGCGCATGTTGTGCAGGCGGTCGGCGAGCTTGATGACGAGGACGCGCGGGTCCTTCGCCATCGCGACGACCATCTTGCGCACGGTCTCGGCCTGCGCCGCCTCGCCGAACTTGACCTTGTCGAGCTTGGTGACGCCGTCGACGAGGAGGGTGACCACGTCACCGAAGTCGCGGCGCAGGTCCTCCAGGCCGTACTCGGTGTCCTCGACGGTGTCGTGCAGCAGCCCCGCCATGAGCGTGGCCGGGTCCATGCCCAGCTCGGCGAGGATGGTGGTGACGGCGAGCGGGTGCGTGATGTACGGGTCGCCGCTCTTGCGCTTCTGGCCGCGGTGCCAGCGCTCGGCGACCTGGTAGGCGCGCTCGATCTGGCGCAGGGTCGCCGTCTCGATCTTGGGATCGTTGCCGCGCACTATCCGCAGCAGGGGCTCCAGGACCGGGTTGTACGGGTTGGCGCGCTGCACGCCGAGACGGGCGAGGCGGGCTCGGACGCGGTTGGAGGAGCCGGAGCGGGCGGGCTGGCCGGCGGGCGTGCGGACCACGGGCGCGTTCCGGCCGCGGTCGGGCGGGATCGGCTTGGGACGCGGCTGCTGGTCGGCCGGCTTGTCCACGGGCGCCGCCGGGGCGTGCTGGATCGGCCCGTGCGTGTCGTTCTTCGCCTGCGGCGCGCTCGGTACGGGCTTCGCCGCGGGCGCCGAGGCGGACTCGGGCTTGGCGGCGGTCAGTGGCTGGGCCTCGTCTGGCAAGAGGACTCCTCGTGCGCGATCCGGGTCCCCCGGTCAGGCTCCGGAGTCCCCATGGTAGCGATCCTGCACGCCAGGATCGCCTTCAGGCCACTGTGAGGGCCGTCAAGACCGCCAACGTCCGAGGCGGGCCCCGGATTCCTCCGGGGCCCGCCTCGGACGAGCGGTGCGAGCGGTCAGACCGTGAGCAGCGCCTCCAGCGGCGCCCCGGCCAGGGTCGGCTCCAGCCGGGCCCGTCCGCCGAGGAAGCCCAGCTCCATCAGGACGGCGAGTCCCGCGACCCGCGCGCCCGCCCGGCGGATCAGCTCCAGCGAGGCCTCGGCGGTGCCGCCGGTGGCGAGGACGTCGTCGATGACCAGGACCCGGTCGTCGGCGCTCAGGTCCTCGGCGTGCACCTCGATCTCGGCCGAGCCGTACTCCAGGTCGTACGCCTGGCTGAGGGTGGCTCCCGGGAGCTTGCCCGCCTTGCGTACGGGGATGAAGCCGAGCCCGGCCCGCAGGGCCACCGGAGCGCCCAGGATGAAGCCGCGGGCCTCCAGGCCGACGACCTTGGTGGCGCCGGTGCGCCCGGCGACCTCGGCGAGCGCGTCGGTCAGGGCGGCGAAGGCCGCGGGGTCGGCCAGGAGCGGGGTGATGTCCTTGAACATCACGCCCGGCTCCGGGTAGTCGGCCACGTCACGGATGCGGCTGAGCAGCAGCTCCGTGATGTCGGTGGTCCCGGTCATCGGCGCTTCCCCGAGGGCCGGCCGCGTCCCCTGTTGCGGGAGGCGGGCTGGTTGCGGGGGCCGACGACCGCGGGGGCCGCGTCCTCGGGGTCCTCGTCGGTCTCGTCGTCGGCGTAGCGCTCCTCGTCCACGGCGTTCTCGGCCGGCACGCCCGCGGCCGCGGCCTGGGCGCGCTTGGCGAGGACGCGCTTCTTGAGCGCCTTCATCTGCGGCTCGGCCTCCTTGAGGTCGGCGACGAGCGGCGTGGCGATGAAGATCGACGAGTAGGCACCCGCGGCGAGACCCACGAACAGCGACAGCGAGATGTCGTTGAGCATGCCGGCGCCGAGCACACCGCCGCCGATGAACAGCAGGCCGCCCACCGGCAGCAGCGCGACCACCGTGGTGTTGATGGACCGCACCAGGGTGCTGTTGATCGAGCGGTTGGCGATCTCACCGTAGGTCCAGCGGGTCTGTTTGGTGATGTCTCTCGTCTGTTCCTTGAGACTGTCGAAGACCACGACCGTGTCGTACAGCGAATATCCGAGGATCGTGAGCAGACCGATCACCGTGCCCGGTGTGACCTCGAAGCCCACCAGGGCGTAGATGCCGACCGTGATGGTGATGTCGTGGATCAGCGCGACGAAGGCGGCGAGTGCCATCCGCCACTCGAAGGCGATGGCCAGATAGATCACCACCAGGACCATGAAGATCCCGAGGCCCTGCCATGCCTTGTTCGCGATCTGGTCACCCCAGCTGGGGCCGACCAGGTCCGCGTTGATCCGCTCCGCCGGGACGTCCAGGTCCTTGGAGAGCTCTTCCTTGATCCGGTCCGACGCCTCGGTGTCGGTGCCCGCGATCTGGATGCGGAGGCTGCCGTCGCCGAGCTTCTGGACGATCGCGTCGTGGCCGGAGGCCTCTTCCGCCCACGTCTCGGTCTGCGAGACCGAGGCGCTCATGTTCTTCGGGGTGGTGAAGACCGCGCCGCCCTGGAACTCGATGCCCATGTGCAGACCGCGCACCGCCAGGCCGACGATGGCCGTGATGGTGATGAGGATCGAGATGCCGTACCAGAGCTTGCGGTTCTTGACGAAGTCGTAGCCGATTTCACCATGGTGCAGTCGAGCGCCGAGGGTGCCGAGCTTTCCCATCTCACGCCTCCTTCGGGTCGACAGGGCCGGCGGGGCGGGCGGTACGACGGGTGCGGCGCAGCGGCGGCTTGGCACCCAGGCTCTTCGGGTCGAGGCCGGACCACTTGTGGCCGCTCGCGAAGAACTTGCGCCGGGCCATCAGCGTCAGCAGCGGCTTGGTGAAGAGGAACACCACCACGACGTCGAGCAGCGTGGTCAGCCCCAGGGTGAAGGCGAAGCCCTGCACCTTGCCGACGGTGACGATGAAGAGCACCGCGGCGGCGAGGAAGGACACGAAGTCGGAGACCAGGATGGTGCGCCGGGCGCGTGGCCAGGCCCGCTCGACGGCGGGACGCAGGGTGCGTCCCTCGCGGATCTCGTCGCGGACGCGTTCGAAGTACACGATGAACGAGTCCGCCGTGATGCCGATGGCGACGATGGCACCGCAGACGGCCGGCAGGTTCAGCGCGAAGCCGATGGCCGGGCCGAGCAGCGACATGATCACGTACGTGAGGGCCGCGGAGATCAGCAGTGAGGCGACGGCGATGAACGACAGGCCGCGGTAGTAGACCAGCAGGTAGAGGACGACCAGGGCGAGGCCGATCGCACCCGCGATCAGACCGGCCTTGAGCTGCTCACCGCCGAGTGCGGCGGTGACGGTGGTGACGCTGTCCTCCTTGAAGGTCAGCGGCAGCGCGCCGTAGGACAGCATGTTGGCGAGGCCCTGGGCCTCCTCCTGGTCGAAGTTGCCGGAGATCTCCGCGCTGCCGCCGGTGAGTGCCTGGCTGACGTAGGGGTCGGAGACGACCTCGTTGTCCAGGACGATGGCGAACTGGTTCTGCGGGGACTGGTTCTGCGCCAGCTTGCCGGTGATGTCGGCGAACTTCTTGGCGCCGCCGTCCGTGAACTTCATCGTCACGGTCCAGCCGGCGGCGGTCTGCGTGTTGAAGACCGCCTCGGAGCTGTCGACGTCGGTGCCGTCGACCGCGGCCGGGCCGAGGATGTACTTCTGCCACTGGCCCTGCGCGTTCTGGCCGCAGGCGACCATGGACTCGCCCTGCTTGGCGCCGGCGCCCGCCTTCGCCCGGGCGGATGCGTCGGTGCAGTCCAGCGCGGCGTACGCGGCCTGGAGCTTGGCGGTCGCGTCGTCGCCGGAGGCGCTGGCGCTCGCGGAGGGGGAGGCGCCGTCGGTGGCCCCGCCGGACGAGCTGGGGTCGGCCTTCAGGGCGTCGCTGGCGGCACGGCCCTGCGGGCTGGAGCTCGCCGAGGCGGAGCCGGAGGGCGCGTCGCTCGCCTTGTCACCGTCGGTGGCCTTGTCCTTGTCGGCGGTGCCGTCCGTGGCCTTGTCGGTCGCCTTGTCGGTGGCGTTGCCGGTCGGGCTCGGGGAGGGGCTGCCGGTGGCGCCCGCCCCGGACAGCTCGGTGGCGACCACCGGGCGGAAGTAGAGCTTGGCGGTGGTGCCGACCTGCTCCCGGGCTTCCTTCGAGTTCGTCCCCTTGGGGATGTTGACGATGATGTTCCGGTCGCCCTGGGTCTGCACCTCGGCCTCGGAGACACCCAGACCGTTGACGCGGCGCTCCATGATCTCGACCGCGGTGTCCATGTTGGTCTTGTTGATCGCGGACTCCTGGCCCGCCTCCGGCACCGCGCGCAGCGTGATGCTGGTGCCGCCGGCCAGGTCGATGCCGAGACGCGGAGTCGTGTGTCCGGAGGCGAACATGCCGCCGGTGAGCGCCACGATGGCGATCAGCATCAGGGCCAGCGAGCGCCCGGGCTTACTCTGAGCGCTCGCATTCGTTCCCTTTTTGGGTGCTACCACCTTTGCGTACTCCCTCTCGGGCCGCTCGCGCCGGGTAGGCGTCGCCGGCGGCCATCACATGGTGTCCGGATCCGTGCGAGCCGCGCGTCACACGGGGCGGCGGGAACGTCCCGCTCGCCCCGGAGCACGGCTACTTCGCCTCGGAGCCGCCGTCGGACTTCTTCGCCTGCTCGTCCGTCTTCGCCTCGGCGGACGCGGCGTCGGCCGTCGGCTCGTCGGCCGCGTCCTTCTTGCCGAGGTCGACGGGCTTGTCGTCGGAGACGGCGGCGGCGTCGGCGGGGGCGTCGGGCCCGGTGAGGGAGGAGGCATCGTCCGGGACGATGTCGGCGTCGGACTTCAGGTCGTGCTCGACGCCGTGGACGATGCGGTTGTACTCGTCGTCGGTGAGGACGGCACCGATGCTGTTCTTGGCGAAGAGCAGCTCGACACCCGGGCCGGCGTCGAGGAGGACCGTGTCCTCGTTGACCTCCTTGACCGTGGCGTACATGCCCCCGATGGTGCGGACGCCGGAACCGGGCTGCATCTGGTTCCGCATGTCGACGGCCTGCTGCTGCTTCTTCTTCGCCGACCGGGTCATCAGGAACATGGCCCCGATGAGCACGATGAACGGGAGGAGGGTCACGAGACTCACGGGTCGGTACTTCCTTCACACGACCGCGATGGTGAGCGGCCTGATGGTTGGGGGTGTGTGCGCCGCCGACAAGGGCGGCATCGGCGGAGTCTAAGCGAGTCCGCGCGCATGGAACAACGCTCAGCATGGCACCGGGGTTCCTGCCCCGGCGAATGTCCTCTTCGTGACGGTGGCGTCACGCCCCGAACAGGTCCTGTTGTCCGTTTCCGGAGTTCTGGGACCGCGGTGGGGTGAGGCCGAGGTGCGCCCATGCCGCCGGGGTCGCGATCCGTCCGCGCGGGGTGCGGGCCAGCAGGCCCTCGCGTACGAGGAACGGTTCGGCGACCTCTTCCACGGTCTCACGCTCCTCCCCCACCGCGACAGCGAGCGTGGACAGGCCGACGGGGCCGCCGCCGAACAGCTTGAGCAGGGCCTCCAGCACCCCCCGGTCCAGCCGGTCCAGACCGCGGGCGTCGACCTCGTAGACCGCGAGGGCGGCCGCGGCGATCTCCTGGGTGATCAGGCCGTCGGCCTTGACCTGGGCGTAGTCGCGGACGCGGCGCAGCAGGCGGTTGGCGATGCGGGGCGTGCCGCGGGAGCGACCGGCGATCTCGGCGGCGCCGGCCGTGTCGATCCCGACGTCGAGC
Source organism: Streptomyces sp. NPDC041968 (assembly GCF_055589025.1). Taxonomy (NCBI): domain Bacteria; kingdom Bacillati; phylum Actinomycetota; class Actinomycetes; order Kitasatosporales; family Streptomycetaceae; genus Streptomyces; species Streptomyces sp. NPDC041968. The sequence continues at coordinate 287,416 of NZ_JBVJCB010000008.1, read as the reverse complement.
AGGCCCGCCGAGCGGTGGATGACCCGCTCCAGCTCGGTGGGTCCGTAGAATTCCATGTGCGCGGTGAAGCCGAAGCGGTCGCGCAGCGGGGGTGGCAGCAGCCCCGCGCGCGTGGTGGCGCCGACCAGGGTGAACGGCGGCAGCTCCAGGGGGATGGCGGTGGCGCCCGGGCCCTTGCCGACGATGACGTCGACGCGGAAGTCCTCCATCGCCATGTAGAGCATCTCCTCGGCGGGCCGCGACATGCGGTGGATCTCGTCGAGGAAGAGCACCTCGCCCTCCTGGAGGGAGGAGAGGATCGCCGCGAGGTCCCCGGCGTGCTGGATGGCGGGCCCGGAGGTGATCCGGATCGGGGCCTCCATCTCGGCCGCGATGATCATCGAGAGGGTGGTCTTGCCGAGGCCGGGCGCGCCGGAGAGCAGGACGTGGTCGGCGGTCGCCCCGCGCGCGCGGGCGGCGCGCAGGACGAGGTCGAGCTGCTCGCGGACCTTCTCCTGGCCGATGAACTCGCCCAGGTCCTTGGGGCGCAGGGCGGCCTCCACCGCCTGGTCCTCCCCGTCGGCGGACGCACCGACGAGCCGCTCGGCGGTGGCGTCGGTGTCGGTCGTGTCGTCCCAGTTCATAGCGGTGTGTGCCTCGGGGGTCGGGGTGGTGGGGCAGCGGGCGCGGTGGTGGGGCAGCGGGCGCGGCGGTGGTTCAGCGGGCGCGGTTCAGGGTCTGGAGGGCCGCCTTCAGCAGCTGCCCCACCTGGGGCGTGCCGCCGGCGGCCTCCGCCTGGGGGGTCACGGCGGCGACGGCCTCGTCGGCCTCACGGGTCGCGTACCCGAGGCCGATCAGGGCCGCGTGCAGCTGGTCGCGCCAGCCGGTGCTGACCGGAGCGCCGACGGCGGGGGCGCCGACGGGTTCGCCGAGGCGGTCCTTCAGTTCCAGGAGCAGCTTCTGCGCGCCCTTCTTGCCGATGCCGGGGACGGCGGTGAGCGCCTTCTCGTCGCCGGTGGAGACGGCTCTGCGCAGGGCGTCGGGGGTGTGCACGGCGAGCATCGCCTGGGCGAGCCGGGGTCCGACGCCGCTGGCGGTCTGGAGCAGCTCGAAGACCTGGCGCTCGTCGTCGTCGGCGAAGCCGTACAGGGTGAGCGAGTCCTCGCGGACGACGAGCGAGGTGGCGAGCTTGGCGGGCTTGCCGAGGCGGAGGGTGGAGAGCGTGTTCGGCGTGCACTGCACGGCCATGCCGACGCCACCGACCTCGACCACCGCGGCATCGGGAGCGAGGGCGGCTACGGTGCCGCTGACGAAGGCGATCATGCCGGGTGGCCTTTCGGTGCGTGCGGGGCGGCCGGGGGCTGCTGGGCGGCCGGGGACTGCTGGCGGTTCGGGGCCTGCTGCGGCGACAGGGACTGCCGGGCGGTCGCCGCCTGTCGGGCCGGTGGCGTCCGCGGGACGGGCTGGGCGGCGCGGGCCACGGCCTGCTGGAGCCGGTTCTGGGCGGGAGCGCGCCAGATGTGGCAGATGGCGAGCGCGAGGGCGTCGGCGGCGTCGGCCGGCTTCGGGGGCGCGGCGAGCCGCAGCAGGCGGGTGACCATGGCGCCGACCTGCGCCTTGTCGGCTCGGCCGCTGCCGGTGACGGCGGCCTTGACCTCGCTCGGGGTGTGCAGGGCGACGGGGATGCCGCGGCGGGAGGCGCACAGGATGGCGACGGCGCTGGCCTGGGCCGTGCCCATCACCGTACGGACGTTGTGCTGGCTGAAGACGCGCTCCACCGCGACGTACTCCGGCCGGTGCTCGTCCAGCCACCGCTCGATGCCCTGCTCGACGGCGACGAGGCGGTGGCCGAGGTCGGCGTCGGCGGGGGTGCGGACGACGCCGACACCGATCATGGTGAGCGGTCTGCCCGCGACGCCCTCCACGACACCGACCCCGCAGCGGGTCAGCCCCGGGTCCACCCCCAGTACGCGCACGTGCCCTCCCGTTCGATCGCCTGTTTGTGCAGGCTATCGGGTGCCACCGACAACGGCGGTGGGCCGGGGGACGTGTCCCCCGGCCCACCGCGGCCGTCATGTGCGCCGCGGCGCTACGCGTCGACCTTCTCCATGACCTCGTCGCTCACGTCGAAGTTGGCGAAGACGTTCTGCACGTCGTCGCTGTCCTCCAGGGCGTCGATGAGGCGGAAGATCTTCCGGGCGCCCTCCTCGTCCAGCTCGACCTGCATGGTCGGGACGAAGTTGGCGTCGGCGGACTCGTAGTCGATGCCGGCGTCCTGGAGGGCGGTGCGCACCGCGACCAGGTCGGTGGCCTCGCTCAGGACCTCGAAGGTCTCGCCGAGGTCGTTGACCTCCTCGGCGCCCGCGTCCAGGACGGCGCCGAGGACGTCGTCCTCGCTCAGCTCCCCCTTGGGGACGATGACGACGCCCTTGCGGTTGAACAGGTACGACACCGAGCCGGGGTCGGCCATGGAGCCGCCGTTGCGGGTCATGGCGACGCGGACGTCGGAGGCGGCGCGGTTGCGGTTGTCGGTGAGGCACTCGATGAGCACCGCGACGCCGTTGGGGCCGTAGCCCTCGTACATGATCGTCTCGTAGTCGGCACCGCCGGCCTCGAGACCGCCGCCCCGCTTGACCGCGGAGTCGATGTTCTTGTTCGGGACCGACTGCTTCTTCGCCTTCTGGATGGCGTCGTAGAGCGTCGGGTTGCCCTCGATGTCGACGCCGCCCATGCGCGCCGCGACCTCGATGTTCTTGATCAGCTTCGCGAAGAGCTTGCCGCGCTTGGCGTCGATCACGGCCTTCTTGTGCTTCGTCGTAGCCCATTTAGAGTGGCCGGACATCTGCCTGTCTCCTTCGCGTAACCCATCTCAGCAACGAACGCAGGAATCCTACAAGGACCGAGCCGCGCGGTTCGCGCGCACCATGTCGGCGAAGAGCCGGTGCACGCGGTGGTCGCCGGTCAGTTCCGGGTGGAACGACGTGGCGAGCGCGTTGCCCTGGCGGACCGCGACGATGTGGCCGTCGTGCTCGGCGAGCACCTCGACGGAGGCGCCCACGGACTCCACCCAGGGAGCGCGGATGAAGACGCCCTCCACGGGGTCCCCCGCCACGCCCTCGATGACGACGGCCGCCTCGAAGGACTCGTTCTGCCGTCCGAAGGCGTTGCGGCGCACGATCATGTCGATGCCGCCGACCGTCTCCTGCCCGGAGCGCGGGTCGAGGATCTTGTCGGCCAGCAGGATCATGCCGGCGCAGGTGCCGTAGACGGGCAGGCCGTCACGCACGCGCGCGCGTAGGGGGTCCATCACTCCGAAGAGGACGGCCAGCTTGGAGATGGTGGTGGACTCGCCGCCGGGCAGGACCAGGCCGTCCACCTCGGCGAGTTCTTCGGGGCGCCTCACCGGCCTGGCCACGGCGTCGGCCGCGGCCAGGGCCACGAGGTGCTCCCGTACGTCGCCCTGGAGGGCCAGGACGCCGATGACGGGGGTGTCACTCATCGGATCGGGTGCCTTACCAGCCGCGGTTGGCGTAGCGCTCGGTCTCGGGGAGGGTGTCGCAGTTGATGCCGACCATGGCCTCGCCGAGGTTGCGGGACGCGTCCGCGATGATCTTCGGGTCGTCGTAGAAGGTGGTCGCCTTCACGATGGCGGCGGCGCGCTTGGCCGGGGCGCCGGACTTGAAGATGCCGGAGCCGACGAAGACGCCCTCGGCGCCGAGCTGGCGCATCAGCGCGGCGTCGGCCGGGGTGGCGACGCCACCGGCGGAGAAGAGGACGACCGGGAGCTTGCCCAGCTCGGCGACCTCCCGGACCAGCTCGTAGGGGGCGCGCAGTTCCTTGGCGGCGGCGTACAGCTCGTTGTTGTCGTAGCCGCGCAGGCGGGCGATCTCGTTCTTGATCTGGCGCAGGTGGCGGACCGCCTCGACGACGTTGCCGGTGCCGGCCTCGCCCTTGGAGCGGATCATCGCGGCGCCCTCGGCGATGCGGCGCAGGGCCTCGCCGAGGTTGGTGGCGCCGCAGACGAAGGGGGTGGTGAAGGCGAACTTGTCGCTGTGGTTGACCTCGTCGGCCGGGGTGAGGACCTCGGACTCGTCGATGTAGTCCACGCCGAGGGACTGCAGGACCTGGGCCTCGACGAAGTGGCCGATGCGGGACTTGGCCATCACGGGGATGGAGACCGCGCCGATGATGCCCTCGATCATGTCCGGGTCGGACATGCGGGCCACACCGCCGTCCTTGCGGATGTCGGCCGGGACCCGTTCCAGGGCCATGACGGCGACGGCGCCCGCGTCCTCCGCGATCTTCGCCTGCTCCGGCGTGACGACGTCCATGATCACGCCGCCCTTGAGCTGCTCGGCCATGCCGCGCTTCACGCGGGCGGTGCCGGTCTCGGGGGCCTGGTTCTCGGAGAGCGTGCTGGACACGGGGTACCTCGCTGCGGGGAAGGGGACTTGTGCAGCTCTGAGGAAACGCGACGCGACCAGGCCACAGCAAGGGCCAATGAGGAGGCGGTGGATCGTTTTCGGCGCGGGGCCGGCGGCTGCCGTCAGGCGGCCCGCTCCACCAGGGCAGCCGGTGACTCGTCGTCCATCTCGAAGGCCAGGGGGAAGGGCGCGTGCCCGGCCAGGCGGAACCAGCGCACCTTGCGGTGCTCGCGGAGCCTGCGGGCGGCGCCCACCGTGTCGTTGTGGAACCGCCGGGCCATCGGGACGCGCCGCACGGCCTCGGCCAGTTCGTGGGCGGCCTCCTCGCCACCGGGGGCCTCCCGCAGCGCGTCCACCTGCTGCGGCTCGGCGAAGACCGCCCGCAGGGCCTGGCTCAGCTCGCTCTCGGCCACCTCCCGCTGCTCCTCCTCGGCCTGCCGTGCGGCGTGCGCGGCCTCGTACAGCACGATGGAGGCGGCCGGGTCGAGGACGCCGGAGGTGGCCAGTTCCTGGGCCACGGACGCCCTGCGCAGCAGCTGCGCGTCGAGTGCGGCGCGGGCGGCGTCGATCCTGGCGTGCAGCCGGTCCAGCCGCCCTGCGGTCCAGCTCAGGTACAGGCCGATCGCGACGAGGACGACCAGGATCCAGATCAGGGTTGCGGTCACGGGCCGCAAGCCTACGGGGATGCTGCGCGCGGGCGGCGCGGTGCCCTCGGGGCGGGCCACGCCGGGGCGATCCCGCGCGTGGTCCGCCGGCCGCGCGGCCCGTCGCGTCGCCCCTGGGACGCCGGCGGGCCGTCACGCCCGAGACCCTCCACGCCGGAGAGGCGCCGCTGCCTCGACTCGCCTGGTCGCCAGGTCGACCGTCACCGCGTCGCCCGCCCGCGGGCGGGCCGTCACGGCCCGGTCGGGACGGCCCGCCCGGCCCTCAGTCCCTCGCCAGTCCGAAGCGCGCCCTGAGCCCCGTCGCCCGGTCGTCCGTGGCCACCGCCGCCGCGCCCGCGGTGACCGTCTCGTAGACGGACAGGATGTCGGCGCCGACGGTCGACCAGTCGAAGCGCCGTACGTGCGCGCTGCCCCGCTCCCGCAGCTCAGCCCGGCGCTGCGGGTCGGCCAGCAGCCGCACCGCCGCGTCGGCGAGCGCGTCGGCGTTCTCGTTGGGGAACAGCTCGCCGGCCGCTCCCTGGTCGAGGACCTGTGCGAAGGCGTCCAGGTCGGAGGCGAGCACGGGCGCGCCTGCCGACATGGCCTCGACCAGGATGATTCCGAAGCTCTCGCCGCCGGTGTTGGGCGCCACGTACAGGTCGACGCTGCGCAGGAAGCGGGCCTTGTCCTCGTCGCTGACCATGCCGAGGAACTCCACGCGGGAGCGCAGCTCCTTCGGCAGGCTCTCCACGGCCTCCTCCTCGTCGCCGCGGCCCGCGACCACCAGCCGGGTCTGCGGCCGGGCGGCGAGGATCCTCGGCAGCGCCCGCATCAGCACCGGCAGGCCCTTGCGGGGCTCGTCGATGCGCCCTATGAAGCCGATCGTGTCGCCCTGCCACTCGGGTTTGGGCTCGGCGCGGGCGAAGAAGTCGACGTCGACGCCGTTGGGGATCACGACGGCGTCCCCGCCCAGGTGCTCGACGAGGGTGCGGCGGGCGTACTCGCTCACCGCGATCCGGGCGCTGATCTTCTCCAGGGCTGCCTGGAGGATCGAGTACGCGGCGATCATCGCGCGGGAGCGCGGGTTGGAGGTGTGGAAGGTGGCCACGATCGGGCCCTGCGCCGCCCAGCAGGCGAGCAGCCCCAGGGAGGGCGAGGTCGGCTCGTGGATGTGGATGACGTCGAAGGCGCCGTCGTGCAGCCAGCGCCGCACCCGGGCCGCCGACAGGAAGCCGAAGTTCAGCCGGGCCACCGAGCCGTTGTACGGCACCGGCACCGCGCGGCCGGCGGAGACGACGTACGGGGGCAGCGGGGTGTCGTCGTCGGCGGGGGCGAGGACGGAGACCTCGTGGCCGAGGCGGACGAAGTACTCGGCGAGGTCCCGGATGTGGAACTGGACGCCACCCGGTACGTCCCAGGAGTACGGGCAGACGATGCCGATCCTCACGGGGCGCCCTGCCCCTCGGCCGCCGCGGGTGCCTTGGCGGGGTCGAGGTCCTTCAGCCACAAGCGCTGGAGCATGTGCCAGTCCTCCGGGTGGTCGGCGATCCCCGTGGCGAAGGCGTCGGCCAGCGCCTGTGTCATGACGGACGTCTTTTCCGCGCGGGTCCCTGACTCGGGCACGTCGACCGGCGGATGGATGCGGCCCCGCATGACGGGCGAGTCGTCGTACCAGAGCGTCACCGGCAGCAGCCGGGCGCCGGTGTGCAGCGCGAGCAGGGCGGGCCCGGCCGGCATGCGGGCCGTCTCGCCGAAGAAGTCGACCTCCACGCCCGAGGCGGACAGGTCGCGGTCGGCGACCAGGCAGACCAGACGGCCGTCGCGCAGCCGCCGGGCGAGCGTGCCGAACGCCGTGCCGCCGCTGTGCGGCAGGACCTCCATGCCGAGGCCCTCGCGGTAGGCGACGAAACGGTCGTAGAGGGACTCCGGCTTGAGGCGCTCGGCGACCGTGGTGAAGGGGATGCCCAGCTTGGTGGTGGCCCAGGCACCGGCGAGGTCCCAGTTGGCCAGGTGCGGGAGGGCGAGGACCACGCCCTTGCCCGCGTCCATGCCGTCGGTGAGGTGGTGCAGTCCCTCGGGGGCGAAACCCGCCTCGACGCGCTCGCGGCTCCAGGCCGGGAGCCGGAAGGACTCCATCCAGTAGCGCAGGTACGAGCGCATGCCCGCGCGCGAGAGCGCGGCGAGCCGTTCGGGGCCCGCGCCCGGCACCACGCGCGCGTAGTTGCTCTCCAGCCGCCGGACGCCCGCGCCGCGCTGCTTCCAGGCGATGTCCGCGATCGTGCGGCCGAGCCGTGCGGCGACCGGCTCGGGCAGCTTCTTCACCGTGCTCCAGCCGGCGCCGTACAGGCCGTCGGCCAGCCGGTCCCGAGCGCTCACTTCGCCGCCTCGGTGCCCTGGTCCTCCTGTGCGGCGGCATCCGCCTCGGCGGCCTCCCGGCGGACGGTGACGACGCGCTGGACGAGCGTGACGAGACTGCCGACGGCGACGATCCACAGGGCGACGGGGAGCAGGTACTGGATCCCCGGCACGCCGAACTTGTGCAGTCCCGCGAAGCCCGCGGCGACCAGGGAGACGACGAGCCGCTCGGCGCGCTCGACGAGTCCGTTGACGGCGACCGGCAGACCGATCGACTCGCCGCGCGCCTTGGTGTACGACACGACCTGGCCGCTGGCCAGGCAGAAGATCGACACGGCGCACAGCACGTTGTCGTCACCGCCGCCCGCGTACCAGAGGGCGAAACCGCCGAAGATCGCGCCGTCGGCGACCCGGTCCAGCGTCGAGTCCAGGAAGGCGCCCCAGCGGCTGGAGCGGCCGAGCTGGCGGGCCATGTTGCCGTCGACGAGGTCGGAGAAGACGAAGAGCGTGATCACGACCGTGCCCCAGAAGAACTCACCCATGGGGTAGAAGACCAGCGCTCCCGCGACCACACCGGCGGTGCCGATCAGCGTGACCGTGTCCGGGCTGACGCCCCGGCGGATGAGAAACGCGGCGAACGGTGTGAGGACACGCGTAAAAAATGCACGCGCGTACTTGTTCAGCATGGCCTTCCCGACGGTCGGTGTGGCCGCGGCCCTTGCTGGCCACCGGCTGGCCCATCGTAGCCACGCGCGCGCATGGGTGACGGCCGGGCACCCTCTCCCCCGGTGGGCGGCCGGTGGGCGGGGGGATCGGGTCCTTCGTATGGACGGCGCGTGACGGGAGTGGAAAGCTCGAAGGACCGCGGGCGTCACCGGAGCCGCCGGCACGCGGCCTGGCGTGTCCGCGCCCACAGCGACCTCACCGTGCACGGGAGGCAAGGACATGGGCGACAAGGCGCACACCCACCCCGGAGCCGCCGGAAGGGCGACGGCGGCCGACCATCCCACGTCCGTACGGAACGTGGTGCTGGTCGGCCACTCCGGATCGGGCAAGACGACCCTGGTGGAGGCTCTCGCGCTGACGGCGGGAGCACTGAACCGGGCGGGCCGCGTGGAGGACGGCGGCTGCGTCTCGGACTACGACGAGATGGAGCACCGGCAGCACCGGTCCGTACAGCTGTCGCTGGTGCCGGTGGAATGGGACGGCATCAAGGTCAACCTCCTGGACACTCCCGGGTACGCCGACTTCGTCGGTGAGCTGAGGGCCGGTCTGCGCGCGGCGGACGCGGCCCTCTTCGTCGTCTCGGCCGCCGACGGCGTGGACGGCTCGACCCGCATGGTGTGGGAGGAGTGCGCCGCCGTCGGCATGCCGCGCGCCATCGTGATCACGCACCTGGAGGCCGCCCGCGCGGACTTCGAGGAGATGACGCGGATCTGCGCGGAGGCCTTCGGCGGGGACGACCCCGACGCCGTACTGCCGCTGTACCTGCCCCTGCACGGGCCGCGGGCGCCCGACGGGCACGCACCGGTGACCGGGCTCATCGGGCTGCTGTCGCGGAAGCTGTTCGACTACGCGTCCGGCGAGCGCAAGGAGTCGGAGCCGGACGGGGACCAGTTGCCGTTGATCGACGAGGCCCGGTCCATGCTGATCGAGGGGATCATCTCGGAGAGCGAGGACGAGACCCTCATGGAGCGCTATCTCGGCGGCGAGCAGGTCGACGTCACGACGCTCATCGAGGATCTGGAGCGGGCCGTGGCCCGCGGGGTGTTCTTCCCCGTCCTGGCCGCCGCCCCCGCGGCCGAGGGCGCCCGCCAGGGACTCGGTACGGTCGAGCTGCTGGAGCTGGTCACGCGCGGCTTCCCGACCCCCCTGGAGCGCGCGGCGCCCAAGGTCACCACGCCCGACGGCGCGCCGCGCGAACTGCGGAGGTGCGACCCCGAGGAGTCGCTGGTCGCGGAGGTCGTCAAGACGTCCTCCGATCCGTACGTCGGCCGGATCTCGCTGGTCCGCGTCTTCTCGGGCACCCTGCGCGCCGACCAGACGGTGCACGTCTCCGGGCACGGGCTGGCCGACCGCGGCCACGAGGACCACGACGTCGACGAGCGGATCGGCGCCCTGTCGACGCCCTTCGGCAAGCAGCAGCGGCCCGTTTCGCACGTGATCGCGGGCGACCTGGCGTGTGTGGCCAAGCTGGGCCGCGCGGAGACCGGGGACACGCTCTCGGCCAAGGACGACCCGCTGCTGATGGCCCCCTGGGAGATGCCCGACCCGCTGCTGCCGCTCGCCATCGAGGCGCACAGCAAACCCGACGAGGACAAGCTCTCCCAGGGCCTTGCGCGGCTGGTCGCCGAGGACCCGACGATGCGGCTGGAGCAGAACCAGGACACGCACCAGGTGGTCCTGTGGTGCCTGGGCGAGGCCCACGCCGACGTGGCGCTCGAACGGCTGCGCGGCCGGTACGGCGTCCAGGTCGACGTGGTACCGCACCGGGTGTCGCTGCGGGAGACGTTCGGGAGCAGGGCGGCGGGGCGCGGCCGGCACGTCAAGCAGTCCGGCGGGCACGGGCAGTACGCCATCTGCGAGCTCGAGGTGGAGCCGCTGCCGAACGGTTCGGGCATCGAGTTCGTGGACAAGGTGGTCGGCGGCGCGGTGCCCCGGCAGTTCATCCCGTCCGTCGAGAAGGGCGTGCGCGCGCAGGCCGCCAAGGGTGTCGCCGCGGGCCATCCGCTGATCGACGTGCGGGTGACGCTCCTCGACGGCAAGGCGCACTCGGTGGACTCCTCCGACGCCGCGTTCCAGACGGCGGGCGCGCTGGCGCTGCGGGAGGCGGCGGCCGACGCGAGGATCCATCTGCTGGAGCCGGTCGCCGAGGTGAACGTCCTGGTCGGTGACGCCTACGTCGGCGCCGTCATGAGCGACCTGTCCGGGCGGCGCGGCAAGGTGCTCGGCACCGAGCAGACCAGCGGGGGACGGACCGTGATCCGGGCCGAGGTGCCCGAGCTGGAGATCGGCCGGTACGCCGTGGACCTGCGCTCCCTGTCGCACGGCACCGCCCGTTTCGACCGTCGGTACGCGCGGCACGAACCGATGCCGCAGCAGATCGCGGACCGTGTGCGGGAGGAGCCGCGGGCCGTGTCGTAGCGCTGCCGTGTCCGGCGCGGGACTCCCCCGCGCCGGTGGCGGCGACCCGGCGTGCGACGGCGCGCGTGCGGGGCCGATCCGCGCGTCCGGAGGCGCCTTTTGGCGTCCCGTGACGCATGTCGGTGCCGGCGGATACGCTGATGACCTGATCAACAGGTGTGCGGGGCAGGGAAGTCGGGAAGGCCGCAGAACGACAGTGGTGGCGATCGGGGGCGGGAATGACCGTTGACGGCGGTTACGCGGACTTCTTCGGGCCGCAGGTGCCGCGTACGGACGGCGGGGGGCAGACGGCCACCTTCGCGCTGGCCTCGGCCGCCTACCGGGACAACCCGATGGAGGAGATCAAGAAGGCCGACAACGAGTGGCACCAGACGGCCGTCAACGCGGGCCGGTCCTGGGCCACGATCTTCCGGCCCAACCTCGGGGAGGCGTTCTCCCGCGCGGTGGCCGACCGGATGCTGGGCGGCGGACGCAAGCCGCTCATCCAGTCCTTCGGGGCCGAGCCCCAGGTGGTCGTCGAGCACTGCCTGGCGGCCAACGGCATCCGCAAGGCCCGCGACGCGCGGCTGGCCACGGTGATCGTGCTGTGCGGCGTGCTGTTCCTGCCCGGCATGCTGGTGTGGCTGCTGGGCTTCCAGATCCGCACCACGGTCGCCAAGGCGGAGAACAAGCAGGCCGGGGCGCTGGGCACCGCGGTGCTCGTCGCCATCGCCGCCCTGGCCGTGCTGTTCCTCGTCAAGATGCCCTTCTCGGGCTTCTGGGCCTGGTACGCGCGCGCGGCGGTCGTCCTGCCGGTCGTCGGCTGGTTCTGGGCCAAGCGGATCTGCGAGGGCACGGCGCGGGACCTGCGGGAGCGCTGGGACGGCCTGCTGTCGGGCAGCGGTGTCGGCGCCAAGGTCCCGGAGGCGGTGCCCAGCAATCCGGGCGAGACGGCGGCCGAGCAGCTGCGGCAGTCCCTGGCCAAGCTCGGCGCCGAGCAGCAGTCCAACTCGGTCTTCTACGCCGGTCCCAAGGGCATACTCGGCATGGGCACGCGCTGGGGCAGCTGGCAGCTCGCCGAGAACCTGGTGCCGGCCGACCCGACCCGGGAGATCCACCCCTTCCGCAGCTGGGACGTCGTCCGGGCCGTCCACGACCAACTGCGCATGCTGGAGCGCGGTCCGCTGAACACCGGCGGCTTCCCCAAGCCGTCCATACGGCACTGGGTGGTGACGCCGATCGGCGAGAACGCCAAGGCGGTGTCGCGTCCGGAGGGCACGGACGTCGAGGCGTACCAGGTCAAGTCGCACGCGATACAGGACATCTGCAACAAGCAGCAGTTCGGGGCCGGTGACCGGCACTACCTGGGCGTGCAGTGGACCCTGTGGGACGGCCAGCTGGTCATCACCATGCTGATCACCGTGACCGTGCTGCACGAGACGCTGCGCATCGAGGTGACGGGGCACGCGCTGGGCCCGGTGAACCCGCTGTTCACCACCAAGCCGGAGGCGCCCTCCAAGGAGGTCGCCAAGTCGTTCAAGCCGTGGGAGACCCGCAAGGTGATGCTCCCGCTGGTCACCGCGAACGAGGTGGTACGCCTCGCGGTGCGCGCGCCGCTCACCTGGTATCCGCCGCTGCTGAACTGGCTCGGCGGTTCGATCGGACTCCCCGAGCCCTTCGGGCTGCGGCACGCGTGGGCGGACCAGCCGTGGCGGCACCGCTTCATGGCCGACGACGCGCTGCGGGCGGCCGCGCCGGTGCTGCGGGTGGTGCACTCGGCGGCGATCAAGGTGCTGCAGGAGAACGGGGTGGACACGGAGAAGTTCGGGAACCGGTCGGCGTTCCTCAGCACGGCCGTGCAGGACCCGGCGCCGGGAAAGGCGGATCTGTACAACGCGTAGGCCCCCTCCGGGGCCCACGCGCCGCTACTCCCCGGAGGGCCACGCCTCCGCAAGCATCTTGCGGGTGTCCCCCAGCAGCTGCGGCAGCACCTTGGTGTGGCCGACGACCGGCATGAAGTTCGTGTCCCCGCCCCAGCGGGGCACGACGTGCTGGTGGAGGTGGGCGGCGATGCCCGCGCCGGCCACCGAGCCCTGGTTCATGCCGATGTTGAAGCCGTGGGCGCCGGAGGCGGTGCGCAGGGCCGTCATCGCCTGCTTGGTCAACTCGGCGAGTTCCGCGGTCTCCACCGCGGTCAGCTCGGTGTAGTCGGCGACGTGGCGGTACGGCACGGTCATCAGGTGGCCGCCGTTGTACGGGTACAGGTTGAGCACCGCGTACACGTGCTCGCCACGCCGGATGATCAGCCCGTCCTCGTCGGACTTGGCCGGGATCGAGCAGAAGGGACAGCCGTCGTCGGCGCCCGGGCCGCTCGGCTTGTTCTCGCCCTGGATGTAGGCCATCCGGTGGGGCGTCCACAGGCGCTGGAACGCGTCCTGCGTCCCCACTCCGATCTGCTGCTCCGGCTCACTCGTCATGCGTGCAGCATATGGCGTCGCGTACGACGACAGGGAAAGGCCCCCGGGATCCCCCGGGGGCCTGTGCGCCCTGTGATCGCGGCGGACCCGCGATCAGACCTGCGCCCGCTCCTCGACGACCTTCGCGATCTTCGCGAGGGCCTCCTCGACGGGGATGCCGTTCTCCTGGGAACCGTCGCGGTAGCGGAAGGAGACGGCGTCGTTCGCCATGTCCTCGTCGCCCGCGATGACCATGAAGGGGACCTTCTGCTTCTGGGCGTTGCGGATCTTCTTCTGCATCCGGTCGGACGAGGAGTCGACCTCGACGCGCAGTCCCTGCCTGCGGGCCGCCGCGGCGAACTTCTCCAGGTGCTCGACGTGCGCGTCGCCGATCGGGATGCCGACCGCCTGGACGGGCGCGAGCCAGGCCGGGAAGGCACCCGCGTAGTGCTCCAGGAGCACCGCGAAGAAGCGCTCGATGGAGCCGAACAGCGCGCGGTGGATCATCACCGGCCGGGTCTTGGTGCCGTCGGCGGCCGTGTACTCCAGGTCGAAGCGCTCCGGCAGGTTGAAGTCGAGCTGGATGGTCGACATCTGCCAGGTGCGCCCGATGGCGTCCTTGGCCTGCACCGAGATCTTCGGGCCGTAGAAGGCGGCGCCGCCCGGGTCCGGGACCAGGGGCAGGCCCTGCTTCTCGGCGACCTGGCGCAGCGTCTCGGTGGCCTCTTCCCAGGCCTCGTCGGAGCCGACGAACTTCTCCGGGTCCTTGGTGGAGAGCTCCAGGTAGAAGTCGGTCAGGCCGTAGTCCCGCAGCAGGTTCAGGACGAAGGTGAGCGTCTTGTCGAGCTCCTCCGACATCTGCTCGCGGGTGCAGTAGATGTGCGCGTCGTCCTGGGTGAAGCCGCGGGCCCGGGTGAGGCCGTGCACGACGCCCGACTTCTCGTACCGGTACACGGTCCCGAACTCGAAGAGGCGCAGCGGCAGTTCACGGTAGGAACGCCCGCGCGCGTCGAAGATCAGGTTGTGCATCGGGCAGTTCATGGGCTTCAGGTAGTAGTCCACGCCCTCGTCGAGCTGCATGGGCGGGTACATGCCGTCGGCGTACCAGTCCAGGTGGCCCGAGGTCTCGAAGAGCTTCCCCTTCGTCGCGTGCGGGGTGTAGACGAACTCGTAGCCCTCCTCCTCGTGGCGGCGGCGCGAGTAGTCCTCCATGACCCGGCGGACGATGCCGCCCTTGGGGTGGAAGACCGCCAGGCCCGAGCCGATCTGCTCGGGGATCGAGAAGAGGTCCAGTTCGCTGCCGAGCCTGCGGTGGTCGCGCTTCTCGGCCTCGGCGAGGAACTCCAGGTGCGCCTTCAGCTCGTCCTTGGTCGGCCAGGCGGTGCCGTAGATGCGCTGGAGCATCGGGTTCTTCTCGCTGCCGCGCCAGTAGGCGGCGGCGTTGCGCATGAGCTTGAACGCCGGGATGTTCCGGGTGGTCGGCAGGTGGGGGCCTCGGCAGAGGTCCTTCCAGCACAGGTCGCCGGTCTTGGCGTCCAGGTTGTCGTAGATCGTCAGCTCGCCGGCGCCGACCTCGACGTCTGCGCCGTCGTCGTGCGACGCGGAGCCCTTGATGCCGATCAGCTCCAGCTTGTACGGCTCGTCGGCGAGCTCCTCGCGGGCCTCGTCGTCGGTCACGACGCGGCGCGAGAAGCGCTGGCCGCGCTTCTGGATCTCCTGCATCTTCTTCTCGATGGCCTTGAGGTCATCGGGGTGGAAGGGCTTCTCGACGTCGAAGTCGTAGTAGAAGCCGTCCTTGACCGGCGGGCCGATGCCCAGCTTGGCCTCGGGGAACAGCTCCTGCACGGCCTGCGCCATGACGTGCGCGGTGGAGTGGCGCAGGATGTCGAGGCCGTCCTCGGAGGAGATCTCGACGCCCTCGACGGTCTCGCCGTCCCGGACCTCGTGGGCGAGGTCCTTGAGCTCGCCGGCCACGCGCGCCGCGATGATCGAGCGCTGGCCCGCGAAGAGCTCGGCGGCCGTGGTGCCCGTCGTCACCACGCGTTCTTCCCGCTCGGAATCGCGTTGGATGATCACACGGACGTCTGACACCGGTCTCTCCTGACTGAAGGTGGGGCCGCGGCGCCATACCGGAGCGCACGCGTGAGGGCGATCGTACCGACCCGGACCCGTGCATCGCGAAATCATTCCCGCCGCCGCACCCGGTGGTCAGTCCGCGCAGTCCCCTCCGCAGGTCTCCTCGAAGAAGGCCGCCACCTCGACGTGCTCCTGCACCGCCTTCAGGAGCCGGTCCCGTTCCGCGTCGTCGACCGGCACGGGGGCGATCTCGCACGCGCCGGTGAGCCGGCGGAACCCGCCCCGGCTCTCCAGCCGGCCCAGCACCCGCACCGGCAGCCCGACCAGGTGGGCGTGCCCGGCGATCCGGTAGGCCTCCTCGTCGAGCGTGATCCGCACGTGCGGGACGTCCGCCCCGGCCAGCACGCGCAGCCGTACGGTGCCCGCGCCGCGCGGGCCGGGCCGGCGCATCCGGACGACGGTGCCCGTGATCCGCACCGGCACGGAGGGCTCCGCGCGCAGATAGCGGGCGGCGGCCTCCCGCAGGGCGGGCAGGTCGCCGGGCGAGAACTCCACGGGCTCGGCGAAGGCGGCGCAGCCTTCGGGGACCCCGGCGGCCGGTGCCCAGTCGACGGCCACGCGGGCGCCCTCCGTGCCCCGGATCAGGGCGACGAGCGCCTCGGTCAGTTCGTGGCTGACGCCCGCCGCCACCGCGGCGTCGAAGGCCTCCGTGCCGCCGGTGGCGCGCCGGTAGTCGACGGCCTCGCGGGTGGCGTACAGGGCGTGGTGGAGGCGTACGGCGAGGGGGCGGCCGGTGGCGACGGGTACAAACGCGGTGAGCCGGCGGCCGCCGGGGGCGGGGCCGACCAGGACGTTCTCCAGCGCTTCGGCCGCGGCACGCCGGTGCCGGGCGCCGTAGTAGCCCGCCCGCGCGCGCGTGGCGAGCGCTCCGGCGAGCAGCATCCGGCGGGCCGCGGAGCGCAGCTGCTCCTCCGCGGCCCACGAGGTGGCGTCACCGGGTCCGGCCGGCACGTCGCGCCCCCAGCGGATCTCGTCGCTGGGCACGGAAAGGGAGACGAGGATCTCGCGGGCGGCGGGGGTGCCGCTGCGGGTCAGGGCGAGCAGCGCCTCGCCGAGCAGGTCGTCGCTGTCGGGGAAGGCGCGGCTGACCGGCACCAGCAGGCTGGTGGCCCCGGCGCCCGGTCCGGGCGGGGTCCAGCGGCCGTAGCGGCCGGGGGCGCCGCCGCGACGCCGCCAGCCGTGCCGGTGGAGCAGGGCGGTCAGCACGGCCGGGTCCACGGCGGCGGGGTCCGGCGTGTGGTCGTCCCGGCCGCTGTCGCCCGTGGCGTGGTCGGGGTGCGGTCGGAGGGACCGCAGCGGTTCACCGGTCGGGCGGTGCGTCATGGTTTCCCTCCCGTCCCGACCCGCGTCATGATCTCGCACAGCGCCCGGTCGTCGAAGACCCGTGCGGTCGGTATCCGCACGGTGGTGCGCCGCCGGCCGGTGACCGGATGTCCGGCGAGGTTGGTCCAGTAGCAGCAGTGCCTGAGGTCGAGCCGGTCGTGGCCGGCGCGCAGCCACTGGTCCCGGGACCGGGGGACGATCATCACGACCAGGATCTTGTGCACGGAGACCGGGGTGCGGGCGAGCTTCGCCAGGTGGTCGTTGTCGAGCGTGAAGGAGAAGGACCGGCCCGGTGGGCTCGGCGGGATCTGGTACGTCGCCTTGAGCTGCACCTTGATGGTGACCTCGTCGTCGACCGTGTGCCCGGGGGCGCTGTGACTGACGTGCCAGTCGATGCCGTTGTCCGGGAAGGGCTGCGAGAGCGAGCAGCCCGCCGCCGCGGCGACCGCGTGAAGGTAGCCGACCTGCAGGGTCTCCATGCAGGCGGTGGTGGCGAGGGAGCCGCGAGTGGGCGCGATGCGCTCAGGCAGCAGCCCGCCCCGTTCGGGCTGCGCTATGGCCATGACCAACAGCCTTCCAGAACTGGTGCGTTCCCCACTGCGGGTCCCTGAACTGCAAAGACCCGTACTCCTGTTGTGTCCTTCCGGCGTACGCCGCAAACAGCCCGGGTATCACCGAACCGGGACAGAGGACGGCGCGTCAGCGGCCGTTGCAGCAGGAGGAGTTGAGTGCCCTATGACGTGCTGGTTCGAGGGGCCCCTGGCCGCCTTCGACACGGAGACCACGGGTGTGGACGTCGAGACCGACCGGATCGTGTCGGCCGCCCTCGTCGTCCAGGACGCCCCGGGCCTCAGGCCCCGGGTGACCCGGTGGCTGGTGAATCCGGGTGTCCCGGTGCCGGAGTCGGCGACGGCGGTGCACGGGCTGACGGAGGAGCACCTGCAGCGCCACGGCCGTTGGCCGGCGCCGGTGATGTACGAGATAGCCGAGGCGCTGGCCGAGCAGGCCCGCGCGGGGCGCCCGCTCGTGGTGATGAACGCGCCGTTCGACCTCACGCTGGTGGACCGGGAGTTGCGCCGGCACCGCGCCTCGTCCCTGGGCCGCTGGCTGGAGCAAACGTCACTGCACGTCCTGGATCCACGCGTGCTCGACAAGCACATGGACCGCTACCGCAAGGGCCGCCGCACCCTCACCGACCTGAGCGCGCACTACGGCGTCGAGCTGGAGGGCGCGCACGACGCGGCGGCCGACGCGCAGGCCGCGCTGGAGGTCGTGCGGGCGGTGGGCCGCCGCTTCCCGGGGCGTCTGGAGCGCCTCTCGGTCGCCGAACTGCACACGCTGCAGGCGGTGTGGCACGCGGGGCAGGCGCGGGGGCTCCAGGCGTGGTTCGCGCTCAACGGGACCGAGGAGGCGGTGGACCCGGCCTGGCCGCTGCGTCCGGACCTGCCGGCGGCGGCGTGAGCCGGTGACGCGCACACGAAGAAGCCGGCCCGTCGTGCGACGGACCGGCTTTTCCCGGTGGGCGATACTGGGTTCGAACCAGTGACCTCTTCGGTGTGAACGAAGCGCTCTCCCACTGAGCTAATCGCCCGGGAACGCACTGAACCATACAGGGCCCGGCACGCTCTCTTCAAACCGCTTCCAGGCGGGCCGCGAGCCCGCGGTGCCCCGCCCGCATCATCAGCCGGTGGTTGGCCCGGAACAGCGGCCGTCCCGGTACGGCGAGGCGGCGCAGCAGCGGCTTGCGCACGACGACCTCCTGGTCGTAGCGGGCGAGGGTGCCGGAGCCCCGGGGGCCGAGCGTCCAGCGCGCCCAGCCCTCCATGTCCCCGCTCATCGCGACCTCCAGCACCCCGGCCTCCGGGTCGCGCCGTCCCTCGCGCAGGGTCGCGGTCAGGTCGTAGGGCAGGAGGGAACGGAAGCGGACGAGGCCGCTGCTGTCGTCGAGCCGGGTGACCTCGCGCACCTGCGGCCACCAGCGGGGGTAGTCCTCGATCCGTTCCAGCTCCCGGTAGACGGCGGGGACGGGCGCGGGCAGGGTCCACAGGCTGCGGAATCGGTAATGGTTCCAGTCCACGTACCGGAGTGTGCCCGTCCCCGCGTCCGTCACGTGCGCGCTACGGCATCCGGTCGCCCAGAAGGGCCAGGTTCTCGATGGCGGCGAGTCCGTAGAGCGCGGTGTCGTTGGTGGACACCCAGGGCGCCTCGCTGCCCGGTACCAGCGCGGCCGGGCCGCTCAGCTTCTCGGTGCTCCAGGGCGCCGACTCCTTGTAGCCGTCGGAGTCGTAGAACTTCCGCCACGCGCGCGTGGCGAGCGCCTCGTCCCCGGTCCGTACGGCCGCGTAGGCGTCGAGGCGCGAGTGGCCCTGGAAGAGGATGAGGCTGCCGAAGTCGCGGCCGTACCGGGCCGCCTGTTCGGTCTTGGTGGCGTTGAAGTAGCGGCAGTAGTCGTAGTACGCCTCGTGGAACTCCGGCATGTCGACGAGGTCGATCAGCTCGGCGCACAGCTCGTTGAGGCCGAAGACGGCCGACAGGTGGGACACCTCGACCTTCGGGGCGTCGGCGACGGCGAACCTGCCCGTGTCGAGGTCGTACAGGCCGCTGCCCTGGACGAAGCCGTTGGGCTGGGCGGCGATGGTCTCCATCGTGGACAGCACGCGCGCGCGTGCCTTCTCCCACTGGGGTCCCCTGCGTTCCCACTCGGTCAGCCACGCCGAGACCAGGCCGCTCCAGTCGGTGCCGAAGCCGATCGACAGGGCGTGCCGGTCGGGGGTGTAGGGCTCGGTGCGGATCTTGCGGAGCGGGTCGAGGGCGAGGAAGGTCTCGTCGGAGTCGACGTTGGCCCGCATGAGGTCGCCCACGCGTTCGTCGGCGGTGAGGAAGTAGTAGAAGCGCCGGTAGGTGGTGTTGGCGATGCGCTGCTGCTTGGCGCTGTCCGCGTAGTGCTGGACGCCGTGCCGGGTGCCGAGTCCGGCCCACTCCCCCAGGTGGTAGACGTCGACCTCGCCGGTGTGGCGAGTCATGGCCTCGGCGAAGCGGAAGATGTCGGCGCGGCCGGAGCGCAGGTAGGCGTACCAGAGCCAGAGGTCGGGCGACAGCTCGGAGTTGTCCCAGGCGTAGCCGCCGATGTCGTAGCGCCACTGGTGGCGGGCGGTGTCGTAGGTGTGCATGATGTCGCCGTAGTCCCAGAAGCCGTACCAACGGCGCTGCTCCACCTGGTCCTTGTAGTAGGTGAAGAGGAAGTCGAGGTGGTCCTCGATCCTGGCCTTGGCGGGGGTGGACCGGTCGGGCTCGGAGTAGAGGCCGGGGCCGAAGACCTTGGCCTTGATAAGCTGGGCCGGTGGGGCGGCCAGCTGGGGCAGGACGCGCACGGCCTCGACCTGCTGCGCGAGCCGCTGCGCGCTCGGGGTGGAGGCGTTGGCCCAGAACAGCAGTTCAGAGGTGCGGGCGATGCCGTAGGGGGTGCCGAACCCGGGCTCGTAGTCCTCGTAGGTGATGTTGAGGCCCTCGATCTGCTCGGGGAAGGTGTCCTGGCCCAGGCCGTCGTGGTAGAAGCGCAGATCCATGGGCTGGGCCTCGGGTGACCAGAGCCAGAGGGTGACCTCGGCCGCGTCGGTCCGGGCGTCGCGGATGTCCAGCTGGGCGGGGTACTTCTCCCAGAAGTCGCGCAGGCCGAAGGAGAGTCCACCGCTCGTTCCGCCGACGTAGCCGAAGCCCGAGGCGCGCCGCCCGCCACCGGCGCCGATCCACCCGTGGCCCTTCCCGGTGCGCTTGCGCAGGGTGAAGCCGTCGGCGGAGAGCTGGGAAAGGGTGTAGTCGCCCCACTCCGGGATGTACTGCAGGCGGGTGGTGACCCGCTGGTCCCAGGTGGCGGGGTCGGGCAGCTTCTCCCCCGCGTACTGCGCCGCCTGGACGGCCGCCCCGGGGTCGCGGCGCAGGCCGGTGATGCCCTTGACTGCCTCGCGCAGCAGGCCGGTGCCTTCGCCGCCGATGCGGATGTGCCGGTCGTAGGACGCGTCGCGCATCGGCACGGTGAAGCGGACGCCGAGGCCGCGGACGAAGTCGCCGCTCGCCTTCCCGGGCTCCTGCTTCCCGTCGAACGTGACGGTGTGCACCATGCGGAAGGAGTCGGCGCCGGCGTAGAAGTAGAGGCGCAGGGAGAAGGGCAGCCTGGCCCGGCGCCCCTTGCGGTGCGTGCCGTCGATGCGGACGACGGCGCGGACGGGGCCCTCCTGCTCGACCTTCACCTCGTCGATCGCGCCGTCGAAGCGCTCGTGCGTCACGGTGCCCTGGTCGCCGTCCTCGATCTCCGGCTGGCGCAGCAGCACGAGACGGCCGTTGCGGGCGATCTCGGTGGAGCCCCTGGTGACCGACTTGATCAGGGTCGATCCCGAGGTGCCGATCCTCGCGGTGATGACGCCGGTCGATATGTCGATCGTTCCGCCGCGTCGGGAGACGGTGACCTTCTCGGCGGGCGCCGCGGGGGTGCCGGCGGTCAGGGTGAGCGCGCCGTCGCCCGAGCCGACGGCGTGTGCGGTCCACTTGAGGGAGCCGTCCGGCCAGTACGCGAGCGGCCAGGACTGCGCGGGTACGGCCTTGCCGTCCGCGTCCGTGACGGCGAACGTCTGGTCCTCCCGGTACGTGCCCCGGGGCCAGGGGACGCCGACGGTGGAGCCGGGGGCGGCGCCCAGGCCGCCGTCCTCCAGCCAGGTCAGGGTGACGGGGGCGGCCTCGCCGGTCTCCGCGGCGGGGGCGGCCTGGGCCCTGCCCGCGTCCAGAGCCCAGCTGAGCCGGGTGGCGGCGCCGGCGACTGCGGCCGCCTTGAGGAGGGACCTGCGGGGGATGGGGGACATGGCCTTTCCTTCCGTTGCGTGCGGGTGCCGGACGTGAAGAGGACTGAATGTCAAGGGCATGACAGACGAGGCGGTGCGGCGCCGGAGCGCCGAACCGGGGACGGGTGACGCCGTCAGCGCAGGCGGTGGCGCTCCTCCACGGCGACGGCCGCCGCGGCGACGGCGCCGAGGACGGCGACCGCCAGCGGGGCGCTGAACCAGGCGGAGCAGACCACCACGACCAGCCCGCCGACGATCAGGAAGGAGCCGGCGGGGTCGAGCACGGTGCGCCGGCCGGCCCGCGCGAGCAGCGACCGCCAGGAGGCGCCGGGTTGCCAGGTGGCCGCCGCGCGCAGCCCCGCCACGGCCGCGCCGATCAGGGCGAGCACCCCGACGGAGCCCACCAGGGGGCCGAGCGGAACACCCTCGCGCACGGCCCGCACGTCCACCCAGACCACCGCCAGGGCGGCCCACCCGGCGACCCCGACGATCCACCCGCGTCGCAGTGCCGCTCGGAAGTCGGCGGCGAACTCCCGCCAGCCGCCGCGCTCGTGGGCGAGCAGGCGCCCGAGGTGCCGGGACCCGGCCGCGAACGCCGCGGGGTAGCTGACCAGCGGCAGCGAGGCCACCGCGATCCACACGCCGGTGAGCAGGCACTCGGCGAACAGGGCGAACCCCTGGGCGAACCGTGACTCTCCCCGCTCGGTGCGGGCCCGCGCACGCGCCTCGGTCATGATCGGTTCACCTCAGCCCTTCAGACCGGACGTCGCCATGCCGTCGATCAGATAGCGCTGGAAGGCCAGGAAGAAGGCGAGGACGGGCAGCAGGGCGACGAGCGACATGGCGATCATGCCGCCGTAGTTCGCCAGCCCTTCCTGGTCGACGAACATCTTCAGGCCGAGGGACACGGTGTACTTGCTCGGCTCGTTGAGGTAGATCAGCGGGCCCATGAAGTCGTTCCACGCGTTGATGAAGGTGAAGATGGCGCTGGTGATCAGGGCCGGGCGGCACAGGGGAAGCACGATCGACCAGTAGATGCGCAGGTGCCCGCAGCCGTCGAGCCGCGCCGCCTCGTCCAGCTCGCGAGGCAGGTTGCGCATGAACTGCACCATGAGGAAGACGAAGAACGCCTCGGTGGCCAGGTACTTCCCCAGCAGCAACGGGGTGTACGTGTTGATCATGTCCATGTTGCGGAACAGCACGTACTGCGGGATCAGCAGCACGTGGTACGGCAGCAGCAGCGTGCCGATCATCAGGGTGAAGAGCAGGTTGCGGCCCGCGAACCTGATCTTGGCGAAGGCGTACGCCGTCAGCGAGCAGGACACCACGATCCCGATGACCGACCCCACCGCGAGGAAGAGCGAGTTGAGGAAGAAGGTGGAGATCGAGATGTCGGCGATGCCGTCGGCCAGGCTCGTGTAGTTGGAGACGATCGGGTCGGCCGGGAAGAGGTCCAGGCTGCCGACGATGTCCCCGCTCTCCTTGAAGGAGCCGCCGACGACCCAGACCACCGGGTAGAGGATCACCGCCAGGATCGCCAGGGACCCGACGTGCCAGGCGAGCGAGCCCGGCAGCCTGCGCCGCAGGGCGCCCCTCGTGGACGGGGCCGGTGTGACGTCGGTGGCCTGCGCGCTCATCGGCCGCCCTCCTCGTAGTGCACCCAGCGCTTCTGGGACCAGAACAGCACCGCGGTGACCAGGGCGACCGCGACCAGCAGCATCCACGCCATGGCGGAGGCCAGGCCCATGCGGCTGTTCTCGAAGCCCTGGACGTACAGGTAGCAGGTGTAGACCATGGATCCGTCGGCCGGACCGCAGGCGTTGCCCCCGGCCCCGCCGCCGACGATGTAGGCGGAGCTGAAGATCTGGAAGGAGTGGATGGTCTCCAGCAGGACGTTGAAGAAGAGCACCGGAGAGATCATCGGCAGCGTGATGTTCCAGAACTGCCGCAGTCGGCTCGCCCCGTCGACGTCGGCCGCCTCGTACAGCTCGCGCGGGACCTGCTTCAGGCCGGCCAGGAAGATGACCATCGGGGCGCCGAACTGCCAGACGGTGAGGGCCACCAGACTGTAGATGATCA
Source organism: Streptomyces sp. NPDC041968 (assembly GCF_055589025.1). Taxonomy (NCBI): domain Bacteria; kingdom Bacillati; phylum Actinomycetota; class Actinomycetes; order Kitasatosporales; family Streptomycetaceae; genus Streptomyces; species Streptomyces sp. NPDC041968. Next base: position 264,065 of record NZ_JBVJCB010000008.1, on the reverse strand, counting down.
GATCCGGGTCGCCGGTCCACCCGCCGGCGTCGATCCCGAAGAACTGCTGCGTACGGTCCACGGCCGCGTCGTCCGAGAAGATCGCCTTCCACACGACGGCGACGGACACGCTCGCGCCGATCAGCGACGGCGCGTAGAAGGCGGCCCGGTAGAAGGCCTGTCCGCGCCGCTTCTGCGCCAGCAGCAGCGCCACGCCCAGCGCGGCGACCAGCTTGATCGGCGTGCCGACGACGACGTACCAGAGGGTGACCTGGACCGAGTGACGCCAGCGCGGGTCGCCGAACATCTCGGAGAAGTTGTCCAGGCCGATCCACTTCGGGGCGTCGAACAGGTTGTAGTCGGTGAAGGCGAAATAGAGCGAGGCGACCATCGGTCCCGCGGTCAGCAGCAGGAACCCGGCGATCCAGGGGGACATGAAGAGGTAGCCGGCCAGGTTCTCCCGGCGGCGCCGCCGCTTCAGCTCGGCGGGGCGCGGGGGCTTCACCGGGCCGTGCCGCGGCTCGGAGGCCTCGGCCAGGCCCTCCCGCGCGGGGGCGTGTGTCACGGCGCTTCCCATCAGCCGACGAGAGCCGTCTTCGACTCGGTGAAGAACTGCTTCACGGCGTCCCCGACGGACCGCTCGCCGAGCGCCATCTCCTCGGCGATGCGCAGGAACGCGGCCTCGCAGATGTCGGCGCCGTTCGGGTGCGGGGTGATGTCCTCCAGGACGCCCGCGTCGACGAGGGACTGCTCGTAGGCGGCGATCGCCTTGTTGACCGGGTCGGCCGGGCGGTAGGCGTCGTACTGGGCCTGCGTCGTCGGCACGCCGCGGTCGTAACCCATGATCTTGGCGACCTCGGGATCGTGGACCATGAATTCGATGAACTGCGCGACTTCCTTGGGATGCTCGGTGCGCTTGTAGGCGCTCAGCATCAGCGAACCGAGGTACTGGCCGGTCCTCTTGCCGTCCGTGGTGGGGATCGGTGCGAGACCGTACTCGCTCTTGCCCTCGGAGGTGTAGCGGACGGTGAAGTTGTCCCAGGTGTACTCGCTGCCGGCGAGTTCGGCGGAGAGCGCCGACTTGGGCTTGATCTGGGCGACCTTCTTCGGGTCGGCGAAGAGACCGGACCGCACGTCCTTCTCCGCCTTGCTCCACCACGCGGTCAGATCCGCCTCGGAGAAGCCGAGGCCGTCCTCGGTGAAGAAGGCCTTGCCGTTCTGCCGCAGGTACAGGTCGTAGAGGTACATGACGCCGTACATGCCGCTGTCGCCCGCACGCCCCGTCCGGTCCCGGACCCTGGTCATCGCCTCGTGGAAGTCGTCCCAGGTCCAGCCCTGTTCGGGCGTGATCCCGGCGCGGGTGTAGACGGGCTTGTCGATGACGAGGGCCATCGAGTTCGAACCGACGGGCACACCGAGGAGTCTGCCGTCGATCTCACCGAACTTCTCCAGGCCCTCGCGGAAACCGTCCATGGAGAGGTTGCCCGCCTCGACCTGCGCGCTCAGATCGAGCAGGACGTTCTTCGCGTCGTATTTGCGCAGGAACCCGATGGCATTCTGGAAGACGTCCGGTGGATTTCCGCCGGAGGCCTGGGTGTTGAACTTTTTCCAGAAGTCCGTGTACGGCTGAAAGTCGGTCTTGACCTTGATCTTCGGGTATTTCTTCTCGAAGAGGGCGATGGTCTTGTTGATGCGCTGCGCCCGGTCCTCCGCACCCCACCAGGAGTAACGGATCGTCACCGTCCCCCCTCCCGAACCACTGTCGCCGCCGCACGCGGTGGCCGTCGCCCCCAGTCCCGCGACGGCCAGCGAGGCGCCCGCCGCCTTGAGGATCGTCCGCCTCTCCATCTTGCTGCCCTGCTGCATATGAGCCTCCCCGCGACGCGGCGTCCGCTGCGTGAATCGTTTCAAGTAAGCGCTTGCTGGCACAAGGTACGAAGGTCCCGGGGGCCCGTCAATGAGTCGGACGGTACGGATGTGCGCGGGGCGCCGACCGGGAGGGAGGCCCACCGTCGGCCCACCCGCGGACGGGCCGGCCGATTGCGCAGGTGGGCGCGGCGTGGCCGAGGGGCCGAACGCCGCCCGGTCCAGCGGAACCGGCGGCACGGAAGGTCACGGTTGAGTGAAGCAGCCGGACGGAGCGGACGGGCCGCGCGGCCGCCCGGCACACGACGAAGCGGCCCGGCTCACGATCGTGAGCCGGGCCGCCTGCTGATCCGGTGGGCGATACTGGGTTCGAACCAGTGACCTCTTCGGTGTGAACGAAGCGCTCTCCCACTGAGCTAATCGCCCGGACGCAGGAAGAACATTACCCCATGTCAGGCAGTGCCCGTGACCAGCGGGGGCCGGGTGGCCGCACCCCCGCCGCGGATCACTGGTCCTTGATCTTCCAGGGCATCTGCAGACCGAACTTGTACAGGTAGATCCCGGCCAGCACGGCGACGATCAGCAGACCGACCGAGGTCAGGATGATGTTCCGGCGCCGCACCCGGGGGTCGAGGGCGCGCTGCGCCGCCTCCGTGACCTTGCGCTTGGTCCAGCGCAGGACGAGCTGGGCCCAGACGAACTCGGTCGCCCAGATCGCCATGCCCCCGAAGATCACGACCCAGCCCGGCCCGGGCAGCGGCAGCATGATGATGCCGGCCACCACGACCGCGAGACCGACGATGAAGACGCCGACCTGCCAGCTCAGGTGCAGGGCGCGGCGCGCCTTGATGAAGTCCGGCGCCCGCGACCCGAGGGCCCGCGCGGCCGCGGCCTCGTCGTCCGTCCCCGTACGGTCCTCCGCCACGGCTGCCTCGCCGGGCTTGTTACTCCCCGTGTTCATACAGCCAAACACTACCGGAGCGAAACCTGTCACCGGAATGGGCGCAGGACCCGAACGACCGCTCGGCCGGAAGAGTTACGTAAACACCCGCAAAACGCTCAGAGGGGTTTACAACGGCACCGTAGGTGGCATGTCGATTTCGCCGACGTGCGAATCCCCGAGCGCACACTGAGCGAAAGGCCCTGGCGCTTATGAACACCACGGTCAGCTGCGAGCTGCACCTGCGCCTCGTTGTGTCGAGCGAGTCCTCCCTGCCTGTCCCCGCAGGCCTGCGGTACGACACGGCCGACCCCTACGCCGTGCACGCCACCTTCCACACCGGAGCCGAGGAGACCGTCGAGTGGGTGTTCGCCCGCGACCTCCTCGCCGAAGGTCTCCACCGTCCCACCGGCACCGGCGACGTCCGTGTCTGGCCGTCGCGCAGTCATGGCCAGGGCGTCGTGTGCATCGCTCTGAGCTCCCCTGAGGGCGAGGCACTGCTGGAGGCCCCGGCGCGGGCCCTGGAGTCCTTCCTGAAGCGCACAGACGCCGCCGTGCCGCCCGGCACGGAACACCGGCACTTCGATCTCGACCAGGAGCTCTCGCACATCCTGGCGGAAAGCTAGGGCGAGGCCCCGTGAAGCCGCCCGTCGCCGTCGACTCGGGGTGACGGCACGGGCCCGGACAACCGCATACGGCACACCCGGCGTCGTCACCGCGGATCTTCGCGGAGGCGGCGTCGCCATGTTCCGGCTCCGTACAGCGCCGGGGGACGCCCTGGGGCGGGTACTGACGTGCCCTACGCCCCTCACACGACCCTCACTCCCCTGACGCCTCACAGGGCGCTCTCGCGGCTCCGCACGGGAACGAAGACCGGACGGCTCCCGTTGTACGGGCGATGGGTGGACCGGCGCCGCCGGTGCGCGAGGCCGTGGGCGACGGGCGAGCGGCCGCCGGTGCCAGGGACCGGAATCGGAGCCGGTTCGCCCGCCGCGGAAGCCACTACCATCGGCCAGCATCGGCGGGCGCCCGCCCGACCCCAGGCCAGGGAGCGAAATGTGCTGATCACCCACGACACCCGGTGCGCCCTCGACACCGTGGTGGATCTGGTGAACACCGTGCCGGAGGACGATACGGCGCCGGACGGGCTGCCGGATGTCGCGGCCCTCCAGGAATTTGTGGGATCGCACGAAATCAGCGACGTCGGCGTGCTCTCCGAACTCGACCTGTCGGCGGTGCGCAAGGTCCGCGGCCGGTTCGCGGCGGTCTTCGCGGCCCCCGAGGCCCGTACCGCGGCGGGGCTGATCAACGATCTGGTCGCCGCCGCGGGGACCACGCCCCGGCTCACCGACCACGACGGGTACGACTGGCACATCCACTACTTCGCCCCCGGCGCCTCCGTCGCCGACCACCTGGCCGCCGACTGCGGAATGGCGCTGGCCTTCTTCGTGGTCGCGGGGGAGCAGGAGCGGCTGCGGCGGTGCGAGGCCCCGGACTGCCGGCGCGCCTTCGTCGACCTCTCGCGGAACCGCTCCCGGCGGTACTGCGACAGCCGTACTTGCGGAAACCGGCTGCACGTGGCCGCGTACCGGGCACGGCGCAAGGAGGCCGCCGGCTGACGTCGCCCCGGGCCCACCCCGGCGTCGGCACCGGGTGGTGTGCGGACGGCGACGCGGTCCCCGGCGGGTGGCGCCGGGGAACGCGGGTACGGCTCACAGCAACAGCAGATCGTGCAACGCGGCCATGAGCAGCAGACACCCGATCACCGCAAGGAAGATCATGAGCGGTGGCTGGGAAAGGGCGAAGAGGCAGCCGCGCGGTTCACTCTGCGTGGGCGCGGTTTCGCTCTGTCTCGTGTCCAGCTGGGGATCCAGCTGAGTGGTGTCCGGCATCTCGCCGCGATGATGACGCAGTGCACGGGGCCCACGCGATCAACACGCCAGCAAGGACCGGGAGTTCGTTGAATCAGCAAGGTCGGGGTCGGAACGTGATCATTCCGGAGCACGCCTTGACGGCCTCGGACCGCTGTGTCGTTTCAGTGTCGGCGGACGGGTGTCAGATGCCGTGCTTCTTCAGGATGGCTTCGATGTCGCTGAAGTCCTCGTCGCCCCGGGGCGCGGTCGCCGGCCGGGAAGGGGCGGGCCGACTGGCCTGGCGGGTACCGGGTCCGAGGGACGGTTCCGAGGCCGCCGGGGCGACCGCCTCGCGCCGTGCCGCGGCCCGGGCCTCCTTGCGTTCCTTGCGCGTGCCACCACGGCGGCGCTCCACGGCGCGCGTGGTCAGGAAGAGCACCCAGGAGACGCCCAGCACTCCGAAGCCCGCCCAGGCCACCGGGCTGAAGGCCGTGTCGGCCAGCCACTCGACGACACCGGTCATCACCAGGCCGACCGGGACCAGCGCGTAGGCGGCGATGCGGGTCGCGGTGAGGAAGCGCCTGCGGTACGCGGTGACCGCCGCGATGCCCAGGCCCGCCGCGGACACCGCGGAGCAGACGGTCTCGGCAATCATCCGGTCCTCCAGGCTGGGCTCGGTCGGGCACGAGTAGTTCGTCCCTTCCATCCTGCACCGTCCGGACACCGTCGGGCCATGCTCCGGCCGGAGATCAGGGAGATCTCGGGGGTCGGCTCCTCCCCAGGTGCCGGTGAGCGGTGTCCCACGGTGGCCGGGTGCCGTCCCGTGGGCTGGGAGAATGGGGGCATGAGCGACCTCTCCCCCGACCGTCCCGCCGCGCCCGTCCTCGATGTCTGGTGCGAGCTCCAGTGCCCTGACTGCCGCACCGCGCTGGAGGACCTCCGCGCCCTGCGCGCCCGCTACGGCGACCGCCTGGAACTGCGGCTGCGGCACTTCCCCCTGGAGAAGCACAAGCACTCCTTCGCCGCCGCGCAGGCCGCCGAGGAGGCCGTGGCCCAGGGGCAGGGGTGGCCGTACGCGGAGGCCGTGCTGGACCGGGTCGCGGAGCTGGACCGCAAGGGTGAGCCCTTCCTGGTCGAGGTGGCCCGGGAGCTGGGGCTGGACGCCGAGGAGTTCGACACGGCCCTGATCGACGGCCGGCACATCCTGATCGTCGACGCCGATCAGGCCGAGGGCAAGGCGATCGGCGTGACCGGCACCCCCACGTACGTGATCGGCGGCGAGCGCCTCAACGGCGGCAGGAGCCAGGAGGGGCTGCGCGAGCGCGTCGAGGAGATCGCGGACCGGCTGCTGGCCGAACAGGGCTGATCCGGGCGGCGCCCCGGCGCCCCGGCCCGGGCCGCCCCTAGAGCAGCGGCTTGTAGAAGCCGTACCGCGTGGTCGCGTAGCCGAGCGACTCGTACAGCCGTTCGGCCGGGGTGTTCCCGGCGAAGACGTTGAGGCCGATCAGCGGCCGGCCGGCGGTGATCGCCTGCGCCTCGGCCAGCAGCATCAGCGTACGGCCGTGCCCCCGGCCCCGATGGGCCGCGTCGGCCTCGACGTCGAAGACGTAGGCCCGGTCCTCCTGCAGTGCCAGCCACAGGACCCCGACCCGCACGCCCTCCTGCTCCAACACGCTGAACAGCATGTTCTCGGTGTCCAGCCCGTGCGGCAGGAGCAGCTCGTGATCGCGGCGCGCCTTCGCGTGCGCCTCGGCCTCGGGGAGCCCCCGCTCGATCCAGGTACGGGCGTACTCCCGCGACTCGTAGGCCTGCCAGGCGGCGAACTCGTCCCGGGTCATGGGCCGTGCGGCGCTGCCCGCGGGCAGGGCGGGCGGGGTGTCGCCGAGCGGCTTGGTCATGCCGCGGCTGCGCGGGACGTAGCCGAGTGCCCGCGCGAGGCCCAGTCCCGCCTCGGCGTCGCCGGCGACGTGCGCCTCGATCTGCCGGCAGCCCCAGCCCCGCGCGACCTCCTCGGCCGCGAGCGCGGCGACCGTGCCCCGGCCGCGCCGGCGGTCCGGTTCGTCGATGCGCAGCTCGTCGATGACGGCGACCGAGTCGCCGAGCGAGGGCGAGGTGCCGAGGTGTATCGCGCCGACGGGACGGCTGTTCACGCAGACCTGGTAGCGGCGTGAACGTGTCCCGTCGGCGGCGCGCTGTAGCGGCTCGGTCGGCCGCAGGGTGGTGGTCATCACGGGTGTTCTACCCGCCGGGGGACCCGAAGGGCAGCCGAATTTCCGCGGTCAGGGATCCAGGTCGTCCCCGGACCGCTCCTCGAAGATCCGCATCGCCTTCGCGGTCACCGGTCCCGGGGCGCCCGGGAGTTCGCGGTCGTCCACGCGGTGCACGGCCTGGACGTCCCGCAGGGTGGAGGTCAGGAAGACCTCGTCGGCGCGCTCCAGGACGTCCAGCGGGAGGTCGGTCTCACGGGCGCCGGTCCACTCGACGGCCAGGGCGCGGGTGATGCCGGCGAGGCAGCCCGAGGCGACGGGCGGGGTGTGGATCTCGCCGTCGAGGACCACGAAGACGTTGGACCCGGTGCCCTCGCAGAGCTGCCCGACCGTGTTGCCGAACAGTGCTTCCGACGCCCCCCGTTCGCGGGCGCGGGCGAGGGCGACGACGTTCTCGGCGTAGGAGGTGGTCTTCAGGCCGGTGAGCGCGCCGCGCTCGTTGCGGGTCCAGGGCACCGTGACGACGGCCGTGGAGTCGGGTCGGCGACCGGTCTCGCCGAGGGCGACGACGAGGGTCGGACCGTGTTCGCCGCGGTCGGAGCCGAGCGGGCCGTGGCCGCCGGTGTAGGTGACGCGCAGCCGGCCCAGGGGCATCGGGTTGGCCTCGATGACGGCCGCGCAGGCGCGGCGGACCTCGTCGAGGTCGGGATCGGGCAGCCCCAGACCGCGTGCCGAACGGGTCAGCCGGTCGAGGTGCCGGGTCAGCGCGAACGGCCCGCCGTCCACCACCTTCACCGTCTCGAAGATGCCGTCGCCCACGGTCAGCCCGTGGTCGAAGACGGAGACGCGGGCGGAACCGGTGTCCCGCAGCCCTCCGTCGAGCCAGATCTTCACGTCTGTACCGCCTCTCCGCTTCCGGTCACCTCGTACGCCCCCGACGCTACCGCGAGCAGCCGGGACGCCTTCAGCTCCGTCTCCCGCCACTCCCCCTCGGGGTCGGACCCCCAGGTGATGCCGGCGCCGGTGCCGAAGCGCAGCAACCTCGCGGACCGGTCGATCCAGAAGGTGCGGATGCCGACGGCCAGCTCCCCGGTACCCCGGTCGGCGTCGACCCAGCCGATGCCCCCGCAGTACGGGCCCCGGGGCGCGCTCTCCAGCGCGTCGATGATCCGCAGGGCGCTCGACTTGGGCGCGCCGGTGACGGACCCGGGCGGGAAGGCCGCGTCGAGCAGATCCGGCCAGCCCGCCCCCGCGCGCAGCTCACCGCGCACCGTCGACACCAGGTGCACGAGTCCCGGGTGCTTCTCCACGGCGCACAGGTCGGGCACCGTCACACTGCCCGTGGCGCAGACCCGCCCGATGTCGTTGCGGACCAGGTCCACGATCATCACGTTCTCGGCGTAGTCCTTCTCCAGCAGGTCGGCCTCGGTCCGTCCGGTCCCCTTGATCGGCCCGGACTCGACGACCCGGCCGTCGCGGCGCAGGAACAGCTCGGGGGACGCGGTGGCGATCTCCACGCCGTGCCCGGGCAGCCGGATCGTCCCGGCGTACGGCGCCGGGTTGCCGCGGGCCAGCAGGGCGGTGAGGGCGTCCACGTCGGCGTCGGGGGCGACGGGCGCCGAGAGCACCCGGCAGAGATTGGCCTGGTAGACCTCGCCGGCGGCTATGTGGGCGCGGATGCGCCGCACGGCCGCCGTGTACGCGGCGCGGTCGAGGGAGGACGTCCAGTCTCCGACGGCCGGCCCCCGCCACCCGCCCGGCACCGGCGCCGACACCGCCTCCGTCCGTATGTCCGCGAAGCGGGCGCAGGTCAGACGGCCCTCGAAGTCCGCGCAGACGGCCCAGAAGCCCTCGGACTCCAGGGCGGCGGGATCGCTCGTGACGTCGAGGAGACCGGTGGCGAGGCGGTCGCCGAAGCGGGCGAGGGGAAGCAGGTCGAGCACATGACCGAGTCTAGGCCGGTGTCCCCGAGGTGACCCGAACGTGTCGCTCCAGGTGCCCTGACCAGGTGCGCGAGCGTACGCACCGCAGCACGCTGCACAAACGCGTTTTTGTGCTGGCTCCGGAATCCGCTAGAGTTCATCACGTCGCCGGGACGCGCAAGCGCACCGAACCGACAGGCGGACGTAGCTCAGTTGGTAGAGCGCAACCTTGCCAAGGTTGAGGTCGCGAGTTCGAACCTCGTCGTCCGCTCGCAGGAACAGGGGGCCTCCCGGGTCCCCTACACTCCTGGTGGAGTGGCCGAGAGGCGAGGCAACGGCCTGCAAAGCCGTCTACACGGGTTCAAATCCCGTCTCCACCTCCAAGGACGATTAGCTCAGCGGGAGAGCGCTTCCCTGACACGGAAGAGGTCACTGGTTCAATCCCAGTATCGTCCACTGGATCTTCGAGTCCTCGATCCCCGGATCTTGGGCTTCTCGGGTCCCCCGCGCGATTAGCTCAGCGGGAGAGCGCTTCCCTGACACGGAAGAGGTCACTGGTTCAATCCCAGTATCGCGCACGCAGCACTCCCAGGACGATTAGCTCAGCGGGAGAGCGCTTCCCTGACACGGAAGAGGTCACTGGTTCAATCCCAGTATCGTCCACACCCGCCGAAGCCCCCGGCCGTCTCGTACGGCCGGGGGCTTCGTCGTGTCCTTGGCCGGGTTGTCAGCTGGAGAAGAGCATGCGGCCGAAGCTCTTCTGGCGGTGGTGACCCTGGTGGCCGTGGTGCCCGACGTGCGGGGCGCCCCAGGCGGGAGCCGGGGCGGCCGGGTAGGCCTGCGGGGCCGCGGGCGGGGGCGGCGGAGCGGGCTGGGACCACTGCGTCTCCAGGCGGGTCAGCGACTCCAACTCGCCGTAGTCGAGGAAGATGCCTCGGCAGCCGCTGCACTGCTCGATCTGAACGCCGTTGCGGTTGTAGGTGTGCATGGGTGCGTGGCACTTGGGGCACTGCATGGTCGGCTCAACTCCTCGCCGGTCGGTCCTGATTCGCGTGTCGCCAGGACAGACTCTGCCCGGCCGCGGGTCGGTTGCACCCTACGTCGTGCGAATTCGCCTCAGCCGCGGGGGGCTCGGGGGCGGTCCGAGGGCATCCGCGCGCAGGCGTCGACCAGCGCCTGCTCCACCTCGTCCGGGGTCCGGCCCGCCGCTGCCGCCTTGGTGAGGGCACGGGCAGCGGTCTGGACGGTGAGGGCACGGGCCGGTACGTCCAGCGCGGTCCAGGGGTCCGCGAGGGACGGGACGGCCGGGCCGCCGGCCGTGCGGTAGGCGGTCAGGAAGCGGTGCCAGTCGTCCGGCGGCAGCAGTCCGCAGGCGTACCAGGCCGCCGGGCGGGCCAGGTCCCATGCCGGGACGCCGGTACCGAGGTCGTCCACGTCGATGAGCAGCCAGGGTCCGTCGGGGGCGGGGTGGCGTACGAGCTGACCGAGGTGCAGGTCGCCGTGGCACAGGGTGGTCGTGTCCGGCATGGCGGCCTCCCCGCGGGCCCAGGCGGGGAGGCCGGCCCAGGCGTCCAGTACGGAGGCGGTGGCGGGGTGGTCGGGGGCGGTGGCCCGGAGCCGGGCGACCGCCTGGGCCGCCTTGGCCGGACCGCGCATCGGCGGCAGGGTGGCGGGGGCCGGGGAGCGGTGGAGGCGGGCGAGGAGGGTGGCCGCGGCCTCCCACGGCGCCGCGTCCGGGTCCTGCGGGTCGACCGGGGTGCCGTACGGCCAGTAGGTGACGAGCCGCTCGTGCAGGGTGACGGGCGTCGGGCCGCCACCCGGCTGAGCGTCTGCGGCGTGGGGGTCCGCAGCGGTGGGACGGAGCGGGGGCAGGAGGATGCCGGGGAGTCGGGCGGCGACGGTGACGCGGCGGGCCAGCTCGACGGGGTCGGTGTCCGCCGCGTGCGCCTTGGCGACGGTGCCGGCGTGCCGCACGACGGTGGCGTCGGGGCGGTGTGCGAGCGTGGTCTCGGTGGGGGGCGCGGGCTTGGCCTCCGTGCGGGACGCGGGCGCGGTCTCGGGGCGGTCCGCGGTGCCGCAGGGGCAGGCGGGGGTGCGGGCGTGGGCCGCTTCCCTGGCCCGGGCGGTCAGGGAGGGGAGGAGGGCGTCCGTGGTCACGGGGTGAGGGTACGCAGGGGCTCGGCGCCGTCTGCTCGGAGGCTCTTGCCGCCGGTGGCAGGGAGGCACGTCCTCGGCGTCCGCCCGGGGGCCGGGGCGCACCGGTGCCGTTCGCCGAATGCTCCGGGGGGAGGACGAGAGCTGCGGTCGGTGCCGGTGCCGTGGCTCCGTGGTCGTGCCGGGGAAGAGCAATGCCGGCGCAGCTCCCCAGCTGCGCCGGCATTTTGCCGTCCGCCGCACCCCCGTCCCCACGGGGTTTCATGGATGGATGTCCCCGCCCGGACCGCTCTTCCGGGCCTGGGGGTCGCCTCTCAGCGCCCCAGCATCACACCCACGGACGACGCTTGTGTGGCCACTGTCTCCCACCCGTCGAAGACGAGAAGGAGCAGAGCCGCCAGGGGCAGGGCCATGAGCGTCGCCACCACCGGGTGACGCCGCGCCTGACGGCGGTCCCGCCGCGTGCGGACCAGCGTCCGCGGTGCCGTCTGGGCCATGGTCCCTCTCCTGACCGTTCGGTTGTTGTCTTCACAGCGGCGGGCGTCCGACCTCGGGGGACGAGTGCTGCACCCGCCGCTTGACCTCAAATCTAGGTGTCCCGCGCCCACCGGTCGTCATGCCCTCGTACCGATTGCCGGGCCTCCCGGAGGATGAGCCGCCCCCCGGGGCGTACTCCCCTGGGTGGAGACCGGGTGCCCCGCCTCGGGGTCTTCCCGGAGGGGGCGTCCTCGTGACGTGCCCCGGACCCGGCATCCGCAGCGCCCGGCCCCGTGACATCGCTCACTTCCGCCGCGCTCCGGCGGGCCCCTGACCCCGCTCGGCGCACGTCCTCGCCCACCGCCGCGCCGTGGCCACCGGTCTGCCCCCGGACACCCCCCTCCCCCTCCGCGCCCGCACGCTCCCCCCGTCCAAACCCCCCTCCGCGCGCGCCGGTTGGGATCACCGGCGGGCCGGGACCGGCTCGTTCACGTGTTCCCTGACCGTCCCTCAACTCTCCCACCCCGCACTGACAATCCGTTGCCCGCGGAGGGCGCGGCCTCTGCGCGCGGGCGGCCGTGGAAACGTAAGCTGGGGCTCGTCACAGGGACCGGGCAGCGGGGATGAACATGGCGATGATGCGCCTGAGGCGCGAGGACCCGCGCGTCGTCGGCTCGTTCAGGCTTCACAGACGGCTCGGCGCGGGTGGGATGGGCGTGGTCTACCTGGGCTCCGACAAGAAGGGGCAGCGGGTCGCGCTGAAGGTCATCCGGCCGGACCTGGCCGAGGACCAGGAGTTCCGCTCGCGGTTCGCCCGGGAGGTGTCGGCGGCCCGGCGCATCCGCGGTGGCTGCACCGCACGGCTGGTCGCCGCCGACCTGGACGCGGACCGCCCCTGGTTCGCCACGCAGTACGTGCCCGGCCCCTCCCTGCACGACAAGGTCGTCGACGGGGGGCCGCTCGGCGCGGCGGACGTCGCCGCCGTCGGCGCCGCCCTGTCCGAGGGGCTGGTCGCCGTGCACGAGGCCGGGGTGGTGCACCGGGACCTGAAGCCGTCCAACATCCTGCTCTCCCCGAAGGGGCCGCGGATCATCGACTTCGGCATCGCCTGGGCGACGGGCGCCTCGACGCTCACGCACGTCGGCACCGCCGTCGGCTCCCCCGGGTTCCTCGCGCCCGAGCAGGTGCGCGGGGCGGCCGTCACTCCGGCCACGGACGTGTTCTCGCTCGGCGCCACGCTGGCCTACGCCTCGATGGGCGACTCACCGTTCGGGCACGGGAGTTCCGAGGTGATGCTGTACCGCGTGGTGCACGAGGAGGCGCAGCTGCACGGCGTCCCGGACGCCCTCGCTCCGCTGGTGCGGGCGTGTCTGGCCAAGGACCCCGAGGAACGCCCGAGCACGCTGCAACTGTCCTTGCGGCTCAAGGAGATCGCCGCCCGGGAGGCCCAGGGCCTGGCCGACGTACGGCCCCCCGCGCCGCGCAGCGCGGAGGCCGACCTGCCCACGGGACGGCTCGCCGACACCTATCCGGAGCGTGCTCAGCGGCGTCCGCAGAGCCGGCCGGGCGCGCCCGGCACGCCCGCTCCACGGAGCACGTCGGGATCCCGTGGGCCGGCGCCCGCGCGCGGCGCCGATCCCTCCCGCGGTGGCACGCCGTCGCGGGGCGGGTCCGGCGCGCGGGGCGGCAGCGCCCCTCGCGGGGGCAACGGTTCGGGCGCCCGCTCCGGGGGGCGGCCCACACCCGCCTCCCGCAGCAACACCGGCCGCAGCACCTCCCGCCACGACAGCGGAGGCCGGCCCACGTCGCGCGGCGGCCCCGGCCGTACGGCGCCGAGGCCGACCGGGACCCGCTGGCGGCGGCCCGCCAATCCGCGGCTGCTGCGGCAGCGTCTGTTCGTGTTCGTGGTCGTGACCCTGCTGGTCGCGCTGGGTATCGCCGCCGCGCAGGGCTGCCAGGGACCGTCCAGGGGGCTGGGCGACGATCGGGGCGGTGTGCGGGCGCAGCAGGAGCGGGTCGACGGACGCGGCGACACGCCCGGGTGGCACGCGGTCGGGCGGTAGGGGCCGGACCGGACCGTACGGCGGGCTGTGGAGGGCCGGATCACAGGGCGGGCTCCCGCACTGCGACGGCCGGACCGCGGCCTACTCCGGGGGTCGGCCGGCCGTCACCGCGTAGAAGGCGACCGCTGCCGCCGCACCCACGTTCAGGGAGTCGACACCGTGGGACATGGGGATGCGGACCCACTCGTCGGACGCCGCCAGGGCCCGCCGGGAGAGTCCGTCGCCCTCGGCGCCCAGCATGAGCGCCACCCGGTCCATCCGGTGCGGGGCGACCTCGTCGAGGGCCTTGGCCCGTGCGTCGGGAGTGAGGGCGAGGAGCGCGAAGCCCGCCTCGCGGACCGCCTCCAGTCCGGCCGGCCAGGTGTCCAGGCGGGCGTACGGAACCGAGAAGACGGCGCCCATGGAGACCTTCACGCTGCGCCGGTACAGCGGGTCGGCGCAGTCCGGTGAGAGCAGGACCGCGTCCAGTCCGAGGGCGGCGGCGGAACGGAAGATCGCGCCGATGTTGGTGTGGTCGTTGACCGACTCCATGACGACGACGCGGCGGGTGGCCGTCAGGAGGTCGGACGCCGTCGGCAGCGGCTTGCGCCGCATCGAGGCGAGGGCGCCGCGGTGCACGTGGTAGCCGGTGACCTGCTCGGCGAGGGCCGGGTCGACGACGTACACCGGGGCGGGGGCCTCGTCGATGATGTCGCGCATCGTGTCGACCCACTTGGCGGAGAGCAGCATCGACCGCATCGCGTAGCCCGCTTCGCCGGCCCGTCGGATGACCTTCTCGCCCTCGGCGATGAAGAGGCCCTCGGCGGGCTCGCGGCGGCGGCGCAGTTCGACGTCGGTCAGGTGGGTGTAGTCGCGCAGGCGCGGGTCGTCGGGGTCGTCGATCGTGAGGAGTTCGCCCATGTCACACCGCCCCGTGGGGGCCGATGCCGGCGTGCGGGCCGACGCCGACGACCTCGCCGACGACGATGACGGCGGGTGGCTTGACCTCCTGCGCGACGACCGTGTCGGCGACCGTCGCGAGGGTGGCGTCGACCCGGCGCTGGGCGGCGGTGGTGCCCTCCTGGACGAGGGCGACCGGGGTGCGGGGGGACTTGCCGTGCGCGACGAGGGTCTCGGCGATCCGGCCGATCTTGTCGACGCCCATGAGGATCACGAGGGTGCCGGTCAGCTTGGCGAGGGACGGCCAGTCCACCAGGGAGCGCTCGTCGTCGGGGGCGACATGGCCGCTGACCACGGTGAACTCGTGGGCGACGCCCCGGTGGGTGACCGGGATGCCGGCCGCTCCGGGGACCGAGACGGAGCTGGAGATGCCGGGGACGACGGTGCACGGGATACCCGCTTCGGCCAGCGCCTGCGCTTCCTCCATCCCCCGTCCGAAGACGTACGGGTCGCCGCCCTTCAGCCGTACGACGGCCTTGCCCTGCTTGGCGTGCTCGATGAGCGCGTTGTTGATGGCCTCCTGGGCCATGAAACGGCCGTAGGGGATCTTCGCGGCGTCGATGACCTCGACGTGCGGCGGCAGCTCGGCGAGCAGGTCGCGCGGGCCGAGCCGGTCGGCGATGACCACGTCGGCCTCGGCGAGCAGGCGGCGGCCGCGGACGGTGATCAGGTCGGGGTCGCCCGGGCCGCCGCCGACGAGGGAGACACCGGCGGTGCGGGTGCGGTGGTGCGGGGCGACGAGGGTGCCGTCGCGCAGGCCCTCCACGACCGCGTCCCGGATGGCGGCGGTGTGGCGGGGGTCGCGGCCGCGCGCGTCCGTGGTGAGCACGGCGACGGTGACGCCCTCGCTGTGGCCGGTCGCCGGTGTCCACGCCGTGGCCTCGTCGGCGTCGTCGGAGCGCACGCACCAGACGCGGTGCCTCTCGGCCTCCGCGGAGGCGGCCGCGTTGGCCGCGGTGTCGCTGGTGGCGATCAGGGCGTACCAGGCGTCCGCGAGGTCGCCCTCCGTGTACGGGCGCCGCTCCCACGCGATCTCTCCCGCGTCCGCCATCGCCTCGACCGAGGGGGTCGCCGCGGGGGACACGAGGCGGATGTCCGCGCCCGCCGCGATGAGGGCGGGCAGGCGACGCTGGGCGACCTGACCGCCGCCGAGGACGACCACGCGACGGCCGGTGAGGCGGAGGCCTACGGGGTAGGCGGGGTGTTCGGCCATGAGGGTGGGCTCCTCGTCCTGGCGGTGCGGTGGGCGCTACGGCGGTGGAGCGGCCCTGACGTGGGGATACGTGCGGATTCTAGGAGACGTGCGGGGACGGCACGAGGTCGGTCCAGCGTACGGCGGGCCGGGGCGGCGGCGGATCTCCGGTCGCGCCGCCCCTGTCCCGTCGCGGCTACTTCTCGGTGACGCCCGCCGAGTCGAACGTCGCCACCTCGTGCATCGCCCGTGCGGTGCTCTGCACCATCGGCAGGGCCAGCAGCGCGCCGGTGCCCTCGCCGAGGCGGAGGTCGAGGTCGACCAGGGGGCGCAGGCCCAGCTTGTTGAGGGCGGCGACATGGCCGGGCTCGGCGCTGCGGTGGCCCGCGATGCAGGCCGCGAGGACCTCGGGGGCGATGGCGCGGGCCACCAGGGCGGCGGCGCCGGCGCTGACGCCGTCCAGCAGCACGGGGGTGCGCAGGGAGGCGCCGCCGAGCAGCAGACCGACCATGGCGGCGTGCTCGAAGCCGCCGACCGCGGCGAGCACGCCGATGGGGTCGGCCGGGTCCGGCTGGTGGAGTTCCAGCGCGCGGCGGACGACCTCGGTCTTGCGGGCCAGCGTCTCGTCGTTGATGCCGGTGCCGCGACCGGTGACCTCGGCCGGGTCCGCGCCGGTGAAGACGGAGATCAGCGCGGCGGACGCGGTGGTGTTCGCGATGCCCATCTCACCGGTGAGCAGGGCCTTGTTGCCGGCCGCCACCAGGTCGCGGGCGGTCTCGATGCCGACCTCGATGGCCTGCTTGGCCTCCTCGCGGGTCATCGCGGGGCCGGTCGTCATGTCGGAGGTGCCCGCGCGGACCTTGCGGGGCAGCAGACCGGGGGTGGCGGGCAGGTCGGTGGCGACACCGACGTCCACGACGCACACCTCGGCGCCGACCTGGGTGGCGAAGGCGTTGCAGACCGCTCCCCCACCGAGGAAGTTGGCCACCATCTGGGCGGTGACCTCCTGCGGCCAGGGGGTGACGCCCTGGGCGTGCACCCCGTGGTCGCCGGCGAAGACCGCGACGGCCGCGGGCTCCGGGATCGGCGGCGGGCACTGCCGGGACAGGCCGCAGAGCTGGGCGGAGATGATCTCCAGCATGCCGAGCGCGCCGGCCGGCTTGGTCATCCGCTTCTGCCGTTCCCAGGCCTCGCCGAGCGCCTTGGCGTCCAGCGGGCGGATCTGCGCGACGGTCTCGGCGAGCAGGTCGTGCGGCGCCTCGCCGGGCAGGGCCCGACGGCCGTACGTCTCCTCGTGGACCACCCAGGAGAGCGGGCGGCGCTTGGACCAGCCGGCCTGCATCAGCTCGGGCTCGTCCGGGAACTCGTCGACGTAGCCCACGCACAGGTAGGCGACGACGTCCAGGTGTTCGGGCAGGCCGAGGGCGCGGACCATCTCGCGCTCGTCGAAGAAGCTGACCCAGCCGACGCCGAGGCCCTCGGCGCGGGCGGCGAGCCAGAGGTTCTCGACCGCGAGGGCGGAGGAGTACGGGGCCATCTGCGGCTGGGTGTGCCGGCCCAGGGTGTGGCGGCCGCCGCGCGTCGGGTCGGCGGTGACGACGATGTTGACCGGGGTGTCGAGGATGGCCTCGATCTTCAGTTCCTTGAACTGCTTGGCCCGGCCCTTGGGGAGGGACTTGGCGTAGGCCTCGCGCTGACGCGTCGCCAGTTCGTGCATGGCACGCCGGGTGTCGGCGGAGCGGATGACGACGAAGTCCCAGGGCTGCGAGTGGCCGACGGAGGGCGCGGTGTGGGCGGCCTCCAGGACGCGCAGCAGCACCTCGTGCGGGATGGGGTCGCCACGGAAGCCGTTGCGGATGTCGCGGCGTTCCCGCATGACCTTCAGGACGGCCTCACGTTCGGCGTCGGCGTAGGCGGGGGCCGCCGGGCCGGTGGACTGTCGTGCTTCCGCCGTTGCGGCCGTGCTCACGTGGTGCGGGTCTTCCTGGTCTGCGGGGACGTCCGGGCGCGGCTGCGCGGCCGGTTCCGTGCGGGCCGCGTCGTCTTCCTGGTCGGCGGCGCGGGTGTCGAGGTCGTCGGCGTTCTGGGCGACGTCGGGGTCGGCCTCGCGCGGAGCGGGGACCGGGGTCGCCGAGGCGGTCGCCCGGGGCTCCGCCGGGAGGACGAGGCCCTCGGGCGGCGTCGGCGCGAGCTGCGGGGTCGTGGGCACCTGGCCGCCGGCGACGGGCACGAACCCGGTCAGCGACCGGTCGGGATACGCGCCTTCGGGCTGCACCGGGTGTCCGGGCTGCACCGCGTGTTCGCCGGGCATGTCTGCGGGCTGCTCCGCGTAGCCGCCGGGCGCGTCCGCGGGCTGCTCAGGGTGAGGCTCCGGTACCGCGGCCACCGGCGATGCGCCGTCCGTCTCCGCGGCTTCGGGCAGGGGGCGGGGCGCGTCCGATTCCCACGTCGGGTCGGCTTCCGGCAGGGACCGGGGGCCCTGAGCCGGCTGCGGGTCGACCGGGTCGGGCTGGAGGACCGGCGCGACCGGGGCGGCGGGCTCGGCGGCGGGGGCAACGGGTTCGGCAGCCGGGGCGGCGGCCAGGACGTCCGGCGCGGTCCCCGTCTCCGGCGCGGCCTCGGTGACGGCCTCGGTGGCCGGCGCGGCCACGGCGCCGGGGAGGACGTCCGACTGCGGGGCGACAGCGGGCGGCACGGCCTGCGCGTCCGGTTCCGGGTGCGTCGCCGTGGGCTGGACGTCCGGCCGGGACGGCTCGGGCTGTGCGGTCTGCTCGGGCAGCGAAGGCGGTTCGGGCTGCGCGGACGGCTCCTGTACGGGGTCCGGCTGCTCGGCGGAGGTCGGCGCCTCCGGCAGCTGCTGGGCCTCGGGGGACGGTTCGGCCACCGCGAACTCGGGACCGGCCGCCTCGGGCGCCTGGGCGTCCTCATGGGCGTCGGACGCGTCGGACACGTCGGATGCCTGGACGCCCGGCGCCTCGGGGGCCTTGGGGGCCTTGGGGGCCTCGGGCACCTCGGGGGCCTCGGCGAGGAAGGCTTCCTGCGGCTCATGCGCCACGGTCGGCTCGACGGCCTGGACCGTCGCGAGGGGCTCGGCGGGCTGAGCCGGCGGAACGGGCTGGGCGGTGTCGTCGGCATCGGGCACGGGCGCCGCGTCCGGCTCGACCACCTGTACCGCCTCGACCTGTACCGCCTCGGCCTCCGGACCCGAGGGTGCGGTGACGGCCGGGTCGGCCGCGGGCACCGAAGCTCCCGTCGGAACGGGCCCCTCACCGGCCACCGCGTCGGCGACCGCCTCCGGAGCACCGGCACCGGGGGCCGGGGCCGACGGGCCGTCCGGCACCTCGTCACCCGCCACCGCGTCGCCACCGTCGCCGGGCACGGGCACGGGCACGGGCACGGGCACGGCGTCGGCCCGGACGTCGGCGACGATCTCCCCGTCCGGCCCGGTCTCCCCGGTCGGCGCAGCAAGCTCGGCGGATTCGGCGGACTCGTCCGTCGTGCCCGGCTCCCCCGGAGCCCCGCCCGTCGCCGCCACGGCCTCCGTCGCCACGCGGGTCACGAGCGCCTGCGCGGCACCCACCGGCTCACGCACCTGCTCCGGTACCGGAACAACCGTTTCCGCATGCATCGCCCCGGCGTCCGCCGGAGTCCCCGGCGTCTGCGGGGCCGTCTGCGCGGCCCAGGGCGCCGCACCTTGCGGGGACATCGCGACGGCCTGCGGCACGTCGAGGTACTCGGGGCCGGCGGTCGGCGGCCCGGCGTGCCGCACCGGGACGTCGGCGGGGCCGCGGTCGGCGAGGGAACGGACCGGGCTCGCCGAGGTGTCGGGGATGGGCGGACCGAGGTGCAGGGGCCTGCGCGGCGGGGCCGGGGCGGACGCGGACTCCTGTGCCGGATCGGGCAGACGGACACCGCTGAGGTCGACCGAGCCGCTGTCGCGGCCGGACATCTCGTGCGGTCCCGGCTGGTGCACGGCCTCGACGACCGGCTCCGGCGCGGGCGGCGCGACCTCGTTGCCCCAGGCGCTCTGCGCTCCCGGCAGCAGCAAGAGGTCCTCGTCCTCGGCGGTGGTCTCGGAGAGGTAGGTGTACGCGCCGGGCGCGGGGACGCCCGGCTGGTCCACCATGCCTGCGTTCTCCGGCAGCCCCTCGCCCGGGATCTGGCCGGTGTCGGTCATGCGTAACCCCTCGCCCATCGGTTAGTGCTTCTACGACCAGCTCGCCCGGGACGGCGCACCGACCGCCCCACAGTGGAGAACGAGCGTGCGTGCCCAGCGGCACGAACGACCCGCCGGAAAAGACGACAAAGCCACTGAGTGGCATTGTCGCGGTCGTTCCCCCGTCACGACAGCTTGATCCGCGACGGCCCGCTGTGGACTGCGCCACGTTGCGCGTCCTTCGGTTCTGCCGTACCACAGCCCGCCCGGAACAGACGGGTTTTCAGTGACTTTGACCGACGAAGTGCCGGGTGTCCCAGTGCGGTACAACAATCCGCCAGCCTACCCCGCGAGGTATGACAACCCGATCACGGGGCGCGGTCCGGGCGGTCCCGCCCGGCACCGCTCAACGGGGCGCTTCGCGCCGCTGGATCTCCCCGCTGAGCAGGAACACCACGCTCCGCTCCGTCTCCGTCCAGGACTGCGTGTCGAGCCCGACGGACTGCAGCAGGGCGCACTCGACCCGGTAGCCGTGCTCCTTCAGGTCCCTGCCCACGAGTTCGGCCGCGTCACGGGTCGCGGCGTGCGCCACGATGCGCTGTGGTCGCCGGTCGGCGACGGCGGAGACCACGGCCGCTCCCCCGCCACCGACGCGGACGACGTCCGGCTCGGGGAGGTCCTCCAGGACGTGCGGGGCGGTGCCGTGCACGGTCTGGAGCTGGACGCCGAAGTGCCGTGCCGCGGCCTCGGTCCGGGCGCAGGCGTCCGGGTCGCGGTCCACGGCGATGACGGCGGCGCCCCCGCGGGCGGCATCCGTGGCGAAGGCGCCGCCGCCGCAGCCGATGTCCCACACCAGGTCGCCGAGGCGGGGTCCGAGCCGGGCGAGTTGGGCGGTGCGGAGCAGGTCGC
Source organism: Streptomyces sp. NPDC041968 (assembly GCF_055589025.1). Lineage (NCBI taxonomy): Bacteria > Bacillati > Actinomycetota > Actinomycetes > Kitasatosporales > Streptomycetaceae > Streptomyces > Streptomyces sp. NPDC041968. The sequence continues at coordinate 243,408 of NZ_JBVJCB010000008.1, read as the reverse complement.
TCTCGCCCTCTCCCGGTTCACCGCCGTACGCCTCGGCGGGCAGCGACCAGCCGCGCGGCCCGGCGGCGGGGTCGCGTCCGGCGATCCACCCGGTGCCGTCGGCCGCGGCGCCCGGCCCGAGCGCCCCGCCGACGACGATGACGACGTTCGGGTCGCGCCAGGTGTGGTCGGCGGCCTTCTCGGAGGTGACGACGGTGACCTGTTCGCGCGTGGTGCCGAGTTCCTCGCAGATGACGAAGGTGCGGTGGATGCCCTCCATCAGCAGGCCGAGTTCGGCCGGCCCGGCGCCCGGGGAGGTGAGAACGGCGACCTTGGTGTGCGCTCGGCATACGTTCACCGCGCGTCGCAGGGTTCGGGGGTGGGCGACGACCACATGGGCGTCGTCCCAGGGCATGCCGGCGCGCGCGAAGGCGGTGGCCACGGAGGAGACCGCGGGGACGACTTCGACCTCGAGGCCGAACTCGGGAGCGCGCAGGGTGCGTACGACGCCGAAGAAGCCCGGGTCGCCGTCGGCGAGGACGACCGCCGTGCCGCGGTGGGCGGCGATGCGGCGGGCGGCGAGGGCGGCGCTGCCGAGGCGGATGCGTTCGGCGGCGGGCGGCACCTCGGGAAGTGCCAGGTGGTGGGAGGCACCGGCCACCAGTGTGGCGGCTCCCAGTGCGGAGCGTGCCGCGGCGGTCAGTGGCGAACCGTCCCAGCCGATCACCGTGACCCGGTCGGCCATCGTCGTCAGTCTCCAGGTTTCGCAGGTCGTGTCGCGGAGCCGTTCGCGGGCGCGCCCCGTGAGGGTACCTGGTGCGGCCTCGGGACGGGGTCGTGCCGGGCTGTCGGAGCCCTGTGGATCAGTTCCAGTCCGTGAACCCGGTGAAACCGTTCTCGTCCGCCAGTTGCCCGGCGGTGCCCTCGATGTCCTCCGGCAGCAGGCTCCACACGATGAAATCGGTGCGTACGTCCGTCCAGACGTCCCCGTCGGTACGGACGCGGGCTATGCAGGCGTTGCGCAGCACGCCCTCGCTGATGCAGCCGATCTTCTGGGCGACCTGCTGGGAGGCGGTGTTGTCGGCGGCGGTACGCAGCTCGACGCGTTCGAACTTCTGGTCACCGAAGAGCCATTGGGTGGTGGCAAGCGCCGCCTCCGAGGCGTAGCCCTCCCCCCGGGCCCAGGGGGCGACGATGTACGACAGTTCGGTCGACCGTACGTGCCAGTCGGTGTTGGTCAACCGGACGGTGCCCACCAGGCGCTGGGTGAGGAACTCGGTGACGGCGAGGTCGAGTCCCCGGCCCGCCGCGCGTTCCGCGGGGACGTGCTCGGCGATCCAGGTGCGGGCGGTGCGCTCGGTGTAGGGCTGGGGCACGTGGGTCCAGGCGGCGACCTGCTCGTCGTTCATCATGGCGGCGAGGGCGGGGACGTCGTCCTCGTCGAGGGGGCGCAGCACCAACCGCTCCGTGCTGATGGAGATGTTGGGGAAGGTGCTCGTCATGCGCCGCTCCGTAACCTGTGGAACCGTCGGGGCCTACTCGAACTGCCCAGCATGCAGCATGTGAGCACGCAACCGCACCACGGGGTCCGCTCCGGTGGAGCGGACCCCGTGGTGTGCGGCGGGAGGATCAGAAGGTCGGGAGCACGGACCCGGCGTAGTGGTCCTCGATGAACTTCTTGACCTCCGGCGAGGTGAGGAGCTTCGCGAGCTTCTTCACGCGCGGGTCGTCCTCCTGGCCCTCCTTGACGACGAGGAGGTTGACGTTCGGGTTGTCCTCAGCGGACTCCAGGACGAGGGCGTCCTTCGCGGGCTTGAGGTCGGCCTCGAGGGCGTAGTTGCCGTTGATGACCGCCGCGTCGACGTCACCCAGGGAGCGCGGGGTCTGGGCCGCCTCCAGCTCCTTGAACTTGAGGTTCTTCGGGTTCTTGGTGATGTCGGCGGGAGTGGCCGAGTTGCCCGCGCCGTCCTTGAGGGTGACCAGGCCCTCCGAGGCGAGCAGCTGCAGGGCGCGGGCCTCGGTGACGGTGTCGTTGGGAAGGGCGATCGTCGCGCCGTTCTTCAGGTCGTCGACCTTGTCGGCCTTCTCGGAGTAGAGGCCGAGCGGCTCCAGGTGCACCGAGGCGAGGGACTTCAGGTGGGTGCCGTTCTTCTTGTTGAAGTCCTCGAGGTAGGGCTCGGTCTGGAAGTAGTTGGCGCCCACCGAGCCGTCCTCCGTCGCCGTGTTCGGCGTGACGTAGTCGGTGAACTCCTTGACCTCCAGGTCGAGGCCCTCCTTCTCCGCCAGGTTGTCCTTGACGTAGGTGAGGATCTCGGCGTGCGGTACGGGCGTCGCGGCGACGACCAGCGGGCCGGAGGTGTCGGAGGCGGAGTCCTTGTCCGAGCCGCAGGCGGAGAGGCCGAGGGTGAGGGCTCCGGCGGCGAGGACAGCGGTGGTGATCTTGGCAGTGTTACGCACGAAAAGTGCCTTTCCTGAGGTGGTGCGACCCGTCACGGGTGGAACGGGGGGTCTGGGGGGTGCGGCGGGGCGGGCGGGTCACGCCGCCTTGCTCACGTCGGCCGCCGCGGGCTCCTTGGCCCGGAGCAGCCGGAGCCGGGGCCCGGCGCCCCCGCGTCCGCCGCGGCGGTGCAGGGCGCGGGCCGCGGCGTCGCCGGCGAACTGGATGAGCGAGATGACGACGGCGAGCAGCGCGACGGTGATCCACATCAGGCCGGTCTCGAAGCGCTGGTAGCCGTAGCGGACGGCGAGGTCGCCGAGGCCGCCGCCGCCGACGGTGCCGGCCATGGCGGAGTAGCCGATGAGGGCGATGATCGTGGTGGTGGTGCTCGCGATCAGCGACGGGAGCGCCTCGGGGACCAGGACCTTGCGGACGACGGTCCAGGTGTTGCCGCCCATGGCCTGGACGGCCTCGACGAGACCGCCGTCGACCTCGCGGACGGCCGTCTCGACCAGCCGCGCGAAGAAGGGGATGCCGCCGATGGCGAGCGGCACGATCGCGGCCTCGCTGCCGATCGTCGTGCCGGTGATCCAGCGGGTGAAGTTCATCAGGGCGACCATGAGGATGATGAACGGCAGCGAGCGGCCGATGTTCACGATCTGGCCGATGACCTTGTTCACCACGGTGTTCTGCAGCAGGCCGCCCTTGTCGGTCAGCACCAGCAGGATGCCCAGCGGGAGTCCGCCGACGACGGCGATCAGGGTCGACCAGCCGACCATGACCAGGGTCTCCTGACAGGCCTGCTCCAGCAGGGGCTGCATCTCGGACCAGGTCACTTGGCACCTTCCTTCACCAGCAGCGGCTGGTCCTCGTTCACCGTGTCGCCGTTCGGGGTGTCGGCGTTCACCACGTCGATCTGGAGTCCCTGTTCGCGCAGGAAGCCGACGGGTACGACGTTGTCCTCGTAGCGGCCGGGCAGTTCGATGCGCATCCGGCCGACCTGGAGGCCGCCGACGGTGTCGATGGCGGCGCCGAGGATCGAGATGTCGATGTTGTAGGTGCGGGAGAGCTGGGAGATGACGGGCTGGGTGGCGGCCTCGCCGTGGAAGGTGACGTCCAGGACGGTGCGGTCGTCCGCGGACGCCTCGCCGCCGACCGGGAAGAGCGCGGCGGCCAGTTCGGAGCCCGGGGTGGCGAGCAGGTCGCCGACGGTGCCGGACTCCACGATCCGGCCCCGGTCCATGAGGGCGGCCGAGTCGCAGACGCGCTTGACGACGTCCATCTCGTGGGTGATGAGCAGGACGGTCAGACCGAGCTGCTGGTTGAGGTCGCGCAGCAGCTGGAGGATGGAGCGGGTGGTCTCCGGGTCGAGGGCGCTGGTCGCCTCGTCGGAGAGCAGGACCTTGGGGTCGCCGGCCAGGGCGCGGGCGATGCCGACGCGCTGCTTCTGGCCGCCGGAGAGCTGGGCCGGGTAGGCCTTGGCCTTGTCGGCGAGACCGACGAGGTCGAGCAGCTCCAGCGCCTTGCGGGAACGTTCCTGCCCTGATTTGCCGAGGATCTCCAGGGGCAGTTCGACGTTGTCCTGCACGGTCCGGGTGGAGAGCAGATTGAAATGCTGGAAGACCATGCCGATCCGGCTGCGGGCCTCCCGCAGTTCCCGGCCGGCGCGCGGGCCGCGGCCGGCGAGCGCGGTGAGGTCCTGGCCCGCGACGGTGACCGTGCCGGCGGTGGGGCGCTCCAGGAGGTTGACGCAGCGGATGAGCGAGGACTTGCCGGCGCCGGACTGGCCGATGACGCCGTACACCTCTCCCTCGCGGACGTGCAGGTCGACGCCGTCCAGGGCGGTGACCTCGCGGCCGCGGGAGCGGTAGACCTTCGTGAGGCCCGATGTGGTGATCACGTGGGTTTCCGTCACTGTCGAGTGCGCGGCGCGGTGGTGGGTGCCGGCACGGGGCGTGTTTCTTCGGAGTTCAGGGGGTCCATCGGAACGCGGCACGGTTCTCGCGGTGGCGATGCGCGGTGGTGGAGCCGGGGAGAAACGTGTGCGCGGGGCGTGGCTCAGCCGGGTGCGGGGGACGCGGTGGCGGCCGTGAGCGGGCGCTCGCTTCGGGGCGCGAGGCTCAGGTGGTGCAGGGGCCCTCTAGAAGGCGCACATTCGACACGTACAACGAGCACCGGGCGTCATCGTCGCCTCGGTCGCAGGGGTGCGGTCGCTCGTCGTGCTCATGCGATCAGTAAAGCAGACGTGCGGTCCCGACCGGACGCCGCTGTCCGGATGCTGGACAGCGGTGGACGGTGAGCGGACGCGCCGGGAGCGGTTCAGTTCCGTACGGAGATGTCGATTCCTCCGTCGGTGACCAGTACCGACAAGGCAGACAGGTCGGGGACCACGAGGTCGGCGTCGAGTTCGTCGGCGCGGTGGGTTGTGGCCAACGCCACGGTCGTCATGCCGGCGGCGCGGCCGGCCTGCAGTCCGGCGGGGGCGTCCTCGAAGACGACGCAGGCGGCGGGGTCCACGCCGAGGGCGCGGGCGCCGAGCAGATAGGGCTCGGGGTCGGGCTTGCCGCGGGTGATGTCGTCGGCGGCGACCAGCGTCTTGGGGAGGATGCCGACGGCACCGAGCCGGGCCTCGGCGAGCCGCCGGGTGGCCGAGGTGACGACGGCCCAGCGGTCGGCCGGCAGCGCGGCGAGGAAGTCCCGCGTACCGGGCAGCAGGTGCACGCCGCCGTCCGGCACGTCCTCGACCTCCAGCTGCTCGATCCGCGCCACGGCCTGCGGCACCACGTCGGCGGGGAGCAGGTCGGCGGCTATCTCCGCGGCCGGCCGCCCGTGCAACTCGACCCGCCCGAACTGCTCCGCCGTGATCCCGTACTCACCGGCCCACCGCGTCCAGCAGCGGCGCACGGAGTCGAGGGTGGAGACGAGGGTGCCGTCGTTGTCGAACAGGAGGGCCTGTGCGTGGAGGTGCATGCCCTCGACCCTACGGGGAGGCCGGGTGGTGCCGTCCCCGCGCCCGGCCCCGTCCCGGCGCCGGGACGGGGCCGGGCGCGGCGAGGCTTTTCGGGCGTAATAGGGTCGCTGCCATGCTTGACGTCCTGACGCTGGTGACCGGCGTCGCCGCGCTGCTGCTCGCCGCCTGGTGCGGCTGGGCCGCCTACCGTGACCAGCCGACGAAGGACTGGCACTTCATCGGCATGGCCGTGGTCACCCTGCTGGCGCTGATCCAGCTGGTGGTCGGGATCGTGCTCCTGGCGCGGGGCGAGGAGCCGGAACAGGGCACGACGATCTTCGTGGCGTATCTGCTGGGCGCCTTCGCGTGCGTGCCGGCGGCGGGATTCATGTCGCTGGCCGAGCGCACCCGCTGGGGCTCGGTGACGGTGGCCGCGGGCGGGGTCGTCCTCGCCGTTCTCCAGGTGCGGCTGTACGACATCTGGGGAGGCTGACATGGCGGCGACGGAGCGACAGCGGGACGGGAAGCGGCTGATCGGCGGGCCCGGCATCCTGCTGGTGTGGCTGTACGGGGTGATGGTGGTCGGCGCCGTGTCGCGGTCCGCGTACCAGATCGCGACCGAGTTCGACCGGGCCCCGCTCCCCTACACACTGTCGGCGATCGCGGGTGTCGTCTACGGCTTCATCACCTACACCCTGGTGCGCGGCGGCGAGACGGCCCGCCGGGTGGCGCTGGTGTGCTGCGCCGCGGAGCTGGTGGGTGTGCTCGCGGTCGGCACCTGGACGCTGGTGGAGCCGTCCGCCTTCCCCGACGCGACGGTGTGGTCGGACTTCGGGATGGGGTACCTGTTCATCCCGGTGCTCCTGCCCCTGTCGGCACTGTTCTGGCTGCGCCGGGCCCGCGCCTAGCGACCGGGCCCGGCGGTGGCCGGTGCCTCAGGCCGTCGTCACGTACGCGCCGGCCGGCTTCTCCAGGATGATCATGGGAACGCCGTCCGCGCCCTGCGCGGTCCCGACCGTCTCGTAGCCGACCCGCCGGTACAGCCGCAGGTTGCTCTCGCTGCGCCCGGTGTGCAGGCGGAAGCGCTTGGCGCCCCGCTCCCCGGCGAGTGCCGACTCGGCCGCGCGCAGCAGCCGGGCACCGATGCCGTGCCCCTGCAGCCGGGGGTGGACGCACAACGTCCCGATGGACGCGGCCCCGTCCTCGGCCACCCTGCCGCGCACCGATCCGACGACCTCGTCACCGAGCCGCGCGACGAAGACGCAGTCGGCGCCGACCTCCTCGCGCACGGAGTCGAGGGTCTGGACGAGCGGGTCGATGCGGTAGTTGCCGTGCAGCGCCGCCTCGCCCTGGAAGCAGAGGTACTGCAGCCGGAAGATCTGCTCGGCATCCTGCTCGGTCGCCGCCGAGATGGTCACGCTCATGCCCATGTGCGCATGCCTCCCGCTCACCTGATCAGTTGTGGTCCCCCACTCCTATCCCCGTCCTCAGCGGGCCGCAACCTCCGGTGCCAGCAGCCGTCGCAGACATCCAAGACATCTGGAACGTTCCGGACCGAGGCTGCCCTGTGAGATACCCAACTCTCCCGCGATCTCCCGGTAGGTGAGGTCCCTGGGCGACAACAGGGCCTCCAGCAGCCGGGGGCAGCGGCCGGGCAGCCGGCGCACCGCCTCGCGCAGGGCTCGGTGGCGTGCCGCGCTGAGCGCGAGCTGTTCGGGCTCCTGCTCGGCGGCGACGGCGGGTTCGGTCGCGTAGGGGCGCTCGTCGCGGCGGGTGCGGCGGGTGCGGCGGGCCTCGCTGCGGACGGCACTGCGCAGCCAGCGGTGGGGGTCGGGGGGCGGTCCGTCGGCCTCAAGGCGTTCCAGGAGGCGCAGCCAGACCGCCTGTTCGAGGTCGCCGGCTTCGGCCCCGGACGCCTGTGCCTCGGCCGAGGCCTCGGCGGTGAGCAGCGGACGCAGGGCGGCGACCAGGTCGGATGTCATATGCAGGTCGACGCGGCCGCCCGGGCGGCGGGTTGCCCGGGCGGCCGAAGCTCACCCCAACCGGGGGTTCACGCGTGCCCGTTGACGAAGTCCTCGCGGGCCAGGACGCCCGTGTCCGGGTGGTCGGTGAAGACACCGTCGATGCCGGTCGCGAAGTAGGTCCGGAAAGCGGCGAAGACGTCGCCGTAGGCGTCGGGGTCGCCGCCCTTGCGGAAGTCCGCGGGGAGGAAGGGGTTCTCGTTGCGCATCGTGTACGGGTGCAGGATCAGGCCCGCCCGGTGCGCGTCGCGGACGAGCGTGGTCGGCTCGGTCAGCCGGCCTGCGGAGTCCTTCGGGATGATCAGGTCGAGGGTCGGGCCGATGCCCTGCGCGTAGCCGGCGATCTCCTTCAGGCCCTTCGGCGTGACGAGGTCGGCCGTCGTACGCGGGTCGCCGGTCTTCACGAAGTCCCAGGGCCGGCTGTTCGCCCCGGACAGCAGGACGGCGAGGGGGTTGCCGACGAGCCTGTTCATCCGCTGGATGCTGGTGGGCTCGAAGGACTGGATGATGACGGGCGAGTTCCTCCCGTCCTTGCCGTACTTGCGCAGCAGCCGTGCGAGGCGCTCCTCGGTGCCGAGGCCCAGCTCTCGGAAGTAGGTGGGGTGCTTCAGCTCGGGGTAGATCCACACCTGCCTGCCGCGCCTGCGGGTCTGCTCGTTCTGCCAGCGCAGCACCTCCTCGAAGGTGGGGATCTCCCAACGGCCGTCGTAGAGGGTGTTGTGCGGACGGTTGGCGGGGATGCGTTCGGTCGCGCGCAGCGTCTTGAGTTCGGCGAGCGTGAAGTCCTCGGTGAACCAGCCGGTGGTGGAGACGCCGTCGAGCAGCTTGGTGCGCTTGCGGTCGGCGAACTCGGGGTGGTCGGCGACGTCCGTGGTGCCGCCGATCTCCGGCTCGTGCCGGCAGACGAGGTGACCGTCCTTGGTGGGGACCAGGTCTCCGGCCTCGACGATGTCGGCGCCCATGTCGAGGGCGAGGTCGTAGGCGCCGAAGGTGTGCTCCGGCCGGTATCCGCTGGCGCCGCGGTGACCGATGACGGTGGGAACCGGCAGGCTCTTCACGCCGCCGTGACCTCCGCCGTGCCGGGGGTCGGCGGCTCTCGCCGTGCCGGACAGGCCGAGTACGGCTCCGCCCGCCCCGAGCACCGCCGCTCCGAGGAGCGCCCTGCGTCCGGTGCCGCCCGTCCGTTCGTCCGACTCCTGCGTTCCCATGGGGCCCTCCTGCCGTCGACCGTCAGTGCGGGCCGATCGTAGGGGCGCGTACATGACCAACGGGAGACCGTGGCCGGAACACGCGGGTGCGTGGGGATGTCGTGTGGGCGTGGAGGTGCCGGCGTGACGAGATGTCTGACGCCTCGTCGGCTTCGGGGCGGCGGGGCGGGGTACGCGGTCGGTGGCCGCGGTCGTCAGGGCGCCACCGGACGAGCCGCGGCCGGAGAAGGGGTCGGCGACCCGGCTCCGGCGGCGCGCCTCGCGCAGTCCGCGCGTCGCGTGTGTTTCGATCCGGGCCGTGCCTGGACCCCCGGCGGACCGGGACGGTGACGGTGACGGCGGCATGACGACACGGAGCGCGGTGGGAGAGACGAGGACCGGCGCGGGATTCCGCACCCGCGGACGCGACCTGCCTCACACTCCCGTGGCCGCGTCGCGCCCGCCCGACGCCGTCGCACCGCAGGTGAACGCACGTCAACACCGTGTAAGACCCGCATGACCCGACGTGCGCGACCCCCTCGGCCGCGAGTAATGTCCTCACCTGCACAGACACATACCGCATCCCCGACACCGGAGGACCCGTTGTCCCGCTTCGCGCTCATCAAGGCAGTGCTCGGACCGATCATGCGCCTGATGTTCCGCCCACGGGTGGAGGGCGTGGAGAACATCCCGGGCGACGGTCCGGTGATCCTGGCCGGCAACCACCTCACCTTCATCGACTCGATGATCCTCCCGCTCGTCTGCGACCGACAGGTCTTCTTCATCGGCAAGGACGAGTACGTCACCGGCAAGGGCTTCAAGGGCCGGTTGATGGCCTGGTTCTTCACCGGCGTCGGCATGATCCCGGTGGACCGCGACGGCGGCCGGGGCGGTGTCGCGGCGCTCATGACCGGGCGCCGGGTGCTGGACGAGGGGCGGGTCTTCGGCATCTACCCCGAGGGCACCCGCTCCCCCGACGGCCGCCTCTACCGGGGCCGCACCGGCATCGCGCGCCTCACGCTGATGACCGGCGCCCCCGTGGTGCCGTTCGCCATGATCGGCACCGACAAGCTCCAGCCGGGCGGCGCGGGCCTGCCCCGGCCGGGCAGGGTCACGGTCCGCTTCGGCGAGGCGATGGAGTTCTCCCGTTACGAGGGGATGGACCGCGACCGCTACGTCCTGCGGGCCGTCACCGACTCCGTGATGACCGAGGTCATGCAGCTGTCCGGCCAGGAGTACGTGGACATGTACGCGAGCAAGGCCAAGGCGGCGTAGGGACGCGCGGCGCGGAGAACGGCGGGTCGCTCGGTGGGCGGCCCGCCGTTTCCGTGTGCGACGGCTTCGGGGGCGGACCGGGGCGACGCCTGGTCCGCCAGGGCGCCCGGACGGCGCCCGGACGGCCCCCGGCGGCGCCCGGCCCGGTGAGGCGGCGGAGGGACGTCGACGCCGGCCCCCGCCGCGCGGGCACCGCCGGGCCGGTGCGGGCGCGAGCGCCGTGGTCACCGCGCCCCGCCCCGAAGGACCCGCCGCCGCTCTCTCCCCCCCCGGTGCGGCCGGACGGCCCCGCGGTACGGGCGACGGACGGCCGCGGGACAGGACGGGCCCTCCCCCGCGGTCGTCCGTTGCCGCCGTGCGGCCGCCGGGCCGCCGCCTCTGCTCACCCGCCGTCGGTCAGGGGTGTTCCACCCCGTCCTCCAGGCGCTGGCCCCGCAGCAGGAACCAGGAGGCCGCCGCGGCGGCCAGGAGGACGGCCGCGCCCACGCCCGTCGCGAGGGTCAGGCCGTCGACGAAGGCCTGGCGGGCGGCGTTCAGCAGGACGTCCGCCGAGGGGGCGGGGAGGCCGGACGCGATCTCCACCGCGCCGCCCAGCGACTCGTGGGCCGCCTCCGGCGTACCGGCCGGGCCGGAGAAGTCGCGGTAGACGCCGGTCACGATCGAGCCGAGCACCGCGATGCCGAGGGCGGCGCCGAGTTCGTACGCCGTCTCCGAGACCGCCGAGGCGGAGCCCGCCTGTTCCTTGGGCACGCTGGACAGGATCACGTCGGCGGTGACGGTGAACGAGAATCCGGCGCCGACGCCGACGACGAGCAGGGCCGCACCCAGCAGGGGGTAGCCGGTGTGCTGGCCGACGAACGTCAGCGCGGCGAGCGCGAGGCCGACGGCGGCGAGGCCGCCGGAGACCACGGCACGGACCGAGAAGCGCCGCGCCGCCCGCCCGGCGAGCAGGCCCGCCACCACCGCGCCGACGGCGGCCGGCAGTTCGGCCAGCCCCGCCTCGAACGGCCGCCTGCCCTGGACCAGTTGCAGGTACTGGGAGAGGAAGAACACCACGCCGGAGAGCCCGAGGATGGTCAGCAGGTCGGCCAGCACCGCGCCGCTGAAGCCGCGGCTGCGGAACAGCCGCATGTCGAGCAGCGGGACCGGCATGGTCAGCTGGCGGCGGACGAAGCCGTAGAGGGCGGCGGCGCCCAGCAGGCCCGCGGCGAGCGTGGCCCCGGCGAAGCCGTGCGCGGCGGCCTCCTTCACGGCGTAGACGACACCGACCATGCCGACCAGGGAGAGGACGACGCTGACCATGTCCCAGGGGCCCGGGTTCGGGTTGCGGGACTCGGGCAGCAGCTTGATGCCGACGACGACCAGGACGGCCATCACGGGCAGGTTGATCAGGAAGACCGAGCCCCACCAGAAGTGCTCCAGCAGGAACCCGCCGACGACCGGACCGACCGCGGCGCCGGCCGAGGCCGCCGCGCCCCAGATGCCGACGGCGAGGCTGCGTTCGCGCGGGTCGTGGAAGAGGTTGCGGATCAGCGCGAGGGTGGCGGGCATCAGGGTGGCGCCCGCGACACCGAGCAGGGCCCGGGCGACGATCATCAGCTCGGGCGTGGACGCGTAGGCGTTGAGCACCGATACCGCGCCGAAGGCCGTGGCGCCGATGAGCAGGATGCGCTTGCGTCCGATGCGGTCGCCGAGGCTTCCCATGGAGACGAGCAGGCCGGCGATGACGAAGGAGTAGACGTCACCTATCCAGAGCAACTGCGTGCTGGAGGGCGCCAGGTCCTCGCTGATGTAGGGGGTCGCGAGACCGAGGACGGTCGCGTCGACGGCCACCAGCAGTACGGCCAGGACGAGGACGGCCAGCGCGAGCCAGCGGCCGGGGCGCTTCACCGCCTCGGTGGTCTGCGCCGACTGCAGGGTGCGGGTCATGTTCACTCTCTCCGAAGTGCGCCGCCGAGCAGCAGCTCGACGATCATGTGGGTGAAGTCGTTGCGGGCCACGCGGCCCTCGGCCACGGCCCAGGCGCCGGCCCCGAGCAGCCCGTAGAGGGCCTCGGTGAGCCAGGCCGGGGACAGGTCGATGCGGAACTCGCCGTCCTCCTGGCCGCGGCGGAAGACCGCGGCCATCCGGGCGTCGATGTGGGCCCAGCCCTCGTTCTGCTCCTCGCCCTCGAACAGCTGGTTCTCGGTGTAGAGGAAGCCCAGCAGGCCGGCGGCCGGTTCGATCTCGCGCACCAGCCGGCGCACCGCGTCGGCCGCCGGACCCTCGTCCAGGCGGGCGGCGTCCAGGGCGGCCTCGCACTCGGCGATGCCGAGCGACTCCAGCGCGCGGACGAGGGCGTCGCGGCCCGCGAAGTGCCGGTGCAGCGTGGCCCGGCTGAGACCGGCGGCCCTGGCGACCTCGTCCATGGTCGCGGTGGACTTGCGGGTCAGCAGGGCCGCGGCGCTGCGCAGTACCTGTTCTCGATCAACGGCCATGAGACAACGATAACCCAAGTGAGACACCTCTGTCTCATACTGGGCATGCGTGACTCACCTCTCGGGGTACGCGCCGACGCGGATCAGTGCCAGGGAAGCCGTCCGCGCCGCTCCCAGTACGCCTCCGGCGCCTCGACCAGCGCGCCGAGGCGTGCCACCTGGTCGTCGTCCAGGTCGACCACGGCGGCGTGCAGGTTGGAGCCGAGCTGGTTGACGGTCGCGGCTCCGGAGAGGACGACGCCGGCCCAGGGCTGCCGGAGGACCAGCGCGAGGGCGACCGCGTCGCAGCCCAGGGTGGTCTCCTCCGCCACGGCCTTCAGCGCGTCGGGCGCGTGGGGCTCCGCGAGGCGGCCGTTGGCCATGCCCTCCTTGACGATCACGGTCAGCCCCGCCTCGTGGGCCTCGGCCAGCGCGGGCCCGGCGGAGGTCTCCAGCACGTTGTACGTCGACTGCACGGTACGAAAGAGGGGCTCGCCGTCGACGGTCACGGCGAGCGCGGCCCTGATGGCGTCGGCCTGGGCGGGACCGCTGGTGGAGAAGCCCACGGTGACCCCGCGCGCGGCGGCCTCGGCCAGCTTCGCGTGCAGGTCCTTGTCGGTCAGCGCCGGGCTGTCGGGGGTCAGCGAGTGGATCTGGTAGAGGTCGAGCCGGTCGCCGAGCAGGGCGTCGGTCTCGCCCCACTGGCGCTCGTACGTCGCGACGCCGTGGTCCTTGACCTCGTGCCGCTCGGCCTCGGCCGACCAGTCGGCGGTGTACGTGTAGCCCCACTTGCTGCCGACGACCACGTCGTCGATGTCGGGGCGGTCGCGCAGCCAGCCGGCCAGGAACTCCTCCGAGCGCCCGTAGGAGCGGGCCGCGTCGAAGTACCGCACGCCCTGCGCGTAGGCCGCGTCGAGGAGGTCGTGGGTCCGCTCGCGCATCGCCTCGACGCTGCGGTCGGGCGGCAGGTCCCGGTCGCGTCCGAGGGTGATGTAGCCGGGGCGGCCGACGGCGGCGAGGCCCAGCCCGATGTGGAAGGTGGGGGTCGTCGCGGTGGCGAGGCGGGCGAAGGGCATCGCGGGCTCCGTTCGGTCGACTGCCGGCAGCTGATGACCAACGTAACCGCGATGCCCTCCGGTCACACGGGCGACTACCGCTTCGCGTTCGCCCACTCGTGCTGCGCCGCCACGTCCGCCTTCACCTCGGCGAGCTGGACGGCGACCGCGCCGGGCGCGGTTCCGCCGCGGCCGTTGCGGGAGGCGAGGGCGCCGGGGACGTCGAGGACGGTGCGCACCTCGGGGGTGAGGTGGGCGGAGATCTTCGCGAACTGCTCGTCGGTCAGCTCGTCCAGCTCCTTGCCCTCGGCCTCGGCGGCCTTCACGCACTCGCCGGCCACCTCGTGCGCGACCCGGAAGGGCACGCCCTGGCGGACCAGCCACTCGGCGATGTCCGTGGCGAGCGAGAAGCCCGCCGGGGCCAGCTCCTCCATCCGCTCGCGGTGCACGGTGAGGGTGGCCATCATGCCGGTGAAGGCGGGGAGCAGGATCTCCAGCTGGTCGATGGAGTCGAAGACCGGCTCCTTGTCCTCCTGGAGGTCGCGGTTGTAGGCGAGCGGGAGGGCCTTGAGGGTGGCCATCAGGCCGGTCAGGTTGCCGATGAGGCGGCCCGACTTGCCCCGGGCCAGCTCGGCGATGTCCGGGTTCTTCTTCTGCGGCATGATCGACGAACCGGTGGAGAAGGCGTCGTGCAGGGTCACGAAGGAGAACTCCTTCGTGTTCCAGATGATGATCTCCTCGGCGATCCGGGAGACGTTGACACCGATCATCGCGGTGATGAAGGCGAACTCCGCGACGAAGTCGCGGGAGGCCGTGCCGTCGATGGAGTTGCCGGCGCTGCCGCGCTCGAAGCCGAGGTCCTCGGCGACCGCCTCCGGGTCCAGGCCGAGGCTGCTGCCCGCGAGCGCCCCGGAGCCGTACGGCGAGACGGCCGTGCGCTCGTCCCACTGCCGCAACCGCTCCGCGTCCCGGCCGAGGGCCTGGACATGGGCGAGGACGTGGTGGGCGAAGAGCACCGGCTGGGCGTGCTGGAGGTGGGTGCGGCCGGGCATCGCCACGTCCGGATGGGCCTCGGCGAGGCCGACCAGCGCGTCCTGGAGGTCGGCGATCAGACCGCCCACGGTCCGGGCGTGGTCGCGCAGGTACATGCGGAAGAGGGTCGCCACCTGGTCGTTGCGCGAGCGGCCGGCGCGGAGCTTGCCCCCGAGGTCGGGGCCGAGGCGCTCCAGCAGGCCGCGCTCCAGGGCGGTGTGCACGTCCTCGTCGGCGATGGTGCCGACGAAGGAACCGTCGGCGACGTCCGCCTCCAGCCGGTCCAGTCCCTCGATCATCCGGCTCAGCTCGTCCTCGGTGAGCAGGCCCGCCTTGTGCAGCACGCGCGCGTGGGCACGCGAGCCGGCGATGTCGTAGGGCGCGAGCCGCCAGTCGAAGTGGACGGACGCGGACAGCTTGGCCAGGGCCTCGGCGGGACCGTCGGCGAAACGCCCGCCCCAGAGCCGTACGTCACCGCTGTTGCTGCTCACCTGTGTCGCTCCTCACCGTACGAACGCTTGCCATGCATGAGTATGCAGAGGTCTGCATGTTTCGTCAATCTCACCGGCGGGCGGGACGGGACGGGCCCTCGTCCGGATAATCGTTAGACATGGGAAAGACTTACGCACGCATAGACGGCAGGCTCCGCTCCTTCATCGAGGCGCAGCCCGTCTTCTTCACCGCCACCGCCCCCCTGTCGGGCGACGGCACGGTCAATCTCTCCCCCAAGGGCCTCACCGGCAGTTTCGCGGTGCTCGACGAACTCACCGTGGCCTACCTCGACTTCGCCGGTTCCAACGCCGAGACCATCGCCCACCTGCGCGAGAACGGGCGGATCACCCTGATGTGGTGCGCCTTCCAGGGCCCGCCGAACATCGTCCGGGTGCACGGCCGCGGCGAGCCGGTGTTCCGCGACGACCCCCGCTTCCCGGAGCTCCTCGGCCACTTCCCGGACATCGACACCTCCGCGCACGGGCTGCGCGCCGTCATCGTCGTGACCGCCGAACTCGTCCGCGACACCTGCGGGTACGCCGTCCCCTTCATGGCCTACGAGTCGGACCGCGACCTGCACGGCAAGCGGTTCGCCCGGGAGGACGACGCCTCACTCAGCGAGTACTTCACCAAGAAGGAGCACGTGGCGACCAGCCTGGACGGCCTTCCCGGGCTGCCGTTGCCGCTGCCCCCGTCTACCGTCTGAGCCATGCGCCCCGGTGTCGTCACCGCCCTCCTGTCCGCCTCGCTCCTCGTCCTCGGTGCCGCGCCCGCCGGCGGGGCCGGGTCCCGGCCGCTCCCGGCCCGGATGGCGGACACCGGCGGCGGCACCCAGCTGATCACCGCGGTCGCGCCGGGCCCCGGCTCGACCACGGGCCGGGTCACCTGGTGGGACCGCAGGGGCGCCGGGGGCGGCCGATGGGTGAGGGCCGGGTCCGCTCCCGCCCGCTTCGGGGCCAACGGGCTGACCGACGGGGCGACGCGCGCACAGGGCACGAACACCACCCCGACCGGGCTGTACGACCTGCCGTACGCCTTCGGCATCCGGGCGGCGCCGCGCGGGACGGCGTACCGGTACCGGGCGGTGCGCGCGGAGTCCTGGTGGTGCCAGGACAACGACGCGCGCGCCTACAACCGCTGGACCCAGCCGCGCCCCGCCGACTGCCGCGCCACCGAGGCCGAGCACCTGATCACCTACCGGGCGCAGTACGCGCACGCCCTGGTCATCGGCTTCAACTACGAGCGCCCGGTACGCGGACGCGGTGCGGGCATCTTCCTGCACGTGAACGGGGAGGGGGCGACCGCCGGCTGCGTGTCGGTGCCCGCGGAGGCGATGCGGCGGATCCTGCGGTGGGCCGACCCGGCGGCCGCGCCGCACATCGCGATCGGGACCTCGGGCGGGGCGACGGCGATCACGCGCTACTGAACGGCGGCAGGAGTACCGCGACGGCGTGAACGCTCGGCCGGCGCGGCGCGTATCAGTGGGCCAAGGGCCACGTCCCCCGGAGGAACCCACCGTGACCACCACGCTCGCCGGCGGCCGTGCCGCACGCCGTCAGACGATGCGGCGCATCCGTCCGCGCCGCTCCCCCGCCGTCCCCCTGCTGCTCGCCGTGTGGGCGGGCGCGGCGGGCGTGTTGTGGCTGTGGTGGCGCAACACGCCCGCCATCTCCGACGACGCCGGCCGGATCATGAACGCCGGCCGGATCACCGGACTGCTCGCCGGGTACCTGATGGCACTGGTGGTGCTCCAGATGGCCCGCGTACCGGCCCTGGAGCGGCGGGTGGGGTCCGACCGGGTCGCCCGCTGGCACGCCATGACCGGCCGCTACACGCTCTGCCTGGTCCTCGCCCACGTCTTCCTGATCATGTGGGGGTACGCCGTCCAGTCCGGCAGGGGCCTCGGCGGCATCGTCCAGCAGACGGTGGACTCCGTGACCCAGCTCCCGGACCTGGGCAAGGCCGCCATCGGCACCGGCCTGCTGGTGCTCGTCGGACTGTCGTCCGTGGGCTCCGTGCGCCGCCGCATCCCGTACGAGGCCTGGTACCACATGCATCTGCTCACCTACGTGGCCGTGTTCCTGGTCTTCTGGCACCAGCTGACCACCGGCAACGACTTCGCCGTCGAGCCGGTCGCGAAGACCGTCTGGTACGCGCTGTACGGGTCGGTGACCGCGCTCGTGCTCTGGTACCGCTTCCTGACCCCGCTGCGGCTCAACCTGCGGCACCGGATGCGGGTCGAGGCGGTCATCGAGGAGACGCCCGGCATCGTGTCGGTGCTGATCGGCGGGCGCCGCCTGCACCGGATGGGCGCGGAGGCCGGGCAGTTCTTCCGCTGGCGGTTCCGGGCGCCGGGGATGCGGTTCAGCTCGCACCCGTACTCGCTGTCGGCGGCGCCGCGCCCGGACATGCTGCGGATCACGGTGAAGGCGATCGGCGACCACAGCGCCCGGCTGCGGGAACTGGAGCCCGGGACCCGGGTGTGGGCGGAGGGCCCGTACGGCGCCCTGACCGCCCAGCGCCGCAGCCGCGGCAAGGTGCTGCTGGTGGCGGGCGGGGTGGGGATCACGCCGATGCGGGCGCTGTTCGAGACGCTGCCCGGCGCGTCCGGGGACATCACCCTGCTGTACCGGGCCAACAGCACCCAGGACCTGGCGCTGTGGGACGAGCTGGCCGGAATCGCCGACGAGCGCGGGGCCCGGCTGATGTACGCGGTCAACAGCCCGGACGGGGAGCGTCCGGACATCTCCGCGGAGACCCTCAGCCGCAAGATCCCGGACGTCGAACGCCACGACGTCTTCCTGTGCGGGCCGCCCGGCTTCGCCCAGTCGGTGTACGAGGCACTGCGCGGCGCGGGTGTCCCCGCCCGCCGTATCCACCACGAGTCGTTCGAGATGTGAGCGACGGACGTCAGGAGTCCAGGACAGATGAGGAAGAGCCACCCCGTCCGGCGCGCCGTGCTCGCCGGCGCCGCGACGGTGTCCGGGATCGTGCTGCTGCTGTCGCTGAAACCGGCGTCCGACCCGGGCGCCGCCTCGGCGGCGGGCGGTGCCCCGCCGGCGGCCGCGCAGTCCCCGCAGGGCGGCCGGGGCGCCGGGTCCGGCACGGTCACGGGTGACGCGGTCCGTACCGAGTACGGGCCCGTGCAGGTCCGGGTCACGGTCAGCGGCGGGCGCGTCACCGCGGCGGAGGCCCTCCAGGCACCCAGAGGCGGTCGCAGCGACCAGGTCACCGCCGACGCCGTACCCCAGCTCAACCA